>NZ_CP134499.1:640525-1281050 GCF_031764535.1 Pseudomonas sp. SG20056
AAAGGGCCGTCGAAGACTACGACGTTGATAGGTTGGGTGTGTAAGCGCTGTGAGGCGTTGAGCTAACCAATACTAATTGCCCGTGAGGCTTGACCATATAACACCCAAACAATTTGATGTTTGTGTGTCTCTATGAAGACTGCAACAGCCGAAAATTTGCACAACTACAAAACACATCACATACCCAATTCGAGGTAGCGAGCCGCGAAAGCAGCGCGACATCTCAGCTGAATCGCTTGACGACCATAGAGCATTGGAACCACCTGATCCCATCCCGAACTCAGAAGTGAAACGATGCATCGCCGATGGTAGTGTGGGGTTTCCCCATGTGAGAGTAGGTCATCGTCAAGCACCTATACCAAAACCCCCGATCAGGTAACTGATCGGGGGTTTTATTTTGCGCCGCGAAAACAAGTCAGGCGCAGGTGCGCCTTTGATAGGCAACTAAACGGCGCATCGTTATCATGCGTGCCTTATTGCTTGGCGGGACTCATATGCTTGCATTGTTAAGGCTTCTTCAAGACGGGCGTTTCCACTCCGGTGAGGCGCTTGGCGCGGCTTTGGGAGTGAGCCGCTCTGCTGTGTGGAAACAGTTACAGGCTTTGCAGGCTGAATTGTCGTTACCCTTGCACAAGGTGCGCGGGCGTGGCTATCAGTTGGCGACGCCACTGCAGCTGCTGGATGCTGACTGGCTAAATGCTCAGGTGGATGCTCCGCAGTGGCATATGTGCGTTATGCCCAGTGTGGACTCGACCAATGCGGAGGCATTACGGCTGTTGCCTGCGGCGCAGACTCTGCCGTTCTATGTGCTCGCTGAGCGGCAAACCAGTGGGCGAGGGCGGCGGGGGCGTAGTTGGGTAAGTCCCTTCGGCGAGAATCTGTATTACAGCCTGGTTGTTCGTGTTGAGGGTGGCATGCGTCAGCTTGAAGGCATGAGCCTCGCTGTCGGCTTGGCGTTGTTACAGGTTATTCGCGGCTTTGGCGTGGCCGAGGCCGGATTGAAGTGGCCCAACGATGTGCTGGTCGATGAGCGAAAGCTGGCGGGCATCCTATTAGAGCTGTCCGGCGACCCGGCTGATGTGTGTCATGTGGTCATTGGGATTGGCTTGAATGTGAATATGCTCGCGGCTGATCAGGGGGCTATTGGTCAGCCCTGGACTTCGATGCGTGCTGAGCTGGGGCGTCTGTTAAATCGCAATGAGCTGGTCAGTGAGTTGAATCGGCAGCTGTCGCGCTATCTGGATATTCAGCTGCGTGATGGTTTCGCGGCTTTGCAGGATGAGTGGCAGGCTTGTCACCTTTGGCAGGGGGGATCAGTTGCGCTAACGGCTGGCGGTGAGCCTATAGAAGGTGAGGTTTTAGGGGTGGATCGTTCTGGGGCCATTCGTCTTCGTGTTGATGGGGTTGAGCGAAGCTTTAGCGGCGGTGAGCTTAGCCTGAGGTTGCGTGATGATTCTTGAGCTCGACTGCGGTAATACCTTTATTAAGTGGCGCTTGCTGGGTGGTGGCAAGGCTACGGCAGACGTAGGCGGTGTCGTTGACTCGGATCAGGCGCTTATAGAGGTTGTCCGCGAGCAAGCAGTGCAGCTACGTGCCTGTCGTCTGGTGAGTGTGCGCAGTGACGAAGAGACTGCGCAGTTGATCTCCCAGCTTGAGCAGGCTTTTGCTGTCGAGTGTCGTGCAGCTCGGCCTGCTGTTTCCTTGTCGGGTGTGCGCAATGGCTATGAGCAGTACGAGCGCCTTGGGCTTGATCGCTGGCTTGCGGTGGTAGGGGCTTATCAGTTATCGGGCAAGGCTGCGCTGGTTATTGACCTGGGCACTGCGGTTACTTCGGATTTTGTGGGGGCAGATGGTAGGCACCTGGGCGGCTTTATTTGCCCGGGCGTGCCGCTGATGCGCACGCAGTTGCGAACCCACACCCGCAGAACACGTTATGACAGCGATGAGGCGGCCAGGGCGCTTGAGGATTTGGTGCCGGGGCGGGCGACTGCTGAGGCTGTTGAGCGTGGATGTTTGTTGATGCTGCGTGGTTTTGTCAGTGGCCAGGTGGCGATGGCGGCAGAGCTGCTGGGCAGTGATTTTGATGTTTTCCTCACTGGTGGGGATGCTCCGCTGGTGATGGATGTTATTCCGGGGGCGCGGGTTGTGCCGGATCTGGTGTTTATCGGCTTGGCGATCGCTTGCCCCATAGATTGAGGTCATGCATGCGCTGGATGTTCTTGTGGTTGGTTGTGCTGAATCTGTTCTATTACGTGTGGCATCAGCAGCAGGCTCCTTTGCGGGTTACTGAGATTGCACCGCTAAATATGGCGCAAGACAGTAAGCGCGATATTCGCCTGCTCAGTGAGTCGAGCGCGCCGCCGCGACGAGAGGTTGCTGTAGCGCAGTCTGCTGAGGCTGTGTGCTTGTTTCTCGGTAGTTTTGAGGTGATGGCGGATGCGTCTGCGGTCGAACAACGGTTGTTGAGTCTGGATATTCAGTCGCGTGTGCAAAGTATGGATGCGGCGGCGGGCGTCGATTACTGGGTGTATCTACCGCCGCTGGCTTCACGGCAGGCGTCTCTGCGCCAGTTGCGGGAGCTGCAGGCACGCAAGATCGATAGTTACATCATTACCCAGGGCGATTTGGCCAACGGTATTTCCCTGGGCATCTTTCCGCGCAGCGATTCGGCGCAGAGTGTCATGCAGCGTTTGCGTGATGCCGGGTACGAGCCGTCTCTGCGTGAGCTGACGCGCGCACACCGCAGTTTCTGGGTGCGTATCTCTCCGCAAAGTCGGCGTCTGGCGGATGATTCCTTGCTGCAGCGTTTGGCTTTTGACTTCAAGGGCTTAGAGCAGCAATTAATGCCGTGTGAGGGGGTTGCAAGCCCTCAGTAGAATGCATAGAATGGCCCCCGCTTCGCAGGGTGGCGCTTACAAGTGTTCTGCGAAGTTGCTGTCAATGTAGCTAACCTCAGGTTTTTTAATGAGAAATTGCTTGACAGTAGGTCGGCATCGAATGAGAATGCCGCCCCGTTTGGAGGGATTCCCGAGTGGCCAAAGGGATCAGACTGTAAATCTGACGTCATCGACTTCGAAGGTTCGAATCCTTCTCCCTCCACCAGATTTAGCGAGAGCTGCAGGCTCCGCGGGTATAGTTCAGTGGTAGAACCTCAGCCTTCCAAGCTGATGATGCGGGTTCGATTCCCGCTACCCGCTCCAGCATTGTTGTTTTCGTAATGTGTTTGCTCATGTAGCTCAGTTGGTAGAGCACACCCTTGGTAAGGGTGAGGTCAGCGGTTCAAGTCCGCTCATGAGCTCCATCTAATAAAGGCAGATATGCAAGTATCTGCCTTTGTTTTATGGCGGTGATGCTGAGTCAATTCTTCTCTGGGAGGCAGTCAAAATGGCTAAAGAAAAGTTTGAGCGTAACAAGCCGCACGTCAACGTTGGCACTATCGGTCACGTTGACCACGGTAAAACCACTCTGACCGCTGCTCTGACCCGCGTCTGCTCCGAAGTGTTCGGTTCGGCCAAGGTTGACTTCGACAAGATCGACAGCGCCCCAGAAGAAAAAGCTCGCGGTATCACCATTAACACCGCTCACGTTGAATACGATTCGTCCGTGCGTCACTACGCGCACGTTGACTGCCCAGGTCACGCTGACTACGTAAAAAACATGATCACCGGTGCTGCGCAGATGGACGGCGCTATCCTGGTTTGCTCGGCCGCTGATGGTCCGATGCCGCAAACTCGTGAGCACATCCTGCTGTCCCGTCAGGTAGGCGTTCCGTACATCGTTGTCTTCCTGAACAAGGCCGACATGGTTGACGACGCTGAGCTGCTGGAGCTGGTTGAAATGGAAGTGCGCGACCTGCTCAGCACTTACGATTTCCCAGGCGACGACACTCCGATCATCATCGGTTCCGCTCTGATGGCTCTGAACGGCCAAGACGACAACGAAATGGGCACCAGCGCTGTTAAGAAGCTGGTTGAAACTCTGGACAGCTACATCCCGGAGCCAGTTCGTGCAATCGACAAGCCGTTCCTGATGCCAATCGAAGACGTGTTCTCGATCTCCGGTCGTGGCACCGTGGTAACTGGCCGTATCGAGCGCGGTATCGTCAAGATCCAGGAAGAAATCGAGATCGTTGGTCTGCGTGACACCACCAAGACTACCTGTACTGGTGTTGAAATGTTCCGCAAGCTGCTCGACGAAGGTCGTGCTGGTGAGAACTGCGGCGTTCTGCTGCGCGGCACCAAGCGTGACGACGTAGAGCGTGGTCAGGTTCTGGTCAAGCCAGGTTCGGTTAAGCCGCACACCACCTTCACTGCAGAAGTGTATGTGTTGAGCAAAGAAGAAGGCGGTCGTCACACTCCGTTCTTCAAGGGCTACCGTCCTCAGTTCTACTTCCGTACTACTGACGTGACTGGTAACTGCGAACTGCCGGAAGGCGTTGAGATGGTAATGCCAGGTGACAACATCCAGATGACTGTCACTCTGATCAAGACCATCGCAATGGAAGAAGGTCTGCGTTTCGCTATTCGTGAAGGCGGTCGTACCGTCGGCGCTGGCGTCGTAGCTAAGATCATCGCTTAATCGATTGATCTGTTTTGATCGGGCCGGCATAATGGCCGGCCTGATTCAGTTTTTAGGTCAGTAGCTCAATTGGCAGAGCGACGGTCTCCAAAACCGTAGGTTGGGGGTTCGATTCCCTCCTGACCTGCCATTTTCCCTAGGATTTGGCGCGTCTTTTTACAGGATATTAGTAGATGAATGTTAAGGCTGAAGCCAAAGACTCTCGCTTCGATCTGCTTAAGTGGCTTGTAGTTGCTGCTCTGGTAATCGCAGGCGTAGTCGGTAATCAGTATTTCTCTGCTGAGCCTATTCTGTATCGTGTTCTGGCTTTGCTGGTTATTGCAGCATTGGCTGGTGTAATTGCACTGCAAACCTCAAAAGGTCAGGCTTTTTGGGTGTTGGCAAAAGAAGCTCGCGTTGAAATTCGTAAGGTCGTTTGGCCAACTCGCCAAGAAACCACGCAGACAACTCTGATTGTTGTGGCTGTTGTTTTGGTTATGGCGCTGTTGTTGTGGGGTTTAGATTCCCTGCTTGGTTGGCTTGTTTCGTTGATTGTAGGCTAAGGGTGTCCCGTGGCTAAGCGTTGGTACGTCGTGCATGCTTACTCGGGTTACGAGAAGCATGTTATGCGCTCGTTGGTCGAGCGCGTGAAGCTCGCTGGTATGGAAGACGTTTTTGGCGAGATTCTGGTCCCCACTGAAGAAGTAGTGGAGATGCGGAACGGTCAGAAGCGCAAGAGTGAGCGTAAGTTCTTCCCGGGGTATGTGCTGGTGCAGATGGAGATGAGCGAGGCGACTTGGCATTTGATCAAGAACACTCCGCGCGTCATGGGCTTCATCGGTGGTACAGCAGATAAGCCTGCGCCGATCACTGAAAAAGAAGCTGATGCCATTCTGCGTCGTGTTGCCGATAGTGGTGACAAGCCGAAGCCGAAAACATTGTTCGAGCCGGGCGAAATGGTGCGCGTGACCGATGGTCCGTTTGCTGATTTCAGCGGTGTTGTTGAAGAAGTTAATTACG
Source organism: Pseudomonas sp. SG20056 (assembly GCF_031764535.1). Classification (NCBI taxonomy): domain Bacteria; kingdom Pseudomonadati; phylum Pseudomonadota; class Gammaproteobacteria; order Pseudomonadales; family Pseudomonadaceae; genus Pseudomonas; species Pseudomonas sp. SG20056. The sequence goes on from NZ_CP134499.1 coordinate 646,103, forward strand.
AGAAGAGCCGAATCCAGGTAGCAGTGACTATTTTTGGTCGCTCTACACCGGTCGAGCTGGAGTTCAGTCAGGTCGAAAAGGCATAACTGACATACGCATCCCTTACCCCGCAGCCATAGGCTGCGGGGTTTTGTCGTCACTGGGATAAATAGGCAATAACTGGGGAGCTGAAAGGCGCTAGAACCCAAAACTGGAGTAGCTCATGGCTAAGAAGATTACGGCTTATATCAAGCTGCAAGTAAAGGCTGCACAAGCCAACCCGTCGCCACCTGTCGGCCCAGCTCTGGGTCAGCACGGCGTAAACATCATGGAATTCTGCAAGGCGTTCAATGCCCGTACCCAGGGCATGGAGCCTGGTCTGCCGACTCCAGTGATCATCACTGTTTATAGCGACCGTAGCTTCACCTTTGAAACCAAGTCCACCCCTGCTTCGGTTCTGCTGAAGAAGGCTGCTGGCCTGACCAGCGGTTCGGCTCGTCCGAACACCGTTAAGGTTGGTACCGTGACTCGTGCTCAGCTGGAAGAGATCGCCAAAACCAAACAGGCTGATCTGACTGCCGCTGATATGGATGCAGCTGTGCGTACCATCGCCGGCTCCGCTCGTAGCATGGGCCTCAACGTGGAGGGTGTGTAATGGCTAAGTTGACCAAGCGTCAAAAGGCAATCGCTGAGAAAGTTGAAGCTGGCAAGGCTTACAACTTTGTTGAAGCAGCCGCTCTGCTGGCTGAGCTGTCCGCAGTTAAGTTCTCTGAGTCGGTAGATATCGCCGTCAACCTCGGTGTTGACCCGCGTAAATCCGACCAAGTTGTACGTGGCGCTACCGTGCTGCCGAACGGCTCGGGCAAAAGCGTTCGCGTTGCCGTGTTCACCCAAGGCCCAGCTGCTGAAGCCGCTCTGGCTGCCGGCGCTGATCGCGTAGGTATGGATGAGCTGGCTGCCGAAATGAAAGGCGGCGACCTGAACTATGACGTAGTAATTGCTTCCCCGGATGCAATGCGCGTTGTGGGTCAGTTGGGTCAAGTGCTCGGCCCGCGTGGCCTGATGCCGAACCCGAAAGTCGGTACCGTTACCCCTGACGTGGCTACCGCTGTGAAAAACGCCAAAGCTGGTCAAGTACGTTTCCGTACTGACAAGAACGGCATCATCCACGGTTCCGTCGGCAAAGTTGGTTTTGACGCCGAGAAGCTGAAGCAGAACGTTGAAGCGCTGATTTCTGACCTCAAGCGTCTGAAGCCATCGACTTCGAAAGGCATCTACGTCAAGCGCGTAACCCTGAGCACCACTATGGGCCCAGGTCTGGTCATCGATCAAAGCTCGCTCGACGCGTAATACATAGGGGCAGCGTAAGCGATTGCGCTGCTTCGACACTTTGGGGTCCCTGCTTTGCGGGGGCTATCCAAGACCGTAGGTGGCGCAAGTCTTAAACCAACAGCCTACGCAGATGGTGCTCCCGGTTCCTTACCGAATCAGACACCAAAACGACATCCGGCTTCGGCCAGATGAAACGGTAACAAGCAGGAGTTAAACCCGTGGCAATTAAACTCGAAGACAAGAAGGCCATCGTCGCTGAAGTCAACGAGGCTGCCAAAGTCGCCCTGTCCGCTGTTGTGGCTGATGCCCGCGGTGTGACTGTAGGCGCTATGACCGGACTCCGTAAAGAGGCCCGCGAAGCTGGCGTATACGTACGTGTTGTACGTAATACCCTGCTCAAGCGCGCTGTTGAAGGCACCGATTACTCGGTCCTCAACGACGTGTTCAAAGGCCCGACCCTGATTGCATTCTCCAAGGAACATCCGGGCGCTGCTGCTCGTATTTTCAAAGAGTTCGCCAAGGGTCAGGACAAGTTCGAGATCAAGGCAGCTGCGTTCGAGGGCAAGTTCCTCGCAGCAAACGAGATCGACGTGTTGGCTTCGCTGCCAACTCGCGACGAAGCCATTGCGAAGCTGATGAGCGTGATCCAAGGCGCTACCAGCAAGCTGGCTCGTACTCTGGCGGCCATTCGCGACCAGAAAGAAGCTACCGCTGCCTAAGGCATCGTAAACTCTTTCAAAATCATATGTTTAATTTGATGGCTGCGTAGGCTGTCACCCCAATACAGGATTTAAAGTCATGTCTCTGACTAACGAACAAATCATCGAAGCAATTGGCCAGAAAACCGTTCTGGAAGTTGTTGAACTGATCAAAGCAATGGAAGAAACCTTCGGCGTAACCGCTGCTGTTGCTGCAGCTGGCCCAGCTGCTGCCGCCGCTGTTGTTGAAGAGCAAACCGAATTCAACGTGATGTTGGTTGAAGCCGGCGAGAAGAAAGTAAACGTGATCAAGGCAGTTCGTGAGCTGACCGGTCTGGGCCTGAAAGAAGCCAAGGCTGTCGTTGACGGCGCTCCTGCCATGGTTCTGGAAGCTGTTGCGAAAGACGCAGCTGACAAAGCCAAAGCTGCTTTGGAAGAAGCTGGCGCCAAAGTCGAGCTCAAGTAAGCGACGACCTTGCGTCTACAGCCCAAGCGTTGAGCGAAAGGCTGATGGCTGGTGGCTTTTGCCACCGGCCTTTTTCCGTTCTAGGTCGGCGAATCATTAGCTGGCCTGGGGCGCGAAATACCCGCCCGATGTGGCGGCGCAAACCTAGGGTTTGCAAGAGTTTCTGGCAACTCCCGTCGGAGGGGCCAAATAAGCAGGTGACCAAGCTGGGGAACGCTGATGGCTTACTCATATACTGAGAAAAAACGTATCCGCAAGGACTTTAGCAAGTTGCCGGATGTCATGGATGTGCCTTATCTCCTGGCCATCCAGCTGGATTCGTATCGCGAATTCCTGCAGGCAGGGGCGACCAAGGACCAGTTCCGCGACATTGGCCTGCATGCGGCCTTCAAGTCTGTTTTCCCGATTATCAGCTATTCCGGCAATGCTGCTCTGGAATATGTCGGTTATCGCTTGGGCGAGCCGGCTTTTGATGTCAAGGAATGTACGCTGCGCGGCGTAACCTATGCCGTACCGCTGCGGGTAAAAGTCCGTCTGATCATTTTCGACAAAGAATCGTCGAACAAAGCGATCAAGGACATCAAAGAGCAAGAAGTGTACATGGGCGAAATTCCGCTCATGACCGAGAACGGTACCTTCGTTATCAACGGTACCGAGCGCGTTATCGTCTCCCAGTTGCACCGCTCCCCAGGTGTGTTCTTCGACCACGACCGTGGCAAGACACATAGCTCGGGCAAGCTGCTGTACTCGGCGCGGATTATTCCTTACCGCGGTTCCTGGTTGGACTTCGAGTTCGATCCGAAGGACGCCGTGTTCGTGCGTATCGACCGTCGTCGCAAGCTGCCGGCTTCCGTACTGCTGCGCGCGCTGGGCTACAGCACTGAAGAAGTGCTGGACGCGTTCTACGCGACCAACGTTTTCCACGTTAAGGGCGAAACCCTGAATCTGGAACTGGTTCCGCAGCGTCTGCGTGGTGAAATTGCCGTCCTCGATATCCTCGATGACAAGGGCAAGGTCATCGTTGAGCAAGGCCGCCGGATTACCGCGCGCCATATCAACCAGTTGGACAAGGCCGGCATCAAAGAGCTGCAAGTGCCTATCGACTACCTGATCGGTCGCACCTCGGCCAAGGCAATCGTGCACCCGGCTACCGGCGAAATTATCGCTGAGTGCAACACCGAGCTGAACGTCGAGATCCTGGCCAAAGTGGTCAAGGCTCAGGTTGTGCGCATCGAAACGCTGTACACCAACGACATCGATTGCGGTCCGTTCATCTCCGACACCCTGAAGATCGACAGCACCACCAATCAGTTGGAAGCGCTGGTCGAGATCTATCGCATGATGCGTCCTGGCGAGCCGCCAACCAAGGATGCTGCCGAGACCCTGTTCAACAACCTGTTCTTCAGCGCCGAGCGTTACGACCTGTCGGCCGTTGGCCGTATGAAGTTCAACCGTCGTATCGGTCGCACCGAAATCGAAGGTTCGGGCGTGCTGAGCAAGGAAGACATCGTCGAGGTGCTCAAGACCCTCGTTGATATCCGTAACGGTAAAGGCATCGTCGACGACATCGATCACCTGGGTAACCGTCGTGTTCGCTGCGTAGGCGAAATGGCCGAGAACCAGTTCCGCGTTGGCCTGGTACGTGTTGAGCGTGCGGTCAAAGAGCGTCTGTCGATGGCCGAAAGCGAAGGCCTGATGCCGCAAGACCTGATTAACGCCAAGCCGGTTGCGGCTGCCGTTAAAGAGTTCTTCGGTTCCAGCCAGCTCTCGCAGTTTATGGACCAGAACAACCCGCTCTCCGAGATCACCCACAAGCGCCGTGTTTCGGCTCTTGGCCCGGGCGGTCTGACCCGTGAGCGTGCCGGCTTCGAAGTCCGTGACGTACACCCGACCCACTACGGCCGTGTGTGCCCGATCGAGACCCCTGAAGGTCCGAACATCGGTCTGATCAACTCCCTGGCAGCCTATGCTCGCACCAACCAGTACGGCTTCCTCGAGAGCCCGTACCGTGTGGTGAAAGACACCCTGGTTACCGACGAAATCGTGTTCCTGTCCGCCATCGAAGAGGCCGATCACGTGATCGCCCAAGCTTCGGCGACCATGAACAACAAAGGTCAGCTGGTTGATGAGTTGGTGGCCGTACGTCACCTCAACGAATTCACCGTTAAAGCGCCTGAAGACGTCACCCTGATGGACGTATCGCCTAAGCAGGTAGTTTCGGTTGCTGCTTCGTTGATTCCGTTCCTCGAGCACGACGACGCCAACCGTGCGTTGATGGGGTCGAACATGCAGCGTCAGGCTGTACCAACCCTGCGCGCTGACAAGCCGCTGGTCGGTACCGGCATGGAGCGCAACGTAGCGCGCGATTCCGGCGTTTGCGTCGTGGCTCGCCGTGGCGGTGTGATCGACTCCGTCGATGCCAGCCGTGTGGTTGTTCGCGTCAATGACGACGAAGTTGAAACTGGCGAAGCCGGTGTCGACATCTACAACCTGACCAAATACACCCGCTCCAACCAGAACACCTGCATCAACCAGCGTCCGCTGGTGAGCAAAGGTGACAAGGTTGAGCGCAGCGACATCCTGGCCGACGGTCCGTCCACTGATATGGGTGAGCTGGCTCTGGGTCAGAACATGCGCGTCGCGTTCATGCCGTGGAACGGTTACAACTTCGAAGACTCCATCTGCCTCTCCGAGCGCGTGGTGCAAGAAGATCGTTTCACCACCATCCACATCCAGGAACTGACCTGTGTGGCGCGTGACACCAAGCTCGGCTCGGAAGAAATCACTTCCGACATCCCGAACGTCGGTGAATCGGCGCTGAACAAGCTGGACGAAGCAGGCATCGTATATGTCGGCGCTGAAGTGGGCCCAGGTGACATTCTGGTCGGCAAGGTCACGCCAAAAGGCGAAACCCAACTGACTCCGGAAGAGAAGCTGCTGCGTGCGATCTTCGGTGAGAAGGCGTCTGACGTTAAAGACACCTCCCTGCGTGTGCCAACTGGCACCAAAGGTACCGTTATCGACGTGCAGGTCTTCACTCGTGATGGCGTGGAGCGCGATGCGCGTGCCCTGTCGATCGAGAAGAGCCAGCTCGACGAGATCCGTAAGGACCTCAACGAAGAGTTCCGCATCGTTGAAGGTGCAACCTTCGAGCGTCTGCGTTCCGCTCTGGTTGGTAAGAAAGTTGAAGGCGGCGCTGGCCTGAAGAAAGGCGCAGAAGTCACCGACGAGTTCCTCGACGGCCTCGAGCGCGGCCAGTGGTTCAAACTGCGCATGGCTGACGATGCCCTGAACGAGCAGTTGGAAAAGGCCCAGGCCTACATTTCCGACCGCCGTCAGCTGCTCGACGACAAGTTTGAAGACAAGAAGCGCAAACTGCAGCAGGGCGATGACCTGGCTCCAGGCGTGCTGAAGATCGTCAAGGTCTACCTGGCAATCCGTCGCCGCATCCAGCCGGGTGACAAGATGGCCGGTCGTCACGGTAACAAGGGTGTGGTCTCGGTGATCATGCCGGTTGAAGACATGCCGCACGACATCCACGGTACGCCGGTGGACATCGTACTGAACCCGCTGGGCGTACCATCGCGTATGAACGTCGGTCAGATCCTTGAAACCCACCTGGGCCTCGCGGCCAAAGGTCTGGGTGAGAAGATCAACCGCATGCTCGAAGAGCAGCGCAAGGTCGCTGAACTGCGTAAGTTCATGCAGCAGATCTACAACGAGATCGGCGGTCGTCAGGAAAGCCTGGATGAGTTGAGCGATCAGGAAATCCTTCGTTTGGCGCACAACCTCAAAGGCGGTGTGCCGATGGCCACCCCGGTGTTCGACGGTGCCAAGGAAAGCGAAATCAAGGCCATGCTGAAACTGGCTGATCTGCCAGAAAGCGGCCAGATGCGCCTGATCGACGGTCGTACTGGTAACCAGTTCGAGCGTCCGACCACCGTTGGCTACATGTACATGCTGAAACTGAACCACCTGGTGGACGACAAGATGCACGCGCGTTCCACGGGTTCCTACAGCCTGGTTACTCAGCAGCCGCTGGGTGGTAAGGCGCAGTTCGGTGGTCAGCGCTTCGGTGAGATGGAGGTCTGGGCACTGGAAGCCTACGGCGCCGCCTACACCCTGCAGGAAATGCTGACCGTGAAGTCGGACGACGTGAACGGCCGTACCAAGATGTACAAAAACATCGTGGACGGTGATCACCGTATGGAGCCGGGCATGCCCGAGTCCTTCAACGTACTGATCAAAGAGATCCGTTCGCTGGGTATCGACATCGATCTGGAAACCGAATAACACGTGACGCGAATCGAGAGCGGGGCACCACAGCCCGCTCTCTGCTCCGCCAGGAGGAAAGGCCTTGAAAGACCTACTGAATTTGCTGAAAAACCAGGGTCAAGTCGAAGAGTTCGATGCCATTCGCATCGGCCTTGCTTCGCCTGAGATGATCCGTTCGTGGTCGTTCGGTGAAGTTAAAAAACCGGAAACCATCAACTACCGTACGTTCAAGCCTGAGCGTGACGGCCTGTTCTGCGCCAAGATTTTTGGCCCGGTAAAGGATTACGAGTGCCTGTGCGGTAAGTACAAGCGCTTGAAGCATCGCGGCGTGATCTGCGAGAAGTGCGGCGTTGAAGTTGCACTGGCTAAGGTTCGTCGTGAGCGCATGGCGCACATCGAATTGGCTTCGCCGGTTGCCCACATCTGGTTCCTGAAATCGCTGCCGAGCCGTATCGGTTTGCTGATGGACATGACCCTGCGCGATATCGAGCGCGTTCTCTACTTCGAGAGCTATGTCGTTATCGACCCGGGCATGACCACCCTTGAAAAAGGCCAGCTGCTGAACGACGAGCAGTACTTCGAAGCCCTCGAAGAGTTCGGTGATGACTTCGACGCCCGCATGGGTGCTGAAGCCGTTCGCGAACTGCTGCACGCGATCGACCTGGAGCACGAGATTGGCCGTCTGCGCGAAGAAATTCCGCAAACCAACTCGGAAACCAAGATCAAGAAGCTGTCCAAGCGTCTGAAGCTGATGGAAGCTTTCCTCGGTTCGGGCAACCTGCCTGAGTGGATGGTGTTGACCGTTCTGCCGGTTCTGCCGCCAGATCTGCGTCCGCTTGTTCCGCTCGACGGTGGCCGTTTCGCGACTTCGGATCTCAACGATCTGTATCGCCGCGTGATCAACCGTAACAACCGTCTGAAGCGCCTGCTCGATCTGTCCGCACCGGACATCATCGTGCGCAACGAAAAGCGCATGCTGCAGGAAGCGGTCGATGCTCTGCTCGACAACGGCCGTCGCGGTCGCGCCATCACTGGCTCGAACAAGCGTCCGCTGAAATCCTTGGCTGACATGATCAAGGGTAAGCAAGGTCGTTTCCGTCAGAACCTGCTCGGTAAGCGCGTGGACTACTCCGGTCGTTCCGTTATTACCGTGGGCCCGACTCTGCGTCTGCATCAGTGCGGTCTGCCGAAGAAGATGGCGCTCGAGCTGTTCAAGCCGTTCATTTTCGGCAAGCTGGAAATGCGTGGTCTGGCGACCACCATCAAGGCCGCGAAGAAGATGGTCGAGCGCGAGCTGCCAGAGGTTTGGGACGTTCTCGCCGAAGTGATTCGCGAACACCCCGTGCTGCTCAACCGTGCACCAACCCTTCACCGTCTGGGCATCCAGGCGTTTGAACCGGTTCTGATCGAAGGTAAAGCGATTCAGCTGCACCCGCTGGTCTGCGCCGCGTACAACGCCGACTTCGACGGTGACCAGATGGCCGTGCACGTACCGCTGACGCTGGAAGCCCAGCTGGAAGCGCGCGCACTGATGATGTCGACCAACAACATCCTGTCGCCTGCCAACGGTGAGCCAATCATCGTTCCTTCGCAGGACGTGGTACTGGGTCTGTATTACATGACCCGCGAAGCGATCAACGCCAAGGGCGAAGGCCGCGTATTCGCTGACCTGCAGGAAGTTGACCGGGTTTTCCGTGGTGGCGAAGCCTCGTTGCATGCTCGCGTAAAAGTGCGCATCAACGAAGTGATCAAAGACCGCGACGGCACCATCACCAAGAACACCCGTATCGTCGACACCACTGTCGGCCGTGCGCTGCTGTTCCAAATCGTGCCGGACGGCCTGTCGTATGACGTGGTCAACCAGTCGATGAAGAAGAAGGCGATCTCCAAGCTGATCAACCAGTGCTACCGCACCGTTGGCTTGAAAGACACCGTGATCTTCGCTGACCAGCTGATGTACACCGGTTTCGCTTACTCGACCATCTCTGGTGTGTCGATCGGCGTGAACGACTTCGTTATCCCGGATGAGAAGGCGCGCATCATTGACGCCGCCACCGAGGAAGTTAAAGAGATCGAATCGCAGTATGCCTCCGGCCTGGTAACCCAGGGCGAGAAGTACAACAAGGTGATCGACCTCTGGTCCAAGGCCAACGACGAAGTGTCCAAAGCGATGATGGCCAATCTCTCGAAAGAGAAAGTGGTTGATCGCGAAGGCAAGACCGTTGAGCAAGAGTCGTTCAACTCGATGTACATGATGGCCGACTCCGGTGCGCGGGGTTCTGCTGCGCAGATCCGTCAGCTCGCTGGTATGCGTGGTCTGATGGCCAAGCCAGACGGCTCGATCATCGAAACGCCGATCACCGCGAACTTCCGCGAAGGTCTGTCGGTTCTGCAGTACTTCATCTCGACGCACGGTGCTCGTAAGGGTCTTGCGGATACCGCGTTGAAAACAGCTAACTCCGGTTACCTGACTCGTCGTCTGGTAGACGTAGCGCAAGATCTGGTGGTTACCGCGATCGATTGCGGCACCGAGCACGGCCTGCTGATGACGCCGCACATTGAAGGCGGTGACGTGGTTGAGCCGCTGGGTGAGCGTGTACTGGGTCGTGTAATCGCCCGTGACGTGTTTAAGCCGGGCACCGAGGACGTCATCGTTCCAGCCGGTACCCTGGTGGACGAGCAGTGGGTTGAATTCATCGAACTGAACAGTATCGATGAGGTGATCGTGCGTTCGCCGATCACTTGTGAAACCCGCTATGGCATCTGCGCCAAGTGCTACGGTCGCGACCTGGCACGTGGTCACCAGATCAACATTGGTGAAGCGGTCGGGGTTATTGCTGCCCAGTCGATCGGTGAGCCGGGTACCCAGCTGACCATGCGTACGTTCCACATCGGTGGTGCGGCCAGCCGGACCTCCGCTGCCGACAGCGTACAGGTGAAGAATGGCGGTGCGGTACGTCTGCACAACCTGAAGCACGTTGAGCGTCTCGACGGCAATCTGATCGCGGTATCGCGTTCCGGTGAGCTGGCGATTGCTGACGAGTTTGGTCGTGAGCGCGAGCGCTACAAGCTGCCGTACGGTGCCGTGATTTCCGTGAAGGAAGGCGACAAGGTCGACGCTGGCGCAATCGTCGCCAAGTGGGACCCGCACACCCACCCGATCGTTACCGAAATGAAAGGTACCGTGACCTACGTGGGCATGGAAGAAGGCATCACCATCAAGCGTCAGACGGACGAATTGACCGGTTTGACCAACATCGAAGTCCTCGATCCGAAAGATCGTCCGGCTGCCGGCAAGGACATCCGTCCTGCAGTGAAGATGGTTGGTGAAGATGGCAAGGATCTGCTGCTGCCAGGTACCGACGTGCCAGCTCAGTACTTCCTGCCGGCCAACGCCTTGGTAGGTGTGGCGAACGGTGCGCAGGTTGCGGTCGGTGATGTTATCGCCCGTATTCCTCAGGAAACCTCGAAGACCCGTGACATCACCGGTGGTCTGCCGCGCGTTGCCGATTTGTTCGAAGCGCGTCGTCCGAAAGAAGCCTCGATTCTGGCTGAAATCAGCGGCACCATCGCGTTCGGTAAAGAGACCAAGGGCAAGCGCCGTCTGGTCATTACCCCGAACGACGGTAGCGATCCGTACGAAGAGCTGATTCCGAAGTGGCGTCACCTGAACGTGTTCGAGGGTGAACAGGTCAACAAGGGTGAAGTTATCTCCGACGGTCCGAGCGACCCGCACGATATCCTGCGTTTGCTGGGTGTCAGCGCGCTGGCCAAGTACATCGTCAACGAGATCCAGGACGTGTACCGCCTGCAGGGCGTGAAGATCAACGACAAGCACATTGAAACCATCCTGCGCCAGATGCTGCGCAAGGTTGAGGTGGCTGAGTCGGGTGATTCCTCCTTCATCAAGGGCGACCAGATGGAGTTGACTGCGGTACTGGGTGAGAACGAGCGTCTGGCTGCAGAAGACAAGTTCGTCGCCAAGTACACTCGCGTTCTGCTGGGTATCACCAAGGCGTCGTTGTCCACCGAGTCGTTTATCTCGGCGGCTTCTTTCCAGGAAACCACTCGCGTTCTTACCGAGGCGGCGGTTACTGGCAAGCGCGACTACCTGCGTGGCCTGAAAGAAAACGTGGTTGTGGGTCGTCTGATCCCAGCCGGTACCGGTCTGGCTTATCACAGCGAGCGCAAGCGCAAGCGTGATGCGGCTCAGCCGGTACGTGTCAGCGCCAGTGAAGTGGAAGCCGCACTGACCGAAGCGCTGAACTCCAGCAGCAATTAAGTTCAAAGCCCCGCTAGTTCGCTAGCGGGGCTTTGTCTTGACTGGGGCGGTGAGTCTCTTTAGACTCATGCACCCCTAAATTTGGCAGGGCACGTGCTCTGCCATTTTGTTTGTAGGGCAATAGCGTCGCAAGACAACAGTGGAGCTTAAGATGGCAACTATCAACCAGCTGGTACGTCAGCCGCGTAAGCGTATCGTCGAGAAATCCGACGTGCCTGCGCTGCAGAACTGCCCGCAGCGTCGTGGTGTGTGCACTCGCGTGTATACCACTACGCCGAAAAAACCTAACTCGGCACTGCGTAAAGTATGTCGTGTACGCCTGACCAACGGTTTCGAGGTTTCCTCGTACATCGGCGGTGAAGGCCACAACCTGCAAGAGCACAGCGTCGTTCTGATTCGCGGCGGCCGTGTAAAAGACTTGCCAGGTGTGCGTTACCACACCGTGCGCGGTTCGCTGGATACTTCCGGCGTTAAAGACCGTAAGCAGGGTCGTTCGAAGTACGGTACCAAGCGTCCGAAGTAATCGGCGCTCTGTACTGAATTGCGAGTTTCTATTTTTCTGAGTCGATAAGAGTAAGGTCGGGCATCCATCTCATGATGCAGTCCCGGGCTAACCTGAAGACCGTTTGAGGGCTTATCAAATGCCAAGACGTCGTGTAGCAGCCAAGCGCGAAGTGCTTGACGATCCAAAATACGGAAGCCAAATCCTGGCCAAGTTCATGAACCACGTGATGGAAAGCGGCAAGAAAGCCGTTGCCGAGCGTATCGTTTATGGCGCCCTGGACAAGGTTAAAGAGCGTAAGAACAGCGATCCCCTGGAAATCTTCGAGAAAGCTCTCGACGCCATCGCTCCGCTGGTCGAAGTGAAGTCGCGCCGTGTAGGCGGTGCTACTTACCAGGTTCCGGTCGAAGTTCGTCCGTCCCGTCGTAACGCTCTTGCCATGCGTTGGCTGGTAGATTTCGCCCGTAAGCGTGGCGAGAAGTCTATGGCTCTGCGTTTGGCTGGTGAGTTGCTGGATGCCGCTGAAGGCAAAGGTGCTGCAGTTAAGAAGCGTGAAGACGTGCACCGTATGGCTGAAGCCAACAAGGCTTTCTCGCACTACCGCTTCTAATTATCGCGCTTCTAAATTTGCGAGGGCTTTATGGCTCGTACTACACCGATTAACCGGTACCGTAACATCGGTATCGTGGCTCACGTGGACGCGGGTAAAACCACGACCACCGAGCGTGTACTTTTCTATACCGGCAAAAGCCACAAGATGGGCGAGGTGCATGATGGCGCCGCGACCACCGACTGGATGGTGCAGGAGCAGGAGCGTGGTATCACCATTACTTCTGCTGCTATTACCGCCTTCTGGAAAGGTTCCGAGAAGCAGTACAAAGATGAGCACCGCTTCAACGTAATCGATACCCCCGGCCACGTTGACTTCACTATTGAAGTAGAGCGTTCGCTGCGTGTGCTCGACGGCGCTGTCGTTGTGTTCTGCGGTACTTCGGGCGTTGAGCCTCAGTCGGAAACCGTATGGCGTCAGGCCAACAAATACGGCGTTCCACGTCTTGTTTACGTCAACAAGATGGACCGTGCCGGTGCTGACTTCCTGCGCGTGATCGGTCAGATCAAGCAGCGTCTGGGTCACACTCCGGTGCCGATTCAGTTGGCTATCGGCTCTGAAGACAACTTCCAGGGTCAGATTGATCTGATCAACATGCAAGCTGTCTACTGGAACGATGCTGACAAAGGCATGGTTCCAGTGCGCAAGGACATTCCGGCAGAACTGCTGGAAGAGGCCGAGAAGTGGCGCAGCAACATGGTTGAAGCTGCGGCCGAAGCCAACGAAGAGCTGATGAACAAGTACCTGGAAGGCGAAGAGCTGACCATTGCTGAGATCAAGTCGGCCCTGCGTCAGCGTACTATTGCTGGCGAAATCGTTCTGGCAGTTTGCGGTTCTTCCTTCAAGAACAAGGGTGTTCCCCTGGTTCTCGACGCCGTTATCGACTTCCTGCCTGCTCCTACCGACATTCCTGCTATCAAGGGTTCCAACCCGGATAACGAGGAAGAGGAAATGGAGCGTCATGCAAGTGACGACGAGCCTTTCGCGGCGCTGGCGTTCAAGATCGCTACCGACCCATTCGTGGGTACCTTGACCTTCGTTCGCGTTTACTCGGGTGTATTGGCCTCCGGCGATGGCGTGATCAACTCGGTTAAAGGTAAGAAAGAGCGCGTGGGCCGTATGGTGCAAATGCACGCAAACGCTCGCGAAGAGATCAAGGAAGTACGCGCTGGTGACATCGCGGCCTTGATCGGCATGAAGGACGTCACCACTGGTGAGACTCTGTGCAACGCTGACAAGCCAATCATCCTGGTTCGCATGGACTTCCCGGAGCCGGTTATCTCGGTTGCCGTAGAGCCTAAGACCAAGGACGACCAGGAAAAAATGGGTATCGCACTGGGCAAGCTTGCTCAGGAAGACCCGTCTTTCCGCGTCAAAACTGATGAAGAGACTGGTCAGACGATCATCTCCGGTATGGGTGAGTTGCACCTGGACATCCTGGTCGACCGCATGCGCCGCGAGTTCAACGTCGAAGCCAACATCGGTAAGCCTCAGGTTTCTTATCGTGAGCGCATCACGAAGAGCTGTGAAATCGAAGGCAAGTTCGTTCGTCAGTCCGGTGGTCGTGGTCAGTTCGGTCACTGCTGGGTTCGCTTTGCACCTGCTGACGAAGGTCAGGAAGGTCTGCAGTTCCTGAACGAAGTTGTTGGTGGTGTGATTCCGAAGGAATACATCCCGGCGATCCAGAAGGGTATCGAAGAGCAGATGAAGAACGGCGTAGTTGCCGGTTATCCGCTGATCGGCCTGAAGGCTACCGTGTTCGATGGTTCCTACCACGACGTCGACTCCAACGAGATGGCGTTCAAGGTGGCTGCTTCCATGGCGACCAAGCAACTGGCCCAGAAGGGTGGTGGTGAGTTGCTCGAGCCGATCATGGCGGTAGAAGTTGTTACCCCAGAAGACTACATGGGTGATGTGATGGGCGACCTTAACCGTCGTCGCGGCATGATCCTGGGTATGGAAGACACGATCTCCGGCAAGGTGATTCGTGCTGAAGTTCCGCTGGGTGAGATGTTCGGTTATGCGACCGACGTCCGTTCCATGTCTCAGGGTCGCGCAAGCTACTCCATGGAATTCAAAAAATACAATACGGCTCCGTCGCACATCGTCGAGTCGGTAACCAAAAAACAAGGCTGATTCAGCCCCTTTAAGCTAGGAGTTAATTGTCGTGGCTAAAGAAAAATTTGAACGTAACAAACCGCACGTCAACGTTGGCACTATCGGTCACGTTGACCACGGTAAAACCACTCTGACCGCTGCTCTGACCCGTGTCTGCTCCGAGGTATTCGGTTCGGCAAAGGTTGACTTCGACAAGATCGACAGCGCCCCAGAAGAAAAAGCTCGCGGTATCACCATCAACACCGCTCACGTTGAGTACGATTCGTCCGTGCGTCACTACGCACACGTTGACTGCCCAGGTCACGCTGACTACGTAAAAAACATGATCACCGGTGCTGCCCAGATGGACGGCGCTATCCTGGTTTGCTCGGCCGCTGATGGTCCGATGCCGCAAACTCGTGAGCACATCCTGCTGTCCCGTCAGGTAGGCGTTCCGTACATCGTTGTCTTCCTGAACAAGGCCGACATGGTTGACGACGCTGAGCTGCTGGAGCTGGTTGAAATGGAAGTGCGCGACCTGCTCAGCACGTACGATTTCCCAGGCGACGACACTCCGATCATCATCGGTTCCGCTCTGATGGCTCTGAACGGCCAAGACGACAACGAAATGGGCACCAGCGCTGTTAAGAAGCTGGTTGAAACTCTGGATAGCTACATCCCAGAGCCAGTTCGTGCAATCGACAAGCCGTTCCTGATGCCAATCGAAGACGTGTTCTCGATCTCCGGTCGTGGCACCGTGGTGACTGGCCGTATCGAGCGCGGTATCGTCAAGATCCAGGAAGAAATCGAGATCGTTGGTCTGCGTGACACCACCAAGACCACCTGTACTGGTGTTGAAATGTTCCGCAAACTGCTCGACGAAGGTCGTGCTGGCGAGAACTGCGGCGTTCTGCTGCGCGGCACCAAGCGTGACGACGTAGAGCGTGGCCAGGTTCTGGTCAAGCCAGGTTCGGTTAAGCCGCACACCACCTTCACTGCAGAAGTGTATGTGTTGAGCAAAGAGGAAGGCGGTCGTCACACTCCGTTCTTCAAAGGCTACCGTCCTCAGTTCTACTTCCGTACTACTGACGTAACTGGTAACTGCGAACTGCCGGAAGGCGTTGAGATGGTAATGCCAGGTGACAACATCCAGATGACTGTCACTCTGATCAAGACCATCGCAATGGAAGAAGGTCTGCGTTTCGCTATTCGTGAAGGCGGTCGTACCGTCGGCGCTGGCGTCGTAGCCAAAATCATCGCGTAAGTGATGGTTTGAGAAAAAGCCCCCGCTTGCGGGGGCTTTTTTATTGGGTTGACACCTGCTAGGGGCGTCTATAGAATCACGCCTCCTTTTAACGGGCGTATTGCGTCCGTTGGGAATAGCAGCTTGGAATCTGAGGTCAAAATGCAAAACCAACAAATCCGTATTCGGTTGAAGGCTTTTGACCATCGCCTGATCGATCAATCAACCCAGGAAATCGTGGAAACCGCGAAACGTACTGGTGCTCAGGTGCGTGGTCCTATTCCTCTGCCTACCCGCAAAGAGCGGTTCACCGTGCTGACCTCGCCACACGTCAATAAAGACGCGCGTGATCAGTTCGAGATCCGTACTCATAAGCGTGTTCTGGACATTGTCCAGCCAACGGATAAAACCGTTGACGCGCTGATGAAGCTTGATCTTGCGGCTGGTGTGGAAGTGCAGATCAGCCTCGGCTAAGACCGCTTTAGGTTTTAGTCGTGTAACGCTCTGAAATGGGCGGCCATAGCGGGTGAAAGCCCCGTACACTCATGAGGTTACAACATGACTATTGGTGTAGTCGGTCGAAAAGCGGGTATGACCCGTATTTTCACCGAAGAAGGTGTCTCCATTCCGGTTACGGTCATTGAGATCGAGCCGAATCGCGTCACTCAGTTCAAAACTGAAGAGTCCGATGGCTATCGTGCAGTGCAAGTCACTGTCGGCGAGCGTCGTGCTTCACGTGTCAGCAAGGCGCAAGCCGGTCACTTCGCTAAGGCGAATGTCGCGGCAGGTCGTACTGTTATGGAATTCCGTCTTGAAGAAGGCGAGTACCAGGCAGGTGATCTGATCAACGCTGAAATATTCCAAGCTGGTCAACTGGTGGATGTCACCGGTCAGTCCAAAGGTAAAGGCTTTGCCGGTACCATCAAGCGTTGGAACTTCCGCGGCCAAGACAACACTCACGGTAACTCCGTGTCCCACCGTGTTCCGGGTTCCATTGGCCAGTGCCAGACTCCGGGTCGCGTATTCAAGGGCAAAAAAATGTCCGGTCATATGGGCGCTGAGCGCGTGACCGTGCAGTCCCTGGAAGTAGTGCGGGTTGACGCTGAACGCAATCTGTTGCTGGTCAAGGGTGCTGTTCCTGGCGCTACTGGCGGCAACCTGGTTGTACGTCCAGCGGCCAAGGCTCGCGGTTAAGGGGAAGCTGACATGCAATTAAATGTAAATGGCGCTCAAGCAATCGAAGTATCCGAAGCCACTTTTGGCGGCGCATACAACGAGACCCTGGTTCACCAAGCAGTTGTGGCCTACATGGCCGGCGGCCGTCAGGGCAGCAAGCAGCAGAAGACTCGTTCCGACGTATCCGGTGGCGGTAAGCGCCCATGGCGTCAGAAGGGTACCGGTCGTGCTCGTGCAGGTACCACTCGTGGTCCGATCTGGCGTGGCGGTGGTGTGACCTTCGCGGCTCGTCCGCAGAATCACGATCAAAAGCTGAACAAGAAGATGTATCGCGCGGCCATCCGTTCGATTCTTGCTGAGCTGGTTCGTACTGATCGTCTGATCGTCGTCGAAGACTTCAGCGTCGAAGCTCCGAAGACCAAAGAACTGTTGGGCAAGTTGAATGGCATGGGTCTGACCGATGTGCTGATCGTGTCCGATGCTATTGATGAGAATCTGTACCTGGCTGCGCGCAACCTGCCACACGTCGATGTTCGTGACGTGCAGGGTTCCGATCCGGTCAGTCTGATCGCGTACGAAAAGGTGCTGGTCACCGTTTCTGCCGTGAAGAAATTCGAGGAGCTGCTGGGATGAACCAGGAACGCGTATTTAAAGTGCTGCTTGGCCCGCACATCTCCGAGAAGGCCACGGTTCTCGCTGACAAGAAAAGTCAGTTCGTTTTCAAGGTTGCAACCGATGCAACCAAGCTGGAAATCAAGAAGGCCGTCGAAAGCCTGTTCAACGTGAATGTTGCTGCTGTCAATACCGTGAATGTTCTCGGTAAGACCAAGCGCAATGCTCGCGGCCTGGGCAAGCGTAACGACTGGAAGAAAGCGATCATCTCGCTTCAGCCAGGCCAAGATCTCGATTTCGCCAGCAGTGCTGAGTAAGGAAGGGGTGCATCATGGCAATCGTTAAATGCAAACCGACTTCCCCTGGCCGCCGTTTTGTGGTCAAGGTGGTCAATCAGGAGCTGCATAAAGGCGCTCCTTACGCTCCGCTGCTTGAGAAGAAGTCGAAGACTGGCGGTCGTAACAACAATGGTCGTATCACTACCCGTCACATCGGTGGTGGCCACAAGCAGCATTACCGTCTGGTCGATTTCCGTCGCAACGACAAAGATGGCATCCCAGCCACTGTCGAGCGTATTGAATACGATCCGAACCGTACCGCACACATCGCTCTGCTGATGTATGCAGACGGCGAGCGTCGCTACATCATCGCCCCTAAAGGCGTGAGTGCTGGCGATCAGCTGGTAGCTGGCATCATGGCTCCGATCAAGCCGGGCAACAGTCTGCAGCTGCGCAACATTCCAGTTGGTAGCACTGTTCACGGTATCGAACTGAAGCCGGGCAAAGGTGCTCAGATCGCTCGTTCCGCTGGTGCTTCGGCTCAGCTGATTGCGCGTGAAGGTGTCTACGTTACCCTGCGTCTGCGTTCCGGTGAAATGCGTAAAGTTCTGGCTGAGTGCCGTGCGACCCTGGGCGAAGTCTCGAACTCCGAGCACAGCCTGCGTTCGCTGGGTAAAGCTGGTGCCAAACGCTGGCGTGGCGTTCGCCCAACCGTTCGTGGTGTTGCCATGAACCCGGTTGACCACCCACACGGTGGTGGTGAAGGTCGTACCTCTGGTGGTCGTCATCCGGTGTCTCCATGGGGCTTCCCGACGAAGGGCGCGAAGACTCGTGGTAACAAACGCACCGACAACATGATCGTCCGTCGTCGCAAGTAAATAGAGGGATACGACAGTGCCACGTTCTCTGAAAAAAGGTCCTTTTATTGATCTTCACCTACTGAAGAAGATCGAAGTGGCGGTGGAAAAGAACGATCGCAAGCCAGTGAAAACCTGGTCGCGTCGCTCGATGATCCTGCCACAAATGGTCGGTCTGACCATCGCTGTACATAACGGTCGTCAACATGTCCCAGTTCTCGTGAACGAAGACATGGTCGGTCACAAACTGGGCGAATTTGCCGGCACTCGTACCTATCGTGGGCACGTGGCTGACAAGAAAGCCAAGCGTTAAGGGGTAAGGAAATGGAAGTAGCCGCTAAGTTGTCGGGCGCTCGCATCTCCGCCCAGAAAGCCCGCTTGGTCGCTGACCAGATTCGTGGGAAGAAGGTGGGCGAAGCGCTCAACCTCCTGGCTTTCAGCAGTAAGAAAGCCGCCGAGATCATCAAGAAAGTGCTGGAGTCGGCTGTAGCCAACGCCGAGCACAACGAAGGCGCAGACGTTGATGACTTGAAGGTCAGCACCGTTTTCGTCAACGAAGGGCGTTCGCTGAAGCGCATCATGCCGCGTGCCAAAGGCCGCGCTGATCGCATCGTCAAGCGGTCTTGCCATATCACTGTCAAGGTTGCGGACAAGTAACGGAGTCGATCAGATGGGTCAGAAAGTACATCCCATTGGCATTCGCCTGGGAATCGTCAAGGAGCACACCTCCGTCTGGTACGCCAGCGGTCGGACTTATGCGGACTATTTGTTCGCTGATCTGAAGGTGCGTGAGTATCTCCAAGACAAACTAAAAAGCGCGTCCGTAAGCCGTATCGACATTGCTCGTCCGGCTCAAACTGCACGTATCACCATTCACACCGCTCGTCCCGGTATCGTTATCGGTAAGAAAGGTGAAGATGTTGAGAAACTGCGTCAGGACCTGACCAAGCAAATGGGTGTGCCTGTGCACATCAATATCGAAGAGATCCGCAAGCCGGAGCTCGACGGTATGCTGGTTGCGCAGAGCGTAGCTCAGCAGCTGGAGCGTCGTGTGATGTTCCGTCGCGCTATGAAGCGCGCTGTACAGAACGCCATGCGTATTGGTGCCAAGGGCATCAAAATCCAAGTGAGCGGTCGTCTCGGCGGTGCTGAAATTGCACGTACCGAATGGTATCGCGAAGGTCGTGTGCCGTTGCACACCCTGCGTGCCGATATCGACTATGCCACGTACGAAGCGCACACCACTTACGGTGTGATCGGTGTCAAGGTTTGGATCTTCAAAGGCGAAGTGATTGGTGGCCTTAAAGAAGAACTGAAACCTCAAGCACCTGCGCCTCGTAAAAAAGCTGCTAAGTAAGGAGTACGCAAAATGTTGCAACCAAAGCGTACGAAGTTCCGCAAGCAGATGACCGGCCACAACCGTGGTCTGGCTCAGCGCGGTAGCAAAGTCAGCTTCGGCGAGTTTGCGCTGAAGTCTGTTGCCCGTGGTCGTCTCACCGCCCGTCAGATTGAGTCCGCTCGTCGTGCTCTGACTCGTCACGTTAAGCGTGGCGGGAAAATCTGGATTCGCGTTTTCCCGGACAAGCCGATCTCCAAGAAGCCTCTTGAAGTGCGGATGGGTAAAGGGAAGGGTAGCGTTGAATATTGGGTAGCCCAGATCCAGCCAGGCAAAGTCCTGTATGAGATCGAAGGCGTTTCCGAAGAGTTGGCGCGTGAGGCTTTCGCCCTGGCTGCTGCAAAGCTGCCACTCGCCACCACTTTTGTTAAGCGGACGGTGATGTGATGAAGGCGAATGAACTTCGTGAAAAATCAGCACAGCAGCTGAACGAGCAACTGCTCGGCCTGCTGCGCGACCAGTTCAATCTGCGTATGCAGAAAGCAACTGGCCAGTTGGGGCAGTCTCACCTGCTCTCGCAAGTTAAGCGCGACATCGCTCGTGTGAAAACTGTGCTCAACCAGCAGGCAGGTAAGTGATCATGGCTGAAGCCGAAAAAACAGTCCGTACGCTGACCGGCCGTGTCGTCAGCGACAAGATGGACAAGACCATCACCGTATTGATCGAGCGTCGCGTTAAGCACCCGATCTACGGCAAATATGTCAAGCGTTCGACCAAGCTGCACGCACACGACGAAACCAACCAGAGCAAGATCGGTGACAAAGTTTCCATTCGCGAAACTCGTCCCGTTGCCAAGACCAAGTCTTGGGCGCTGGTTGAGATCCTCGAACGCGCAGTGGACGTCTAAGGGCTAAGGGTCGGAGAAATTATATGATTCAGACTCAATCCATGCTCGACGTCGCTGACAACAGCGGTGCTCGTCGCGTTATGTGTATCAAGGTGCTGGGCGGTTCGCACCGTCGTTATGCTGGCATCGGCGACATCATCAAAGTCACCGTTAAGGAAGCAATTCCGCGCGGTAAAGTGAAGAAAGGCCAAGTGATGACTGCTGTTGTAGTCCGCACTCGCCACGGCGTTCGTCGCCCTGATGGCTCGATCATTCGCTTTGATGGCAACGCTGCTGTTCTGCTGAACAACAAGCAAGAGCCAATCGGCACTCGTATTTTTGGGCCAGTGACTCGTGAACTTCGTACTGAGAAGTTCATGAAGATCGTCTCGCTCGCCCCTGAAGTGCTCTAAGGAGATCCGACATGCAAAAGATTCGTCGTGACGACGAGATCATCGTGATCGCCGGTAAAGACAAAGGTAAGCGTGGCAAGGTGCTCAAGGTTCTCGCTGACGACCGTCTGGTCGTCGGTGGGATCAACCTGGTGAAGCGCCATACCAAGCCGAACCCGATGTCGGGCGTTCAGGGCGGTATCGTCGAGAAAGAAGCGCCATTGCACGCTTCTAACGTGGCCATCTTCAATGGCGAAACCAACAAGGCTGATCGCGTTGGTTTCAAAGTAGAAGAAGGTAAAAAAATTCGTGTCTTCAAGTCGACCCAAAAAGCGGTTGATGCTTGAACACTGCTAGGTAGAAGACCATGGCACGACTAAAAGAGATTTATCGGAAAGAAATCGCTCCCAAGCTTAAGGAAGAACTTAAGCTTGCCAACGTGATGGAAGTTCCGCGTATCACCAAGATCACCCTTAACATGGGCTTGGGCGAAGCAATCGGTGACAAGAAAATCATCGAGCACGCTGTTGCCGACCTGGAAAAGATTACTGGTCAGAAAGTCGTTGTGACTCATGCCCGTAAGTCGATTGCAGGCTTCAAGGTTCGTGAGGGCTGGCCGATCGGCGTTAAAGTAACTCTGCGCCGTGAGCGTATGTACGAGTTCCTGGATCGTCTGCTGTCCATCTCCCTGCCGCGCGTGCGTGACTTCCGCGGCCTGAA
This sequence comes from Pseudomonas sp. SG20056, assembly GCF_031764535.1. Lineage (NCBI taxonomy): Bacteria > Pseudomonadati > Pseudomonadota > Gammaproteobacteria > Pseudomonadales > Pseudomonadaceae > Pseudomonas > Pseudomonas sp. SG20056. The sequence goes on from NZ_CP134499.1 coordinate 667,844, forward strand.
TGCCAAGTCCTTCGATGGTCGTGGCAACTACAGCATGGGCGTTAAAGAGCAGATCATCTTCCCGGAAATCGACTACGACAAGATCGATGCTCTGCGTGGTCTGGACATTACCCTGACCACCACTGCCCGTACGGATGATGAAGGTCGCGCCTTGCTGCGTGCTTTCAAATTCCCGTTCCGCAACTGATTGGAGTTGGATCATGGCCAAAACCAGCATGAAAAACCGCGAGCTGAAGCGTCAGCAAACGGTAGCCAAGTACGCTAAGAAGCGTGCCGAGCTGAAAGCTACCATCGCCGATCTGAACGCCAGTCCAGAAGCGCGTTGGGCAGCACAAGTAGCGCTGCAGAAGCAGCCGCGTGACGCCAGCGCCTCGCGCCTGCGCAATCGCTGCCGCATTACCGGTCGTCCGCACGGCGTTTATCGCAAGTTCGGTCTGTCGCGTATCAAGCTGCGTGAAGCTGCAATGCGTGGTGATGTACCAGGTCTGGTTAAAGCCAGCTGGTAAAAAACAAAGCCGGCCTAGTGCCGGCTTTGTCTTATCTGTGAATCAGGCCCCTTTGGGGCTTGATTCATTTTTGATCAGTCTCTAGAATGCTCGGCTCGCCTGAGCCTGGGTTCAATTTTTCCCAGAATTCTCAGCGACTGTAGCCGCAAGGCTAATTCTTTTTGTATCAGGAGCGTCTAGCCCATGAGTATGCAGGACCCGTTAGCGGACATGCTAACTCGTATCCGTAATGCCCAGATGGCTGAAAAGTCCGTCGTAAGCATGCCGTCTTCCACGTTGAAGGTGGCTGTAGCCAAAGTTTTGAAAGACGAAGGTTATATTGCGGGTTATCAGATCAGCGGTGAAGTTAAGCCGCAGCTGTCCATCGAGCTGAAATACTTCGAAGGCCGTCCGGTTATCGAAGAAGTTAAGCGCGTTAGCCGTCCAGGCCTTCGCCAATACAAATCCGTCGATGATCTGCCGAAAGTTCGTGGCGGTCTCGGTGTATCCATCGTCTCCACCAACAAGGGTGTGATGACGGACCGCGCTGCGCGCGCTGCCGGTGTCGGCGGCGAAGTGCTTTGCACAGTGTTCTAAGGGGGGATAAGCATGTCTCGCGTTGCTAAGAACCCCGTAAAGCTGCCCGCTGGTGTTGAGATCAAGCTCACCGGCCAACAGCTTTCGGTAAAGGGTGCCAAGGGTGCTCTCGAACTGAACGTTCACTCGTCCGTTGAAGTCCTGCAGGAAGCTGGTGAGCTGCGTTTCGCTGCTCGCAATGGCGATCAGCAGACTCGTGCAATGGCCGGTACCACTCGCGCCCTGGTCAACAATATGGTGATCGGTGTTAGCGCTGGCTTCGAGCGCAAGCTGCAGCTGGTTGGTGTTGGTTACAAAGCGCAAGCCAAAGGTCAGGTGCTGAACCTCGCTCTCGGCTTCTCCCATCCGATCGACTATGAGTTGCCGGACGGTGTAGTGGCTGAAACCCCGAACCAGACCGAGATCCTGATCAAGGGTGTCGACAAACAACTGGTTGGTCAGGTCGCTGCGGAGATTCGTGACTTCCGTCGTCCTGAACCTTATAAGGGCAAAGGTGTTCGTTACGCTGACGAAGTCGTCCGCCGTAAAGAAGCCAAGAAGAAGTAGGGCATAGCAAATGACCGACAAAAAAGTTACTCGACTGCGTCGCGCTCGCAAAGCACGCCTGAAAATGCACGAGCTAGAAGCCGTGCGTCTCTGCGTGTATCGCTCTTCGCAGCACATCTATGCCCAGGTCATTTCGGCCGACGGCAGCAAGGTTCTGGCCAGCGCCTCTACCTTGGACAAAGCACTGCGTGACGGCGCCACTGGCAACGTTGACGCGGCCAAGAAAGTTGGTGAGCTGGTTGCCGAGCGTGCGAAAGCCGCTGGTGTAACTCAGGTTGCATTCGACCGTTCTGGCTTCAAGTACCACGGCCGCGTCAAGGCGCTGGCTGATGCTGCTCGTGAAGGCGGGCTGGAGTTCTAAGTTATGGCAAATAACGACCAAAAGCGCGACGAAGGCTATATCGAGAAGCTGGTACAGGTTAACCGCGTTGCCAAGACCGTTAAGGGTGGCCGTATCTTCACTTTCACCGCGTTGACCGTGGTTGGTGATGGTAAGGGTCGCGTCGGTTTCGGCCGTGGTAAGTCCCGTGAAGTGCCTGCTGCCATCCAGAAAGCGATGGAAGCTGCTCGTCGCAACATGATCCAGGTTGATCTGAACGGCACCACTCTGCAGTACGCAATGAAGTCTGCCCATGGCGCCTCCAAGGTGTACATGCAGCCTGCTTCTGAAGGTACCGGCATCATCGCCGGCGGCGCTATGCGTGCCGTGCTGGAAGTGGCTGGCGTGCAGAACGTTCTGGCTAAGTGCTACGGCTCGACTAACCCGGTGAACGTGGTGTATGCCACTTTCAAAGGTTTGAAAGCTATGCAGTCGCCAGGTTCTGTTGCGGCTAAGCGTGGCAAGAGCGTCGAGGAGATTCTCTAATCATGGCTAATACCGTAAAAGTCACGCTGATCAAAAGCATGACCGGCCGTATCCCCAACCATAAACTCTGCGTTAAAGGTCTGGGTCTGCGTCGCATCGGTCACACCGTAGAAGTGCTGGATACTCCCGAGAATCGCGGGATGATCAACAAGGCTTACTACATGCTGCGAGTCGAGGGTTAATTCATGTACCTGAACGATTTGAGTCCTGCGCCGGGTTCCCGTCGCGAGAAGCACCGTCCGGGCCGTGGTATCGGTAGCGGTTTGGGTAAGACTGGTGGCCGCGGCCACAAAGGTCAGACCTCCCGCTCCGGTGGCACCATTGCTCCGGGTTTCGAAGGCGGCCAGCAGCCTCTGCACCGCCGTCTGCCTAAGTTCGGTTTCGTTTCTTTGAAGGCTATGGATCGCGCAGAAGTGCGTACTTCCGAGCTGAATAAAATCGAAGGCGGCGTTGTTACTCTGCAGTCGCTGAAGGATGCCAACCTGATCAACCAAAACGTACAGCGTGTGAAAGTCATGCTGTCCGGTGAGGTTACTCGGGCAGTCACCCTTAAAGGTATCGCCGCCACCAAAGGTGCGCGCGCGGCTATCGAAGCAGCTGGCGGTAAGTTCGAGGAATAAATGGCTAAGCAAGGTGCTCTCTCAGCGCTCAGCAATGGCGGGTTATCCGAGCTCTGGGCTCGTTTGCGCTTTCTGTTCATGGCGATCATCGTCTATCGGATAGGTGCACACATCCCGGTTCCTGGTATCAACCCTGATCGGCTGGCGGACCTGTTTCGACAGAATGAGGGGACCATTCTTAGCTTGTTCAACATGTTTTCCGGCGGCGCGCTGGAGCGTATGAGTATTTTTGCACTGGGGATCATGCCGTACATTTCGGCGTCGATCATCATGCAGCTCATGACCGCTGTCAGCCCGCAGCTGGAGCAGTTGAAGAAGGAAGGTGAAGCTGGCCGTCGCAAGATTAGCCAGTACACCCGCTACGGCACCCTCGTCCTGGCAATTGTTCAGGCTGTCGGCATGTCCGTCGGTCTGGCCAGTCAGGGCGTAGCGTTTACAGTTGATTTCGGCTTCCACTTTGTTGCAGTCACCACTTTTGTGGCGGGTGCGATGTTCATGATGTGGCTGGGCGAGCAAATCACTGAGCGTGGTGTTGGCAACGGTATTTCGATGCTGATTTTTGCAGGCATCGTAGCCGGTCTGCCGTCGGCGATTGGGCAGTCTTTCGAGTCTGCTCGTCAGGGTGATATCAATATCTTTGCTCTGATTGCCATCGGTTTGCTGGCAGTAGCGATTATCGGTTTTGTGGTGTTCATTGAGCGTGGTCAGCGTCGCATTGCGGTGCACTACGCCAAGCGTCAGCAGGGTCGTAAGGTCTTTGCAGCGCAGACCAGCCACTTGCCGTTGAAGGTGAACATGGCGGGGGTTATCCCGGCTATTTTCGCCAGCAGCCTTCTGTTATTCCCGGCTTCGCTGGGTGCCTGGTTTGGTCAGTCCGAAGGTATGGGCTGGCTGCAGGATATTTCACAGGCTATCGCTCCTGGTCAGCCGTTGAACATTTTGCTGTTTAGTGCAGGGATTGTTTTCTTCTGCTTCTTCTATACAGCTCTGATGTTCAACCCGAAAGACGTAGCGGAGAACCTGAAGAAGTCCGGTGCCTTTATTCCGGGTATCCGTCCCGGTGAGCAATCGGCGCGCTATATCGATGGCGTGTTGACTCGCTTGACCATGTTCGGTGCTCTGTACATGACGGCCGTATGCTTGTTGCCCCAGTTCCTGGTGGTGGCTGCCAACGTACCGTTCTATCTTGGCGGGACCTCGTTGCTGATCGTGGTAGTGGTTGTGATGGACTTTATGTCGCAAGTACAATCGCACCTCGTTTCGCACCAGTACGAATCCCTGATGAAGAAAGCCAACCTGAAGGGCTACGGCAGCGGCATGCTGCGCTGAAGTCCATAAGGTTCGAGGAGTTGGTGATGAAAGTTCGTGCATCGGTGAAAAAGCTGTGCCGCAACTGCAAGATTATCCGTCGCGAAGGTGTTGTTCGCGTCATTTGCAGCGCGGAACCGCGTCACAAGCAGCGCCAAGGCTGAGTGTGAGTGAAGTGACAAGCCCGGCAGCTAGTGCGCTGCCGGGTTGATTATTTGTTTTTACAGCGTTAATATCTTGCGCCCTATTTCTTGGCTTCCGGGGCGTAGGTAGCTGTCAATTGGAGTTCCACTGAATGGCCCGTATTGCAGGCGTTAACATTCCGGATAACAAGCACACTGTTATCTCGTTGACCTACATCTATGGTGTTGGTCGCACAACTGCACAGAAAGTCTGTGCTGCCGCCGGCGTTAATCCGGCTGCAAAGATCAAAGATCTCTCTGACGAGCAGATCGAGCAGCTGCGTGGCGAAGTAGCCAAGGTGAATACCGAAGGCGACCTGCGTCGTGAAGTGAACATGAAAATCAAGCGCTTGATGGACCTGGGTTGCTACCGCGGCCTGCGTCATCGTCGTGGTCTGCCGGTTCGCGGTCAGCGTACCAAGACCAACGCGCGTACCCGTAAGGGCCCGCGTAAGCCGATCCGCAAGTAATCGCATTCGCGCATCGACAGGAATCTAGTCATGGCAAAACCTGCTGCTCGTACTCGTAAGAAAGTCAAAAAGACGGTGGTTGATGGCATCGCCCACATCCACGCCTCTTTCAACAACACAATCGTGACCATTACTGACCGTCAGGGCAATGCTCTGTCCTGGGCTACCTCTGGTGGTTCGGGTTTCCGCGGCTCGCGTAAAAGCACCCCGTTCGCCGCCCAGGTGGCTGCAGAACGTGCTGGTCAAGCTGCGCTGGAATATGGTCTGAAGAACCTCGACGTTAACGTCAAGGGTCCAGGTCCAGGTCGTGAGTCTGCTGTCCGTGCATTGAACGGCTGTGGCTATAAGATCGCCAGCATCACCGATGTGACGCCAATCCCGCATAACGGGTGCCGTCCTTCGAAGAAGCGTCGCGTGTAATCAGGAGACAGTGAGAAATGGCTCGTTACATTGGTCCCAAATGCAAACTGTCTCGTCGTGAAGGCACAGATCTTTTCCTGAAAAGCGGTGTACGCGCTCTGGAATCGAAGTGCAACATCGAAGCGGCCCCAGGTATTCACGGTCAGCGCCGTGGCCGTCAGTCTGACTACGGCACCCAGCTGCGTGAGAAGCAAAAAGTTCGTCGTATCTACGGTGTGCTTGAGCGTCAATTCAGCGGTTATTACAAAGAAGCTGCCGGCAAGAAAGGCGCTACTGGTGAGAACCTGCTGCAACTGCTCGAATGCCGTCTGGATAACGTGGTTTACCGCATGGGCTACGGCGCTACTCGCGCTGAATCCCGTCAGCTGGTATCGCACAAGTCGATCAGCGTAAACGGTAAAACTGTAAACGTACCGTCCTACCAGGTTAAAGCTGGTGACGTTGTTGCAGTCCGCGAGAAATCGAAGAATCAGCTGCGCATTGTTCAAGCTCTTGAGCTGTGTGCCCAGCGTGGCCGCGTTGAATGGGTAGAAGTAGACACTGAGAAGAAGTCTGGCGTGTTCAAAAACGTCCCGGCGCGCAGTGATCTCTCCGCTGACATCAACGAAAGCCTGATTGTCGAGCTCTACTCCAAGTAAGGGCTAGAAAATAGGTGCATCCATGCAGATTTCGGTAAATGAGTTCCTGACCCCCCGTCACATTGATGTGCAGGTGGTCAGTTCGACCCGCGCCAAGATCACTCTCGAGCCTCTCGAGCGTGGTTTTGGCCATACGCTGGGCAACGCGCTGCGTCGCATCCTGTTGTCCTCCATGCCTGGCTGTGCAGTAGTCGAGGCCGAGATTGACGGTGTACTCCATGAGTACAGCGCCATCGAAGGTGTTCAGGAAGACGTCATTGAAATCCTGCTCAACCTGAAAGGTCTGGCTGTCAAACTGCACGGTCGTGACGAAGTGACGTTGACTCTGGCGAAGAAGGGCTCGGGCGTAGTTACCGCTGCCGATATTCAGCTGGATCACGATGTCGAAATCGTCAACGGCGACCACGTAATCGCCAACCTGGCTTCCACTGGCGCGCTGAACATGAAGCTCACCATAGCTCGTGGTCGCGGCTATGAGCCGGCTGATGCTCGTCAGAGCGATGAAGATGAAAGCCGCAGCATTGGTCGCTTGCAGCTAGATGCTTCGTTCAGCCCGGTACGCCGTGTGTCGTACGTGGTGGAAAACGCTCGTGTTGAGCAGCGTACTAACCTGGACAAACTGGTTATTGACCTGGAGACCAACGGTACTCTGGACCCTGAAGAGGCTATCCGCCGCGCTGCAACCATTCTGCAACAGCAGTTGGCTGCGTTCGTCGACCTCAAAGGTGACAGTGAGCCTGTTGTTATCGAGCAGGAAGATGAGATCGATCCGATCCTCCTCCGTCCGGTTGATGACCTGGAACTGACTGTACGTTCGGCTAACTGCCTCAAAGCAGAGAACATTTACTACATCGGCGATCTGATTCAGCGCACCGAAGTAGAACTGTTGAAAACGCCGAACCTGGGCAAGAAATCCCTGACTGAAATCAAGGATGTTCTGGCTTCTCGCGGTCTGTCCCTCGGTATGCGCCTCGACAACTGGCCGCCGGCAAGTCTGAAGAAAGACGATAAGGCGACTGCCTGATCGTCATCATCACCGAACGTGAGTTTGGTAAGGAATTGAACCATGCGTCATCGTAAAAGTGGCCGTCACCTCAGCCGCACCAGCGCACACCGCAAGGCCATGTTCCAGAACATGGCGGTATCGCTGTTCGAGCATGAGCTGATCAAAACTACTCTGCCGAAAGCCAAAGAGCTGCGTCGCGTTGCCGAGCCGCTGATTACTCTGGCTAAAGAAGACAGCGTTGCCAATCGTCGTCTGGCCTTCGATCGTACTCGTTCGAAAGCCATCGTCGGCAAGCTGTTCAACGACCTGGGCAAGCGCTACGCCACCCGTCAGGGCGGTTACCTGCGTATTCTCAAGTGCGGTTTCCGCACTGGCGACAATGCTCCAATGGCTTATGTTGAGCTGGTTGACCGTCCGGTCGCTGGTGCAGCTGTAGACGCTGAGTAAGTCGTAGGTTGTATAAGAAACCGGGCTTTGGCCCGGTTTTTTTATGCCTGCAGCAAGGCTGGCTGCATTCAGTGCGCTTGACCCATTGGTTGCGGCCAGCCAGCATTAACCTTTGTATGTCGCTAGCTAAGGAAACCGCCTCATGAAAGGCCATGTAGACGTCATCGATTACCTGAAGGTGCTGCTCAAGGGCGAGCTGGCCGCGCGTGATCAGTATTTCGTGCATTCGCGTCTGTATGAAGATTGGGGTTTTACCAAGCTGTACGAGCGGATCAACCATGAGATGGAAGAGGAAACTCAGCACGCCGATGCCATCCTCAAGCGCATTCTGTTTCTCGAAGGTACACCTGACATGGTTCCGGACAGCTTCCGCTTCGGTCAGAGCGTGCCAGAGATGCTCAAGTTTGACCTTGCGCTGGAGTACCACGTGCGTGCAGCCCTGAGCAAAGGCATCGCCCTGTGCGAGCGGCATCAGGATTACCAGACCCGCGACATCCTGCTGGTGCAACTCAAGGACACTGAGGAGGATCACGCGTATTGGCTTGAGGTTCAGCTGGGTTTGATCGACCGTATTGGTTTGCAGAACTACCTGCAGACGCAGATGTAAGATTTTGCAGCCAACTAAAAGCCCCGCATGTGCGGGGCTTTTTGTTGTGCTCGAGCTTAGTCGCGATCACGTTCCAGCAGCGGTTTAAGGAAGTAGCCGGTGTGCGACTGCGGCATTTCGGCGACTTCTTCCGGCGTGCCGACGGCGATGATCTGGCCACCTTTGGAGCCACCTTCTGGGCCGAGATCCACCAGCCAGTCGGCGGTTTTGATCACGTCCAGGTTGTGCTCGATCACCACCACGGTGTTGCCGTGGTCGCGTAGGCGATGCAGCACGTCGAGCAGTTGCTGGATATCGGCGAAGTGCAGGCCGGTGGTCGGCTCATCGAGGATATACAGGGTCTTGCCAGTGTCGCGCTTGCTCAGCTCGCGGCTCAGCTTGACCCGTTGCGCCTCGCCGCCGGACAGGGTTGTCGCGCTCTGGCCCAGCTTGATATAGGACAGGCCGACATCCATCAGCGTCTGCAGTTTGCGCGCCAGTGCCGGAACAGCATCGAAGAACTCCCGTGCTTCCTCGATGGTCATGTCGAGCACTTCGGTGATGCTCTTGCCTTTGTATTTCACTTCCAGGGTTTCGCGGTTGTAGCGCTTGCTCTTGCATACGTCGCAGGGTACGTAGATGTCCGGCAGGAAGTGCATCTCTACCTTGATCAGGCCGTCGCCCTGGCAGGCTTCGCAGCGTCCGCCTTTGACGTTGAAGCTGAAGCGCCCCGGGCCGTAACCGCGCGAGCGCGACTCCGGCACGCCAGCGAACAGCTCGCGGATCGGCGTAAACAGCCCGGTGTAGGTCGCCGGGTTGGAGCGTGGCGTACGGCCGATCGGGCTTTGGTCGATATCCACCACTTTATCCAAGTGCTGCAGGCCGTCGATGCTGTCGTGGGCGGCGGCTTCCAGGGTGGTGGCGCCATTCAGCGCGGTGGCGCTGAGCGGAAACAGGGTGTTGTTGATCAGCGTCGATTTGCCAGAGCCGGACACGCCCGTGACGCAGGTGAGCAGGCCGATCGGGATTTCCAGGTCGACATTGCGCAGGTTGTTACCGCGCGCACCTTTGATCTTCAGCGAGAGCTTCTTGTCCCGTGGTGTGCGCTTGGCCGGCACTTTGATCTTCACGCGTCCGGACAGGTATTTACCAGTCAGTGAGTCCGGGTGGGCCATGACTTCAGCCGCTGTGCCCTGGGCAACGATCTGCCCACCATGCACGCCGGCACCTGGGCCGATATCTACCACGTAGTCGGCCATGCGAATGGCGTCTTCGTCGTGCTCAACCACGATCACCGTGTTGCCGATGTCACGCAGGTGACGCAGGGTGCCGAGCAGGCGCTCGTTGTCGCGTTGATGCAGGCCGATGCTCGGCTCGTCGAGGATGTACATCACCCCGACCAGGCCAGCGCCGATCTGGCTGGCCAGACGAATACGCTGCGCTTCACCGCCGGACAATGTGTCGGCGCTGCGGTCTAGGGTCAGGTAGTCGAGGCCGACGTTGACCAGAAACTGCAGGCGCTCGCGGATTTCCTTGAGGATCTTCTCGGCAATCTCGCCACGGCGGCCGGGTAGCGCCAGGCTGCCGAAATACTCGGTGGCGTCGCCAATCGGCATGCCGCTGACCGCTGGCAGGGTCTTCTCGCCGACCCATACATGCCGCGCCTCACGGCGCAGGCGTGTACCGCGGCAATCCTGACAGGCCTGGGTGCTGAGAAACTTGGCCAGCTCCTCGCGCACGCTGGTGGATTCGGTTTCGCGGTAGCGCCGTTCTAGGTTCGGCACGATGCCTTCGAAGGGGTGCGAGCGTTTGACGATGTCGCCACGGTCGTTGAGGTATTTGAAGTCGACGTTCTGCGTGCCGCTGCCGAACAGGATGCACTTCTGGTGTTCGGCGCTGAGCTCATCGAAGGGCACTTCCAGGCTGAAGCCGTAATGCGCAGCCAGGGAGCCGAGCATCTGGAAGTAATAGACATTGCGCCGGTCCCAGCCGCGGATCGCGCCCTCGGCCAGGGTCAGTTCGCCATTGACCAGGCGCTTGGTGTCGAAGAATTGCTTAACGCCCAGGCCGTCACAGGTCGGGCAAGCGCCGGCCGGGTTGTTGAAGGAGAACAGCTTGGGTTCCAGCTCGCTGATCGAGTGCCCGCAGACCGGGCAGGCGAAGCGAGCGGAGAAGATGATCTCTTCGCCTTCTTCGCCCTCCATCGGCGCGATCAGGGCCAGGCCGTCGGCCAGCTTCAGTGCTGTCTCGAAGGATTCGGCCAGGCGCTGCTGCAGGTCGCCGCGCGCCTTGAAGCGGTCAACCACGGCATCGATGCTGTGTTTTTTCTGCTTGTCGAGTTTCGGCAGTTCATCCAGCTCGTAAATCTTGCCGTTGACCCGCACGCGGACGAAGCCCTGGGCGCGCAGCTCATCAAAGACTGCCAGGTGTTCGCCTTTGCGTTCGCGGATCACCGGGGCCAGCAGCATCAGCTTGCTGCCTTCGGGCAGGGCCAGCACCTGGTCGACCATCTGGCTGACGGTCTGCGCTTCTAGCGGCAAGTCGTGATCCGGGCAGCGTGGAATACCGGCGCGGGCGTAGAGCAGGCGCAGATAGTCGTAGATCTCGGTGATGGTGCCGACGGTGGAGCGCGGGTTGTGTGAGGTGGATTTCTGCTCGATGGAGATTGCCGGCGACAGGCCTTCGATGGTGTCGACATCGGGCTTTTCCATCATCGACAGGAACTGTCGAGCATAGGCCGACAGTGACTCGACATAACGGCGCTGGCCTTCGGCGTAGAGGGTGTCGAAGGCCAATGACGACTTGCCGGAACCGGACAGGCCGGTGATCACGATCAGCTTGTCGCGCGGCAGGGTCAGGTCGATGTTTTTTAGGTTGTGGGTGCGTGCACCCCGGATCAGAATCTTGTCCACAAACAACGGCCTCGCATGGCGGGCGGAAAACCACCGAGTATACGGGCCCGAAGGCGGGCGCGGCAAAGCGTCACTGCTGTGCCGCGCTCATTCAGTGCTGCTAGAATCGCCGCCTATTTCGACAGGGCCTTTCCCATGCATGATCCGCACAGCGAGCGCATGAGCGGCAGTGAAACCCGCGCGGCCGGTGGCCTGGCGCTGGTGTTCGCGTTCCGCATGCTCGGTATGTTTATGGTGCTGCCGGTACTGGCGACCTATGGCATGGAGTTACAGGGCAGTACACCGGCGCTGATCGGCCTGGCGATAGGCGCCTACGGTTTGACCCAGGCGTTTCTGCAGATTCCGTTTGGCATGCTCAGTGACCGCATCGGCCGGCGGCCGGTGATCTATGTCGGCCTGCTGATTTTCGCCGCCGGCAGCCTGTTAGCGGCCAATGCCGACTCGATTTATGGGGTGATTGCCGGACGCATTCTGCAAGGCGCCGGCGCGATTTCCGCTGCGGTGATGGCGCTGCTCTCTGACCTGACCCGTGAACAGCACCGCACCAAGGCCATGGCGATGATCGGTATGAGCATCGGGCTGTCGTTTGCCGTTGCCATGGTGGTCGGCCCGCTGCTGACCCGCGCCTTTGGCCTGTCCGGGCTGTTTCTCGCCACAGCAGCGATGGCGCTGCTGGGCATTGTGATCGTTGTCGGACTGGTGCCAGGGGCTGCCGGACCGTTGCAGCACCGTGAGTCGGGTGTAAGCACGCAAGCGTTGTTGCCTACGCTCAAGCACGCCGACTTGTTGCGTCTGGATTTCGGCATTCTGGTGCTGCACGCAATTCTGATGGCCAGCTTTATCGCCTTGCCGCTGGCGCTGGTGGAGCAGGGCGGCCTGGCTAAGGAAGAGCATTGGTGGGTCTACCTGACCGCGCTACTGGTGGGTTTCTTCGGCATGGTGCCGTTTATCATCTACGGCGAGAAAAAGCGTCGCATGAAGCAGGTGCTGCTCGGCGCGGTTAGCGTGCTGCTGCTCTGTGAGCTGTTCTTCTGGTGGTTTGGCACCAGCTTGCGTGCGCTGGTGCTCGGCACGGTGGTGTTCTTCACCGCGTTCAACTTGCTCGAAGCTTCGTTGCCGTCGCTGATCAGCAAGGTGGCTCCGGCGGGTGGCAAGGGCACGGCGATGGGGGTGTATTCCACCAGTCAGTTCCTCGGTGCGGCCATCGGCGGCATCCTGGGTGGCTGGCTGTATCAGCACTACAGCCTGTCGGGTGTGTTTGCGGGCTGTGCCCTGCTGGCTCTTTTTTGGTTGGCCTTTGCTGTTACTATGCGCGAACCGCCGTATGTCACCAGCCTGCGTCTGCCGCTTTCAGCTGCGGCTTTGCAAGAGGCGGGGTTGGTCGAGCGTTTACAGGCTGTGCCCGGAGTGGCGGATGCCGTAGTGGTACGCGACGAAGCGGCCATCTATATCAAAGTGGATACCCAACAATTGGACCGCACGTCCCTTGAGCGCCTCATAGAGCCGGCGCCGGTGGCGTGCTGAAAGCCTAGGAGAACGTTATGGCCCGTGGGGTTAACAAAGTCATTCTGGTCGGTACCTGCGGACAGGACCCGGAAACCCGTTACCTGCCGAGCGGCAACGCGGTCACCAACCTGAGCCTGGCGACCAGCGAGCAGTGGACCGACAAACAGACCGGTCAGAAGGTCGAGAAAACCGAGTGGCACCGTGTGTCGCTGTTCGGCAAAGTGGCCGAGATCGCCGGCGAATACCTGCGCAAAGGTTCGCAGGTGTACATCGAAGGCAAGCTGCAGACCCGTGAGTGGGAAAAAGACGGCATCAAGCGCTACACCACCGAAATTATCGTCGACATGCAGGGCACCATGCAGCTGCTTGGCGGTCGTCCGGACAACGCCGGTGGCGGTGATTCCGCCCCGCGTCAGCAGCGCCCTGCGCCGCAGCGCGAGCAGCAGTCAGCGCCACGCCCTGCACCCCAACAAGCACCTCAGCCTGCCGCGGATTTCGACAGCTTCGATGACGACATCCCGTTCTGATCTGCTGAGTTAACGCCGATCATGCGTATGCGGCTGATGCTGCTAGGTGGCGGTAATGCGTTGGGGCAGGCGTTGATTCGTCTCGGCGCTGAGGAAGACATTGGCTTTCTCGCCCCCAAACCGCCGGAGTCAGGCTGGGACCCCGCCAGCCTCACTCAGTTGCTGGATGACACCCGCCCCGATGCCCTGATCAACCTTGCTTACTACTTCGACTGGTTTCAGGCCGAAGCGGTCAGCGAGGCACAGTTTGCTGCGCAGGAACGTTCAGTCGAGCGCCTTGCCGAGCTCTGTCAGCATCATCAGATTCGCCTGGTGCAGCCCTCCAGCTACCGCGTCTTTGATGGTTCACGGGCGACTGCTTACAGTGAGAAGGAAGAACCGGTGCCGCTTGGTGTGCGTGGTCAGGCGCTGTGGCGCTTTGAGCAGCGCGTGCGGGCGATCTGCCCACGGCATGTGCTGCTGCGCTTTGGCTGGTTGCTGGATGACAGCGCCAATGGCTTGCTCGGGCGCTTTCTGACTCGTGCCGCGCATGATGAACCGCTGTTGCTGGCCGATGACCGGCGTGGCAACCCGACCCCTGTCGACGATGCCGCGCGGGTCATTCTCGCCGTGCTCAAGCAGCTCGATTGCCAAACGCCACTGTGGGGCACCTACCACTATGGCGGGCATGAGGCGACCACCTCGCTGGCGCTGGGCCAGGCGGTGCTCAGCGAAGCGCGCAACTTCCGCAGCAATCTGGTCGATGAAGTGAGCGCGCAGGCGCACAGCGCGCGTCCGGATGCGGCTGAAGAGCCGCAGCATGCGGTGCTGTCCTGCAAGAAAATCCTTCATACCTTCGGCATCAAACCGCGAGCATGGCGCTCGGGGCTGCCGAGCCTACTGGACCGTTATTATCGCCATGTCTGATTCACGCCCTGTTCTGGTGACCGGCGGTGCCGGCTTTATCGGCTCGCACCTTGTCGATGCGCTACTGGCGCAGGGTTACCCCGTGCGGGTGTTGGACAACCTGTCGATGGGCAAGCTGGCCAATCTGACGCTGGATAACCCGCAGCTGCAGTTTATTCAGGGCGATGTCGCCGATGCCGCTGTCGTGGCGCAGGCGGTTGCTGGTTGCGCGGCGGTGGCGCACCTGGCTGCAGTGGCCTCGGTGCAAGCCTCGGTGGATGATCCGGTGGCGACTCATCAGAGTAATTTCGTCGGCACGTTGAATATCTGCGAGGCGATGCGTCTGCACGGCGTCAAGCGCGTGCTGTTCGCCTCCAGCGCGGCGGTGTATGGCAACAATGGCGAAGGTATGGCGATTGATGAAGCCACGCCCAAGGCGCCGCTGACGCCCTATGCGGCGGACAAGCTGGCCAGTGAGCATTACCTGGATTTCTATCGCCGCCAGCATGGCCTGGAGCCGGCGATCTTTCGTTTCTTCAATATTTTCGGTCCACGCCAGGATCCATCCTCGCCGTACTCCGGGGTGATCAGCATCTTCACTCAGCGCGTGCAGCAGGGCTTGCCGATCAGCGTATTCGGTGATGGTGAGCAGACCCGCGATTTCTTCTATATCGAAGACTTAGTCGCGCTGCTGACTCAGGCGCTGACCGCGCCGCAAGTCGTTGAGGGGGCGGTAAACGTCGGCTGGAATGAAGCTGTGAGTCTGAATCAGCTGCTGGCGCAGATCGGCGAGCTGTGCGGTGGCCTGCCTGCGGTGAACTATCAGGCGCAGCGTGCCGGCGATATTCGTCATTCGCGAGCGGATAACCAGCGCTTGCAGACACATTATCAACTGCCTGCGGCAACACCCATGCGTGAAGGCTTGCGCCGCTTGCTGGCGCAAGGCTGAGTGTGTGACGTCATAAAAAACCGGCCGCGAGGGCCGGTTTTTTTATGCCTGAGGGCTTAGAACTTGTAGCCCAGGCCAACCATGTAAACGAACGGGTCCACGTCCACATCAACCTTGACCTTGTCGCCGAGGATGTTGGTGGTGCCGGTGGTTTCGATGTCGATGTAGCGCACCTGGGCGTTGAGCATGATGTTGTCAGTCAGCATGTAGTCCATGCCCACCTGTGCGGCCAGGCCCCAGGAGTCCTTCATGTCCAGGCCGCTGAAACCTTTACCTTCCGCTTCGCTGCTCAGCTTGGTGTCGAAGAACCAAGTGTAGTTGATGCCCGCACCCACATAGGGCTGGAAGGCCGAGCTGGCATCCAGCGGGTAATAGACAACGCTCAGGGTCGGCGGCAGGTGCTTGAGTTCGCCGAGTTTGCCGTTCAGGCCAGCAAAGCCGCCCGGCATGCCTTTTACGCCGACGTTATGGCTGAACGGGGTGGCTGCCAGTAGCTCGATGCCGATGTTGTTGGTCAGCATGTAAGCGAAGTTCAGGCCCAACTGAGTGTCGCTGTCCAGGGTCGCTTTGGTACCGGCTACGTCAGTGCCGAGTGCGCCGACCCAGATGTCGCTGCTGCTTTCCTGCGGGTCAACGGTGATCGCGCCGGCGCGCACGATGATGTCGCCAGCCTGGTGTGCGTGCGCCAGTGGGGCGGCAATGGCTAGGGCCAGCAGTGAGGCGGTAAACAGTGAGGTACGCATGATGTGCTCCCATAAAGCGTCGGTTCGTATTGGCTGAGCACGATGTTAGGGGCGCGGATAAAACGACTGTTGATCCAGCTCAATAAAGTAGCTAGCTATCTAAATTTTCTTTTGCAGCCCATGAGAGGCGTGGTGTGCAGCGCTTTTGCGTTAACTGATGGCTTCACGCGGGTTGCTTGAGAGGTGTGAGGCAGTTGATAATGGTTCTCTTTATGTACGTTCTCTTAACAAGGAATGCCCCATGATCCCTCTGCCGAAGCGCCTGCTGGCAGTCGCTCTGGTTCTGGCCAGTGCGCCGCTCGCAGCGACTCCTCTGGATGCTGCGCTGGATGAAAGTCAGCAACTGGCCGCTGATGCCAAAGCCTCGCAGGCGCGCGTCGAGCAACTCGATGACGCCAGCCGGGAAATGCTCACCGAGTATCGAAATGCCTTGCAGCAGGCCGAGGCTTTGCAAGGTTATAACGCTCAGTTACGCGAGCTGGTTGCGGCGCAGCGCAAAGAGCTGGCTGGCTATCAGCAGCAACTCGATGGCATCGAGCGCACTCAGGAGGCGGTAACGCCACAGATGCGCCGCATGGTCGAGGTGCTCGGTGAATTTATCGCCGCCGACCTGCCGTTCCTGCCGGATGAGCGCAGCGACCGTCTGGCTCAGCTGCAGGATCTACTGCCGCGTGCGGATGTCAGCCTGGCCGAGAAATACCGGCGCATTCTTGAGGCCTACCAGGTGGAGAGCGACTACGGCCGCACCCTGGAAGCCTGGCGCGGTGAGTTGCCGAGTGAAGGGACGTCACGCAGTGTCGAGTTCCTCCGTCTGGGCCGCGTGATGCTGTATTTCCAGACCCTCGACGGTCATGAAAGTGGCTGGTGGAACCCGCAAACCCGTAGCTGGCAGCTGCTCGACGGCAGCGCCCGTCGCCCGTTGCGCCAAGCCATTGCGATTGCCCGCCAGGAGCAGGCTCCGGCCGTGCTTGACCTGCCCGTGAAGACCCTGGCGCTGGAGGCCAAGCCATGAATCGTCGTGTTCTCGCCTTTACCCTGGCCCTGCTGCCCGCCCTGGCTGGCGCTGCCGAGCCGCTGAGCCCCGATCAACTGCTGCAACGGATTCGTAGCGAGCGCGCGGCTGAAGTCAGCGCCATGCAAAGTCGCGAGCAGGCCTTTATTGCCGAGCGCGGCGAACGTGCCCAGCTGCTGGCCACTGCGCGCAGCGCCCTGGCCACGCAGAAGGCCGAAGCCGAGCGACTTAAGGCTGAATTTGACCGCCAGGAGGCCGAATTGGCCGAGCAGGAAAAGCTCCTCAGCCAGCGCGCCGGTCACCTTGGCGAGTTGTTTGGCGTGGTCCGCCAGAGCGCCGGTGATGTCGCCGGGCAATGGCAGGACAGCCTGCTCAACGCCCAATACCCCGAGCGCCTGGCGCGCCTCAAGGCACTGGCTGAAAGCCGCACGCTGCCGTCTGCTGCCGACCTCGATGGCTACTGGATGCTGCTGCTCGAAGACCTCACCGCCAGCGGCCGGGTTGAGCAACTGCAACTGCCGGTGGTGGCGGCTGATGGCACGCGCAATGCGCAGGATGTGCTGCGCGTCGGCGCGTTCTCCGCTTACGGCGTCGATGCCTTCTTGCGTTATGACGCCGATGCCGGTGAGCTGCTGGCGCCGCCGCGTCAGCCGTCCGGTTTGGGCCAGGTCGCGGACTATCTCGATAGCAGCGACGCGGTCGCCAGCCTGCCGGTTGATCCAAGCCGCGGTACCTTGCTGGCGCAGTTGCAGCGTGAGCCAGGTCTGTGGGACCGCGTGCAGCAGGGCGGCCTGGTCGGCTGGGTGATTCTGGTGCTCGGTGCATTTGGTCTGCTGCTGGCCGCCTGGCGCATGGTCTACCTGACCCGCGTAGGCCGTGGCGTCAGCGCGCAGATGCATGACTTGAGCGCACCGCGTGCCGACAACCCGCTGGGTCGGATCATCGGCGTGCTGGGTCCCAAGCCGCAGCTGGCGGATCTGGAAACCCTGGAGCTGAAGCTCGACGAGGCGATCCTGCAGGAAACCCCGCCGCTGGAAAAAGGCCAGGGCCTGCTCAAGCTGCTTAGCGCTGTGGCGCCGCTGCTCGGTCTGCTCGGCACCGTGACCGGGATGATCGTCACCTTCCAGGCGATTACCCAGGGCGGTGGAGGCGATTCGCGATTGATGGCTGACGGTATCTCGCAAGCGCTGGTGACCACTGTGTTGGGCCTGGTGGTGGCGATTCCGCTGCTGTTCCTGCACACCCTGTTGGCCAGCCGCAGCAAGGGCCTGATTCAGCTGTTGGAACAACAAAGTGCCGGGCTGATTGCCCTGCACCTGTCCGGGGCGCCGCGCCGTGACTGATTGGCTGGCGCTATGGTTGCGCCTGGTCGACAGCGGCCATGCCTTGCTCGACTTCATGAGCGCTGGTGGCGTGGTGATGTGGGCGCTGGCTGGCCTGTGCGTGGTGTTCTGGACCCTGGTATTCGAGCGCTTCTGGTACATGCGCCGGGTTTTCCCGGAGTGGGTCGCCGAGCGCCGTCAGGCCTGGCAGCAGGTGCTGAGCGACGACACTGGCAACTGGCAGCGCGCGGTGCGCAGTGCCTGGTTAGCCCAGGCGCAGCAACACCTGCTTGGCCCGCTGCGCCTGAGCAAGACCCTGGTGGCGATGTACCCGCTGCTGGGCTTGCTTGGTACGGTCAGCGGCATGGTCGCGGTGTTCGATGTACTGGCCATCAACGGCACCGGTAACCCGCGCGGCATGGCGGCCGGGGTCTGGCAGGCGACTCTGCCGACCATGGCCGGCATGGTCTTGGCGATTAGTGGATTGTTCAGCCTGGCGCGCCTCGAACGCGATGCACGCAGGGCTCTAGAGCGGCTGGCTGACCAGCTGCGTCACGACTGAGATTCGACACATGAGAATGCGCCGTCACCACCAGCAAGACGAAGACACCGGCATCGACCTGACGCCGATGCTCGACGTGGTTTTCATCATGCTGATCTTCTTTATCGTCACCAGCTCCTTTATCAAGGAAGCCGGCGTCGAAGTGCAGCGGCCCCAGGCGGAAACCGCCAGCCCGCAGGACAAAGGCAATATCCTCATCGCCATCACTGCCGATGGGCAGGTGTGGATGGACAAGAAAGTTGTCGACGTGCGCAGCGTGCGTGCGCACGTCGAGCGCATGCGCGTCGACCAGCCGGACGGCGCCGTGGTGGTTCAGGCCGATCAGGACGCGCGTACCGGCTTGGTGGTGCAGGTGATGGATCAGGCGCGTCTGGCCGGAGTACATGACGTGGCCCTGGCCGCTACGGCGGGAGCGCTTTGATGCGTTTGCCACTGTCCTTTGTCGCGGCCTGTGTGATGGCGCTGGCGCTGTTCGGCCTGATGCTTTACATGGTCGCGCCGCCCAGCAGCAAGCCGAGTGAGGAACCGCTGACGGTGGCCAATTTCGTCCGTCTCGACGGCGACTCCAGCGACACCGCGACGCGCACCCGCCAGCAGGCACCGCAACCGCCGCAAGCACAAACACCGCAAACCCCGACACCTCCGACGCCGATGACGGCCACCCCGAGCGCCAACCTGCCGGCCCTGGATCTGCCCGTGCCGAGCCTGAGCACCGGGATTGCCGTGAACAGCGCGCCGACACCAAGCCTGACGGGGCTGGCAGCGGGTGCCTCAGCGCCAAGTGCGCCAGCCCCGAGCGATGCCGGTGGTCAGCCCGGCGGCCCAGAAAGTGAGGTGATGCCGCTCAACGATGTCAGCCCGGAATACCCACGCTATGCCTTACAGCGCGGCATTGAAGGGCATGTGAAGCTGGCGTTCACCATCAACCGCGCCGGTGCTGTCGAAAACGTGCGCGTCATCGAAGCCAGTCCGCAGAACGTGTTCGAGCGCGAAGCCCGCCGTGCAGCCGTACGCTGGCGCTTTGCGCCGCGTACCGAGAGTGGCTTGGCGGTGGCTCGTGAGGCGGTGAAAACCCTGTACTTCCGTCTGGAAGGAGGTCGTTGATATGTATCGTCTACTGTTGCTGATCGCGCTGTGTAGCGCTGGTGCCGCGCAGGCGGCTGGGCAGAGTGTTGATCCGGGCGTGTTTCGCGCGCTGGATACGGCGCAGACCGCACAGAAGAAAGGCGACTACGCTGCCGCGCGGCGCGCTCTGGATGCCGCCAAGGGCACGCCGGGTAGCCTGGAAGAAGCGTTGCTGTGGCGCAGCCGCGGTTATCTGGCCTGGGCCGAAGGGCAGAATGCTCAGGCCATCGAATTGCTGGAAAAGGTGCTGAACAGCGGCAAGCTGGATGCCGAGCTGCAAGCCGCTGAAGTGCTGAACCTCGCTCGCCTGAATCTGGTCGAGCGCCGCTACGCCCAGGTGGTGACCCTGCTGGTGCCGGGGCAGGCCAACGCCAATGAAGAGGTGTTGCAGATGCTGGTGCAGGCCTATCAGGGCCTTAATCAGCCAGCCAAGGCGCTGCCGTTGGCTGAGCGTTATGTGCAGGCCAATCCGCAGGCCGCTGACAGCTGGTTGCAGTTTTTAGTCGCAATGAATGCTGACCTGAAGAAATACGCCGCCGCTGAGCGCTGGCAGCGCCAGTTGCTCGCACGCCAACCGAATAACGCCCAGGGCTGGCGTCAGCTGGCAGCTTTGCAGCAGCTGAGCGGCAGCCATGACAAGTCGTTGGCGACCTTGCGCGCAGCCTATCAAAAGGGCCTGCGCTTCAATGAAGGCGAGCTGGATAACCTGGTGCTGCTGGCGGGCGCGGCCGATCAGCCTTGGCAGGGCGCCAAGCTGCTCGCCGGGATGCTCGATCAGGGCCTGTTGCCGCGCACCGCCGCTCGTGAGGAGCGGCTGGGGCTGCTCTGGTGGCAGGCGCGTGAGCGCAGCAAGTCGGCGCAGGTATTCCGCGAACTGGCGCAGCGCTCGGGCAGTGCCAAACACTGGCTGCACCTGGCCCAGCTGGAACTGGAGCAGGCGCGCTGGCAGGCCGGGCTCGACGCCCTGGCCAAGGCCGAACGAGCCGGCGCCGAACGCAGCAAAGTGCGCGCCTGGCGCCAGTGGGCGGAAAGTGAGCTGAGTTATCAGCGTGACAAGCGGATCGCCAGCGCCGGCTGATCGACTGCCGGCTGGTTACGTCCAATAAAAAAGCCAGACTCGAAGTCTGGCTTTTTTCTGGCTGGTCGCCGCGTAGTGTCTCAGCTGTCCGGCAGCTCATAGGCATAGATCTTTTCCGCTTCCATCTGATAACCGGCTTCGGCCAGCTCGCTGCTGGTCTGTTCGACCTTGAGCGGGCCTTCTATCCAGAACGGCTGATACAACGCGTCGAGCAGCACACCCAGTTCGCTGGTGACATGCACGATCTGGTTCGACGGCGGCGGCGGCACGTGGATGCATGCGCCGAAGTACGGCACCAAGAGGAACTCGGTCACCCGGCCTTCGTCGGTGACATCCAGTGGAACGATATAGCCCGGCAGTTTGACCGATTGGCCATCCAGTGCCTGCACCACCGGCGCTGCGGGGGATTGCTGCATGGCCGCCGGGCCTGCTTCATTCTGTGAGCCGGCGAGGGCGTCGGCCAGCTGCGAGAGGTCGTGGATCGGTGCCGGCTCAGTGACTTGTGGTGGTGCGTCGGCCGGGACCATTTCCGACCAGGTCAGCTCGCGCACCTCGGCGGCAGCCAGCGGCAGGGCCAGGGTGAGCAGCAGGGTGGCGAGCAGGGAGCGGTGCATGCAAAGCCTCATAAGCGGATCGATAAGCCATCGGCCAGGGATTGGCGGTACGCGCGCCAGGCCGGTACACAACCCATCAACAGGGCGGCGCTCAGGATAGCGCCGAGCAGCGTCCACTCATAGCGGCTTGGCAGATTCAGTGGCAGGTACAGGCCGTAATTCGCCTGTACATAACCCTGCGCTCCGGCGATGCCCAGGTACAGCAACAGCAAACCGAGCAGTACGCCGGCTAGGGCCAGGGCAAAGGCTTCGACGATCAGCAGGCTGGCGATATGCCAGGGCCGCGCGCCGACCGAACGCAGAATCGCCATCTCGCGGCGGCGCTCGTTAAGGCTGGTGAGAATCGCCGTGAGCATGCCGATCAGGCCAGTCAGCACCACGAACAGCGACACCACGAACAGCGCCTTCTCGGCGGTGCCCATCAGGCTCCACAGCTCCTGCAGGGCCACACCGGGGAGGATTGCCAGCAGCGGTTCGCCGCGAAATTCGTTGATCTCCCGTTGCAGGCTGAAGGTGGCGATCTTGCTATTCAGGCCCAGCATAAAGGCGGTGATCTGCTTGGGTTGCAGGTCCATGGCCCGCGCCTGCTCGGCACTGACTTTGGCCGCGCCGCGTGCGGGCATGCCGTTTTGCCAGTCGACATGCAGGGCCTCCATACCGGCCAGGGAAATATGCAGGGTGCGGTCCACCGGCGTGCCGGTGCGGGCAAGGATGCCGACCACCTTGAACGGTTTGTCGTCATGCTTGACCAGGCTGATGGTGGCCACGCCATGGGCCAGCACCAGTTCCTGATCGAGCTGGTAGTTGAGCGCTTGCGCCACTTCTGCGCCGAGCACCACTTCGAACGGGTCATCGGCAAAGGTACGACCACTGCTCAGCTGCAGCGGTTGGCTGCGGGCATAACGGTAGTGTTCGAAATACGCCGGGCTGGTGCCCATCACCCGGTAGCCACGGTGCGAATCGCCGAGTGAGATCGGGATAGCCCATTTGACCTGACGGTGCTGGGCTAACTGCTCGAAGCTGTCCCAGCGAATATTGTTAGTGGCGTTGCCGATGCGGAATACCGAGTACAGCAGCAGGTTCACGCTGCCGGAGCGCGCGCCGACGATCAGATCGGTGCCGCTGATGGTGTTGGCAAAGCTGGCGCGGGCTTCGGTGCGCACCCGCTCGACCGCGAGCAACAGGCATACAGAGAGGGCGATGGCGAACACCGTCAGCCAGGCGGTAAAGCGGCGGTTGCCCAGGCTGGCGAGGGCGAGACGCAATAGGTACATCGTTAAATCTCCGCCAGGCGGGTGGCTTTGTTCAGCTCGGCCAGCGACAAGCTGCGGTCGAATAAGCGCGCCAGGCTCTGGTCGTGGCTGACAAACAGCAGGCTGGAGCCGGCCTCGCGGCATTCGGCGAACAGCAGTTCGAGAAAGGCTTCGCGGGCATCGGCATCCAGCGCCGAGGTGGGTTCGTCGGCGATCACCAATTCAGGCTGGCCGATCAGCGCGCGCGCCGCCGCCACGCGCTGCTGCTGGCCGATCGACAGATCACCTGCGCGGCGTTGCAACAGCTCCGGCTGGTGCAAGCCAAGGTGGGCGAGCAGGGCGTTGGTGGCCTTGGTTACGCTGCCATGGCGTTGCACCGCGCGGCTCGCACGCAGTGTGGAAAAGTGACAAGGCAGTTCGACGTTCTCACGCACCGAGAGAAACGGCAGCAGGTTGAACTGCTGGAAGATGTAGCCGGTGTGATCGACGCGAAAGCGGTCGCGGGCGCTGGCGGACAGCGTACTCAAGTCCTGCTCAAGCAGTTGGATGCTGCCGCGATTAGGTTTCTGTACGCCGCCGAGCAGGCCGAGCAGGGTGGTCTTGCCGCTGCCGCTGGGGCCTTTGAGAAACAGGCTTTCGCCGCGTTGCAGGGTGAAGGTGTCGATGTCCAGCAACTCGGGCTGGCCGGGCCAGGCAAAGCCGAGGTTGGACAGGTGGATCAGGGCTGAACTCATAAAGTAAGCGGCCGGGTTGCCCCGGCCGTTCTGCTGCAAAAAGGTGGTTAGAAACTCAGGGTCGGCTGTGCGGGCGTCAGCTCCAGGCCCTGCTGGCCATTCGGACCGATCAGTTGTACCTGAATTTTCTCGGTGGCGGGGAAGCGCTTGAACAGTTCGCCGAGGTTAAGTTGTTTCAATTCTTCAGGCTTTTGGCAGTCGAGGCTGTAGTGCGCGTGGATATCGCTGTGCTCGCTGTCATGGGACTTTTCGTGGTCGTGTTCTTTGTGCTTATGCTCAGCAAATAGTGGGCTTTCCAGCTCTTGCTTGCTGACGTTGCAGTCGCCCGCGTTCAGGCCGAACAGCGCCTGCGGTTGTTCCAGTTGGCTGTGCGCGGCGGCTACCTTGGCTTTGTCTGCAGCACTCTTGGCGGCATGTTCGAAACCCACCAGGTTCATCGCCGGACTATCCAGTTGCAGGTGCAGCATCTTGCCGTCGAGCACCACATTGAGTTGCGCCGCGCCATGCTCATGGGCATCTAGGCTGCCATGTTCGGCGTGATCGTGCGCGTGGTCGTGTTCATGACTGTGTTCAGCAGCAAGGGCGGCAAAGGGCAGTAGGGCGAAAGGCAGGGCAAGTAGCAGGCGGCGCATGGTGATCTCCGATCAGAAGTTAATGTTTGTTACGTTATAACAACTTTGTAGCGTGCATGGCCAGCCTTGCTTGGCGACCTGCAGTGGACGTGGGAGCATGGCGGCTGATTAGTTGAGGGCAGAATGATGGTGCGAATTCGTGGGCAGATTGGCGCCTGGCCGGTGGACCTAACGGTAGAGCTGGATGCGCAGGACTGGGCGCAGCTGGCTCAGCATGTAAGCCTTGAGCCGCCCGCTGCGCCGGCAGCCGCTGTCGCGCCGGTGGCCAATGATGCGCTGTGGCAAACCACGTTGGAGTTGCTGCGCCAGGCTGGGCAGATCGACGGGCCGCAGCTGCTCGGGCAATTGGCTGGGCTGGCGGGTGGTGAGGCAGCGGGCAAACGCCTGCTGGTGCGACTGCGCCATTGCGCGCAGGCGCGCGTGGAAACCGGCGTCGATGCGCCGATTTATCACTGGGTGGGCTAGTTCACGTCGATGGGGTGATCCGTCGACGCTGGAGGGGATCAGTAAATCGCCTGATACAGCTTGCGCCGGTAAGCGGTGACCAGCGGATGGTCATTGCCCAGCAGGTCGAAGACCTGCAACAGGGTCTTGTGTGGCAGGCCATCGGCGTAGCTGCGGTTGCGGATAAACAGCTTGAGCAGGGCGTCCAGCGCCGGCTCGTAGTGCTGGCGTGCCAGTTGTTGAATCGCCAACTGGTAGCTGGCTTCATCATCGTCGGCATTCTGTGCCAGGCGGGTTTTCAGGCTGGCCACATCCGGCAGCTCGCCGGCTTGGCGCAGGAAGGTCAGCTGCGCGCGGGCACCGGCGAGGGCCTGTTTATGCTCATCGCCTTTTACCGCGCCCAGCACTGCCTCGGCTTCGCCCAGCTCGCCACGTTCGGCCAGGCAGCGTGCATAGAGAATCAGCGCGGCCGCGTGTTCGTTGTTTTCCGTCAGCAGCACTTTGAGCACCGCTTCGGCATCGGCAAAGCGGCCTTCGCTGAATAGCGCCTGCGCGGCTTCCATTGGGTCAGCGGCGGCTGGTGCTGGTTCGGCCACGTGCGGTTTAAGCATTTCGCGAATCGCCGACTCTGGCTGCGCACCGGCAAAGCCATCGACCGGCTGGCCATTCTTGAACAGCACCACGGTCGGCAGGCTACGGATACCGAAACGGGCGACGATGTCCTGCTCGATATCGCAGTTGACCTTGGCCAGCAGCAGTTCGCCGTTGTATTCCTCGGTGATCTTCGCCAGCAGCGGCATCAGCGCCTTGCACGGCGCGCACCATTCCGCCCAGAAATCCACCAGCACTGGCTTCTGGAATGAATTTTCGATCACCAGCTGTTCGAAGCTGGCGCTGCCTGCGATATCAAAGATGTAAGGGGAGTCGCTCATGATCGGTCTCGGCTGGGCGCAAGTTGTGATGGGCTGCAATGCGATGAACTATAAATGTGGGCGCGGCGTGCGGGATACAAGGGGCGTTCAGGCACGCTCGGCGTGGTACAGGCTGACATAACGAAACTCCGCTGGCTCGGCCAAATCAGGCCAGGTGCAGGCTTCGAGTACTCCTAGGCGTTGGTACAGCGGGTGTTGGAAGTCGCGCACGCGCGAGTCTGCCACCAGCGCTTCACGACCACGGCTGAGAAACTGGTCGAGTAGCGGCAGGTTGGCGCGGTCATAAAGCACGTCGGCAACGATGATCAGGTCGAAGCGATCAGCCTCGGCAAAGAAATCCGTCGAATAGCTCAGCTGCACATCGTTGAGCGCGGCGTTGGCCTGGCAGGCCGCAATCGCCAATGGATCAAGGTCGCAAGCCACGACTTCCAGCGCGCCGGCTTTGGCAGCAGCAATCGCCGCCACACCGGAGCCCGCACCGAAATCCAGCACGCGCTTGCCGCGCACCCATTCGGGGTGCTCGGCCAGCCAGCGCGCCAGGACCAGACCGCTGGCCCAGCAGAAGCACCAGTAGGGCGGTTCTTCGAGGATCAGGCGGGTTTCTTCCGGGCTGAAGCAGCGATCCATGTTTGTCGGGTCGATCAGCCACAGCGTGATCTCCGTGCCGGGCAGCGTCTGCGCGTTGAGCTGAGCGTCACCCAGCCGTTCGCTGAGCGCAGCCTGCAGGGCGACCGGTGCTGTCATGGCGCCGGTACCAGGCGCAATTCGCCGAGGGCCTGGGTTTCACTGCGCGCGATGGGCTGCGCTGGTAGGCGCAGAATCAGCCGGCCAGCCTGATTGGCGCGGCCATGCAGCTCGATACGGCTGTGTTTATTGAAGGTTTCCGGGTTGAACGGCAAGCGAAACGCCAGCGGGTTGCCGGTGCCGCGCAGTTGGATATTGCCCAGCAGCGCTTGCGGCCGGCCGCGCTGATCGACCGCCAACAGGGCCAGCTCGACATCCGCTTCATTGGGCACATTCAACAGGCTGCCGCTCAGTTCGCGCTGATAAGCAGGCAGAGGCTTGGCTTCGGCCGGTGTAGGCGTCGGCGTCTGTACAGTGGGTTTTGCGAGCGGCGGGCTGTCGCTGGCACAGGCCGTCAGCAAAGCGATCAGGCTTATGAGAATCAGCGGTTGTAACGGCGTGGGGGCTTTCATGGAAGGTCTCAACTGCGCTGGTTTGCATGGGCGCCTGTATACCGCAAACCCCTCGGCTTGTCTTGCCTGCGGGATGCGCTACCATGGCCTCTTTCGTCCTAAGGCTAGCTTTATTTATGCACTGTCCCTTCTGCGGTGCCAATGACACCAAAGTGATCGACTCGCGCCTGGTTGCCGAGGGCGAGCAGGTGCGTCGTCGGCGTGAATGCCTGGCCTGTGAAGAGCGTTTCACTACCTTTGAAACCGCTGAGCTGGTGATGCCGCGTCTGATCAAGCAGGACGGCAGCCGCCAGCCCTTCGATGAAGACAAGCTGCGCGCCGGTATGCAGCGTGCGCTGGAGAAGCGCCCGGTGAGTATCGAGCGCCTGGAAGCGGCCATCGCCCATATCAAGCACAAGCTGCGCGCCACTGGCGAGCGCGAGATCAAGTCGCTGGTGCTGGGTGAGCTGGTCATGGGCGAACTGCAGAAGCTCGATGAAGTGGCCTATATCCGCTTTGCCTCGGTGTACAAACGTTTTCAAGACCTTAATGAGTTCCGCGAGGAAATCGACCGTCTGTCCCGCGAACCTGCCAAAGGCTAACGATGAATTCAGATCACGCCTTTATGGCTCGCGCGCTGGAGCTGGCCCGTAAAGGTCTGTACTCCACCCATCCTAATCCGCGCGTGGGCTGCGTGATCGTGCGTGACGGGCGCATCGTCGGTGAAGGCTGGCATGCTCGCGCAGGCGAACCGCATGCTGAAGTGCATGCGCTGCGTCAGGCCGGCGACAAGGCCCGTGGTGCCACCGCCTACGTCACGCTGGAACCCTGCAGCCACCATGGGCGCACACCTCCGTGTGCCGATGCCTTGATCAATGCCGGCGTTGCCCGTGTGGTGGCGGCCATGCAGGATCCTAATCCACAAGTCGGTGGTGATGGCTTACTGCGCTTGATGCATGCCGGTATCGCGGTGCAGAGCGGCGTGCTGGAAACCGAGGCGCGCGCGCTGAATGCTGGTTTTATCAAGCGTATGGAACAAGGCCTGCCGTTTGTGCGGGTCAAGCTGGCGATGAGCCTGGATGGCCGCACGGCCATGGCCAGCGGCGAAAGCCAGTGGATCACCGGCCCCGCCGCGCGCGCCGCGGTGCAGCGCCTGCGTGCCCGTTCTAGCGCGGTGTTGACCGGTGCCGACACGGTGCTGGCCGATGATGCGCGCCTGACTGTGCGCGCCGATGAACTGGGCCTGGGCGCCGAGCTGAGTGCCCTGGCGCAGACCCGCCCACCACTGCGGGTGCTGGTCGATGGGCGTTTGCGCGTGCCGCTCAGCGTGCCCTTCTTCCAGGCTGGTGCTGCCATGGTGGCGACCTGCGCGGCGGCTTCGGCGCGTGATCGCTATCTGGACGATGGACACGAACTATTGGCCGTGCCGGGCAGCAACGGACATGTTGACCTGCGCAAGCTGCTGGTCGAGCTGGCGGCGCGCGGTGCCAACGAAGTGCTGGTGGAGGCTGGCCCGCGTCTGGCCGGAGCGTTTGCCCGATTGGGGCTGGTGGATGAGTACCAGCTGTTTGTCGCGCCCAAACTGCTTGGCTCCAGTGCACGGCCGCTGCTCGACCTGCCGTTGGCGCGGATGGCCGATGCCCCGGCGCTGAAAATTGTCGAGATGCGTGCAGTCGGTGATGACTGGCGGATTATCGCGGTGCCTCAGCCGGCTGTTTGATGGGCGGCCATTAGCGATGACGAGTCATGAGCGATGGCACAGCATTCAGGCTGTCGTTTGCCGATGCAGGGCGTTGGCAATTTGTGGTAAAACGCGTCTCGGCTATGCAAGTAGCCGTAACGTTCTCAGGGCGGGGTGTGATTCCCCACCGGCGGTAATGGCTGCAAGGCCTAGCCCGCGAGCGCTTGCCCGGTGGTGTAAACCGCTTGGCGAGGTCAGCAGACCCGGTGTGATTCCGGGGCCGACGGTTAAAGTCCGGATAAAGAGAGAGCGGGATTGCCTCAACAAGGCGCGCTCATGTGTGCCTCGAAATCCCTATCGATCAAACGCGCCCTGTTTTTTATAAAACAGGAGTTGGTTTAGATGTCTGATTTTTATTCCGTGCCCCGGGCTTCTGGCGTTATCCGCCAGTATTTTGCCGTGGGTGCGATGCAGGGGGTGGCATGTTTACCGGAATAGTCGAAGCCATAGGCAGTATCCGCGCGCTGACGCCCAAGGGCGGTGACGTACGGGTCTATGTAGAAACCGGCAAGCTGGATCTAGGCGACGTCAAACTCGGTGACAGCATCGCGGTCAACGGCGTATGCCTGACGGCCGTGGAACTGCCGGGCGATGGTTTCTGGGCCGATGTCAGCCGCGAAACCCTGGCGCATACCGCTTTTATAAGTTTGAAAGCCGGCAGCAAGGTCAATCTGGAAAAGGCGCTGACGCCTACCAGTCGCCTCGGTGGTCACCTGGTCAGCGGTCATGTTGATGGGGTCGGCGAAGTCATAGCCCGCGCCGATAATGCCCGCGCCGTGCAGTTCACCATTCGCGCGCCGCGCGAGCTGGCCAAGTACATCGCTCACAAAGGCTCGATCACCGTCGATGGCACCAGCCTGACCGTCAATGCGGTCAACGGCGCTGAGTTCGAGCTGACAATCGTGCCGCATACCCTGGCCGAGACCATCATGGTCGACTATCGCCCTGGTAGTCAGGTCAACCTAGAGGTCGACCTGCTGGCCCGTTACTTGGAGCGTCTGCTGCTCGGTGACAAGGCCGCTGAGTCGAAAGCCTCGGGCATGACCGCAAGTTTTCTCGCCGAACACGGCTACCTGAACAAATAAGGAATCGCCAGCATGGCTCTTAACAGTATCGAAGAACTGGTCGAAGACATCCGCGCCGGCAAGATGGTCATCCTGATGGATGACGAGGACCGTGAGAACGAAGGCGATCTGATCATCGCCTCCGAGTGCGTGACCGCTGAACATATCAACTTTATGGCGCGTTTCGCCCGTGGCCTGATCTGTATGCCGATGACCCGCGAGCGCTGCGAAACCCTCAAGCTGCCGCTGATGGCGCCGCGCAACGGTTCCGGTTTCGGCACCAAGTTCACCGTGTCCATCGAAGCTGCAGAGGGGGTGACCACCGGTATCTCCGCTGCCGACCGCGCGCGTACTGTGCAGGCCGCCGCCGCCAAGCACGCCAAGGCCGATGACATCGTCAGCCCAGGCCACATCTTCCCGCTGATGGCTCAGCCTGGTGGTGTGCTGGCGCGTGCCGGCCACACCGAAGCGGCCTGCGACCTGGCGCGCATGGGCGGTTTCGAGCCGAGTGGGGTGATCTGCGAAATCATGAACGACGACGGCACCATGTCGCGTCGTCCTGAGCTGGAAGTCTTCGCCGCCGAGCACGGCATCAAGATCGGTACCATTGCTGACCTGATTCACTACCGTCTGATCCACGAGCGCACCGTTGAGCGCGTCAGCGAACAGGTGCTCGACAGCGAGCTGGGCCAGTTCAATCTGGTGACCTATCGTGACTCGGTGGAGAACGATGTGCACATGGCCCTGACTCTGGGCGAAATCTGTGCGGAAGAGCCAACGCTGGTACGGGTGCACAACATGGACCCGCTGCGCGACCTGTTTATGGTCAACCAGCCGGGCCGTTGGAGCCTGCGGGCGGCCATGGCGGAAGTGGCCAAAGATGGCAGCGGCGTGGTGCTGCTGTTGGGTAACCCGCTGACCGGCCCGGATCTGCTGGCTCACCTTGAGCGCCAGTTGGGCGGTGAGGCGAAAGTCGCCAACCCGACCACCTATAGCACCGTGGGTGCCGGTTCGCAGATTCTGCGCGACCTCGGCGTGCGCAAGATGCGCCTGATGAGTTCGCCAATGAAGTTCAATGCAATATCCGGTTTCGATCTGGAAGTTGTAGAATACTTGCCCTCCAAATAATCCCAAGGGTCGCCACTGGCGGCCCGGCTCTTTAAATAGACGAGACGCGTTATGACCCTGAAGACCATCGAAGGTACTTTTATCGCCCCCAAGGGCCGCTTTGCACTGGTCGTCGGCCGCTTTAACAGCTTCGTTGTCGAAAGCCTGGTAAGCGGCGCAGTTGACGCCCTGGTTCGCCACGGCGTGAGCGAAAGCGACATCACCATCATCCGCGCGCCGGGTGCTTTCGAAATCCCGCTGGTGGCGCAGAAAGTCGCCCAGCGTGGTGATTTCGACGCCATCATCGCCCTCGGTGCCGTGATTCGTGGCGGCACTCCGCACTTCGAATACGTTGCTGGCGAATGCACCAAGGGCCTGGCCCAGGTGTCCATGGAGTTCGGCGTACCGGTTGCCTTTGGCGTGCTGACTGTCGATTCCATCGAGCAAGCCATTGAACGTTCCGGCACCAAGGCCGGCAACAAAGGCGCGGAAGCTGCATTGTCCGCCCTGGAAATGGTCAGCCTGCTGGCGCAGTTGGAGGCCAAGTGAGCCAGAGCGACGGTAACGGGCAGCAGCCACAAGCGCCGAAGAAAGGCCCTAGCAGCAAGACCCTCGCGCGCCGTCAGGCGCGCACCCTGGCTATGCAGGCGCTGTACTCCTGGCACATGGCTGGGCAATCGCTGAACGAGATCGAAGCGCAGTTCCGCGTCGATAACGATTTCACTGCCGTGGACGGTGCCTACTTCCACGAGATTCTGCACGGCGTGCCGCGGCAGAAGACCGAGATCGATGGCGCGTTCGAATCGCTGCTCGACCGTCCGCTGGATGAGATCGACCCGGTGGAGTTGTCGATCCTGCGTCTGTCGACCTACGAGCTGAAAAACCGCATCGATATCCCTTATCGCGTGGTGATCAACGAAGGCATCGAACTGGCCAAGGTGTTTGGCGCCACCGACGGACACAAGTTCGTTAACGGCGTGCTGGACAAGCTGGCACCGCGTCTACGCGCGGACGAAGTTCGCGCTAACAAGCGTTAAGCCTGTTTTGGGTGAGTTCGAGCTTATCCGTCAGTTCTTCGCCGCTGCGTCTTGTGCGCAGGCTGGCGAAGGCGTGGCATTGGGCATCGGCGACGACTGCGCCCTGCTGCAGGTGCCAGCTGGTGAGCAGTTGGCCATTTCTACCGACACCCTGGTCGCCGGGGTGCATTTCCCCGAATCGCCCGATCCGTTTCTGCTGGCGCAACGTGCGCTCGGCGTTTCGGTCAGTGATCTGGCCGCCATGGGCGCCGCACCTGTCGGCTTTACCCTGGCCTTGACCTTGCCCAGTGCCGATGCCGATTGGCTGCAGGCATTCGCCTCTGGCCTCGATCAGATGGCGCAGCACTGCGCCATTCGTCTGATCGGCGGCGATACCACCCGTGGTCCCCTGAGCCTCACCCTGACTGTGTTCGGCCGCTTGCCGGTTGGCATGGCGCTGACTCGTACGGGCGCGCAAATCGGTGATCTGCTCTGCGTTGGTGGTGAGTTGGGCGATGCTGCCGGTGCCTTGCCGCTGGTGCTGGGGCAGCGCCAAGCCGAGTCCGTAGTGGCCGAGCCGTTGCTGGCGCGTTACTGGTCGCCTATACCGCAGCTCGATCTGGGCCAGGCGCTGCGTGGTAAGGCTACTGCCGCGCTGGATATCTCCGATGGCTTGTTGGCTGACTGTGGCCATATTGCCGCCGCGTCCGGTGTTGAGTTGGTGATTGAGCTGGCGCAGGTGCCGATGTCAGCCGCCTTGCTGGCGTTTGCCGGGGCGTCGGTGGCGCGTCAGTGCGCATTGAGTGGTGGCGATGATTACCGCCTGGCATTCACTCTGCCTGAGCAGTATCTGGCGGACTTGCAGCGGGCTGGCTGGCCTGTGCAAGTGATTGGTCGTGTTGTGGCCGGCCAGGGCGTTACTCTGCTGGACTCGCAAGGCCGGCCCGTGCAACAGCCACACAGCGGCTATCAACATTTTGGAAGTGCCAGTGACTGATCATCCCAAGCAAGTCCCCGCCGAGTTCGTGCCGCCTTCGGTCTGGCGCAACCCCTGGCATTTCCTGGCCTTCGGTTTTGGCTCCGGCACCTTGCCGAAAGCCCCAGGTACCTGGGGTTCGCTGGTAGCGTTGCCGTTTATTCCACTGTTGCAGATGCTGCCGGACTGGGGTTACTGGCTGATGCTCGGCATCACCATGCTGTTTGGCTTTTGGCTGTGCGGCAAGGTGGCCGATGACCTGCGCGTGCACGACCACGAAGGTATCGTTTGGGACGAAATGGTCGGCATGTGGATTACCCTCTGGCTGGTGCCGGACGGCTGGGGCTGGCTGCTGCTAGGCTTTCTATTGTTCCGGGTGTTCGACATCCTCAAACCATGGCCGATTCGCTGGATCGATCGGCACGTGCATGGCGGTGTTGGCATCATGCTCGATGACGTGCTTGCCGGCGTATTCGCCTGGATGGCCCTGCAGCTGATTGTCTGGGGCTGGGCGAATGGGCTGGCTGCGGCGCTGGGTTGGTAATCAAAAGGGATAGCTAATGGGCCGCTGCTGTCGGTGGTTGCTGTGGCTGGTGATAAGCGTTGTCAGCGGGCCGTTGTGCGCCGATGAGTCTACGCAGATCCGTATTGCCAGCGAAACCTGGGAAGGGCACACCCATGCGGATGGCAGCGGCATGGCGTGGGAGATTTTCCGCACGATCTTCGAACCTGCAGGCGTGCAGCTGGAGATCCAGAGTGTGCCTTACACCCGCTCCATCGGCCTGGTACAGCGCGGAGCTGCCGATGCCTGGGCGGGTTCTTACCTGAACGAAGTTGAGCAGGGCGTGTTCTATCCGCGCTGGAACTACGACGCCGACCAGATTGCCGCGCTGGGCCTGCGGGATAAACCCATTCCCAGCCAAGAAACCCTTGGCGAATACCGCCTTGTCTGGGTGCGCGGTTATGAGTACCAGCGTTATCTGCCAAATTTGCGCCAGTACCGCGAAGTACTGCGCCGTGGCGGTATCCTCGGCATGCTGGAAATCGGCCATGTGGATTTCTATCTCGATGCTCTGACCGAAGTCGAGGATGTGCTGAGCACGGCCAGTCAGCCCGAGCGCTATCGTGTTACCCAGCTGACCAAACTACCGATCTACCTGGGTTTTGCCGATACACCGCGTGGCCGAACCCTGGCTGAGCTGTTTGACACGCGTATGGATAGCCTGGTGGCGGACGGTAGCCTACGGCCGATCTTCCAGCGTTGGCAGCAACCTTACCCGTTTGACTAACCTGTGCGAGACATCCCATGTGCGCCTTGAAAACACTGTTATTGAGCCTGTCGCTGCTAATTGGCAGTGGCGTTATGGCGGCCACCCAGGTGCGGGTTGTCGGCCTGTTCCCTGGCGCGGCGGTGTTGAATGTCGATGGTCAGCGCAAACTGGTCAAGGTCGGTCAGGTTGGTCCTGGTGGCGTAGTGGTGGTTAGTGCCGACAGCCGTGGTGCAGTGTTGCGTGTCGATGGTGTTGAGCGCAGCTACAGCCTGAGCCGCGAGTACAGTGATGGCTTTGCCGAGGCGCAGAAGAAGCAGCTCAGTGTGGCGAAAGGCATCGGTGGGCATTACTGGATCGCAGGCTCGGTCAATGGTCAGTCCATCCAGTTTCTGGTGGATACCGGCGCCACTTCGGTCGCCCTGAATGATGAGCATGCGCGCCGCCTGGGTATTGATTACCGAGTGATTGGTGCGCCCTTGCAGGTCAGCACTGCCAGCGGTACTGCGCGTGGTTGGCGCGTGACGCTGGATCGGGTGAAGGTCGGTGAGCTGGAAGTGCTGGGCGTCGATGCCGTGGTGCTGGAAGGTGGTTCGCCTACCGAGGCCTTGCTCGGCATGAGTTTCCTCAGTCGCGTCGGCTGGAAGGTTGAGCAGGACGCGTTGGTGTTGGAGTCCAAGTACTAGCGCTTTGGCCATCTCGCGTTGGCTCGATGCTTATCATCAGTAATTCAGGCTAAGCGGCTGCCAAGGCCTGCTGTTACAATGCCGGCCTGATTATTCCTGCCCATTTTCTTTAGGAGCATCCGGTGTCCGTCGTGTTTGTCGCCGCCTCCCAGCTGCCTACGCCCTTTGGCGTATTCACCATGCATGGCTTCCTCGAAGAGGCCACTGGCAAGGAGCATGTAGCCCTGACTTTTGGTGATGTGGCCGATGGTGCGCCCGTACTGGGCCGTTTGCATTCCGAATGCCTGACCGGTGATGCACTGTTCAGCTTGCGTTGTGACTGCGGTTTTCAGCTCGAAGCGGCGCTGCGTGCGATTGCCAATGAAGGCCGCGGCGTTCTGCTCTATCTGCGTCAGGAAGGCCGTGGCATTGGTTTGCTGAACAAAATCCGCGCCTATGAGCTACAGGACGGCGGCGCCGATACCGTTGAGGCCAATGAGCGTCTGGGTTTCGGCGCAGATCAGCGTGACTACGCGATCTGCCTGCCGATGCTCGATCACCTGGGCATCACCCAGCTCAAACTGATGACCAACAACCCGCGCAAGGTCAAGGCGCTGGGCGACATGGGCATCAATGTAGCCACCCGTGTGCCGTTGCAGATCGATCACAACCCGCACAACAAAAAATACCTCGCCACCAAGGCCGGAAAACTCGGGCATATGCTCGGCAGCCTGCACCAGGGCGAGGTCGAGGAAAGCCTGTGACGCGCGGCGAAGTGCGCCGGCGACTGGCGCTGGAGTGGTGGCGGCAGCTGGCCGTGACCTTGGTGCCGTTGTTCGTACTCAACCTGCTGTTTGGTGCCGAGCAGAAAACTGGCCTGCTGACCATGCCGCTGTTTATCGCAGGTCTAGCCTCGATGTTTGTCAGCCTGCCGCTGTTCAGTGCCTACAAACGCGCGCTGGTGGCCACGGAAAAAGCCCTCGATACAGTAGACGAACACGATGCCTGGCTTGAACTGGCACGTGTCCGTCGCCTGGCCTTTCTCGGTGCGGCGCTGCCGGCCTGGATTGCCGCCATTGCGGTATTCGCTGGCCTGGAAGCGATTGCGCTGATCCTTCTGGCGATTTCCAGCATCGTTCTGCTGTATCTCTACCGCATTCCTCGCCAACTCGGCTGATGCGCGCCGCCATTCTCTGTTTGCTGCTGTTGCTGGCGTTGCCCGCCGCAGCGGTCGAGAGGGTAGTGACTCTGGCGCCATCGCTGACGGAAATCATGCTGGAGCTGGACGCGGGCGAGCTGCTGGTTGGCCTGCTCGATGGCGGCGAGCGCCCGGCAGTGGTCGCGCAGCTACCTTCGGTTGGCCGGTATGGCCAGCTTGAATTGGAAAGTCTGCTCGAATTGCAACCCGATCTGGTGCTGCTCTGGCCCGACAGCATCAGCAGTGCGCAACGCCAACAGCTGCAACGTATGGGGATTCCCCTGCTGATCGTCGAACCGCGCAAGCTGGCTGATCTGGCGGAGAACTTCGTCGAAATCGGCACGCGTATCGGCCGTGCCGAGCAGGGCCGGCAACTGCGTCAGCAATTCAATAGCGGCTTGGCCGCGTTGCGTCAGCGCTATCAGCGTGAGCAGCCTTTGCGGCTGTTCTATCAGGTCTGGGATACGCCGCTGTATACCATTGGCGGCCAGCAGATTATCAGCGACGCCCTGCGTATCTGTGGAGCCGAGAATATCTTTGCCGAGCTCACCTTGCCTGCGCCGCAGGTCAGCGTGGAGGCCGTGCTGCAAGCGAACCCAGAAGTGATTTTGGCTGGCGTGCAAGGGCAGCTGGACGCCTGGCGCATCTGGCCGGGCGTGACGGCAGTTGAGCGCAAGCAGCTGTGGTTGGTGCCGGATGCAGGTCTGGAGCGGCCGAGCTTTCAGATGCTGGCTGCCATCGACCGTCTGTGTGAGGTATTGAGCAAGGCGCACTAAGAGAAAGCCCCGCGTTTGGCGGGGCTTTCTCTTGGGGGCTATTGAGCGCCTAGCTGACGGCTCAAGGTTGAGGTGTCCAGGTCACGGCAAACAGCGCGGTGCGGCCTTCGCTGTTGTAGCCGAAGCGTCCGTTGGTGGTGCTGTAGGTCGCTTCGGCATAGTCCTTGTCGAAGAGGTTGTTCAGTTTCAGGTCGAATGCCACTTCCTTGGTCGCTTGCCATTTGCCGCGCAGGCTAAGCAGGCCGTAACCCCCCAGCTCACGGGTATTGGCGGCGTCGTCATAGCGGCCGCTGACTGCGCGCCAACTGGCGCCTACTGAAAAGTCACCGAACGGACGGTCTAAATCCAGGCTCAGCGTACGTTTGGCGCGGCGTGCGAGAGTGTGGCCAGTGTCGCGATCCCGTGGGTCGATCAGCGCGAGTGTCAGGTTGCCCTGCCAGCCGTACAGTTCCTGCTGGAGCGCCGCTTCGAACCCGTTTATGCGAGCGGTCTGCACGTTTTGCGGAATGAAGTTCTGGTCGAGAACAATCGCGTCCTGCAGGTCGATACGGTACAGCGATAGTTCCAGGGTGCCGGTTTCGCTGTAGCGGCTGCGCCACTGTGCCTCATAACTTTTGGATGTTTCTGGCTCCAGGTCCGGGTTGGCGCTCGCGGAGCAAAAGCCGCCGAAACAAAAGTCGGGGTAGTACAGGTCGTTGAAGGTCGGCGCGCGAAAGCCTTCGCTGTAGGACAGGATTAGGTCGTTGTCGTCATTGAATGGCACGGTCAGTGCGGCGTTCCAGGTGTTTTTACTGCCGAACTGCTGGTTCTTGTCATGACGCAGACCTAGCTCGGTTAAGAAGTATTCGGCGTTGTAGCTGTGCTGAATAAATGCCGCCTGATTCCAGCGCGAGTCCTCGACAAAGTCCGTGTCGCTACGCAGACGGTCTTCGTACCAGTCGGCGCCAAACAGCACCTGGTGGCGCTCGCTGAGGGTCAGAGTGTTCACCCAGTTAGCCGAGTCACGATAGGTGTTGAAGCTGTAGAGCGAGTCCGCACCAGCCTGTGGCTGGTCGTTGCCAGTGTCGCGCTTGTCCTCGCTGTGGCCGATTTCCAGGCGGCTATTCCAGGCTTCGCTGAGATTGGCATCGATGTAGCTGGACAGGCTGCTGAGCTGGAAGTCCGTAGTGGGCAGTGACGTGCTGAAGATGTCCTCAAACTCGCTCTGGCCGCGCTGGTCGAGGGCGCTGAAGCCGATCTTCAGATCGTCATTGAAGCGATGCGAGAGATTCAGGCTCAGCGATTTATTGCGGTAGGCATCGTCATCGCCATTGGCACCGAAGTTATCGCGCGTGGCGTCGATCCCCTGGGTTTCATCGAGTGCAGCCCCCAGGTTGAAGTGAGTCCGCGCGTCGCCGCCGGACACGCCAAGGCTGCGCTCGAAGGTCTGGTTGCTACCGACGCCAAGGCGCACATAAGGCTTGAGGCCGTCGCCACTGCCTTGGCGAGTGAAAATCTGTACGACGCCACCGATGGCATCGGAGCCATACAGCGCCGAACGCGCGCCGCGCACGACTTCAATGCGTTCGATCTGCTCCGGGCTGAGAAACTCCAGGCTGCTGGTGCCGCTGGACGCGGCAGAAATACGTTGGCCGTCTACCAGAACCAGGGTTTGCGCGGTTGAGGTGCCGCGCACAAACAGGCCGGTCTGGCTGCCTGCGCCGCCGGTACGGCTGACACTGACGCCGGGTACGCGCTCAAGTAACTCAGCCACGCTACGCACTTGCAGGCGTTCTATGTCCTTGCGGGTGAATACTGTGGTTGCAGCTGTAGTCTGCTGGACCGGTTCGGCATGACGCCCGGAGGTCACAACCAATGGCTGCAACTCAAGTGGATCTGCATGAGTAGCCAGCGGCATCAGCGCCACAGCCAGGGCAAGACGGGACAATTTCACGTAGAGAATCCTCAAAAGGTCGAACGACTTTTGAGGAGGGCAGGGGCAAGAACGGGCGCGCGAACGCAGCCTGAGCTTGACGGTGATGCCCTCCGCAACACCAGTCACATCCAGCAAGGCCGGTCTCCGGGCTCTCGACGTGCGCCGCCTCGCCTTCCCGGGATAACCCAGTGGCGTTGAGGTGACGTGCAGAACGGTTCTGCGGTCGATTACCGTTGCGGGGGCAGCGCCGGGATGGTTCCTCAGAACGCACCGGCTTCCCGTTTAACGCCGCTTCATTGTGGAAGGGCGCACCTTGGCGGAAGTAAAACGCCGCGCACCTTAATGCGCGGTTGGATGAATTACAAGCAAGCCTGATTTAGCTCTGGATGAGCGGTATTCATGCAGAAACGCTGTCGAGGCGCGCACGGACGGAAGCTTCGATACCGGCGGCATCCAGCCCGCACTCAGCGAGCATTTGCGCCGGTTTGGCGTGCTCGACGTAATAGTCCGGCAGGCCCAGATGCAGCACGGGTTTGAGGATGCCAGCGTGGGCGAGGAACTCGCTGACCGCACTGCCGGCACCGCCCATCACGCTGTTCTCTTCGATGGTCACCAGCAGTTCGTGACTGGCCGCCAGCTGGCGTACCAATGCCTCATCCAGCGGTTTGACGAAGCGCATATCGACCACGGTGGCGTCGAGTGCCTCGCCCACCTTGAGCGCCTCACTCAGCTGTACGCCGAATACCAGCAGGGCCGCTTGGCTGCCTTGGCGCCGAACGATGCCCTTGCCGATTTCCAGTGGCTCCAGGCCAGGCTCGATGGCCGCATTCGGGCCGCTGCCGCGTGGGTAGCGTACCGCTGCCGGGCCATCGAACAGATGGCCGGTGGTGAGCATGCGGCGCAGCTCGTTTTCATCGCTCGGCGTCATCACCAGCATGCCGGGGATGCAGCGCAGGTAGGAAATGTCGAAGCTGCCAGCGTGGGTCGGGCCGTCTTCGCCGACCAGGCCGGCGCGGTCGATGGCGAACAGTACGTCGAGGTGCTGCACAGCCACGTCGTGAATCAGTTGGTCGTAGGCGCGCTGCAGGAAGGTCGAATAGATCGCCACCACCGGCTTGGCGCCATCGCAGGCCATGCCGGCCGCCAGGGTCACCGCATGCTGTTCGGCGATGGCTACGTCGAAATAGCGCTCGGGATAGCGCTCGCTAAAGGCCACCAGATCCGAGCCTTCCTTCATTGCTGGAGTAATGCCGACCAGGCGCGGGTCTGCCGCGGCCATATCGCACAGCCATTGGCCAAATACGCTGGAGTATTTCGGGCCGGCGGCCTGCTTGGGTTGTGCTGCTGGTGCGTTGATAGGCTCCAGCTTGGTGATCGCGTGGTAGCCAATCGGGTCGGCTTCGGCCGGGGCGAAGCCCTTGCCCTTCTTGGTCACTACATGGAGAAACTGCGGGCCGTCGAGGTCGCGCATATTGCGCAGGGTGGCCAGCAGGGTCGGCAGGTCGTGGCCGTCGATCGGGCCGATATAGTTCCAGCCCAGCTCCTCGAACAGGGTGCCGGGTACCAGCATGCCCTTGGCGTGTTCTTCGGTCTTGCGCGCGATTTCCCAGGCGCCCGGCAGGCGCGAGAGGATCTTCTTGCTGCCCTCGCGCATGCTGGCGTAGGTGCGGCTGGAGAGGATCTTGGCCAGGTAGTTGGACAGGCCGCCGACGTTCTTGGAGATCGACATATCGTTGTCGTTGAGGATCACCAGCATATTGGCGTTGACGTCGCTGGCGTGGTTCAGCGCCTCGAAAGCCATGCCTGCGGTCAGGGCGCCATCGCCGATCACCGCTACGCTCTTGCGTTTGCTGCCTTGGATGCGTGCGGCGATGGCCATGCCCAGGGCGGCGCTGATGCTGGTGCTGGAGTGGCCGACGCCAAAGGTGTCGTACTCACTTTCCGAGCGGCGCGGGAAGGCGGCGATGCCGTCCTTCTGCCGCAGGCTGCCCATCTGCTCGCGGCGCCCGGTGAGGATCTTGTGTGGGTAGGCTTGATGGCCGACGTCCCACACCAGGCGATCATCCGGGGTGTCGAAGACGTAATGCAGGGCCACGGTCAGCTCGATCACGCCGAGGCCCGCGCCGAAATGCCCGCCGGTCTGCCCGACCGTATACAACAGGTACTGGCGCAGCTCGTCGGCCAGGGTTTCCA
Organism: Pseudomonas sp. SG20056; assembly: GCF_031764535.1. Classification (NCBI taxonomy): domain Bacteria; kingdom Pseudomonadati; phylum Pseudomonadota; class Gammaproteobacteria; order Pseudomonadales; family Pseudomonadaceae; genus Pseudomonas; species Pseudomonas sp. SG20056. Next base: position 708,338 of record NZ_CP134499.1, read on the forward strand.
GTTCGGCTTCGCCCAGACGGCGTAGCTCGTCCGGCGTATTGGCGCGGTCTAGAAGGGGCGTCAGCGGGCGCTCACGGGGAATCTCGTGGAAGGTCGTCGGCATCAGGCAGATCGTTATAGGTGTAAAAGATGCGGCAGTTTACCCGAAGCGCCGGAAACTGCCCAAACATGGTTCGGCCAGTCCGGCATCCTCTGGATTACCAGGTATCGACGCTGCGCTTCTTACCTGCACGCGCAGCCGGCCGTGGCGTGGCATTCAGTCCGCGCAGCAGCCAGGCGCGGGTTTCCACAGGGTCGATCACCGCATCGATCTCGAGGAAGCTAGCCATATTGATGCCTTTGCCGTTCTGGTAGGCCTTAGCTACAAGCTTGTCGAACAGCTGTTGGCGCGCGGCGGGTTCTTCCGCGGCCGCCAGTTCCTTGGCAAAACCCAGGCGTACGGCACCTTCCAGGCCCATGGCGCCAAACTCGGCGCTGGGCCAGGCGATGGTAAACAGCGGCGAATGGAAGCTGCCGGCGGCCATGGCCTGGGCGCCGAGGCCGTAACCCTTGCGCAGCACCACGGTAAAGAACGGCACCGACAGGCTGGCGGCGGCGACAAACATGCGCGACACATGGCGCACCGTGGCTTGCTTCTCCGCTTCCGGGCCGACCATAAAGCCGGGGGTGTCGCACAGCGACAGCAACGGAATATCGAAGGCATCGCACAGCTGCATAAAGCGCGCAGCCTTGTCGCCGGCAACCGCGTCGATGGCGCCGCCGAGGTGTGCTGGGTTGTTGGCCAGCAGGCCGAATGGCTGGCCTTCGATGCGGATAAAGGCAGTGATCAGCCCTGGGGCGAACTCGCGGCGCAGTTCCAGCACGCTGTCCCTGTCCGCGAGGGTGGCAATCACTTGGCGGATGTCATACACGCGCAAACGGTTTTCCGGGATCAGGTGGCGCAGCTCGCGCTGATCGGCGCAGTCCCATGCGCTGAGCGCACCCTGGAAGTAGCTCAGGTACTGCTTGGCCACCTGCACTGCTGCGGCTTCATCGGACACCCGCACGTCGATGACGCCATTGGGGCCCTGCACACTGACCGGGCCGACCTGCTCAGGCTTGAAGCTGCCGAGGCCGCCGCCTTCGATCATTGCCGGGCCGGCCATGCCGATAGTCGCGTTATCAGTGGCGATAATCACATCGCAGCAGCCAAGCAGGGCGGCGTTACCAGCAAAGCAGCGGCCCGAAACCACGCCCACCAACGGCACCAGGCCGGAGAGTTTGGCCATGCCGACAAAGGTGTGGCAGTCCAGTCCGGCCACACCGACGAAATCGGTATCCCCGGGGCGGCCACCGCCACCTTCGGCAAACAACACCAGGGGCAAGCGCCACTGCGCGGCGAGACCGAGCATGCGGTCGGTCTTCTTGTGGTTGATCACGCCCTGGGTGCCGGCGAACACCGTGTAGTCGTAGGCAATCGTCATGCAGCGCGCCGCCTGGCTGCCGAACGCTTCGGCGTTGACCGTGCCGATACCGGCTACCAGTCCATCGGCCGGGCTCTGCTCGATCAGCTCATCTAGCGAACGCCGGCGGCGTTGCGCGGCCAGGGCCAGGGCGCCGTATTCGATAAAACTGCCGTCATCCAGCAGCTCAGCGAGGTTCTCGCGCACCGTGCGCTGGCCAGTCTTACGCCGTTTGGCCACGGCCAGTGGGCGGCGCTCGTCACGAGTGATAGCGTGGCGCTCGAGCACTTCAGCGAGGTCGGCGCGCAGGTAGTCGAGGTCCAGGCTTTCCTCGTTCTGGCCTTGCCCGGCAGCCACCGCCGCGGGCTCGATAAACAGCAGCGGCTGGCCTTCGCCGACGGCGCTGCCAACCTGTACCGCCAGCGCGCGGACGATGCCGCTGTGACTGGCCTTGACCACGAACTCCATCTTCATCGCTTCCAGTACGGCGATGTTCTGGCCGACGGCCACCGCATCGCCTTCGCCCACTTCCAGGCTGACCACCACGCCGGTGCTGGGCGTGACCAGTGGCATGCAGCCGGGTGGTGCATCGACTGCCGATGCGGTTTGCGCGGTGGTCGCGGCGCTGGCGGCGAAATAGCGATGCGGATGGGCTTGTGGTTGGGCCGCCAGCAGTGCGTCCAGCTGGCTTTCAACGAAGCGCGTACTGACGTTATAGGCCGTGACCTGTGGCAGGCGCAGCAGGTTTTGCAGCAGGTGCAGATTGTTCGCCACGCCTTCCAGGCGGAATTCGCACAGCGCACGGTAGGCGCGGCGCAGGGTGCTGGGGTAGTCCGGCGCATGGGCAATCAGCTTGGCCAGCAGCGAGTCGTAGCTGGGGCTGACCGGATAGCCGGCGTAGCCATAGCCGTCCACGCGCAGGCCGGGGCCGCTGGGCGGTTGGTAGGCCGTCAGGGTGCCGGCAGCCGGGCGGGTACTGCCATCGCTGCTCATGCTTTCCAGATTGATCCGCAGCTGCACCGCGCAGCCATTAAGGGCCGGCGGCGTGAGCAAACCCAGCTCGCGCAGGGAGATGCCCGCGGCCAGTTTAAGTTGGGTGTGCAGCAGATCGACGCCAGTGACCTGTTCGGTCACGGTGTGCTCGACCTGAATACGCGGGTTGGCTTCCATAAAGTAGAAGCGCTCGGGTTGTTCGGCGTCCAGCAGAAATTCAAAGGTGCCCAGGCCCTGGTAGTGCGCCGCGCCGGCCAGTTGCAGCGCCGCCTCGATCATCTGTGCGCGGGTGGCAGCGGGCAGGTCCGGGCTGGGGGCGATTTCCACCAGCTTCTGCTGGCGACGTTGCAGGCTGCAGTCGCGTTCCCACAGATGGCTCACCGCGCCCGTGCTGTCGCCTAGCACCTGAATCTCGATATGCCGGGCTTGGTTTACCAGCTGTTCGATATACAGCGCATCGTTGCCAAAGGCGGCGCGGGCTTCGGACTGGCAGCGAGCAAAGGCCTCGTCCAGCTCGTTGGCACTGAGCACCGGACGCATACCACGGCCACCGCCACCGGCCAGGGCCTTGAGCATGACCGCGCCATGTTCGGCGAGAAAGCCATGGGCTTCCTCCAGGCTGATCGGCCGATTGATCCCGGCTACCAGCGGCACGGCGCAGCGCTCGGCCAGCTCGCGCGCCGCCGCTTTGTCGCCAAACAGCTGCAGCACCTCGCTGCTGGGGCCGACAAAGCACAGCCCGGCGGCCAGGCAGCGACGGGCGAACTCGGCGTTCTCCGCGAGAAAACCGTAGCCAGGGTGAACCGCATCGCAGTCCTGCGCCTGAGCAATCTCGATCAGCTGATCCATATCCAGGTAAGCCGGCACGCCACGGCCTTTGAGGGCTACCGCGCTATCGGCCTGACGCACATGCAGGGAAGCCGCGTCGTCTTCGGCGTAGACGGCAACCGAGCGAATGCCCAGCTCACTGGCGGCGCGGGCGATACGGATGGCGATTTCGCCACGGTTGGCGATCAGCAGAGCGGCGAAGGGCGCAGATGTAGAGGGCATGGTGGCTCCAGATTTTTATTCTGCAGCCATCTTAGGCGCTCTGTGAGCGAGGTAAACCAAGCCTTAGCGAGTAAGTGTTGGGCTATTGATGCCGGTGATAAGGCGCTGCTGTGTTAGCTGCGCCGCTCGACGATATAGCGCGCCAGATCACGCAGCGGCTCAGCGGCCTGATCGAATGGGCGCAGGGCATGCAGAGCCTGGTCGCGCAGCTCCAGGGCGTAGGCCTTGGCCGCGTCGAGGCCGAGTAGGGCGGGGTAGGTGGGCTTGTCGTGGGCCTGGTCTTTGCCCTGGGTCTTGCCCAGGGTGGCGGTGTCGCTTTCCACGTCGAGGATATCGTCCTGCACCTGGAACGCCAGGCCGATGGCGCGGGCATAGGTGTGCAGGGCTTTCAGGGCGTGCTCGTCGGCACGCTCGCTGGCCAGTGCGCCGAGCTGCACGCTGGCTTCGATCAGTGCGCCGGTCTTGTGCCGATGCATGACTTCCAGGGCGGCTTGGTCGAGCTGCTGGCCTACCGAGCCGAGGTCAATAGCCTGGCCGCCGACCATGCCTGCAGGGCCGGCGGCACGGCTCAGGGTGTTGAGCATGGCCAGGCGCAGTTCGGCGTTGTGCGGGTTGTGCTTGGCATCGCTGAGCACTTCAAAGGCCAGGCTCTGCAGGCCGTCGCCGGCAAGAATCGCGCAGGCTTCATCGAAAGCCTTGTGGGTGGTTGGCTGGCCCCGGCGCAGATCGTCATCGTCCATCGCCGGCAGGTCATCGTGAACCAGCGAGTAGGCGTGAATCAGCTCCACCGCGCAGGCCGCCGCGTTGGCGCGCTCGGGCTGGCCGCCGAGGGCTTCACAGGCGGCGTAGGCCAGCAGCGGACGCACGCGTTTGCCGCCATTGAACAGGCTGTAGCGCATGGCCGCGTAAAGACGCTCCAGCTCAGGGCGAGGGCTGCTCAGGAGGGCTTCCAGGGCGGCATCGACGCGGCTCTGGCAGCTGCTCTGGTAGGCCGCAATCATGCCTGCTGGTCCGCGTCGAAGGGTGCTTCCTCCAGCTCGCCGTCGCGCTCCATGAGGATCTGCACTTTCTGTTCGGCCTGGGCCAACGCGGTCTGGCAATCGCGGGTCAGGCGCACGCCCTGTTCGAAGGCGGTCAACGAGTCTTCCAGCGACAGCTCGCCGTTTTCCAGACGTTCGACCAGGTTCTGCAGATCGGTCAGGGATTGCTCAAAGTCGAGCGCGGCTTTTTTGCGGGCGGCCATGGCGAATATCTCGGGGTAGATCGGGGAGTCGGAACCGGCGCGACACTAGCAGAGCCATGCCGCGCGGGCAAATCAGCGCGGCAGGTGGCTGGCTGTCAGCCGATTACGCCGTGGCCGCGTGCCATCAGCACTGCTAGTAATGGGATGGCCAGTAGCAGCAACAGTTCCAGGCGAATCACCATGATCACCATACGCGCCTTGGCGGGACTGACCTGCGGCACTTCGCCGGCCTTGAGGCTGTTGCGCCAGTTAAGGAAGACAAAGGTCGGCACCACGGAAATCAGCCCGACCAGGATGAACAGGCCGACTTTGGCGTGAAACAGGCTGTTGCCCAGGTAGTAGTCCAGGCCCTTGCCGTACCAGAGCACGCGCGCCAGACCGGTGAACAGCACCACGCCGGCGCTGATGCCGTAAGCGATGTCGGTGATGATCAGGCTGCGCGCGCGGCGCAGGTCCAGCGGCAGTTTGAATTGCACATGCTCGATGCTGAGCAGGGCGAACAGCAGGAAGATCGACAGGTAGTGCAGGTAGGCGGCAATGGCTTGGCCCATAGGGTTTCCCTTGTCTGGTGTGGATGGTCAGTTGGCGAGTTCAACCCGGTTACGGCCATTGCCCTTGGCCTGATAGAGAGCCTGGTCGGCGCGGTTCATGGTGGCTGTCGGTGGTTCCTGAGGGCCGCGCAGGGCCGCGCCGATGCTGATGGTCAGGTTGAGTTGCAGATCGTCGAGGGCCACCGGCTCCTTGTTCAGGGCACTGCGAATGCGTTCGGCAATCTGCAGCAATTCATGCTCATCATGCACCTGCAGCAGCACCACGAACTCCTCGCCGCCGCTGCGCGTCACCACATCCTGTGGGCGCACGGCCGCGCTGATGCGCCGGGCGGTTTCCCACAGCACCTGATCGCCTGCGGCGTGGCCGTGGTTGTCGTTGACCTTCTTGAAGTAATCCAGGTCGCAGAACAGCACGCCGAGCTGCAGGCCCAGATCGTCGGCTTGCTCCTGCTGCCTGGGTAGAAAGTGATTGAGACCGGCACGGTTCCATAGCTGGGTCAGCGGGTCGAGCATGGTCTTGCGCTGTTCGCGGCTCAGCGCCGCCCGCAGTTGCGCGGTCTGCTCGCTGACGTGGCGCAGCTTCAGGTAGCCCTCGACCAGGGTCGCCATGTCGATAAACAGGCGCAATTGTTTGTCCGTCAGCTGCCGTGGGGCCGGGTCGATCAGGCACAGGGTGCCCAGCGGCTGGCCCTCCTGGGAGAACAGCGGTTGCCCGGCGTAGAAACGGATCTGCGGATTGTTGATTACCACCGGATTGTCGTGAAAGCGCAGGTCGTTATAGGTGTCTTCGACGATCAAAGGCTGGTTGCCGAGAATCGCGTGGGCGCAGAAGGATATGGTCCGTGGGGTTTCGGTGATCTCCAGGCCGATGCGTGACTTGAACCACTGGCGGTCATGGTCGATCAGGCTAACCAGCACGGTCTTGACCGCGAAGACCTCACGCACCACCCGTACCAGGGTGTCCAGATAGGCGTCTGCGGGGGTGTCGAGCAGTTCGTTATCATCGAGAATCTGCTGGCGCAGGACTTCATCGCAGGGCATTTCAGGGCTGAGCATGGGGTGCTCCTGATGGGCTGGGGGCGAACCATTGATCGGCACGGGTCAGGCGGTAAGCATAGCCACCCAGGCACAGGCTGCGCAGTCCCATAAAGCTCAGGAAGGCCAGCCACAAGCCCTGATTGCCCAGTGGTTGCAGGGCCCAGGCCAGCGGCAGGCTGAGCAGCAGTGCCAGCAGCATGGAGTCGCGCATCTCACGGGCGCGGGTGGCGCCGATAAACAGGCCGTCGAGTAGATAGCTCCAGACGGCGATCAGCGGCAGCAGGGCGAGGTACGGTAGGTAGACGAATGCGGTTTCGCGTACCGCTACGATATTGGTCTGCAGGCTGATAAACCAGTGCCCGCCCAGCAGAAAGAACAGCGCAAAACCCAGACTGGCGAGCAATGACCAGCCGCCAGCGACGATCAGCGTGCGCTTTAGCGCACTGCGATCACGCGCGCCCAGTGCGTGTCCGCACAGCGCCTCCAATGCATGGGCCAGACCATCGAGGGCATGGGCGGCGAGCAGCAAGCCGTTAAGCAGCAGGGCATTGGCCGCTACCGTCTCATCGCCCAGGCGGGTGCCTTGCACGGTGACCAGAAAGAACACCGCCTGCAGCGCCAGGGTGCGGATAAAGATGTCGCGGTTTACCGCCAGCAACGGCCGCCAGTTCAACCAGCGGCGCAGCGCCGCCCAGTCCAGCGTGCCGGCATAGGCGCGCAGGGCGCGGCGGGCCAGGTACAGGCCAAGCAGGGCGCCGCTCCATTCGGCAATCACCGAGGCCCAGGCCGCGCCGGCCACGCCCCAGTGCAGGCCGAGGACAAACAGCAGGTCGAGGGCGACATTCAACAGGTTGGTGGTCAGCAGAATGGCTAGCGGGCCACGCGCGTTCTGTGTGCCCAGCAGCCAGCCAACCAGGGCATAGGTGGCCAGTGCTGCGGGCAGACCAAGCAGGCGGATATACAGGTAGTTGCGCGCCAGTTCATCGAGTTGCGCGGAAGGCTGCATCAGCGCCAGTGCGGCGCTGCTCAGGGGAATGGCCAGGCTGATCAGCACCACCGCCAGCAGCACGCCAAGCAGCAAACCCTGTAGCAACACCCGACGCAGCGCGCCTCCGTCGTTACGTCCGGCGGCTTGAGCGCTGAACCCGGTGGTGCCCATGCGCAAGAAACCCACTGCCCAGGTCAGCAAGGTGTACAGGCTGCCGCCCACAGCCACGGCGGCCAATTGGTGGGCGTGCGGCAAATGGCCGATCACCGCACTGTCTACCAGCGCCACCAGCGGCACTGAGAGGTTGCAGAGGATCATCGGTGCAGCCAGTGCCCAGACCCGTTTATGGGTGGGCGTGTGCTGCCAGGCATCGCGTAAGGCGTTTATCAAATGTGCTCTCAAACTTGATTGGCGGTAGCTGCAACAAAATGCGCGGGCGTATGTCACAGGCGGGTTATTAAACACTGATCGACAGGCGTGCGCTGCCAAGCAATTTTGCATGTGTACGCGTAGAACCTGTTTATGGTCTTGCGAGCTAGAACCCTGCAAGGCAAAGGCAGGCGAAGACGCGGAGTGTACGAGTTGTACATGAGTATCCGAGCCTGACTTTAACGCCGCAGGGCCGACGCGCAGCAGATCGTTAACAGGTTCTTAGTTGTCGGTGAGCGCCTCGACTATAGTGTCAGGCCTCTGCACCTACCCTTGTTGGAGCCCGCAATGCCGAAGAATGGACTGCTTCTGGCACTTGTCCTGAGCCTGCTCAGCGCCTGTGATTCATCCACCCCTGGGCCAGCCGAAGTGACGGCGACCCAAGCCCCGCCTGTTAGCAGCGAGGCTGCCAAGCCGGCGGTCGACCGCAAGGCGTTGGCCGAGCGCTACGCGGGCCGCGAACTGACCGTGGTGGATGTCTCGGAGGTGCAGCTGGATGGTGCCAGCACGCTGTCGATCAGCTTCTCGGTGCCGCTCGACCCCGAGCAGAAGCTCGCCGAGCGCCTGCACCTGGTCGATAGCAAAGACGGCAAGGTCGATGGCGCCTGGGAACTGACGGACAATCTGATGGAGGTGCGCCTGCGCCACCTGGAGCCACAGCGCAAGCTGGTGCTGACCGTGGATGCCGGGCTGCTCGGGCTGAATGGCAAAAGCCTCGCTGCCGAGCAGGTCACCCGCCTGGAAACCCGTGATCTGCAAGCCAGCGTCGGCTTCGCCAGCCGTGGCTCCTTGCTGCCCACGCGCCTCGCTGAAGGCCTGCCGGTGATCGCGCTGAACGTCGACAAGATCAATGTCGAGTTCTTCCGCATCAAGCCCGAATCGCTGCCGGCCTTCCTTAACCGCTGGGGCCGCGCGAGCAATCTGGACAACTGGGAAGCCCGCAGCCTGCTGCCGATGGCTGACCTGGTTTACGGCGGCCGTTTCGATCTGAACCCTGCGCGCAATACCCGCGAAACCTTGCTGCTGCCGATTGCCGGCCTAGAGCCGTTCAAGCAGCCCGGTGTGTACCTGGCGGTGATGCGTGAAGCCGGCAGCTACAACTACTCACAGCCGGCCACGCTGTTCACCCTGAGTGATATCGGCCTGTCCGCGCGGCGCTACCAGAACCGTATCGATGTGTTCACCCAGGCCCTGGCCGGCGGTGATGCCCTGGGCGATGTGCTTCTGGAAATCCTCGATGCAGAAGGCCAGGTGCTGGCCGAAGGCAAGACCGACAGTGCCGGTCATGGCGAACTGCCACTGCCGCCCAAGGCCGAAGTGCTGTTGGCCCACCAGGGCGAACAGACCAGCCTGCTACGCCTGAATTCCGCGGCGCTGGATCTGGCCGAGTTCGATATCGCCGGCCCCGTCGCTCATCCGTTGCAGTTCTTCGTGTTCGGCCCGCGTGATCTTTATCGCCCCGGCGAAACCGTGCTGCTCAACGGCCTGCTGCGCGATGCCGATGGCCGCGCGGTAAAAGCCCAGCCGGTGAATGTGGAAGTGCGTCGCCCGGATGAGCAGGTCAGCCGCAAATTCGTCTGGCAGGCTGATGACAGCGGTCTGTACCAGTACCAGCTGCAACTGGCCGACGAAGCGCCGACCGGCCGCTGGCAGCTGCTGTTCGACCTCGGTGATGGCCGTCAGCAGCTGTATGAGTTCTCTGTGGAAGACTTCCTGCCCGAACGCATGGCACTGGAACTCAAGGGCAGCGATGTGCCTTACAGCCCGGCAGAAAATGCCCAGTTCGACGTGACGGGGCGCTACCTGTATGGCGCCCCGGCCGCCGGTAATCGTCTCAGTGGCCAGCTCTATGTGCGTCCGCTGCGTGAGGCGGTGGCGAGTTTGCCAGGCTATCAGTTCGGCTCGGTCACCGAAGAAGAGCTGAGCGAGGACATCGAGCTGGATGAAACCAGCCTCGACGAACAGGGCAAGGCCAGCCTGGATATCGAAAGCCGCTGGAGCGACGCCAAGTCGCCGCTGCGTCTGATTCTGCAAGCCAGCCTGCAGGAGTCCGGCGGCCGGGCGATTACCCGGCGGATTATCCAGCCGGTCTGGCCAGCCGAGCGTCTTCCGGGTGTGCGCGGGCTGTTCGATGGCGAGGAAGTCGACGCCGACAGCCTGGCCGAGTTTGAAGTGCTGGTGGCCGATGCCGAGGGCAACAAGCTGGCGGCCGATCAGCTCAGCGTGCGCCTGATTCGTGAGCGCCGTGACTACTTCTGGAACTTCTCCGAGAGCGATGGCTGGAGCCATAACTACACCGAGAAATTCCTCACCCTTAACGAAGAAACCCTCAAGGTCGCTGCCGGTGGCACCGCCAAGATCAGCTTTCCGGTGGAGTGGGGCCCGTATCGCATTGAGGTGATCGACGGCCAGACCGGCCTGCTCAGCAGCCTGCGCTTCTGGGCCGGCTACCGCTGGCAGGACAACGCCGACGGCGGCGCAGTGCGTCCGGATCAGGTCAAGCTGGCGCTGGATAAACCGGCGTATGTCGATGGCGATACGGCCCAGGTCACCGTCACCCCGCCCGCTGCGGGCAAGGGCTACCTGATGGTGGAGTCCAGTGAAGGCCCTCTGTGGTGGCAAGAGGTCGACGTACCGGCTGAGGGCAAGACCTTCGACATCCCGATTGCCAAGGACTGGGCGCGGCATGACCTGTATGTCAGCGCCCTGGTGATTCGCCCCGGCGAGCGCAAGAGCAATGCCACGCCTAAACGTGCGGTTGGCCTGCTGCATCTGCCGCTGGAACGTGCGCCGCGCAAACTGGCGCTGACCCTCACTGCTGCGGAAAAGATGCGTCCTAATCAGCCGCTGAAGGTCAAGGTGCAGGCGCGCAACGCCGACGGCAGCATCCCGAAACAGGCGCAGGTGCTGGTCGCGGCGGTGGATGTCGGCATCCTCAATATCACCGAGTACGCCACGCCCGATCCATTCGCCAACTTCTTCGGCCGCAAGGCCTATGGCGCGGACCATCTGGATATCTACGGGCAACTGATCGAAGCCGGCCAGGGCCGGGTGGCCAAACTGGCCTTCGGCGGTGACGCGGCGCTGGCCGGTGGCGGCAAGCGTCCGGATACCAGTGTGCTGATCGTCGCGTTGCAGAGTGAACCGCTGAAACTGAACGAGCTGGGTGAAGGCGAAGTCAGCCTGAATATCCCTGACTTCAACGGCGAACTGCGGCTGATGGCGCAAGCCTGGACCGTTGAGCACTACGGTATGGGCGAAGGCAAGACAGTGGTCGCTGCGCCGCTGATCGCCGAGCTGTCGGCGCCGCGCTTCCTCGCTGGCGGTGATGAAACCACCCTGGCCCTGGACCTGAGCAACCTGTCCGGGCGCGAGCAGAAACTGGATGTGCAACTGAGCGCTGCAGGCCAGCTGCGTCTGGCGCAGAATCCGGGGGCTGCGGTTGCACCGATCACCCTGGCGGATGGTCAGCGCACCATTCTGCGTATCCCGGTCACCGCGCTGGGCGGCTATGGGCAAGGGCGCTTCAAGGTCAGTGTCAACGGCCTGGCCCTGCCCGGTGAGGATCTGCCGCCATTCAGCCGTGAGTGGACGCTGGGCATTCGTCCGGCCTACCCGGCGCAGTTGAAGCACTTCCGCGCGGTGCTCAAAGACGAAGCCTGGCTGCTGCCTGCTGATGCCTTGAGCGCCTTTGAAACGGTGGGTCTGGAAGCTCGGTTGGCGATTTCTAGTCGTCCGCCGCTCAACCTTGGCGAGCAGATTCGTGCGCTCAAGGCGTATCCGTACGGCTGCTTGGAGCAGACCACCAGTGGTCTGTACCCGTCGCTGTACGCCGATGCTGTAACGCTAAAACGCCTGGGCGTGGAAGCCGAGCCGGATGAGCAGCGCAAGCGCTCCATCGAGTTGGGCATCGAGCGTCTGCTGAGCATGCAGCGCTACAACGGCAGCTTCGGTCTGTGGGGCGCGGACAGCGACGAAGAATACTGGCTGACCGCCTATGTCAGCGACTTCCTCCTGCGCGCCCGCGAGCAGGGCTTCGGCGTACCGGAAGAGGCGCTGAAAAAAGCCAATGAACGCCTGCTGCGCTACCTGCAGGAACGTCACCTGATCGAGGTCAACTACAGCGACAACGCCGAACACAGCCGTTTTGCCGTGCAGGCCTACGCCGGTTATGTGCTGGCGCGCAGTCAACAGGCACCATTGGGTGCGCTGCGCAGCCTGTATGAGCGGCGCAGTGATGCACGCTCCGGTTTGCCGCTTGTGCACCTGGCCGTGGCCCTGCAGAAAATGGGCGATCAGCCGCGTGCCGACGAGCTGCTGACCGCCGGCCTGGCCCGTGGTCGTGACAGCAATAACTGGCTGGCCGATTACGGCAGCCCGCTGCGCGATCAGGCGCTGATTCTGGCGCTGCTGGAAGAGCACGACCTGGCCGGCAACCGCCGCGAAGAGCGGCTGTTCAACCTGGCCGATGAAGTATCCGGGCAGCAGTGGCTGTCGACCCAGGAGCGCAACTCGCTGTACCTGGCCGGGCGCAACCTGCTGAGCAAGCCGGAGCCGAGCTGGAGTGCAGCGTTGCAAAGCGGCAGCCTGGCCTTCGAGCTTAGTAATGCGCAGCCGGGGCTCAAGCTCGATGGCAGCGACCTTACTGCGCCGTTGAGCATCCGTAATTCGGCAAGCAAGCCGGGTGATACCCCGCTGTATCAGCAGCTGACCCTGTCCGGTTACCCCAGTCAGGCCCCAGCTGCCGGTGGTGAAAACCTCAGTATCTACCGCGAATACCTAGGTATGGACGGTGAGACGCTGGACTTGAGCAACCTGCAAAGCGGCGAGCTGGTGCTGGTGCATCTGGCTGTATCCGCCCAGCAGCGCGTACCGGATGCACTGGTGGTCGACCTGCTGCCGGCAGGCCTGGAGCTGGAGAACCAGAACCTGGCACAAAGCTCGGCCAGCCTGGATGACGCCAGCAGTGCGGTGAAGGAGTGGCGTGAGTCGATGCAGAACGCGGCGATCAAGCACCAGGAGTTCCGTGGTGATCGCTACGTTGCCGCGCTGGATGTGAACGGCTACGACACCACCCACCTGCTGTACCTGGCCCGCGCCGTTACCCCGGGAAGCTACCGCGTGCCGCCACCGCAAGTGGAGTCGATGTACCGGCCGAACTGGCAGGCCCTGGGCACCACGCCGGGGCGTTTGATCGTTAAAGAGCGCTAGAACGCACAAGGCCCGCCAAATTGGCGGGCCTTGTTGTTTGGCTTAACCGATTAGGCCGCCGAGCAACCATAACCCCAGCACCAGCCAGATCACCCCGGCAATAATCGAGCGACGGATAAAGGCACGTACAGCCAGGTACAGCAGCCACAGGCCGGCCACCAGCACCACGATGCTGAGCAATGATGGCGTCACCCCCAAGGCCTTGGACATGCCCGTGATAAAGCTGCTGACCGCCCCACCGAGCAGGCCGAAAAAGCCGCTCAAGCCTTCGACGATAAAGCGGATTACCGAGCCAACCGCTTCGCCCAGGGATTCAAAAAAGCCTTCTACACCCATAGTTCTCGTTCCACTCGACTCTGCATTGGTGACTGCTGCGCGCCAGTGTGCCAGTCATTTGGCAGAATGGCAGCGCTACAGAGCATGTCCTGCCAGCGCTGGGCATAGAAAAGCCCCTGCCTCAGCGAGGCAGGGGCTTGTGGTGTAGCCCGTTTCAGTTCAGCAGGGTTGGACAGCTGACACCCACTGCAGCAAACGCGGCAATGGCATCGGCAGAGCCATAGCTGCGGTTCTGCGCCGACTGGATCACGCCGCAGGCGCCGCGGTTGAAGTCGCTGGTTTCCGTCCAATAGAAACGGTTGGCGTCGACAAACACTTCAAACGCTTTGCGGGTATTCCAGCCGATTTTCTGGCTGAGCAGGTAGAACGCGCGGTTATACACCCCGCTTGAGTGGTGAACATCCATACCGGCACGGTACTTGTCGGCGTGGTCAATGGAGCGGCCATCACGGCTGGGTTGGTCCATATAGCGCAAGGCGCCGTCACCTTTGAAGATGTCGTAGCCGACCTTCCAGTCATTCTTGCCTTTCATAAAGTATTCGGCCGCTTCGCCAGCCATATCGGAGAACGCTTCATTGATGCCGCCGGACTGGTTGCTGTAGACCAATCCCGAATGCAGCTCGGTAAAGCCATGGCTGACTTCGTGGGCTGAAACGTCCAGCGATACCAATGGGTAGAAGCGATTGCGACCATCACCGAAGGTCATCGCTTGACCGTCCCAGAAGGCATTTTCATAGCCGTTTCCGTAATGCACTTTCATATACAGCTTGCGGTTGAGCAGCGGGCGCAGGCCGCCAAACCAGTTGCCATACATCTGGAACACCACGTTGCCGAAATAGTGCGCGTCGTTCAGCGGCGAGAACGCACCGTTGATGCTCTTGAAGTCGTTGAACGAACAGGCGAACTGAAAGGGCGTGGTGCTGCTGTTGTTCAAGCTGTGGTTGAGGTTGACGGTGATGACATTACCGCTATCCATCTGACACTTGTTGTTGACCGACAGATGTCCGTAGTCCGTGCCATACAGGTAGCGGCCACTTTTCAGGTTGCCACCCGGCCCGCTTGCCTGGGCGTGGTTGAGACCTTCCCATTGATCAAGTAGCTCGCCGCTGTTGGCTTCGATCATAAAGAACGGGCGTGAGGGTTTGGCGCCTGGGAGGAAGAACGACACTACGTACGCCAGCTGTGCGCGTTGCTGTTCGTCCAGCCGTACGACCAGCTCACTCTGTTCGTTCTCACTCTGCAGGTCATTGGCTTTCAGGCTTTTGGCCATTTCCAGGGCTTGTTTGGCGCTGAGCGTTGGTGTTGCATCGCGTACCAGGTCGCTGCTGATCTCACTCACCAGGCGGCCGCTGCGTAGGGGCTGGCTACCGTCGGTAAACTCGGTGATGGCTTCGCCCCACACCCTGATGCCCTTATAGAACTGTTGATAGCGCACCACCTGAGCGCCACCAGGCAGTTGCGCGCTTAGGGTAGCGTTCAGCTCGTCCGGCTGCAGCCCAAGGTCATCATGGATGTCGCCGGCGCCGGCTATACCGGGGCGGGTTGGCAGGGTTGAGAGATCAATCAGTTCTGCGGCGAAGGTACAGGCGGGGGAAACAAGTGCGGCGAGTAGCAAGGTTTTCGGGAATATCTTCCTATGCATTGATGTAGCTCCATTGGGTAAGCGGAGGATGGCTCCGTGAATAGCCCGTTGCCTTATGGCGATAACGGTTTTTCACTGTTGTCGGCGCGGCGGGTAGCCAGGCGTTAACAGCGAACCCAAGGTATAGGCGTCAAAAATACGAATATCAAAAAAATGACGCAAAAAGATAACAATGGGCGCAAACGGCTCTAGCACGGTGCTTTTGCTCGTATGTTCTGGCGGATATGGCATGTTCTTCCATGGCGTCGAGCTTCTGCACGTCAGGTTTTGAGTTGCCAGCAGAGGCCGGAAATATTGGGCAGCGCCGCGTATAGTGCGGCGCTTCAGGGATGTGTATTGAGAGAGGCGCTATGCGTTCTGGGGCGGGTCGGTTGGTGGCAGCGCGTGCTGTTCTGGTGAGGTATTTGCGCCGTCCCTGGCTGGCTATTCCATTGTGCCTGCTGCTGGTTCTGGCAGCCGCTGACCGGCTATTTCCGCTGCCCTTGCCAGGCGATGATCTGGCCCGCGTGGTGCTGGCCGAGGACGGTGCGCCGCTGTGGCGTTTTGCCGACCGTGATGGCGTCTGGCGTTATCCGATCAGCCCCGGTGAAGTGTCGCCCTATTACCTGGAAGCGCTGCTGACCTACGAGGATCGCTGGTTCTATCAGCACCCCGGGGTCAACCCGTTGGCGCTGGGCCGCGCGGCCTGGCAGAACCTCAGTGGTGGGCGCGTATTGTCCGGTGGCAGCACCCTGTCGATGCAGGTTGCGCGACTGCTCGATCCGCATGCGCGCAGTTACAGCGGCAAACTTAAGCAGCTGTGGCGCACGCTGCAGCTGGAGTGGCACCTGTCCAAGGATGAAATCCTCACCCTTTACCTCAATCGCGCGCCGTTTGGCGGCACGCTGCAGGGGGTGGCGGCGGCCAGTTGGGCTTATCTGGGTAAGTCGCCGAGCCAGCTGACCCGCGCCGAAGCCGCTCTGCTCGCGGTGCTGCCGCAAGCGCCCAGTCGTTTGCGCCCCGATCGCCACCCCGAGCGGGCCCAGGCTGCGCGGGATAAGGTCCTCAAGCGTCTGGCCAGTTTCGAGGTGTGGCCGCAGTCGGCGATCAGCGATGCGCTGGAGGAACCGGTGCTGCTGGCGCCGCGTCAGGAACCGCGCCTGGCCCCATTGCTGGCACGGCGGCTGAATACGGCGGGCAGCCCACCGCTGATTCGCACGACGATCGATGCAGCCTTGCAACGCCGCCTGGAAGACCTACTGCTGGGCTGGCGGGCGCGGTTGCCGGAGCGCACCTCGGCGGCGATTCTGGTGGTCGAGCAACCCAGCATGGCGGTGCGCGCCTACCTGGGCTCAGTGGATATCAGCGATGCCAAGCGCTTTGGCCATGTCGACATGATCAACGCTGTGCGCTCGCCAGGTTCGACCCTGAAGCCCTTTCTTTACGGCATGGCGCTGGACGAGGGGCTGATCCATTCCGAATCACTGCTGCAGGATGTACCACTACGTTATGGCGATTACCGTCCGGGCAACTTTGCTGCCGGGTTCAGCGGCGCGGTGTCGGCCAGCGAGGCGCTGGCCACCTCACTCAATCTACCCGCCGTGCAACTGCTGGAAGCCTACGGGCCGAAGCGTTTTGCCGGCGAGTTGCGCAGCGCCGGGGTGCCCTTGCTGTTGCCGCCGCTGGCCGAACCCAATCTGGCGCTGATTCTCGGCGGCGCCGGCAGTCGCCTGGAGGAGCTGGTCAGCGGTTACAGCGCATTTGCCCGCGGCGGCATGGCCGCACGGCTGCGTTTTCAGCCGCAGGATGGGCTGCATGAGCGGCGCCTGCTGTCGCCCGGTGCCGCGTGGATCGTGCGGCGCATTCTCAGTGGTCAGGCGCGCCCGGACCGTGACCCGCGCGCGCAGCTGGTGCAGCGCCCGAGCCTGGCCTGGAAGACCGGCACCAGCTATGGCTTTCGTGATGCCTGGGCGATTGGCGTGGCGCCGCGTTACCTGATCGGCATCTGGATCGGCCGCCCTGACGGCACCCCGGTGTCCGGCCAGTTCGGCCTGGCCTCGGCCGCGCCACTGCTGCTGCAGGTGCATGATCTGTTGGTCAACCGCGACAGTCAGCGCGGCATTGCCCTGCCGATTGACCCGCAGCCGGCCTCGGTCGGCGTGGCAGCGATTTGCTGGCCGCTGGGCCAATCGCTCGACAGTCGCGACCCCAACTGCCGGCGCCAGCGCTTTGCCTGGACCCTGGATGGCACCACGCCACCGACCTTGCCGGCGCAGGATCAGCCGCTGGGCTTGGGGCTGCAGGAAAGCCTTTGGGTGAATGCCGCCGGGCAACGCGTGGATGCCAGTTGCCCGGGTGCCACGGCACAGCGCCTGGCGTTGTGGCCGGCGCCGCTGGAACCCTGGCTGCCGCGTCGTGAGCGGCGCAGTGCGCGCCTGCCGGTGGTTGATCCGCAGTGCCCGCCACGGCATGTGCCCGTCGCTGCGCCACTGTCGATTGTCGGCGTGCGTGAGGGTGATCATTTGCGGCGCCCGGCCGGCAGTAGCGAAGCGCTGCGTTTGCGTCTGTCTGCACTGGGCGGCAGCGGAAGGCGTTGGTGGTTTGTCGACGGTCAGCCGATTGCCGAAACCAGCGCCGATGCGTTGTTTAATCACGCCTTTACACGCAGCGGGCAGTATCAGCTCAGTGTGCTGGACGAAAGCGGGCAGACCGCGCGGGTTGAGTTCAGCTTGTCGGACTAAAACGCGCGGCAGGGTGTCCTGGCCATGAGTGACTACGCTATTGGGTGAAGGTTGGCACAGTCGTCTGCCGGCCGGTCGCGCAGGGATATGCGATGGCGAGATATAGATACGCAGCTGCTATCTGCCTTAGTGGGTTGTTGTTCAGCGCACTGCTTATTGCGAGTGAGTGGACCGGGCCGAGGCAGGCGCCGCCCGCACGCAGTGGCATGCAGGTGAGCTTTATTGCGGCGGATTTTCGTAACGGTGGGGTAGTCGGTGTGTACCGCAGCTTTGAGCGCGCGGCCAAGTTGCTGGGGTGGCGGGTGCATGCGGTAGATGGTCGTGGCGATGCGGCGGAGATCAAGCGGCTGGCCGCTGAGGTGCTTGAGCATAACCCCGATGGCGTGGTGCTCGGTGGCTTCGAGCCTGGCTACCTCGGGGAATTGCATGAAGCCTTTCAAGGCCGCGAGATCGCCTTGGTCGGTTGGCACGCCGGGGATCGGCCGGGGCCGACGGACAAGCTGTTCAGCAATATCACCAGCGACCCCATGCAGGTGGCCGACCTGGCTGCCGAGCACGCCATGCGTGACGGCCAGATCGGCGTGGTGCTGTTCACTGACAGCCAATTCGCCATTGCCACCGCCAAGACCCAGCGCATGGTGCAGCGCCTGGAAGAGTGCGCGCAGTGCAAGGTGCTGAGCGTTGAAGACCTGCCGATTGCCAGTGCGGGCAAGGGCATGGATGAGCGTGTGCGTTCGTTGCAGCGCCGTTTCGGTGCAGAGTGGAGCCATACCCTGGCAATCAATGATGTGTATTTCGACCATATCAACGTGCCGCTCAATGCCCTCGGACGTAAGGACATCCGCAATATTTCCGCTGGCGATGGCTCGGCCAAGGCGCTGGGGCGCATCCATTCGGGGTTGTCCCAGCAGGTCGCCACCGTCGCCGAGCCGTTGGGTATGCAGGGTTGGCAGCTGGTGGATGAACTGAACCGAGCCTTTGCCGGCCAGCCGCCTAGTCAGTTCGTGACACCGCCGCTGTTGATTACCCCGCAGGTGCTGCAGGAATCGGATGACCTCAGCATCGAACTGGACTTCAGTCATGAGGATGCGTATCTGCGACTTTGGCGGCAGGTGGACTGAGTTATTCCCGGCGCTGGTTAAAGTCTGCAGCTGGTGCAGCCGATAGCGGTTATACGTCGCCGGACAATTGAGTTTGTATACAAAATTGTATTCAATCTCTGTTTTCAAATAATAACTAGAAGGTAACCTCCATGGGCTTGTGGAAACGCAGCATCCAGTGGCAGCTAATTCTCAGCATGGGCGCGGCCCTGCTCGCCAGTATTCTGATCGTGGTAGGCGTCTACTCCGCAGTGGTCAATCGCCTGACTGAGCGCTTCCTGGTCGAAGAGGCCTTGCCGGCGCGGGTGCTGGCGATTCGTAACGATCTGGAGCGGGTGCTGACCGCGCCAATCACCGCCAATGCCGGGATTGCTGGCAATGCCTTTATTCAAGACTGGCTGGCGGCCGGCGAAGAGGAAGGCCAGCGCGATGCCGTGGCACGTTACCTGGAGGGCGTGCGCGAGCAGCAGAACGCCTTGACCACTTCGATTGCCGTGCTGGACAGCGGCAACTATTTCACCGGTGCGGGCCTGGCTCGGGTGATCAGCCGTGATCAGCCGGAAAACCAGTGGTTCTACAAGCTGGTCGACAGCAGCCGCGATCAGGTGCTGGAAATCGATATCGACAAGGGTACGCGACTGCCGACCCTGTTTATCAACCAGCGGATCAAGCAGGGCGGCAAAACCCTCGGCGTTTCCGGATTGGGTTTCAGCCTCAAGGCCATGTCGGAAATGATTCGCGACTTTCGTTTTGGTGAGCGCGGTCAGGTGTTTCTGATTGATGCCCAGGGCGAGGTCAAAGTGCACCCCCAGGCCGACCTGAGTGGCAGTGGCCGCCTCGCTGAACTGTTTGGCAAGGCGCCCGCTGATGAGCTGTTGGGCAGCGGTGGCAAGGCGGTACGTTTCGAGCGTGATGGTGAAACCTACCTGGCGGTGGCGCAGAAACTCTCCAGCCTTGACTGGTTGCTGGTCAGCGAGGTGCCGGAAGCGGAAATCTATGCCGAGGCGCGCCAGGCGCTCCTGATGACCAGCGCTATCGGGGTTGGTGTGGCCTTGCTGTTCCTCGGCCTGGTGGTGCTATTGGCGCGTGGCCTGGTCCGGCCGATTCGTCAGGTGACCGCGGCACTGGTGGAAATCGGCGGTGGCGGTGGCGACCTGACCCGTCGTCTGGATGAATCCCGCGAGGATGAGCTGGGCGATCTGGCCCGTGGTTTCAATCGGTTTATCGGCGGTCAGCGCAGCCTGATCAGCGATGTGCTGGCGACCAGCGAGCGTTTGCGCGCCTCGGTTAGTCAGGTGGCGCAGGTGGTCGACAACACCGCCGGACGCTCTAGCCAGCAACAGGAAATGACCGATATGGTCGCCACGGCGGTGCACGAGATGGGCCTGACCGTGCAGGAAATCGCCCGGAATGCCAGCAGTGCCGCGCATGCCTCGCAGTCGGCGCGCGATGAAGCGCAGCAAGCGCGCAAGGTGGTTGGCCAGTCGATCAGCCATATTGAGAGCATGTCCGCTGATATCGGCGGTGCAGCGGCGGCGGTCAGCGAGCTGGCCGAGCAGGTGGCCTCGATTGATCAGGTGCTGGCGGTGATTCGCGGGATTTCCGAGCAGACCAACCTGCTGGCACTCAACGCCGCCATCGAAGCGGCGCGGGCAGGTGAGATGGGCCGCGGTTTTGCCGTGGTAGCTGATGAGGTGCGTACCCTGGCCAGTCGCACGCAGAGCTCCACCGATGAAATCCAGCAGATGATCCAGCGCCTCAAGCAGGGCGCTGAAACTGCCGTGAGCTCCATGCACGCCGGGCAGAGCGCCACCGGCACCGGGGTCGAGGCCAGTCAGCGTACCGGTCAGTCGCTCAGTGCAATCACCGAGCAGGTCGAGCGCATCAGCGATATGAACACCCAGGTGGCCGCTGCAACCGAGGAGCAATCGTCGGTGACCGAAGAGATCAACCGCAACGTGCAGGGCATCGCCGACCTGGCGCATGCCACCGCCGGTGAGGTGCAGGTGTGTAAAGAGGACTGTCAGACCCTGCGTGGTCTGGCCGATGACCTGGCCAAGCAGATGAGCAGTTTCCGTTTGTAAGCGTATGCCGGCGGCACGCCTGTGCCGCCGGCATCAGGCCAGCTCTAGACGATTGCGCCCGGCAGCTTTGGCTTGATAGAGCGCATCGTCGACGCGCTTGAAGAACGCTTCGGCACTGCCGTCGCGCAGCATGTCATAACACCCCACACCCAGGCTCGCGGTCAGCGGCAGAGTCGCTCCCGGTACGTTGAAGCCTTCGCGCTCCAGCTCCAGACGAAACTGCTCGGCCAGCAGGCGTGCCTGTTCCAGCGGGGTGTTGGGCATCAGGATGCCGAACTCTTCACCACCCAGGCGTAGCAGCGCGTCGCTGTCGCGGCGGAAGTTCTGGCGCATGCGTTCGGCAAAGTCGCTCAGGCAGCTGTCACCGCAGGCATGCCCGTACTCGTCGTTGATCCGCTTGAAGAAGTCGATATCCAGCAGTACCAGCGACAACGGCTGGCTCTGCCGCTGGGCGTTGGCCACCATCACCGGGAACAGACTGTTGAACTGATAGCGGTTACCCAGCTGGGTCAGGCTGTCAGTGCGGCTGAGGTGTTCGAGGCGTTCCTGTTGGTCGAGCAGCTGCAGCTCCAGGGCCAGGGTGTTGTGGTACTCGCGGTGGCTGCGGTTCAGCGCCAGTAGCAGGTAGCTCAAGTAGAAACTCAGGGTGATCAGGATGGCGTACTGCTCGCGCCATGCCAGAGCCAGGGTCAGCAGCCCCGGCAGATAAATCAGCAGCAGCGCGAGTATTGCGCGTTTCTTGCGCATGGCGAAGTTGAAGGCCAGCGCGGTGCTGAAGGCAATGGTGCTGAGGGTGGCGATGATCACCGAGCTGCTGAACAGCGGATTGTGTTGCGCCAGGGCGTGGGCCAGACCCCAGCTCAGCGCAGTAATCAGAATCAGGCTCCAGTGCAGATTAAGCCAACGGCTGAGTGATTCGTTGCTCTGCTCCTGAGGCAGGCGATGCAGTACGCGCAAGGCCAGCAGCAGGGCAAACAGAGCGATGCCGGCGACGCCTGGCAGCACCAGTGCGCCTGGGGCATCGCTGAAAATCCAGGTCAGCAGCCATGCCAGCAGGTAATAAATACCGCCGAGTGGCGAGCGGATGCGTGTGTCCTGCGCTTCGCGCCAGAGGGCGAAGGCATTTGGCTGGCGGGGGACTTGGACTTCAGTCATGGCCTGTGATCACAAAATAACGGCTTGATCGCAGCATAACCCTTTGCTTTTGAAAAAGCTGTCAGATTGCTATCGCGCCCTAGTGGGCTAAAACCAAATGGTGGGCTGTGGTTTATCCAGTCCTGAGTTGTGGCATGTCCGGCCAAACCGGTGGCCGTTCCGGGTGATGTCCTGGCGAATCGTGACGTGAGCTGCATTTATGGAGGTGAGCGAAACGCGCATCCGCCAGCCGACTTACTTGCTGACACGCAGCGGGCAAGGCCTATGGGTTCAGTAGGTGCAGGACTATCGGCAATTGATCAAGGAGGGTGGGGCGCAATAACGGCCTGGCGGTTGGGCGCGCAAGTTGCATCGCCACGTGCACTGATCATGCGCAGATGGGCCAGCGGCTTGCTGGCCATTGCATGGGCTGCTGGATGCGCCAAAAAGGTGCTGGGCGTGTTCCTGGCTGGGCAGGTGGTTGTTGATCAGTGCGTGAGGTGAACCATGGCATTACTGCGTTTTCTGTTGTTGAGCGGCTGCCTGGGGTTGTTGTCGTGGCAGGTTCAGGCGGCAAGCTTTCCGGAGCGACCGCTGACCATGATCATCGGTTATGCCGCAGGCGGCAGCACCGATTTGCAAGGGCGGGTGCTGGCCACCGTGCTGGAGGAGCAGCTAGGGCAGAAGGTCACGGTCAGCAATATTCCCGGTGCCGGCGGCGCGGCCTCGGCGGCGATGCTGGCCAGCAGTATTGAGCAGGGCTATGTGTTCCAGTTCGGCGGCTCGTCGGTGGTCAGCATTGCGCCGCTGCTGTCTCCAGCCTCCTATGGTCCGGACAGTTTTACCTATGTAGCAGGGCTGTCACTGGAGCAACCGGCTTTTGTCACCGGTTCTAAGCATGGCCTCCAGGATTGGCCTGGGTTGCTGGCCTATCTGCGCGCCACACCGGGGCAGATCTATGTCAGCCAGGCAGCGGAGGATCGGCTGATTATCCGTGCCCTGGCCAAGCGCGAAGGGCTGGAACTGCGGACTGTACCCACCTCCGGCGGCGCCGGGATGGCACCGCTGGTGCTTTCCGGCGATGCCGTGTTTGCCTACAGCGGTGGCACCCATACGGGTTACACCGAGTCTGGCGAAATGCGTGTACTGGCCAGCCTGGCCGATACCCGCCTGTTGGGCTACCCCGATGCGCCGACTCTGCGCGAGCTGGGTTACGACCTGGGCCTGCATACCATGCGCATTGTCATGGTACCGGCCAACACCCCTGCCGAGCAGGTCGAGATCCTGGCCGACGCCCTGGCGGTCGCGGCCAAGGACCCGCGCTTTATCGAGGTGACCGAGCAGCGTATTCGCCAGCCGGTGGTGTTTATGCGTGGCGATGAGATCAAGCCTATGCTGCTTAGACAGATGAACGAGTACCGCACACTGATTGATGACATTGGATTGCAGTAGGCACCTACAGGGATTAGCTGACTGTGTTGTGACCCTGAGGCGCGGATGCAGATGAGTAGTCGCAAGAGTTACATGTCGAAAGCGGCGCGTTGGGAGCTGAAGTTCTCGACGCGGATAGCGTTGCTGTTTGGCATGCTCGGCATGGTGGCGATCACGGTGGTGATGGTTTACGCGCTGCGCACGGCTGAGGCCAACCTGCAAAGTGAAATTCGCAACAGCCTGGCGCAATACCAGCGCACCACTGTCAGCCTGATCAATAACCGTCTGCAGCTGCTTGAGGTGTATCTGCACAGCGCCTCGGCGCGGCGCACCGTCAGTGCCTTGTCGGAACAGGTTATGCCGGTTGAGAAAATCGCCGCCGACGTCGCCTTTATGTTCCAGGACGCCAATATCGATGCGCGCCTGGAGGTGTTTTTCCTGCTTGATCCAACGGGCAAGCTGGTGATGGATGCCGGCCTGCCGTTGCATGACATCAAACCGCTGGTGGCGTCGCTGCGCTCGCCCATTCTCTATGCCCACGGCTGGACGCTGGTGCAGACCGGCGCACAGAGCGCCTTGATCAAGGCCACGCCGATTTTTGATCCCGCCACCGTGCAGCTGCGCGGCTATCTGTTTGTCGGCCTGGCTTTGGGACAGAACCGGGCATTTGTCCACGAGTTGAGTGCCAGTACCAAGCTGGATCTGCTGGTGCTCGGGCATGCCAAGCAGCCGCTGGTCTGGCAGGGCGACAGCGAGCTTGGACTCACTGGTGATGTAGCCCTGGATGATCTGGTACGCGATGGCCAGGGGCTTTATGTGCAGCGCTTTCCGATCAGCCTGACGGGTGTCGAAGAGCCGTTCTGGCTAGTGCTGGGGGTTTCCGATAGCCGCTTTGCTTCAATCTACGACAGCTACCTGCAATCGTTTCTAATCCTCAGTGGCGGTTTTCTACTGCTGTTGCTGGTGGCCGCCTGGCTGCTGCGCATCAGCCATGATCGGGCGATCAATCAGTTGCTCGGTTTTATCGAAGCCACCCAGGCCGGCAGCCGAGGGCTGCGCTTTCAGCCGACCGGGATCTATGAGTACAACCGTGTGGGTGTGGCGATGCAGCACATGGTGGAGGATCTGCACGTCGCAGCCACGGTGTTCGAATCGGCCGAAGGCATGGTGGTCACCGATGCCGAGCATGTGGTGCTGCGCGCCAACCCGGCGTTCACCCGTATGACCGGCTACAGCGAAAGCGAGGTGGTCGGCAGTACCCTGGATTACATGCTGGCGCAGGGCAGTTTCGACATCGTGCGTGATGCCATGCTCGCGGCGTTGGCGCATGACGGCGCCTGGCAGGGTGAAATGCCCGGGCGGCGCAAGAATGGGCAGGAATACCCGCAGTGGGTGAGCATTGCAGCGGTGCGCTGCGGCGCCGATGGGCAGCTGATCAACTACGTGATCACCCTGACCGATACCACTCAGCGCAAAGCCGCCGAGCAGCGCATCGAACAGTTGGCCTATTACGATCCGCTGACCCATCTGCCCAACCGCCGTTTGCAACGCGAGCGCCTGGAGTACGCCTTGCTGGCCAGTCAGGACAGCGAGCAGCGTGGGGCGGTGCTGTTTATCGATCTGGACGACTTCAAGACGCTGAACGATGCCCGTGGCCACGATATTGGCGACCTGTTGCTGCAACAGGTGGCTGAGCGACTGACCAGCTGCGTGCGGCAAAGCGACAGCGTGGCGCGCATCGGCGGTGATGAGTTTGTCATCCTGCTGGAGAACCTCGGGCTGGAGCCGGTCAATGCGGCGCAGCAGGCCGAGGCGATTGCCAGCAAGATTCTGCTGGCCTTGCGGCAGCCGTTTCGCATGGGCGAGATCGAGCACTTCAGTACCCTGAGTATCGGCATCGCCATGTTCAATGGCACCGGTGAGCCGTTGGATGACCTGCTGAAACAGGCTGATCTGGCTATGTATCAGGCCAAGGCACTGGGGCGTAACACCTGCTGTTTCTTCGAACCGCAGATGCAGCAGCGGGTGGTGCAGCGCGCCAGCCTGGAAAGCGACCTGCGCCAGGGGCTGCTGAAAAGCGAGTTTGTGCTCTATTACCAGGCACAGATCGATCAGCGGGAGGGGTTGCAGGGCGCGGAAGTGCTGCTGCGTTGGCAGCACCCGGAGCGCGGCCTGTTGGCACCGGGGGAAATCATTCCAGTGGCTGAGGGTAGCGGTCTGATTCTGCCGTTGGGCGAGTGGGTGCTGGAAACTGCCTGCGCGACACTGGCGCAGTGGGGGCGGCGGGCGCAAACCCGGCACCTCAGCCTGTCGGTGAATGTCAGTACCAAGCAGCTGCAGCAAGCTGATTTTGTCGAACAGGTGTTGCATATCGTGCAGCGCAGCGGCTGCGACCCGAGCCGACTAAAGCTGGAAATTACTGAAAGCATGCTGCTCGATGGTCGCGCGGCGGTGATCGCCAAGATGGCCCGACTCAAGGCTCACGGCGTGCGCTTTTCCCTGGACGACTTCGGCACCGGCTACTCGTCGCTGTCCTATCTCAAGACCCTGCCGCTGGATCAGCTGAAGATCGACCGTTCGTTTGTCTGCGACCTGTTGAGTGACCCGCTGGATGCGGATATTGCCCGCACCATCGTCTCGCTGGCTCATGCGTTGAAACTGGATGTGATTGCCGAGGGGGTGGAAACCCTGGAGCAGTCCGAGCGCCTGAGCAGCTTTGGTTGCACGCGCTTTCAGGGTTACTACTTCGGTCGTCCAGTGCCGCTGGAGCAGTTGTTTGCAGGGCAGCCGGTCAACGCCAGCTAGGCGACCGGAAGCGGCCGCCCATTGCGCAACACCTAGCGCAGAATCAGCAGCGCGCTGTTGCTGGTGCGCAGCAGGCTACTGGTGGTGCTGCCGACCA
The DNA here is from genome assembly GCF_031764535.1 of Pseudomonas sp. SG20056. Taxonomy (NCBI): domain Bacteria; kingdom Pseudomonadati; phylum Pseudomonadota; class Gammaproteobacteria; order Pseudomonadales; family Pseudomonadaceae; genus Pseudomonas; species Pseudomonas sp. SG20056. Next base: position 734,632 of record NZ_CP134499.1, read on the forward strand.
GGAACTGGCGAATCCGCGAGTGGCCATAGGCGCCCATGGCCAATAAATCAATGCCTTGCTCGAGCTGGTAGGCGTGCAGGGTGGGCTCCACCTCGCCGGCGCGAATCGCTAGATACACTGCGCTGGCCGAATCTTGCACGACATGTTCAGCGGCCTTGAGTCGCTCCCAGGCATCGCTGGTATCCGCACCGATCATCACCAGGTGACACGGCAGCCCCTTGAGCAGCGGGCTGGCGGCAATCATTTGCAGGCTCTTGCGCGCGGTGGCGCTGCCGTCATAAGCCAGCATGTAGCTTTGCGGTGCCTTGAACTCGCCGCAGCTGACCAGAATCGGCCTGTGCAGGGTTCGGATAACGTTCTCCAGATGGCTGCCGACCAGCTGGCTGAGGCTGTCGCTGGTCTTGCCCTGGCGGCCGATCACCAGCAGGCGGATATCGGTCTCCAGCTCCTGCAGGCACTCAACCAGATCGCCATGGCGCTGGCGCAGTTGCGCCGGCTCCACACCATCGGCCTGTACCCGCTCGCGGGCCGCTTCCAGCATTAGCCGGCCTTGTTCCATGGCCAGCGTGTGGCGCTGCTGATCAAGCTTGGCCAGCTCTTCGAGCAGGTGCTCGCGGCTGCCCAGGCCGATAGTACCGGACAGGTCCGGGCTGGCCGGGTACTGCACGTCATCCAGCACGTGCAGCAGGGTCAGCGGCGCACTCAGGCGCTGGCTGGCCCAGGCGGCGTAATCGCAGACCGCGCGGGTGGATTGCGAACCGTCGATACATGCCATTACTTGGCTCATGGGCATTTCCTTTTAGTGGCCCGACAGCAGGTCGGTGGCGTTCTCTTTATCGTGCACCCCAAAGCGGTCGACGATGGTGGCGCTGGCCTCGTTCAGGCCCAGCACTTCGACTTCGGTGCCCTCGCGGCGCAGCTTGATCACGACCTTGTCCAGCGCGGCGACGGCGGTGATGTCCCAAAAGTGCGCGCGGGACAGGTCGATGGTGACCTTGCTTACGGCTTCCTTGAAATCAAAGGCGGCGATGAATTTTTCGGCAGAGCTGAAGAACACCTGCCCAACCACCTTGTAGGTACGCTGGCGGCCCTCGCTGTCGAGTTCAGCGTTGATATAGAGGAAGTGGCCAATCTTGTTGGCGAAGAACATGGCAGCCAGCAGCACCCCGACAAACACGCCGTAGGCCAGGTTGTGGGTGTATACGGTCACGGCCACGGTGGCGAGCATGACGATATTGGTGGAAAGCGGGTAGTGCTTCAGGTTGCGCAACGAGTCCCAGCTGAAGGTGCCGATCGACACCATGATCATCACCGCCACCAGTGCGGCCATGGGAATCTGGCTGACCCAGTCGCTGAGGAATACCACCATCAGCAACAACACCACGCCGGCCACCAGGCACGACAGCCGACCACGGCCGCCGGATTTCACGTTGATGACTGACTGGCCGATCATCGCGCAGCCCGCCATACCGCCCAGCAGGCCGGAGGCGATATTGGCCACGCCCTGGCCTTTGCATTCGCGGTTCTTGTCGCTGTTGGTGTCGGTCAGGTCATCAATGATGGTCGCGGTCATCATCGACTCCAGCAGGCCCACCACAGCCAGCGCAGCGGCGTAGGGAAAGATGATGGCCAGGGTTTCAAACGTCAGTGGCACATCCGGCCAGAGGAAAATTGGCAAGGTGTCCGGCAACTCGCCCATGTCACCGACGGTGCGGATATCCAGGCCGAAATACATGGCCACGGCAGTCATCGACAGGATGCACACCAGCGGTGAGGGAATGACCTTGCCGAGCTTCGGCACATAGGGGAACAGGTAGATGATGGCCAGGCCCGCCGCGCACATGGCGTAGACCTGCCAGGTGACGTTGGTCAGCTCCGGCAGCTGGGCCATAAAGATCAGAATCGCCAGGGCGTTAACGAAGCCGGTGACCACCGAACGCGAGACAAAGCGCATCAGCGAGCCGAGCTTGAGGTACCCGGCGCCGATCTGCAGCACGCCAGTCAGCAGGGTCGCTGCCAGCAGGTATTCCAGACCGTGGTTTTTCACCAGGGTGACCATGACCAGTGCCATGGCCCCGGTGGCAGCGCTGATCATGCCTGGGCGGCCACCGACAAAGGCGATCACCACGGCGATGCAGAAGGAGGCATACAGGCCGACCTTGGGGTCGACCCCGGCGATGATCGAGAAGGCGATGGCTTCCGGGATCAGCGCCAGTGCCACCACCAGACCGGCGAGCACATCGCCGCGGATGTTAAAGAACCAGGTGTTTTTCAGGCTTTGCAGCATGGTCAATTCCAAAAACTGGGGTCCGCAGATGCACGCAAGAGCAGGGCGGATGGGCTAATAAAAAGCTCGGTACAACGATAGCAACGCAGCCTTGCGGCCAGCGCGCAGGGGCAGAGCTACGGCAGCGGGTAAGCCGGCCGGGCTATGCAAGGAGGGGGCGAAGCGCTATGGCGGCGTAGGCAGCCAGCGGGATGGTTGGGCCAGTGTCATATCGACCTGTCTCTATCCATTCGGGCGAAAAGGGCGCTCACCTTAACACATGCCTCCCGGCCGTCGCAGCCCGCGGGCTGTCGGCCCTGCGAGTTGAACTCATTAGCAGGCGTGCACTCCTACACCCGCAGCCCAGCGTCTGGCCCGACCATTCGGCACCCGCACAGCCGTGCTGTCATGTTCACGCAGCACACTGCTGTTTCCCGTAAGCACGCGAGTATGACTATTCATGATGTCCGCTGCGAAAGGGGTGCTAGGACGGCTACCTGATGTAAGCCCATGGAAATGGGCGCTGTTACTGCTGGCGTTGACCCTGGTTTACCAGATAGGCGTGCAGCACCTGGATAACCGTCTGTATTTCTGGATCAAGACCTCCTGGCATGAAACCGAATGGGAAAGCCGCAGCCTGTGGCTGCCCGAGTACCAGGTGCGCATTGATGCGCTGCCGATTGCCGGAGTGAGCAACAACCTGTCCGGCCTGACCTACGACGAAGGCTGTGACCAGCTCTGGGCGGTGGTCAATAACCCCGAGGAGCTGCTGGCGCTGAGCAAGGAGGGTGAGCTGTTGGCGCGTTATCCGCTCAGCGGCTTCAGCGATGTCGAAGGCATCACTTACCTGGGCGATAACCTCTTGTTGCTGGCTGAAGAGCGCGACCAGGCGCTGGTGGTGGTCGAGCTGCCGGAAAAATCCGGTGCTCTGTTTCGCGAGGATTACCGGGCGCTGACTCTGGGCATTGATCTGGGCGGCAACCAAGGCTTTGAAGGGGTCGGCTACGACCGTGCGGGTGACCGACTGTATGTGGTCAAGGAGCATTCACCGCGCAAGCTGTATGAGGTGCGAGGCCTGAAATCCAGCTTCCAGGGTGACTTCAACCTGCAGGTGATCGATCGCCAGGCCTGGATCGATCACAAGGTGTTTGCCACGGACTTGTCATCGGTGCATTACGACGAGCAGACCGGGCATCTGGCCCTGCTCAGCGATGAGTCCAAGGTGCTGATCGAACTGGATGCCGAGGACGGCAAGCTGATCAGTTTCCGCTCGCTGCTCAGTGGCTTCGCCGGGCTGCAAGACAGCGTGCCGCAGGGCGAGGGTCTGACCCTGGATGACCAGGGCAACCTCTATCTGGTCAGCGAGCCCAATCTGTTCTACCGCTTCACACGCGAGAGTCGGCCGGGTGCTTAACCGCGCCTGATCAGCCAGATGCCGACGACGATCAGCAGCAGGCCGCCGACTTTGCCTGCGGTGATCGGCGCTTCACGAAAGCCGGCCCAGCCGAAGTGGTCCAAGGTCAGGGCCATGCTCAGCTGTCCGGCGATCACCAGGGCCATAAACAGCACGGCGCCGACGCGTGGGCCGGCAAAGGCGGCGGTGGCGATAAACATCACCCCTAGCAGGCCGCCACTCCAGTGCCACCAGGTCAGACCTTTGAGCGCGGCGAAGCTGGGGAATTCGCGCTGCACCAGCACCAGAATCAGCAGCGCCAGAGTGCCAACGGCAAAGGACACCAGTGCGGCGGCCAGCACGCTGGACACCTGCTTGGCCAGTTGCCCGTTGATCCCGGCTTGCAGCGGCAGGCATGCGCCGGCAACGAAAGGCAGGGCCATCAACCACCAGGTCGGGGCAGGCATGGGGCATCTCCAGAACGGCAAGGGCGGATGAGTATGCCGTAAAAGCTGTCCGCCTCGTCAGCCTCAACCAGGCCAGATTGCCGCTCAGCGCATGCAAAAAAGCCTGGGTTTTTGACCCAGGCCTTTTGCGTGTAGTGCGTGACTAATCAGCGGCTGTGGCTTACGGCCACTGCATTTCACCTTTGAGCACCTTGGCGCTCAGTTCCAGGCTGCTGGCGTCGAGCAGCTGCGGGTACTTGGCCTTCATCGCTTCAATCAGCGCCTGGCTGTTCTTGGCTTTGGGCAGCGCGGCTTCCAGGTCATTCAGGTAGTTGCGGGTAAAGCGCAGGTCATCCAGGTTCAGGTTCGGCTGGCCCATAAAGTGACCCGGTACCAGGGTTTTCGGTTGCAGCGCTTGCAGTTCATCCAGGGATTTCAGCCAGGATTTACGCGCCTCTGCGGTTTGTGCATCGGCAATCCAGGGATGGATGTTGGCGTAGGTCAGCACGCCGCCGACCACCGCCTTGATGCTCGGAATCCACAGGCTGGTGTGCTTGGGGTCATGGCCGATCAGCTCGATGCGCTGGCCTTCCAGGCTCAGGTGGTCGCCTTGCAGCGCTTGCGGCACCACGGTGCGGGCCGGGGCGCTGTCCTTGAGGATCGGGCCCCAGTAGGCCAGCTTCGGCTCGCGGCTTTTTTCGATATAGGCGATGGTCTGCGGCGTGGCCAGGACTTTGGCCTCGGGGAAGGCGCGGGTCAGGGTGTCCAGACCGAAGTAGAAATCCGGGTCGCCGTGGCTGATAAAGATGGTGGTCAGGGTCTTGCCGCTGGCCTGGATGCGCTCGACCAGTTCCTGCGCTTCGCGGTTGGAGAACTGCGCATCGACCAGGATGGCCTCGCGTTCGCCGCTGATCAGCGTTGAAGTCACTGGGAAAATGGCCCTGTCGCCTGGGTTGTAGACATCCAGGGTCAGCGGTTGGGCGAAAGCGGTGCTGGCCAGGGTCAGCAGGCTGGCGCTGGCGAGCAGGCTGCGCAGGTGAGTGATGATCGACATGGGGAACTCCTGTTGAGTGAATGAGCTCATCTTAGTTGCTTTAAATCGATCAAAAAGCCCCGTAATCTGCGCATGTTTGTTGCGTTAGATGGGCTAATTATGGATCGCCTGACGGCTACGCGGGTTTTTGTCGAAGTGGTGGAACGCGGCAGCCAGACCGCAGCCGCCGATGCGCTGGAGATGTCGCGGGCAATGGTCTCGCGTTACCTCGGCGAACTGGAAACCTGGGTCGGCGCGCGCCTGCTGCACCGCACCACACGCAAGCTGAGCCTGACCGGTGCCGGCGAGCAGTTGCTTGGCCAGTGCCGCGAGATGCTGGCCATGGCCGAGGCCATGCAGAGCGTCAGCCGTACCGATGAGGCAGCGCCGCGTGGCACCTTGCGCATCGCTTGTAGCCAGTCGCTGGCACAGGCCTGGCTGGTGCACGCGCTGGATGGCTTCACCCGCCTGTATCCGCAGGTCAGCATCGATCTGCTGGTGGGCAGTCAGGCGGTCAACCTGGTGGAAGCGCGTATCGACCTGGCCCTGCGCATCACCAATCAGCTCGACCCCAATCTGATCGCCCGTCAGTTGGCGGTATGCCGCTCGGTGGTGTGCGCCACCCCGGCGTACCTGGCCAGGCATGGCACGCCGCAGCGGCCCGAGGAACTGGCCCAACACAACTGCCTGAGTTACGCCTACTTCGGCCGCAGCATCTGGGAGTTCAGCCGTGCCGATGAGCCGCATGCCGTGGCGGTCAGCGGCAACCTCAGCGCCAATGAATCCATGGTGCTGCTGGAGGCGGTGCTGGCCGATATTGGCATCAGTTTGCAGCCGCGCTATTCGGTCGGCGCGCATCTGCGCTCCGGGGCGCTGGTACAGTTGCTGCCTGACTACGAGCCACAGCAACTGGGCATCCACGCCCTCTACGGTACGCGCCGGCAAATGCCGCCGGCGCTGCGGGCGCTGCTGGACTTTCTGATTGAGCGGTTTGCAGATCGGCCGGATTGGGACCTGTAAACCGCTCTACAGGGGCTTGCTGAACTGGATCAGCGCGACGCGCTGGCCCTTGGGGTCGCGGCGTTCGACCACGCCGCTGAGGGCATAACCGAGCTTGGGGTAGAGCAGCAGGCCGGCGCTGTTGGCGTTGAAGCACGACACCTGCATACGTTTGGCGTGGTAATGCTCGCGGGCCAGCTGCTCCATCACCGCCACCAGATAGTGCGCCACGCCGTGGCCACGGGCCCAGGGGGCGACCATCAGATTGCCGAGGGCGCAGTGGTCGTCGTAGTGCCACTGGTAGAAGTTGGCAAAACCGGCCACTCGGCCATCAAGCAGTACCACGGTGCTGTCGCGGCGTTCGGCCATGGCGGCGGCCAACTGGCCGATGCTCAGCGGCCAGTCGGCCTTGGGATGGCAGAAGAACAGCTCATCGGCGTTCTGTGGAAAACCGACGATCTCGACCAGGTCAGCCGCCGCAGCGGGGCGGTGGCTGAGGTGTGGGGTTGGGTTCATGCAACATCCTTGTCGGTCAGCGGGGCGGGTACTGGTTCAGTACGTCGGCGACGGTACGGCGTATCGCAGCCTCGCGCTCGCTGGGGCTGGGTTGGCGGCTGCGCAGGACCTGTTCGGCACTGCCGCGCCAGACCAGTTTGCCGTCCTTGCCGTCGAGTAGATCGATCTGCAGGGTGCCGACCTGATAGTCCAGGGTGCGGGTTTCCACGTAACTCGGGCCGCCCCAGAAACCGCCATTCCAGGGATTGCCCCAGGCGCCGCCGAGCTGGGTGCTGACCTGCTGCTGGCGATTGTCGACGATCATCCACACCTGCACCTTGAGATCGCCCGGTGTGTTAGCCGCTGCCGGGCGCAGACCGCGCTGATCGAGCTGTTGGCTGATCGCCGTGCGGATGCGCTGATCTGTCAGGTCGCTTTTCAGGCGTGGGTCATCGGGTTTGTATTGCACGGCGGGCTCCTGCCAACTCCAGCTGCGGTAGGCGGCAAAATCGCGGTTGGGGTCGAAGTCGCGCTGCAGCTGCGGCGTCTGGCAGGCGCTGAGGATCAGCAACAGGGGCAGTAACAACAGTTGTGCACGCATGGGTGCTCTCCTTGAGTTCAGCAATCAGTTTGGCGGATACGCCGCCAGGGCCTGTTGTACGGCGTTGCGCAGTGCGGCGGCGCGTTCACTCTGGCTGCCGCTGTTGCGGGTTTCGGCATGGCCGTTCCACACCGGCTGACCACTCTGGCCATCGAACAGTTCGATGCGTACCACCATGACGTCTTCGGTGTAGCTGCGCACCAGCGGCGCGCTGCCCCACATGCCGTAGTCATTGCCATAGCGACTATGGCCGTAATGGCTGCCGTACTGTTCCGTGACCTGACGCAAGCGCTGCTCCAGACGCAGCTCGGCGCTGACCTTGAGGTCGCTGGTTTTACCGACGCGATGCGGGCGCAGGCCGCGTTGGTCGAGGGCATTGCTGAGGGCTTCCTGCACCTGCTCGGAGCTGGCCCAGGCCGTACCGGCAGGCAGGCGTTGCCAGCTCCAGGTGCGGTAGCGCGCATAGTCGCGCGGCGCAGCCGGGTAGGCGCTGCGGTCCAGTTGTTGGGGCGAGTGAGCGGGTGCCGGCGGCATTGGCTTGCTGTCGGCGATATAGGGATTCTGGCTCTGGCAGGCCGCGAGGCTCACCATTAGCAGTAATGTGCCCAGTCTTTTCATTGAGTGTTCAGCCTCCAGTGAGAGGGCAATCAGCGTGGCCGGCAGATCCAGTGCAGGTAGCGCCCCAGCCCAGCAAAGCTCGGGTGGCGGCGGTAGGCCAGCTCCATTTCCAGCAGGTCGAGCAGCTCAGCCTTGGCTTGGAACGGCTGCGGCATATAGTCGTGAAACACCCGCACGCCACTCTGGCTTTCGATCTGCCAATTAGCCTCAAGTTGCGCCGCCAGCTCGCGCGGATCAAGCGGCATCTGCGGGGTCAGGCTCTGTTTTTCCCCGGCGAACTCGGCCTTGCGCAGTTTGCGGAAGTGGCCCTTGAGCAGGTTACGGTAGATCAGCGCGTCCTTGTTGTAGAACGCCAACGACAGCCAGCCGCCGGGCGCGCACAGCTGGTGAAGCACCGGCAGGATGCTGTGCGGCTCGGCTAACCATTCCAGCACCGCATGGCAGATCACCAGGTCATAGGGTTGCTCAAGCTGGCCGAGCAGGTCCTGCCAAGGTGTCTGGATAAAGGTGGCGTCTTGTCCAGCGGCGGCAAAGCGCTCGCGGGCGCCATTCAACATCGGCTCGGCGGGTTCCGTCAGCGTCACCTGATGGCCACGCTCGGCCAGCCACAGCGACATATGGCCGAGGCCCGCGCCGATATCCAGCACCCGCAGTGGGCGTTCGGGCAGCGCTTCGGCCAGGTCAGCCTGGAGCACGGCCAGGCGAATCGCGCCCTTGGCGCCGCCATAGATCTTCTCGGCAAAGCGCGTGGCCAGTTCGTCGAAGTGACGATCACTCATTGGATGCGCTCCCGAGGAAGCGCCGTTCGTTGTCGGCCAGCTTGGCGCGCACCACCTGTTCCATGTCCAGGCCCAGCTCGTCGCACAGCAGCACCAGGTAGAGGATCACGTCGCCGATTTCCTGGCCGGCATGGGCCAGTTGTTCAGCTGGCAGTTCGCGGGACTGCGCTTCGGTCAGCCACTGGAAGATTTCCACCAGCTCGGCCATTTCCACGCTGGCCGCCATGGCCAGGTTCTTCGGGCTGTGGAAGGGCCGCCAGTCGTTGTGGTCACGAATGGCGTGCATGCGGGTGGTCAGTTCGGAGAGGTTCATCAGGCGCTCCAGCAAAGAGGAGCATAGCTTCGGGGTTTGCCGGCCGGTCTTCAAGCCGGCAAACCGCTGCGGCGGGTTATGGGTAGCCGCTTTCGTTGGGGTTGTGAGTCACTTCCAGCACGCGCCAGACGTTGGCATAGACGCTTTCCTGGGAAAACGTGATGCGCCCCTTGCCTTTGTACAGCGACACCACGCGGGCGACGTCCTTGCCTTTGAAGTTGAACGGGATCCAGGCCTTGCCTGTCTGGTGCGAGAAGGTGGCGGTCGGCGCGCCGAGCAGCGCATTGACTTCATCCATGCTCATGCCGGTGCGTATATCGCTGAACGAGCCGCTGCCCTGGGCGGCGGTCGCTGGTGCAGCAGCGGGCGTCAGCGTTTGCGTGCTAGTAGCCGCTTGGCCTTGGCCGGCGCGGTAGGCGTCCAGGTTGACGCTGCCTGCGGTATAAGGCGCGCCACCGGCGCTAAGGCTGTCAGCGGCTTTCTCGCAATGACGGTCGAGCTTGCGGTTGTCGGAGTTGGCCACCACTTCGGCCAGCACTGGCTTGTAGCGGCCGTTGCCCGAGCTGGCCAAGGCCTTGCAGACCCAGGCGAGGGCGTCGGAGGTGGTGTTGTCAGTGGCGCTGCGGTACTTCTGCAGCAGCACCTCGGCGGCCACGTCGAGGGTTTCCTGGTCCCGGTAACCGCTGTGGTAGATGCTCTGCGCGGCTTCGCGGATCGACACCGGGCCGCCCTGCACCAGCTGATTGACATAGCGCTGCCCGGACGCGTCCAGGGCATGGGCCTGTAACGCAGTGCAAGCAAGGACGAAGGACGTGGCAAGTACGGCGGTGTTTTTCATGCTGATGCTCTCTATTCCACTGGAGTTGTCTAGGGTCGACCGTGACCGCATGGGCGCGGGAGGCATCACGATAATCCGCACCCGAAAAAACGCCAAGCCCTTGCTGTACGCCTAGTCCAGCGGCTGCCAGCTACCGCTCATATGCACCAGCTCATCCTGGCCGAGCAGGCTGAACTGGCCATGGCTGCCGGGCTCGCTGGCCAGTAAGCGCACTTCGGCCGGCAATAGCACCGGTTTCTGAAAGCGCACGCTCACGGCATAGCCGGCAGCAGGCAGGCGCGGGCCCAGTTCGGCCAGGGCGCGGCCTTTGTTCCACAGGCCATGGGCAATGGCGCGGGGAAAACCGAATAACTTGGCCGTGGCGGCAAACATATGGATCGGGTTGTAGTCGCCGGCGATGCGCGCATAACGCCGGCCGATATCCGCAGGTGCGCGCCAGTGTGCCAGAGTGGTTTGCGTAAGCGCGGTTTCGGCTGCGCGTTCGGCTGGCTTGCCGTCCAGGCGCAGGGCGCGGCAGAGGATGCGGCTGTCGCCTTCCCAAAGCAGGCCTAGCTGGTCGTGCAACTGGGTGATCAGGCTAAAGGTAGCGCCCTTGTCATGGGGTTGCAGGTCCTGCACCTGCACGCTGACGGAAAACGGCCCGAGGCCGCCGAGTGGGCGCAGCACGCGAATATGGTTTTCCAGGTGCACCAGGCCGAGCAGCGGGAAGGGGAAACGCTTGTCGGTGAGCAACTGCATCTGCAGAGCAAACGCCAGGATATGCGGATAGGCAGCGGGCAGCAGATGATCGTCGGCAGCGCCGCAAATCTTCCGGTAGCGCGCCAGGTGCTTGGGGTCTAACGTGACCTGGCAGCGCACGCCCAGCTCGGGCAGGCTGCGGCCAGTCACATGGCGGCGCAGTGCGGCGCGCAGAAAAAGACCGGGTAGCGCGGGCGGGGCGGGCAGGTCGAGCCAGTCGATGGCCATGGGGTCACTCCTCAGAACGGTGGCAGCAGCTTAGATGGCGCGCCTGTATCTGCATTGGCCGTGCTGCCTGGTTATGTGGCGGGGCAGTCAATTGCCTGCATTCACGCCTTGAGCGCATGGCCTAAAGCTGCCTAAGATGGCCGCGCCTCGCACACAATAAGAACTCTTCAATATGCGTGACCTGACTGACGACGTGGCGCTGATGCGCCCCGTGATCGACGCCCTGCGTGCCAGCGGTACCGACCCTGATCGGGTGCTGGCGCGCGTTGGCCTACCGCCGGGTGGTCTGCCTGCCGGGCGCTTCCCCCATGCCGCCCAAGCGCTGTTCTGGAAAGCTGCCATCGACGAATGCGGCGAAGAGCATGTCGGCCTCTACCTGGCTCAACACCTGCCGGCCTTCCACGGCCTGCTGCTGGAATACCTGTTTCTCTCCAGCGAAACCTTCGGTGAAGGCCTGCGCCATGCCCTGCGCTATGTGCGTCTGCTCTCCGACACCCTAAATGCCAAGTTGGAGGTGCAGGACGACCGCGCGGTGCTGCTACTTGGGCTTGTTCCCGGCACGCCGCGACACTTCCCTGAGATGCTCGCCGGCGCGGTGATACGCCTGTTTGATGCTCTGACCGAAGGTGATTTCACCCCTTATGAAGTGCAGTTCATGCATACCGAAGGTGCGCCGGCCGAGCGCTATCAGCAGGTCTACGGCTGCCCGGCGCAACTGGGCGGCGAGCGTTACGCGCTGGTGTTCAATGCCTCGGTGCTGGACAAGACCTCGCGGCACGCTGCGCCAGAATTACTGCGTATGCACGAGTCGCTGGCTCGCCGGCAGCTGGCTGAAGTCGAACGTCTGGACCTGGTGCGCAAGGTACGTGAGTTGATCGGCGAATTGCTGGTCGACAGCGGCGCGACGCTGGAGCAGGTCGCCGCGCGCTTGAACATGCCGGCGCGACGGCTGCGCGAGCGCCTGGCGATGGCTGGGGTGCGCTTTAACGACCTGGTCACCGACTACCGTTGCCGTTTGGCCAAGGACCTGCTGCTCAACACCGACGAGCGTATTGAAGTGATCGTCGAGCGTACCGGTTTCTCCGAGCCGAGCACCTTCTATCGCGCCTTCAAGCGTTGGGTCGGCGAAACTCCGGTGGAGTTTCGCAAACGCGGCAAAAATTGAGTGTTACTGGGCGAAATAGGTCGCCCAGAAGTAATACAGCGTCATGCCGCTGCCCACGCTGATCACCAGTAAGCGCAGGAACTTGGCCGGCAAACGCTGGCCCAGTGCGCCGCCGACATAACCCCCGACGGTGGCGCCCACCAGCAGAATCACCAGCTCATACCAACTGACCCGCCCGGCGATGATAAAAGTCGCCGTGGCGACGCTGTAGATCACCGCCGAAATCAGGTTCTTCAGGGCATTGGCGCGGGCCAGCGGGTGGCCTTCGATGGAAAATGCCGCCAGTTGCAGAATGCCCATGCCGGCGCCGAAGTAACCACCATAGATCGATACGCCGATATGCGCGGCCAGCGACAGTGGGCTGTGCGGCGGTTGTGCAGCCTCGGCGCGGCGAGCAGCCAACCAGCGACTCAGCCAGGGGCTGGCGGCAAACAGCGCGGTGGCGGCCAGCAGCAGCCAGGGAATCAGCTTGGCAAACACCGCATCGCCGCCAACCAGCAGCAACAGCCCTCCTAACAAACCGCCCGCTAGCCCGGCCGCCAACAATGGCAGCAAATAGCGCCCCAACGGCCGCAGCGAATCCCGCGCCGCCCAGGCCCCAGCCAGGCTGGCCGGCCACAGCGCCACGGCATTGGTGGCATTGGCCGTCACCGGCGGCAGGCCCGCCGCGAGCAGCGCCGGAAAGGAAAAAAACGTGCCGCCACCGGCCAGGGCATTCATCCCGCCGGCAGCAAAACCGGCGAGAACCAGCAGCAGTAGATCAGGCACTGACATGGGCTTCGTTCATCGAGAGAAAGGCGGGAGGATAATGGCGGGCGCAAGGAATGGCCAAGTGCGACCAAGGTCCCGTTCCGCAGCGTCGGTATATCTGTCGGCAGGTGGCCAGGTCGCAGCTCAATCGTGATTCGGTGCTATGGCGACCTGGTTACGGCCACTGTGTTTGGCCAGGTAAAGACCTTCATCTGCCTTGAGGACCAAACGCGTGGAGTCCTCTTCTTCACTGGGTTTGAGGGTGGCGATACCAATGCTTACGCTGATGCATGAGCCAGGTTTCGGCAGCTCGTGGGGGATTCCCAGCGCCTCAATGGCACGGCGCACTTTCTCGGCCTGCAGGCGTGCGCCACCGGAGGCGGTGCCTGGCATGACCACGGCGAACTCTTCACCGCCATAACGTGCCGCGAGGTCAGCGGCGCGGGTGCAACTGGTGCGTAATGCCTCGCCAACCTGGCGTAGCACATCGTCGCCCGCCACATGCCCATGCTGATCGTTGTAGGCCTTGAAGTAGTCAACGTCGATCATCAGCAGTGACAGTTCGCTGTTATCGCGCAGCGCCCGGTGCCATTCGACTTCGATGTACTCATCCAGATAACGGCGGTTGGCCAGGCCGGTGAGGCCATCGGACTTGATCAGGCGTTGCAGTACCAGATTGGTGTCGAGCAGCTGCTGCTGGCTCTCGCGCAGCGCTCGGTAAGCTTCGTCGCGCTGCACCAAGGTCAGATAAGCTCGCGAGTGATAGCGGATGCGCGCCAGTAGTTCGATGGCGTCCGGTAACTTCACTAGGTAGTCGTTAGCCCCGGCGGTGAAGGCTGCACTTTTGACCTTGGGGTCTTCCTTGGTTGATAGCACGATGATCGGCACATCACGCAGCCCCGGTGCGCTGCGGTACTGGCTGAGCAGGTCGATACCGTCGATGCCGGGCATGATCAGGTCCTGCAGGATCACCGTGGGTTTGATCTGTTGAGCCAGGTTTAGCGCCTGGTGCGGATCCGAGCAGAAGTGAAAGTCGATATCACTCTCTTCACCCAGTGCACGTCGTACGGCCTCGCCGATCATGGCCTGGTCATCAACCAGCAGCACCATCATCGAATAGTCGGGTAGCCCTTGAGGAAGATAGGGATGCTCTTTAGGCCGTTGCATGGCAATACTCCGTCAGGTACTTCATAAAATGCCGGCAGAATGCTAGCGGTGGATGCATCAACTCAAGCGCTTAATCAGGCGCGACGCAATTTTGTCCAGCGGCAGAACCTCTACGGCGGCGTCCAGTGCAGCGGCCGCTTTGGGCATGCCGTAGACCGCGCAACTGGCCTGATCCTGGGCGATGGTGTAGAAGCCCCGCTCACGCATCTGCTTGAGCCCACGTGCGCCATCGCGGCCCATGCCGGTCAATAAGATCCCGATGGCTTCACCCTGGCAGTGCATGGCTACGCTATTGAAGAATACATCTATGGACGGCCGGTAGACCTGATCCGTTGGCTCTAGACGGTATACCAGGCGGTTATCGGCAGTAAGGCACAGATGGTTGTTGGTGCCGGCCAGTAACACTTCGCCGGGTTTCAGTGTTTCGCCTTCCTGGGCCAGGCGCACGGGCATATGCGACTCGCTGGCCAGCCACTGCGCCATACCGGCAGCAAAGATTTCATCGACGTGCTGCACCAGAACGATGGCGGCAGGAAAGTCTGCGGGGATATTTTTCAGCAGTTCGACCAGCGCTGCCGGCCCGCCTGCCGAGGCGCCGATGGCCACCAGGCGCAGGCCACGGCTGCTGCTGGTTTTAGCCGCTGGGGTGGCGGTGTTACGTGAAGTCTTGTGGCCGATCATCCAGGCAATGTTGTGAATCTTGCGGCGAATAAGAATGCCATCCAACTGGTGTTGCGGGCCCAGTGAGGGCACGGCGACCACGTCCAGCGCTCCCGCGCCCATGGCATCAAACACCCGGGTCATGTTGCGCTCGACATCGGCAGTGACGATCAGGATGGCGCAAGGTGTGTCGTGCATGATCCGTCGGGTCGCCTCCACACCGTCCATGCCCGGCATCAGCATATCCATCAGCAGCAGGTCGGGATGATCTTCCTGGCACAGGCGCACGGCCTCTTCGCCGTTTTCGGCGATCCAGATCAACTGGTACTGCGGCTCGACGGCCAACGCCCGCCGCAATGCCTCAACGGCCAGGGGCGTGTCGTTGGCGATGGCAATCCTCATTCGCGAGCCTCTCCAATCAAGGTCTGTACGGCATCGAGCAGTGCTTCGTCATGGAAGCTGGCCTTGGCCAGGTAGTAGTCCGCCCCAGCCTCCAGGCCTTTGCGACGGTCTTCTTCACGGTCCTTGTAGGACACCACCATCACCGGCAGGGAACGCAGGCGAGGGTCCTGGCGTACCAGGGTCACCAGCTCGATGCCGTCCATGCGCGGCATATCGATATCGGTGATCAGCAGATCGAAGTTGCCCGCGCGCAGGGCGTTCCAGCCGTCCATGCCGTCGACGGCCACCTCGACCTGATAGCCGCGGCTGAGTAGCAGCTTGCGCTCCAGCTCGCGCACGGTGAGCGAGTCATCCACCACCAGCACGCGTTTGCTGGCCGCCTGACGGGTGTTGCCACCGTGGTCGACGCGTTCCAGATGGCCGCCGCCGAGCAGCTTGGCCACGGAATTGAGCAGGTCATCGACATCCAGAATCAGCACTGGGGTGCCGTCGTGCAGCAGCGCTCCGGCGGCCACGTCGCGGATCTTGCCCAGGCGCGGGTCCAGCGGCATCAGCACCAGGGTGTACTCGCCGATAAAGCGCTCGACGGCCAGGCCGTGACAGCGCTCGCGGTCGCGGATCATCACGATGGGGATGTCCGCTTCTTCGCTTTTCTGTTCTGGCCGCTGCAGCAGTTGGGCGGCCGAGAGCAGGCCAATATGTTCATCGTCGAGCCAGAAGTGCTGGCGCCCTTCCAGGTGCACAATCTCATCGCGTTGCAGGCGCAGCATGCGTTCGATCTGCGCCAGGGGGAAGGCATAGGCCTCGCCGCCGATGCTCACAACCAGTGCGCGGACCACTGACAGAGTCAGCGGCAGTTCGATATGAAACAGGCTGCCCTCACCTTGGCGCTGTTGCAGGCGCACGTTGCCGCGCATACGGCGGATTTCGTGCTGCACCACGTCCAGACCGACACCACGCCCGGACACTTCGGTGACCTGCTGGCTCATGCTGAAGCCAGGCAGGAAAAGGAAGGTCAGCAGCTCTTCCTCGCTCATCTGCGCCACCTGGTCGGCGGAGGTGAAGCGCCGTTCGATCACTGCCTGGCGAACTCGCTCAAGATCAACCCCGCCGCCGTCATCACTGACTTCCAGGATCAGCATGTTGGCGTGATGACGGGCCTTGAGCTGCACCTTGCCTTCCTCGGGCTTGCCTTTACGAGCACGCAGGGCTGGCGGCTCAATGCCGTGATCAACCGCGTTGCGCAACAGATGGGTCAGCGGGGCTTCCAGGCGCTCGAGAATGTCACGGTCGACCTGGGTGTGTTCGCCTTCGACCTCCAGCAGTACCTGTTTTCCCAGTGAACGACCCAGGTCGCGCAGCATGCGCGCCTGACCCGTCAGCACGTCGGAAAACGGACGCATGCGTGAGGCCAGGGCCAGGTCATAGAGTTGTTGAGTGCGCTGGCCGCCATGCCAGACAAAGTCATCGAACAGCTCCTGATGGCTCTGCAGCTGCTGCTGGCATTCCATCAGCAGGTGGCGACCTTCGTTCAGCAGGGTTTCTATTGCCGCGGTGGTCGGGATGCTGAGCAGCTGTTCGCGCAGGCTTTCGTAGGTGCGCCGTGCGGCAGCCTGCTGACGCTTGAGGCGATGCAGCGAGTCGCTCAGCGGTTTCATGCGCTGGAACTCCACCAGCGATTTGCCTGACAGGTCGATCAGGTGGTCGAAGCGTTCTGCGGAAACGCGCAGTACCCGACTGTGCTCTTCGCTCGCCGACTCGGCCTGTGGCGCGGCGGGGGCAGGCTGGGCGCTGGGCGGGGGCTCGGCCGGCGGTGTCTGTGCCTCGGCAGCGGGCTGTTCGCGCAGGGCCGGAACGGCTGCCCCGAGTAGCACCTGCAGGCGTGAAGTGACCTGTTTGACGCGGGATTCGAGCTCGGCATCGGGCAGTGCCTGGCCGATCCGCAGCAGCAGGTCAGAGCCTTGCAGCAGGGCATCGATATGGTCCGGCAGTAGGCGCAGCAGACCTTCCTGAGCGGCCACCAGCAGGTCTTCCATGGCATGGGCGACCTTCACGCCACTGTCCAGGCCGACAATCCGCGAAGCACCCTTGAGCGAGTGGGCGGCACGCATGCAGGCTTCCAGCTGTCCGGCATTCACCGGGTCACGCTCAAGAATCAGCAGGCCGGTATCCAACACCTGCTTCTGCGCCTCCGCCTCCATGCGGAACAGCTCAAGCAGCGAGGCATCACGCATCTGGTCCGGGGTCATGTCAGGCTCCTGATCATGGCGGCGAGCAGTTGTTCATCGTCGAGCAGGGTAATGCTCCTGCCGCCCCATTGCAGTACGCCAGCGCTGAAGCGGCTGATGGTGCGCTTGTCTTCCTGCACTGAGGCGCCGATCAGTGCCAGGGGGATGCGCTGAATGCCGTTGACTTCATCAACCGGGCTGACCAGTGGCCCGGCGTTGGTTTCAAGGATCAGCATGCGCGGTATGGCGCGTTTTTCCTGCTTGCTTTCGCTGCGCTCCAGGCCCAGCACCTCGGCAAGATTGAGGCATGCGACCAGCGTGCCGCGCACATTGGTAACACCCAGCAGACCGCCGTTTTTCTGATGCGGCAGGGTGTGAATCGGCGAGAGGGGCATCACTTCGGCCATGCGCCGCGTCGCGAGTGCCAGCCATTCCTCGCCCAGGCGAAAGATCAACAGAGAACGCTGCTCGCCCTGGTCTTCGCTGGCTTCAGCCTGGCCGTAGCCGCTGGCGTCCTGTTCCAGCAAAGTGCCATAGCGGTCCAGTAGGGTGATCGCCGCAGCGCTGTAGACCTCGCAGTTGCGGCAGTGGATGTGAGCGTCCAGGCGTGCGCAGCTCTTGTCACCGAATACGCCGATACGGTTCCAGCAATCGTCAATTGGCGCCTGGTTAAGATCAGCATCCATCACGATGATTTACCTCCCTCCTGCGCACGCCGATACAGGCGTTGGGCCCCGCTCTGGTCGCCCTGGGTTTCCAGGTGGGCGGCCAGGTGGGTCAGTGCTTCGCGGTGCTGCGGGTCAAGATAGATGGCCTTGCGGTAATAGCCGCAGGCCTGTTCGCTGCGCTGCTCGACATCGCTGAGCAGACCCAGCCAATAGAATGCTTGGGCGCTCGGACCCGCTGTCTGCAGATGGCGTTCGCAGAGGCTGCGTGCCTGCTCGCAGTGGCCGGCGTTGGCCAGTTCGGCGACTGTATCCCAGGGTGTGCTGATGGGCGCTGGGGCTGGCGTTGCAGGCGTTGGGGGGAGCGCTGGCATGCTTCTGCGCGGCGCTGTTGGCGGCAGTGGTGTGGGCTGGCGTGGCAGAACAGGCTGTGGCCGGCTGGGTGGCTTCAGGCTGATCGGTTTAGCGGTTTCGGCTGGCGCCAGGCGAAACGCAAAAGTTTGTTGGCGCCCCAGGGCCTGCATTCCATTTTGTGTGGCTAGGCTGGCTTCGGCCGGGCCGATAAACATCACGCCTTGTGGCTGCAGCTGGCGCTTGAGCAGTTCCAGTACGCGCACCTGAGTTGCACGGTCGAAGTAGATCAGCAGGTTGCGGCAGAAGATGAAATCGTAGGCCGGTGTAGCACTGAACAGAGTGCTGTCGAGCAGGTTGCCGCAGCGCAGTTGCACACGGCTTTTGACCCGCTCATCGAGTACAAAGCTGTCGTCCTGGGCGCGAAAGAAGCGCTCGCGGAACGTCAGTGCGTCGCCGCGAAACGAATTGCGCCCGTAGATGCCACGGCTGGCCAGGGCCAGTACCTTGTCGCTGACATCCAGGGCTTCAATCTGGAACTGCTCGGGCGCGAAGCCAGCATCGAGTAGGGTCATGGCGATCGAGTAGGGTTCTTCGCCGCTGGAGCAGGGCACGCTGATGATGCGCAGCGGGCGCGCGGCGTTTAACCGGGTGTGGCACTCAAATGCCAGTGTGGCGAGAGCCTTGAATGACTCGGGGTAGCGGAAGAACCAGGTTTCCGGCACCACCACAGCCTCAACCAGCGCCTGCTGTTCCTTGGGCGAGCCGTTGAGGGTAATCCAGTAGTCTTCCAGAGCGCTCTTGTGCTGAGCATTCATGCGCTGGCGTACGGCGCGCTCGATCACGCTGCGGCCAACCGATTCGGCGTCGAGGCCGATGCGTGATTTCAACAGGCGTTCGATCTGCGCAATCATGCGGGAGCATCCCCAGCCTGTTGCGCTGCCTTGAACAGCACGGCACGCAGGGCGTCATCCAGCAGGCCATGAACGTTGATGCGCTGAATCAGGCCGCGCTCGTCCGCCTGTGTTGGCCCTAGGTAATCCGGCTGTCCGGCCTCCAGTCCGCTGCTGGTAAAGGCATCTGCAGACAGGCGCAGGGTGTTGGTGGCTTGTTCGAGAATCAGCCCGAGTACGCAGGCGTGTTCCCCGCGTTGCGCATCGAAGTAGACCAGCACCAGGCGGGTACTGTTGCGTTCCAGCGCTGGCCGTTTGAGCACGCGCTGGTTGAGATCCAGCACAGGAATCATGCGTCCGCGATGCTGGAAAACCCCGGCCACCCACTCCGGGGTTTCTGGCACCTGCTTGAGCTGGCGCAGTGGCAACACCTCGGCAACCTCTCGGGCGCTGATGGCGTAGCGATCTTCACCGAGCTGGAATAGCAGGTGCAGTTCCCCCTTGGCGGATCCGGCGGTGGCGGCTTTGGGCATGGTTCAGACCTTGAAGCTGCTGACGCCAACCCGCAGGTTGCTGGCCACCTGATTCAGCTCGTCGATTGCCGCGCCGGCCTGACGCAGGGTGTCTACGGTCTGGCTGCTGGCTTCGCTCAACTGCACCAGTGCCTGGTTGATTTGCTCGGCACCGGTCGACTGCGCCTGCATGCCCTCGTTGACCATCTGGATACGGGGGGCGAGGGCCTGCACTTGCTGGATGATCTGTGCCAGTTGGTCACCCATCTGCGCCATTTCGCCAATGCCGCGGCGTACTTCTTCGGAGAACTTGTCCATGCCCATTACCCCGGCCGATACAGCGGACTGGATTTCGCGCACCATTTGCTCGATATCGTAGGTGGCCACTGCGGTCTGATCGGCCAGGCGCCGCACTTCCACCGCTACCACGGCAAAGCCTTTGCCGTATTCGCCGGCCTTTTCTGCTTCGATGGCGGCGTTAAGGGAGAGCAGGTTGGTCTGGTCCGCCACTTTGACGATGGTGGTGACCACGTGGTTGATGTTGCCGGCCTTCTCATTGAGGATCGACAGTTTGCCATTGACCACATCGGCGGCGCCCATGACCTGACGCATGATTTCTTCCATGCGGGTCAGCCCCAGCTGGCCGGTGCCGGCGAGCATCGAGGTCTGTTCGGCGTTGTCGGACACCTCACCCATGGTGCGCACCAGGTCGCGCGAGGTGGCGGCGATCTCGCGTGAAGTGGCACCAATTTCCGTCGTGGTGGCCGCCGTTTCGGTGGCCGTGGCCTGCTGCTGGCGCGAGGTGGCGGCGATTTCGGTGACCGAGGTGGTCATCTGCACGGCCGAGCGCTGGGCATGGCCGACCAGGGTCTTGAGCTCACCGACCATGCTGTTGAAGCCGGTCTCGATGGCGTGAAATTCATCACTGCGCTGCATATTCAGGCGCACGGACAGGTCGCCGCTTTCGAGGGTTTTGAGGGTGCTGACAATGTGGTCGATTGGGCGGGTGATGGCTTGCAGCAGCAGCCAGCCGCAGACCCCGGCGACCGCGATGGTCAACAGGATGGCCAACAGGGTCGCGATTTCCAGCGAGCGTACGGCGTCACGGATTTCACTCGCGCCATCTTCTGCGAGGGTTCTGTTCAGTTCGACCAGCTCGCTCAGGGTTTGCAGGCCCTTGTCCCATTCCGGTAGCACGTGTTCGGTGCTGAACCTGCGACCCTGGGGCAGGGTGCCGTCTTGCAGGATGTTGAGTAACTGGTTGTGTAGCACCAGGTACTGCCGATGCTGTTGGCTGAACTGGTTGGCCAGTTGCGCTTCGCGCTCATTGATATTGGTCTGCAGGTAGCGGGCGAGCAGGCCATCAAGCACTTCTTCAATGGCGGCAAACTGCGCCTGGGCGCTGTCGAACTCTGCGGCATCACCTTCGTCGTCGAGACGCAGCATCAGACGCCGGGTTTCCAGCATATGGCCGGCCCAGGAGCTCTGGATCTTGCTGATGTAATAGACCCCAGGGAGGGAATTGCTTTGCATCTGCTCTGCTTCGCCTTCAATCGAAACCATGCGCAGATAGGAGGTCGTGGCGAGCAGAAGCAAGATGGCGATAAGGGCGGCAAAACTGGCAATGATGCGGTTGCGTACGGTTAACTTCATCCCTTTATCCTTCAGCTGCTGATGGAGCCGATAGTCGTGCGTAGTGGTGGCCGCTGCCTTGCAAGCCCTGATTGGCTGCGGGAGGAGCGGCTGAATGTGGTCGTGCTGTCGAGGTCATGCTACTGATCGGCTCACAGCCCGCCAACCAGTTATAGCGCGTAAGTCGCGACTCTACCGTAGCTTGGCAGGCCCGATGCTTTGGCGTGTTGGCTGGCTATGCGTGCCGACGGCAAATCACAGGCAATAAAAAAGCCGGCTTGTGGCCGGCTTTTAGGGGGTGGGCACTACTTATTTTTGGTAAGCAGCGACCGCCTTGTTAATCAGGCTGCGAGCCTCGTCGGCGCCAGCCCAGCCTTCAACCTTGACCCACTTGCCTTTCTCGAGATCTTTGTAGTTCTCGAAGAAGTGCTTGATCTGCTCGATCAGCAGCGGGGGCAGGTCGGTGTATTCCTGTACGTCTTTGTACAGCACGCTCAGTTTGTCGTGCGGTACGGCAACCAGCTTGGCATCGCCGCCGGCTTCGTCGCTCATCAGCAGTACGCCAACTGGACGGGCGCGGATAACCGAGCCTGGCGCTACCGGATATGGAGTGACAACCAGCACGTCGAGGGGGTCACCGTCGTCCGCCAGGGTGTGCGGGATAAAACCGTAGTTGGCCGGGTAGAACATCGGGGTGGCCATGAAGCGGTCGACCATCAGGCAATCGGTGTCGTGGTCGATTTCGTATTTGATCGGCGCGTGGTTGGCCGGGATCTCGATGGCGACGTAGATGTCGTTCGGCAGGTCTTTACCGGCTGGGATCTTGCTGTAGCTCATGGGGCGACTCCCGAAGGGTGGGCCAAAAAAGTGGCGCGATTATAGGCATATTCACCAGGGGTTGCTACGCCGGGATGCCTAGCCATTGGTCGCGAACTCATGGTCTTCGGTTCTGACCTGATAGTCCGGGTTGCTCGCCTGCAACTGCTGCAGGCGGGCCAGCGGGTCCTGCCGATAGAACAGCGCCAGTTGCGCGTACACCGCCGGGAAGGCGCCGGCGAGCAGGTCCGGGGCGCTGAAGAAGTATTCGCTGGTGACGGCGAAGAATTCTGCCGGGTTTTCCGCTGCATAAGGGTCGATGGCGGTGTCGGCCTCGGGATTGGCATCCAGCTCTGCATTCATCTGATCAAAGGCGCTCTGCATGGCCTCGGCCCAGTCCTGAATGGCCATGTTGCTGTGCAGGGGCGGCAAACCGTTGGCGTCGCCGTTAAGCATGTCCAGTTTGTGCGCCAGCTCGTGGATCACCAGGTTGTAACCGTCCCATTGGCCGCTGGCCTGCACGCCGGGCCAGGCGAGGATCACCGGGCCTTGCTGCCAGGCTTCGCCGCTGTGCTCGGCGTCCCATTCGTGGACTACGCCGCTGGCGTCGCGGTGGCGCTGCGGGCTGACGAAGTCATCTGGGTAGAGGACGATCTCATGGAAGCCCTGATACCAGTTGAGATCAGCCAGGTGCAGCAGTGGTAGCTCGGCCTGCACCGCCAGCAGCAGGCGTGCCTGGCCGTCCAGCTCAACGCCGGGCAGGGCGCTGAGGTGCTTGTGATGGAGAAATAGCACGGCGCGTTCACGCAGGCGCTGTTGTTCGGCTTCATCCAGGCCGTCGAGGATCGGCAAGTGCTGCAACACCGCCTGCCATTGGGCACTGCTGACGGGATGACGGGCAAGGATGCGCTGGCGACGCCAGGCGCGGAGCGACCACATGGACTCTGCTCGGACGGTGGAAAGCGCCCACCATAAGCCGGGTGTCAATGCTGGGCAAGTCGGCACAAAGGCTGCAACGGCAGGCTTATCCGCGACCTGGGAGGGCTGCCAATGTCGATCGAGCGTCTGCATCATCCCACCGTACAATTGCTTTGCGGTCACGGCCTCGACCTGCCAAGCCAGGCCGCACGGGCCCGCGCGACCTGGCTGCCGGGGCGGGAAGGCCGGCCGGCGGTGCTTCTGGTAGCGCTGCTCTGGGCGCGCGAATGCACTGATGTGGTGCACACCCTGGAGTCCTACCTGGACGGCCTGCTGGCTGATTGCTGTTGTACCCCCAGCGGCTGGAGCGAAGCCCAGGCGGCACGGCAGGTGCTGGCTGCGTTCAATCAGCAGCTGTTTCGTCAACGCCAGGCGGGACGCAGCATCGCGCAACTGAATGCCGGGTTGCTGTTGCTGCAGAACGGCGAGGCGCAGTTTCTTCAGGCTGGGGCCATCGGTTTACGGCGCTATCAAGGCGGCACCATGCAGAGCCTGATCGGTCGTGATGGCCTGCAGCTGGGCGCACAGGCCGAACTGGCGCTGGTGCAGCACAGCCTGACTCTGAACCCTGGTGAGCTATTGCTGCTGGCACCGCAGCCGCTGCTGGATGTGGCGGACTTGCAAGGCTTTTGCGGCGCGGGCGATACCCTGCAAGGCGATCCATTGCCGGAGCTGCTTGCGCCATTGCTGCAAGCCCCCGGTGCAGCTGTTTTATTGCTGCCGGGCGAAGCCGATAGCGCGCCAGAGCTGGCTCCGCGCAAGCCCTGGCGTGCGGTGGTCGATGCGCAACCTGGTTTGCAGCTGGATGGCTGGGTGCTGCTCTCGGCCTGCCCCTACGGTCCACCGGGGCGGGTGTTTCGCGCCACCGATCCGCATGGGCGTGAGGCCATGCTGTGGCTGGCCGAGCGGGATGCGGATGAAGCCTTCTGGCAGCGCGAGTGGGTGTTACGGCGCAGTCCGCTGGCCAGCCTGGCGCAGGTGCTGTCTTCGCATCAGCCGCGTGAGCATGCTTTCTGGCTGTTCGAGCCTGCGGGCAAGGGTATGCGTAACCTGAACGACTGGGTGGCGTCCCACGGCCCGGTCGATGGTTTGACGATACTGGCTGTGCTCGAACAGTTGATCGCCGCCGTGCGCGGTTTGCAGCGACGCGGCATGCAGGGGCTGTGGCTGGACCCGCGCAATATTCTGCTGGATGACGGCGGCCGCCTGCTGTTGCTGCCCGAACATGCCGCGCTATTGCCTGGGGTAGCGCCGCAGGCAATACCCGCGCAGGCGGTGCCGCTGGCGCCCGAGGTGCGCGCCGGGCAGGCCGTGGATGGCCGCGCCGATCAGTTCGCCCTGGCAGCGCTGGCCTATTGGCTGTTCGGTGGGCGTTGGCCCGAGGCGGCGCAGGCGGATGCGGGCGCTCATAGCCGTTATATGCCATTGGCGCAGTTCAGCATGCGGGTGCCAATCGGCTGGGATGGTGTGCTGGCACGGGCGCTGGCGCCCAGGCCTGAAGCGCGCTTCGAGGCGCTGTCGGAGTTTGAGCAGGCGTTGCGTCAGCCGTTACTGCACCAACCGGCACCTTCGCGTCGCACACGGCGCTATCGGCAGGGTTGGCACCTGGCGGCGCTGGCTCTGCTGGGGCTGCAACTGGGTGTGGGTTTGTGGCTTAGCCTGGACGGCTGAGGGGCTTAGCCAGCGGCGCACTGTGCGTCGCTGGCTGGGCAGGTTACGGCGCGGTGAAGTCTTCGGTGATCGGCAGGACAAAGCTCTTGAACTCGGTGTCTTCCTTGAAGCCGATGGATTCGTAGAGCTTGTGGGCGACCTCGTTGTCGACGCTGGAGGCCACGCGCAGACGCACAGCGTTGGTTTCCTTGGCCATCTGCTTGGCGGTCTGGATCAGACGGTCGGCCACCAGCTGGCGGCGTGCATCCTGGCAAACGTAGATGTCGTTGAGAATCCACACGCGCTTGAGCGACAGCGAGGAGAAGCTCGAATAGAGCTGGCAGAAACCAAGAATCTTCTCTTCATCATCTGCCATGGCCAGGTAGATCACCGATTCCTTGCGGCTGATGCGCTTTTCCAGAAATTTGCGCGAGGAGTCGGGGTAGGGCAGCTGGCCGAAGTGTTCGCGGTAATTGACGAACAGTGGCGTGAGTTGATCCAGGTGCTCCAGGGTCGCTTGGACGATGCGCATGGTGAGCCTCTACTTAAAGTCATGTGGATGGCTTCGGCAACACGGCAGCGCTGCCTGCGAACGACCCCGATGCTGCCTAAAGCTTTTGGAAAGTGCAATCCAAACAAGCGTTTGGTTGTAGTTTGCGGAAATTCCCTATCATCCAAGCAGAAAGTTCTCGCGCGGCACCCCGCCGGCCAGCAGCGGCACTTCGGCCTCATCCTTGAGATTGACCCCCGACAGTTGGCGGCGGCAGGCCTCGCGCATCAGGTACAGCAGGCGGTGGCTGGCCATGGCGTAGCTCAGTCCTTCCTGGCGCACGTTGGAGATGCAGTTGCGGTAGGCGTCGGTCAGGCCGACCTTGGGTGCGTAGGTGAAGTACAGCCCCAGGCTGTCCGGTGAACTCAGGCCGGGGCGTTCGCCGATCAGAATCACCACCATGCGTGCGCCGAGCAGTTCGGCCACTTCATCGGCTACCGCCACGCGGCCTTGGCTGACCAGGGAGACGGGCGCCACGCTCCAGCCTTCGGCAGCGGCCTGCTCCTCGATATGCGCCACCATGGGCAGGGCGTTGCGGTGCACGGCCAGGGCGGACAGGCCGTCGGCGATGACAATGGCCAGGTCGTAGCCGTCCGGATTATTTTCGCGGTGCTGACCCAGCAGCTCGGCGGATTCATGGCTTAAGCGCCGACCGAGATCCGGGCGTTGCAGGTAGGTGTCGCGGTCCTTGGCGGCGCTGTGCAGCAGCAGGCTTTGCCGATGCTGGTGAGCCAGGCCGGCGGCCAATGCGCCGTGATCAAACGGCAGGTGCACGGCATCGCGAGCCTGGGCGTGGGCGAACTGGAAGTCCAGCTGGGCGCGGGTCGGCATGCTGGTGCCGGCGCGGCCGAGGGCGATACGTGCCGGGGTGAGGTTACGCAGTTGCTGCCAGGGATTTTCGCTGGCGCCGCTGAGTGGGCTGTCATCGTACATAAGCGGCTCCTTAGTTAACCAAGCTGCGCCAACGCCTGACGAAACGCCGGCGGCAGGCTGTTGCCCATGCGCGGGCGACCATCGGCCTGAGTGAAAATACCCATGCGCTGCAGCCAGCCTTCGAACTCAGGGGCCGGTTTCAGCCCAAGGCTCTGCCGCGCATACAGTGCGTCGTGAAAGGAGGTGGTCTGGTAATTGAGCATCACGTCGTCAGAGCCGGGGATGCCCATGATGAAGTTGATCCCGGCCACGCCCAGCAGGGTCAGCAGCACGTCCATATCGTCCTGATCGGCTTCGGCGTGGTTGGTGTAGCAGATGTCGCAGCCCATCGGCAGGCCCAGCAGCTTGCCGCAGAAGTGGTCTTCCAGGCCGGCGCGGATGATCTGCTTACCGTTATACAGGTACTCCGGGCCGATAAAACCGACCACGGTATTCACCAGAAATGGTTTGAAATGCCGCGCCACCGCATAGGCGCGGGTCTCGCAGGTCTGTTGGTCGAGGCCATGGTGCGCGCCAGCGGACAGCGCGCTGCCCTGGCCTGTCTCGAAATACATCAGGTTGTTGCCCAAGGTGCCGCGTTTGAGGCTCAGGCCGGCGTCGTAGCCTTCCTGGAGGATCTTCAGGCTGACGCCAAAGCTGGCGTTGGCCGCCTCGGTGCCGGCAATCGACTGGAACACCAGGTCCAGCGGTACGCCACGGTTGATCGCCTCGATCGAGGTGGTGACGTGGGTCAGCACGCAGGCCTGGGTGGGGATTTCATAACGCTGAATGATGCTGTCGAGCATCTTCAGCATGTCGCAGATCGAACTGATGCTGTCGGTGGCCGGATTGATGCCGATCATGGCGTCGCCGTTGCCGTACAGCAGGCCGTCGAGAATGCTCGCGGCGATGCCGGCCGGCTCATCGGTCGGGTGATTGGGTTGCAGGCGGGTGGACATGCGCCCGCGCAGGCCAACGGTGTTGCGAAAGCGGCTGACCACACGGATTTTCTGCGCCACCAGCACCAGGTCCTGCACGCGCATGATCTTCGATACCGCAGCGGCCATTTCCGGCGTCAGGCCGGGGGCGAGGGCGCGCAGGCTGGCTTCATCGGCGCTATCGCCGAGCAGCCAGTCGCGAAAGCCTCCGACGGTCAGGTGGCTGACCGGGGCGAAGGCCGCCGCATCATGGCTGTCGATAATCAGCCGGGTGACCTCATCCGCTTCGTAGGGAATCAGTGCCTCGGTAAGGAAGTGTTTGAGCGGAATATCGGCCAGGGCCATTTGCGCCGCCACCCGTTCACCGGCATTGCTCGCGGCAACGCCTGCGAGATAGTCGCCAGAGCGCGCCGGGCTGGCCTTGGCCATCACTTCGGCGAGGCTGTCGAAACGGTAGGTTTCACCGCCTACCGTATGCTGAAAACTGGACATTGCGTGTCTCCCAAACGTCACGTTGGCGCAGCACGATCATGCTGCGCCAACGTGACGGGTATTACTTGAGTGCGGCCTCGGCTTTACCGATGGCAACGAATTCTTCTTCCGGCGTACCGGCCACCAGGTGATGGCGACTGTACAGGGCGAAGTAAGCGATCAGCACGGCGTAGATAATCGCGGCACCAATCACCACCCGTGGGTCGACCAGGAAACCGGCCACCACGGCCACGCAGGCCAGCACCAGGGCGATGCCCGAGGTAACGATGCCGCCTGGGGTGCGATACGGGCGATGCATTTCCGGACGACGCACGCGCAGGGTGATATGTGCGGCCATCATCAGCACGTAGGAGATGGTGGCGCCAAACACCGCCACCAGAATCAGCAGGTCACCCTGGCCAGTCAGCGACAGGGCAAAGCCGATCAGGCCGGGCACGATCAGCGCCAGCACCGGCGCCTTGTTCTTGTTGGTCAGCGACAGCGAACGCGGCAGGTAGCCGGCGCGCGACAGGGCGAAGATCTGCCGGGAGTAGGCGTAGATGATCGAGAAGAAGCTGGCAATCAAACCGGCCAGGCCGATCAGGTTGACGAAGCTGCTCATCCAGGTGGATTCGCCGTAGGCAATGGTCAGGGCTTCCACCAGCGGGTTGCCGG
The DNA here is from genome assembly GCF_031764535.1 of Pseudomonas sp. SG20056. NCBI lineage: Bacteria > Pseudomonadati > Pseudomonadota > Gammaproteobacteria > Pseudomonadales > Pseudomonadaceae > Pseudomonas > Pseudomonas sp. SG20056. The sequence goes on from NZ_CP134499.1 coordinate 762,794, forward strand.
AGGCCAACAGCGCCTTGGCGCCGGCGCCGCCTGGGCCAATCAGCAGAATCAGCAGAGCAAAGGCCAGCAGCACCAGCATGGCGCCGATCAGCCCGCGTGGCATATCGCGCTGCGGGTTGCGGGTTTCTTCAGCGGCCAGCGGCACGCCTTCGACCGCGAGGAAGAACCAGATCGCATAGGGGATCGCCGCCCACACGCCGACATAGCCGAATGGCAGGAAGCTGCTGGCGCCGGTGGCTTCGGTCACCGGAATATCGAGCAGGTTGGCCACCGAGAAGTGCGGCACCATCGCGACGATAAACACGCCGAGGGCAATCGCCGCCACGGCGGTGATGATAAACATCAGCTTCAGCGCTTCACCGACGCCGAAGATATGGATGCCGATAAACAGCACATAGAAGGCCAGGTAGATCGCCCAGCCGCCTATGCCGAACAGCGACTCGCAGTAGGCACCGATAAACACCGCAATCGCCGCTGGGGCAATGGCGTATTCGATCAGGATTGCCGTACCGGTAAGAAAACCGCCCAAGGGCCCGAAGGCGCTGCGGGCAAAGCCATAGCCACCGCCAGCGGTGGGGATCATTGAGGACAGTTCAGCCAGGGAGAAGCACATGCACAGGTACATCAGCGCCATCAGCAGGGTGGCGAGAAACATACCGCCCCAACCGCCCTGGGCTAGACCGAAGTTCCAGCCGGCGTAATCGCCGGAAATCACGTAGGCCACGCCCAGGCCGACGAGCAATACCCAGCCTGCGGCGCCCTTCTTCAATTGCCTGCTTTGGAAGTAATCGGCATCGACCTGCTCTAAATCGGTGCCTTGCGGTAGACCTACCGCACTGATTTGTTCTGCTGCCATGGGAATTCCTTATCAACAAGCTGGCCGCAGCGCTCGCCCGGTCAGGCTTGTAGGTATTTGAGGGAAAGTGTTACCCAGTGGATCAGCAACCGCTGTGCCAACTACGCCTCTGGTCTAGACCTGGGCGTGGGCTGGCAGGCCGATGTCGTTTCCGAGCATCGGCTGCGGTTGCGCAGGGGCTTAGAAAAAGCCGAGTGGGTTGATGTCGTAGCTCACCAACAGGTTCTTGGTCTGCTGATAGTGGTCGAGCATCATCTTGTGGGTTTCACGGCCGACACCGGACTTCTTGTAGCCGCCGAAGGCGGCATGCGCCGGGTACAGGTGGTAGCAGTTGGTCCACACGCGCCCGGCCTTGATCGCCCGGCCCATGCGGTAGGCGCGGTTGATGTCGCGGGTCCACAGGCCGGCGCCGAGGCCGAACTCGGTGTCGTTGGCAATCGCCAGGGCTTCGGCTTCGTCCTTGAAGGTGGTGACGCTGACCACCGGGCCGAAGATTTCTTCCTGGAACACGCGCATCTTGTTGTGGCCCTTGAGCAGGGTCGGCTGGATGTAATAACCGCCGTCCAGGGTGCCGCTGAGGCGTTCCACTGCGCCGCCGGTGAGCAGTTCGGCGCCTTCCTGCTTGGCGATTTCCAGGTAGCTGAGGATTTTGTCGAACTGCTGCTCGGACGCCTGGGCGCCGACCATGGTGTCGGTGTCTAGCGGGTCGCCGCGTTTGATCTGCTCGACCTTCTTCATCACCTCTTTCATAAAGGCTGGGTAGATCGATTCCTGCACCAGGGCACGGGATGGGCAGGTGCACACCTCACCCTGGTTGAAGAAGGCCAGCACCAGGCCTTCGGCAGCTTTTTCGATAAAGCTCGGTTCGGCCTGCATGATGTCTTCGAAGAAGATATTCGGCGACTTGCCGCCCAGCTCCACGGTGCTCGGGATGATGTTTTCGGCGGCGCATTTCATGATGTGCGCGCCAACCGGGGTCGAGCCGGTAAAGGCGATCTTAGCGATGCGTTTGCTGGTAGCCAGGGCTTCGCCGGCTTCCTTGCCGAAACCTTGCACCACGTTGAGCACGCCCGGCGGCAGCAGGTCGCCGATCAGCTCCATCAGCACGCTGATGCCCAGCGGCGTTTGCTCGGCCGGTTTCAACACCACGCAGTTGCCGGCGGCCAGGGCCGGGGCGAGTTTCCAGGCGGCCATCAGCAGTGGGAAGTTCCACGGGATGATCTGCCCGACCACGCCCAGCGGTTCATGGATGTGATAGGCCACGGTGTTGCCGTCGATCTCGGCAGCCGAGCCTTCCTGGGCGCGCAGGCAACCGGCGAAGTAGCGGAAGTGGTCGGCGGCCAGGGGAATATCGGCATTCAGGGTTTCGCGCACGGCCTTGCCGTTGTCCCAGGTTTCGGTGATGGCCAGCACTTCCAGGTTGGCCTCGATGCGGTCGGCGATCTTCAGCAGGGTCAGCGAGCGCTCCTGCACCGAAGTGCTGCCCCAGGCATCGGCGGCGGCGTGGGCTGCGTCGAGGGCCTTGTCGATATCCTCGGCAGTGGAGCGCGGGAACTCGGCAATCGGCAGGCCGTTCACCGGCGAGGTATTGGTGAAGTACTGGCCTTTGACCGGCGCGACAAACTCGCCGCCGATGTAGTTGCCGTAACGGGATTTAAAGGAAACGAGGGCACCTTCGGTACCTGGATGGGCGTAACGCATGCTAAATATCTCCTGGTTCTTATGCTTGTTCTGGTGATGCAGCGAGAGGCGCGCAGTGGCGCTTGAACAGACACAGAGCAAGGGCTGGGCCAGGCATGCGATATGCCGGTTCTAGAGCGGTTGCGTGACATTCGCTGGGAGCTTGCGCTGCGCGAGTTGTATCAGCCCTGATACAGCCCGCGTGACACTCTGTACCAGGGGCGATACAGCGCGGTGACTCGCCGGTCAGCGTGTCTTGCAATAGCCGGAAAGCTGGTGGATGCTCGGCCATCACGTGCAACTCCTAGCAGGCCGTTGAAAACGTAGGCGAGGCCGGCAAGACAAGGCAAAAACAGGCGAGGAAGCGGAGTTTACTGGTGTAAATGAGCATTCCGAGCCTGTTTTTAACGAAGTATTGCCAACGCAGGTAGTTTCTCAACGGCCTGCTACTGCGGAGAACAATAACAATGCATAACCATGCAAGCCGCCACGCCCAGCAGGTGCTGACCGTGGCCCAAGGGCGCGGCCAACTCGCCGGCCCGGCTGCCGATTCCTCGGTGGCGCGCTCCTGGCTGCGCTGCCTGCAGCAGCATCACCTCGACCCGGCGCAGAGCATGCCGCCGGCAGTGATTGAGCACGCGCACATGCTGGAACGGCGCGAGCAGTTGCAGCAGGTGCTGGAGATTTCCAGTAACGAGATGAACAGCCTGCACCGCCAGCTTGCCGGTTCCGGCCATGCCGTGCTGCTCACCGATGCGCGCGGGGTGATCCTTAACTGCGTCACCGAACAGGCGGAAAAACGTACATTCGAGCAAGCGGGCCTATGGCTTGGTGCCGACTGGAGCGAAGCCTGCGAAGGCACCAACGGCATCGGCACCTGCCTGGTCGAGCGCCAGCCGCTGACCATCCACCAGAACGAACATTTCCGCAGCCGGCATACCGGGCTGACCTGCTCTGCCAGCCCGGTGTTCGACCCGCATGGCGAGTTGCTGGCGGTGCTGGATGTGTCCTCGGCGCGGTACGACGTGTCGCGGCAGAGCCAGTTCCACACCATGGCCCTGGTCAACCTGTCGGCCAAGGCCATCGAAGGCTGCCATTTCCTGCGCAGCTATGAGGGCGAGTGGCTGCTGCGCTTTCACGCCCAGGCCGAATATATCGGCCAGTTCAGCGAGGGCCTGCTGGCTTTCGACGGCGATGGACGCGTGAGTGCGGTCAATCAGAGCGCGATCAACCTGCTCGGCCTGTCGCGCCGGCAACTGCTCGGGCGCACCTTGGTCGAGGTGTTTGACTGCCGCCTGGATGACCTGCTCGGCCGCGCCTCGGCGCAGCCCAGTGCCAGTTGGCCGCTGTATACCCAGCGCGGCCAGCTGCTGTTTGCCATGTTGCGTGGCCAGCCCCGGCGCAGTGCCCAAGCGCTGGCTTTGGCGAGCGTGGCTACGCCAGGGCTGTGCCTGGCTGACCCAGATTTGCAGAGTGATTTCCGCCGTGCCCTGCGGGTATACGAGCGCGATGTGCCGCTGCTGATTGGCGGCGAAACCGGCACCGGAAAGGAAGCCTTTGCCAAGGCCCTGCATCAGGTCAGCTCGCGTGGCGGTAAGCCATTTGTCGCACTGAACTGCGCGGCGATTCCTGAAAGCCTGATCGAGAGCGAACTGTTCGGTTATCGCGGCGGCAGCTTTACCGGTGCGCGCAAGGAAGGCATGCGCGGCAAGCTGCAGCAGGCCGATGGCGGCACGCTGTTCCTCGATGAGATCGGCGATATGCCGCTGGCGCTGCAAACCCGTTTGCTGCGCGTGCTGGAAGAGCGCCGGGTCGAGCCGATTGGTGGTGAATCGCAGGCCATCGATGTGCGAGTGATCAGCGCCAGCCATCGCGACCTAACCCAGCGAGTAGCCAGCGGCGAGTTTCGCCAGGACCTGTTCTATCGCCTTAATGGCTTGGTGATCGAGCTGCCGCCGCTGCGTGAGCGCAGCGACAAGCTGGCATTGTTGGATTTTCTGCTGGCCGAAGAGGCGCGTGGGCAATCTGCGCGGCTTGATGATGTGGCCCGCGAGGCGCTGCTGGCTTACCCCTGGCCTGGCAATGTGCGCCAGCTGCGCAATGTGCTGCGCACCCTCTGCGCCCTGTGCGAAAACGGCGTGATCAGCCACGCCGAACTGCCCGCCGAGATTCGCCATGCCCGTCCTGCGCAGGCGCTGTTGCCGGTGGCCAAACCCGACCAGTTGGCTGATGCCGAACGCGCCGCGCTGCTTGCGGTCCTAGAGGCGCAGCACTGGCAGATGAGCCGCAGCGCCGAGCAGCTGGGCATCAGTCGCAACACCCTGTACCGCAAGTTGCGTAAACACGGGATCAATTTGCGCTCAACGCTTTGAGCTGCGCCTGTTGAACCACGCCCCGCAGCGCGCCGCCAGGCCTCTGCGGGGCGGCGGCGCTGTGCTAATCTGCGGCCAGTTTTTATCCCGCCTTATTCACCGGCTCTGACGACGCCTGCAAGGTAAATCATGCATATCCATATTCTCGGCATCTGCGGCACTTTTATGGGCTCGCTGGCCGTGCTGGCCAAGGAACTCGGCCATCGCGTGACTGGCTCCGACGCCAATGTCTACCCGCCTATGAGCACCCAGTTGGAGGCTCAGGGCATCGAACTGACCCAGGGCTATGACGCCGCCCAACTCGACCCCGCGCCGGACTTGGTGGTGGTCGGCAACGCTCTGTCGCGCGGCAACCCGGCCGTGGAATATGTGCTGAACAAAGGCCTGCCCTACGTGAGCGGCCCGCAGTGGCTGGCCGACCATGTGCTGCAGGGCCGTTGGGTGATGGCGGTGGCCGGCACCCATGGTAAAACCAGCAGTTCGAGCATGCTGGCCTGGGTGCTGGAGCATGCCGGCATGAGCCCAGGCTTTCTGATTGGCGGCGTGCCACAGAACTTCGGTATTTCCGCGCGTCTGGGTGGCACGCCGTTCTTTGTGGTCGAGGCCGACGAATACGACAGCGCCTTCTTCGACAAGCGCAGCAAGTTCGTCCACTACCGTCCGCGCACCGCGATTCTGAATAATCTTGAGTTCGATCACGCGGATATCTTCCCGGATCTGGCGGCCATCGAGCGGCAATTCCACCATCTGGTGCGTACCATTCCGGGCGACGGCTTGATCATTCATCCGACCACCGAACCTGCGCTTAAGCGGGTAATCGAGATGGGTTGCTGGACTCCGGTGCAAACCACAGGTGAAGGCGGTCAGTGGCAGGCGCGCCTGCTTAGCGCCGACGGCTCGCGCTTCGAGGTGAGTTTCGAGGGCAAGGTTGCCGGCACAGTGGACTGGCAACTGACCGGCCAACACAACGTCGCCAATGCCCTGGCGGTATTGGCGGCGGCGCGGCATGTCGGCGTGGTGCCGGAGCTGGGCATCGCCGCGCTGTGCGGCTTTATCAACGCCAAGCGGCGCATGGAGAAGGTCGCCGAAGTGAAGGGCGTGACCATCTTCGACGACTTCGCCCATCACCCGACGGCGATTGCCACTACCCTCGATGGCCTGCGTAAACGCATCGGTGACGCCAAATTGATCGCCATTGTCGAGCCGCGTTCCAACTCGATGAAGCTCGGCGCGCACCGTGATGGCCTGCCGGAATCCGTGGTGCAGGCGGATTCGGTGTACTGGTACGCGCCGCCGAATCTCGGCTGGGATCTGGCCGGCACCGTGGCTACGTCGACCGTGCCGACTCAGGTCTGCGATTCCTTGGAAGCGATCATTGCAGGGGTCAAGGCAGAAGCGGCACCGGGCACCCAGGTCGTGGTGATGAGCAACGGCGGCTTTGGCGGCTTGCATGGCAAGCTGGCTGCGGCCCTGGAGGCGTAAATGTCTGGACCCGAGAGAATCACCCTGGCCATGACCGGCGCCTCCGGCGCTCAGTACGGCCTGCGCCTGCTCGACTGCCTGGTGCAGGAAGACCGTGAGGTGCACTTTCTGATTTCCAAGGCCGCGCAACTGGTGATGGCCACCGAAACCGATGTCAGCCTGCCGAGCAAGCCGCAAGCCATGCAGGCATTTCTGAGCGAGTACACCGGCGCCGCGCCGGGGCAGATTCGCGTGTACGGCAAGGAAGACTGGATGGCCCCGGTGGCCTCCGGTTCCGGCGCACCCTCAGCGATGGTGGTGGTGCCCTGCAGTACTGGCACGTTATCGGCCATCGCCACTGGGGCCTGCAATAACCTGATCGAGCGCGCCGCCGATGTCGCCCTCAAGGAGCGTCGCCAGCTGATTCTGGTGCCGCGCGAGGCACCGTTCTCCAGCATCCATCTGGAAAATATGCTCAAGCTGTCGAACATGGGCGCAACCATCCTGCCGGCCGCTCCAGGCTTTTATCACCAGCCGCAAACCATCGATGACCTGATCGATTTCGTCGTGGCGCGCATCCTCAACTGCCTGGGTGTGCCCCAGGACATGCTGCCGCGCTGGGGTGAGCACCATCAGATCACCCCGGATGAATAAGCTTCTGGCCCGCGCGCTTGTCTGCCTGCTGCTGAGCCTTACCCTCAGCGGCTGCGCCACGGTGCGCACCCTGGATGCCGCCAAGCCAGATGCTCCGGTGGTGTATGCAGGTACGCGGCTGAACCTGTATGCGCTGCAAGGCGGTTGCTGCGCCACTGACCGTTTCGGCGCCGAGGCCCCGGCTTATCCAGCCGCCGACCTGCCGGTTAGCGCGTTGTTGGATACCCTATTGTTGCCGCTGTCTCTGGCCACCGCCATCGGCCTTAACCTGGGCATCAGCGGCGGGTTGTGACGGGGCTCATACGTCCGGAATACTGGTCGCTTTATCCTGCCAGGTGGCCGTCAGTGGCCAGTGCTCAAGGTTCTGCGCCGGCCCCGGTTTGGCAAACAGATAGCCCTGAAAGCGCCTGCACCCCATGCGTTGCAGGGCCTCGTACTGTTCCTGGGTTTCCACTCCTTCGGCGGTTACGTCCAGGTCGAGATTGGCGCCCAGAGCCAGGATGGTGCGCACGATGGCGGCGTCGCTGGGTTGTTCGAGCAGATCGCGGACGAAGGACTGGTCGATCTTCAGCTGATCCAGTGGCAGGCGCTTGAGGTAGTTGAGCGAGGAGTAGCCGGCGCCGAAATCGTCCAGTGCCAGGTGTACGCCGCGTGCTTTCAGCTGGCTCATCTTGCCGATTAGCACTTCCACGTCTTCCACCAGTTGGCTTTCGGTCAGTTCCAGCTCCAGGCGCTGAGGGTTGGCGCCGCTTTCAGCGAGGGTGGCGAAGACGTCTTCGACAAAGTCAGGGTGGTGGAACTGCCTGGCACTGACGTTGACCGCCAGGGTCAACTGCGCCAGTTGCGGGTGTGCGGCCCAGGCCACCAGTTGCTGACAGGCGCTTTGCAGGATCAAACGGCCCAACGGCAGAATCAGTCCGGTGCTCTCTGCCAACGGAATAAATTCGCCCGGCGGTACCAGCCCGCGCGTGGGGTGTTGCCAGCGCACCAGGGCCTCGGCACCGACCAGCTGCCCTTGAGCATCCACCTGGGGCTGGTAGTGCAGGATAAAGTCGCGCTGGCCAAGGCTTTGACGCAGGTCGCTTTCCAGGCTGGCGCGGGCGCTGACTTCGGCCTGCATCGTTGGGTCGAAAAAGCGCATGGCGTTGCGGCCGGCAGCTTTGGCCTGGTACATGGCCATATCGGCACGCTTGAGCACTTCATCGACCGTGCTGCTCTCGTGGGGAAATAGCGCGATGCCGATGCTGGCCGTGCTGATATGGCTGTGGTTTTGCAGGGCATAGGGCGCCGCCAGCGCCTCAATTATTTTCCGGCTGACACTCTCGACCTGTTGGCCCGCCTGAGCGGGTTTAAGGCTGAGACCTTCGAGCATCAGCACAAACTCATCGCCGCCGAGTCGGGCCAGGGTGTCCTGGGCGCGCACATGGCTGCTCAGGCGTTCGGCTACCTGCTGCAGCAACTGGTCGCCCATGTCATGGCCGAGGGTGTCGTTAAGATCCTTGAAGTTGTCCAGATCGATGAACAGCAACGCGCCCTGTTGCAGGCCGCGTGCATGTTTGGCCAGCGCCTGTTGCAGGCGGTCGAGTAACAGGCGGCGATTGGGTAGGCCGGTGAGTGGGTCGTAGAAGGCCAGCTGGTTGATCTTTTCCAGGTTTTTCTTGTGCTCAGTGATGTCGGTGGAGATGCCGCACAGCGCGTAGATCTTGCCGTGACTGTCGCGCAGCGGCAGCTTGACCGAGAGGAAGGCGTGCTGCGTGCTGCCATCCAGGCTGCGGTTGATTTCCTCGGTTTGCACCCGCTCACCGAGCTTGAGCACGCGTCGATCGTTATCGTGCAGGTTGGTGGCGGTGTCGAGGTCGAAGAACTGGTCATCGGTCTTGCCGATAACCTGTTCGAGGTCCTGGCCGAACAGCTCGCAGACCTTGCGGTTGGCGTACTGGTAACGCAGCTGCGCGTCCTTGATATAGATATAGGCTTCGACGCTGTTGAGGATGGTATTCAGGCGCTCTTCGCTGGTCAGTAGATGGCGGGTTTTCTCGCGTACCTGACGGCGCAGCAGCAATGCGCCACCGAGGGCGGCAATCAGCAACAGCGCGAGGGTGCTCAGGCCCCACCAGACACTGGTCGGGATCAGCAGGCGCGGCCGTTCACCGCCCCAGCGTTGTAGACTCTGGTAGTAGATTGAGGAGGGTGAGTCCTGCCAGTTCGCCAGGTGCTGGTCGATGGCGGCCAGCAGGTCGGCGTTCTGTCCTTTGCGCGTGGCGTAGAACAGCTGCGCCGGTTGAAACATGATCGAAGAGCTTTGCAGTTGATAGCTCGGCGCATGAAAGTCACCAAAGCGCTGGTTGGCCACTACTGCGTCGGCTTGTCCGTCAGCCACCTGTGCAAAGCCCTGCGGCAGGCTGGGGACGCCAATTAACTGGGCTTTCAGACCAAAGCTTTCGAGCAGTCCGCGCAGGTATTCCTCCTGCACCGAGCCTTGCAATACGGCAATGCGCAGGCCTTTGAGGTCGAGTATCGATTTGAGCTGCAGGCTTTCGTTGCTGTAGACCTGCGACCAGCTGACCAGTGACGGAACCTTGTGGAAATCGAGAACCTGAGCACGGCTATCGTTGTAGGCCACATCGGGCAGCAGGTCGACTTCACCGCTCTGCGCCAGCGCCAGGCACTCCTGCCATTCGCAGGGCCTGGGGCGCAGTTGCCAGTCTTCCTGGTTGGCGATTTCGTTCAGCAGTTCGCCGAGGATGCCGGAGAGTTTGCCGTCCTGGCCGAGGAGGATTTTCGGCTCGTTGGCGTACACCCCCACGCTGACCTCGCGTGACTGCGCGCTGCTTGGCAGGGCAGTCGTAAGGCCCGCGGCAAATAGCAGCGCAGTGCTGAGATGGCGAAATAACAGGCGCTTCATGCGTGAGCCAACTTCCATACGAGAGTCCATGGCCTAACGATAGTCAGAATATGGCCTAGGTGCAGGTGGCTAATGGCAATTGGCTATTTATGCGGGCTAATGAGCCCAGCCTTGGTAGATATAGGTCATGGGCTTTGGACCTTTGAGATAGCGGTTGCTCAGTTCGCCAATCTGAAAACCGCCTGCGGTGATCAGCGCCTGGATATCGCGATTGAGGTGACAGCCGCCGGCCAGCGGCTTCCACAGCGGCGTCAGGCGGTTCTGCCAGCGCAGCACGGGCAGTTCCGGAGCCAGTCCATGCTCGCAGAACAGCAGGCGACCGCCCGGCTTGAGCACGCGGCGCATTTCTTTCAGCGCGGCTACAGCATCGGGGATGGTGCACAGGGTAAAGGTGCAGACGATGCAGTCGAAGCTGGCGTCGTCGGCCTGAATCTGCCCCAGTTCGAGGGCAATCATCTCCACTGGAATGCTGATCGCGGCGGCCCGCTGCCGGGCCAGTTTCTGCATATCGGCACTCGGGTCGACACCAATGATGACGCTGACCTTTTCAGCGTCATAGAACGCCAGGTTAAGGCCGCTGCCGATGCCGATTTCCAGCACCCGGCCATGGGCCTGGGGCACCAGTTGCGAGCGGGCTTTCATCACCGCGCCCATGCCGCAGGCGAAGTCGATCAGGTGTGGCAGCAGGTAGCGGTCATACAGGCCCACGGGGTGCCCTCGGCAGGGTTATTCAGCGTCGTCCGACAGATCACTGTTGTCACCGCTGATCGCGGCAAAACACTTGATCAAATGTGTGTCGGTAGTGCCGCTGATGCGCCAGGCATCGGCCTCACCATCAAAGCGTGCGGCTATCACCTGGGTCAGGCTGAAGTGCCATTTGCGCAGGGCGCGGCCATCCATGCATTCGATGCTGAGCAGCGGTGTGTCGCTAGCGGGCGGGTTTCCGGCCTGGTGCTGGGCCAGTTGTTCGGCGTTCAGGCGGAATTGCCAGGCATGCAGGTCGTCGATTTCCAGCATGTCGGCACCGCTCAGGGCGCTGATCAGGTCGTGCGGGGTGGTGCTCATAGGTCGTTAGCTTCTTGATTAACGGCGGTTAGCGGCCGAGACGGCGCAGTTGGTCTGATTCGATTACCCGAGTGCCGGCATCCTCTTCCAGGGCCAGGCGCCACAGCGCGCGGGCCAGTACGGTGGCTTCGATGCCCCGGTATTTGCCTGGCAGCCAGCGCATAAAGGGCGCGGCCAAGCGCTCGCCAAGGCGAAATTCCTGGCGGGTGCCAAGCAGCAGCGAAGGGCGGACGATGGTCAATTGCGGCCAGTCCTGAGCGCGCAGGGTCTGCTCCATTTGGCCTTTGACCTTGTTGTAGAACACGGTGGAGTTGGCATCTGCACCCAGGGCGCTGATCACCAGCAGGTGACGTGCACCCATGGCGCGGGCGCGTTCGGCGAAGGCAATCACCAGGTCATGATCGACCGCGCGAAAAGCCTCTTGCGAGCCGGCCTGTTTGATCGTGCTGCCCAGGCAGCAAAAGGCGGTATCGACCTTGCCGCTCAGTTCCGGCAGCAAGGTCAGCAGTTCGCCTTGCGGGTTTTCCAGGTGTGCGTGCGCTGCCAGCGGGCGGCGGCTGGGGGCCAGTACGCGAGCAACTGTGGGCTCGTTCAGCAGGCGGTCCAGCAGGTGCTCGCCGGTAAGTCCGGTGGCGCCTGCGAGAAGGATGTGCTGTGGCGTCAAATACATAGTGTGAGGTTCTCCGCTGATATCAATCAGCTTATCAGGCCGTTGGTGGCGCGCATGACTGTTATGGGTTGACCGCAGATTGCGCCTCAAGTGCATTGTTCAGGGCGCGCTCGGCCTGCTGTTCGCGCAGCTTGCGCCACTGGGCGAGCACCGCTTTGGCAGGCCAGATCTGCGGTTCGGAGGGTTCGAAACCGTCGGCTTTTTCGCGTTCGGCAACGCTGGCCTGGGCCAGCTTGAAGGCACGCTGCAGGTCGTCGGTTTGCTGCAGGGCTTCAGCAAAAAGGGCGCGGCCGAAATAAGTGAAGTCGTTTTCCTCCGAGCAACCGAAGGACACCCGGTCGGCCCGGGCTGCGGTGATCACCAGGGTCTTGCCATCCTGCAGTTTGGGGATAAAACCGCCGGAGTAGCAGGCCGAGATCACCAGTACCTTGTGCCGATTTTTCAGCGGTTCGAGCAGGGCGGCGAGTTCGCTGGCGGGCAGGTCGTTGAGCTGCAGTCGCGGCTGGTCGAGGTTCAGCTCGTGCTGGGCTGAGCCGTGGCTGGTCAGGTAGATAAAGATCAGGTCTTCCTCGCCGCTGCGTTCGGCCAATGCCTGAATGCTGCGGCCTAGGCTGGCGCTGGTGGCCAGCGGGCGATCGGTCAGGTGATCGCGGTGGTTGACCAGGGTGATCAGGCCGTGGGCGGCGAAGCGATCCTGCAGCAGGTTGCCGACATAGTCGGCCTCGCGCATAAATACGCTCTGCTTGCCGTCGCCGGCCAGGGTCAGGGCGTAGAGTTCGATGTCTGGGGTTGAAACAGGCAGCTTGGCGATGGCGGCATCGAGCAGTCGGCCTTGTTCCAGCAGGCCAGTGGCGAGGTCGTCGGGTATAGCCTTGCCCTGAGCGTCACGCGTCAGTCGGCCGTTCTGCCAGGTACCGCTTTGCTGGCTGCCATCGACCAGAGTCAGGCTGCCGGCACCCTGGTATTGGCCGTAGGCAAAGTTGCCTTGATAGACACTGCCATCAGCCAGGTTCAGGCGACCTTCACCGTGGTAGCCCCAGTCGCTGAACTGGCCGGCGTAATGGCTGCCGTCGCTGCCCTTGAACTCACCTTTGCCGGTGAGGCTGCCATGGGCGAAACGCCCGCTCCAGACTTCGCCATCGGCACTTTGGTAGCGACCCTTGCCGTGGAACTGGTTGTCACGGAACTGGCCGCTGTAGAGGTCGCCGTCGAGATTCTTAAAGCTGCCCTGGCCATTGAGCTGGCTGTTGTCGAAGGTGCCGGTGTAGGCATTGCCCTCCGCGTCGGTCAGCACGCCCTGGCCGTCAGGTTCGCCCTTTTTGAACTGGCCCTGGAAGCTGGCGCCGTTGCTCCATTGCAGCTTGCCCAGGCCGTTGTATTGGCCTTTGCTGAATTCGCCACGGTATTCCAGCTGGTTGCTTTTCAGGTGGCCTTCGCCGCTGGGCATGCCGTTGACAAATCCGCCCTCGTAACGGCTGCCGTCGCTGTAGGTGAGGCTGCCCTGGCCGTGGAAGTCTCCGTTCTGAAACTCGCCACTGTAGAACTCGCCGTGCTTGCTGCGCCATTCGCCCTGGCCGTTGAACTGGCCGTCCTTGAACAGCCCATCGTAGTAACTGCCATCGCTGTAATCCAGGCGCCCAGGGCCTTGCAGCAGGCCGTCGACCACTTCGCCACGGTAGCGCCCGCCATCGGGTAGCACGGCATCCGGTGGCAACAAGGGTTCGCCATCGCCACAGGCGACAAGCAGCAGGGCGAGGCTCAGTGGAGCCAGGAGGGAGAGACGGCGCATGCAGAAAATCCAGGCTGGAAGGTCGTTGCCGAGTATGCCTTAAAGTGCTCGAAGTGCCGTGATTGAGCGCACCGGTGCAAGCATAAAAATAAAAAGGCGCACCGGCAGATGCCTGTGCGCCTTGGTCCGGCGGCTGCGATTAGACGAAGCAGAGCGTCAGCGGCTCGGCGATATAGGCGGGTTTTTCCGAGCCTTCAATCTCCAGCACAACCTTGGCCTTGAGCAGCCATTGGCCAGGATTCTTCTCGTGGGCGTCAGTCAGGCTGACCACCAGGCGGACTTTGGAGTTGACCTTCACCGGCTGGATGAAGCGCACGCTATCTAGGCCATAGTTGACCGCCATCTTCAGCCCTTTGGGCATGATCATGATGCCTTCCATCAGCTTGGGCACCAGCGACAGCGAGAGGAAACCGTGGGCGATGGTGCTGCCAAACGGGGTGAGCTTGGCTTTTTCCGGGTCGACGTGGATGAACTGGTGATCGCCTGTGCATTCGGCGAACTGGTTGATGCGCTCCTGGTCGATGGTCAGCCATTCGGAGCGACCGAGTTCTTTACCGATATAGCTGGGCAATTCGGCGGCGGGTACTGATGTCATGGTTTCTCCTTGAAGACGCAAGTGTTGTTTTTTTTGGGGCGTAAATCCTTCTGCCCTAAGATCATCATGGGTTTGCCGTAGGGTCAAGTGCCTCGTATATGCGCCGTAAACGCAGCTCGGCTGCCACGCAACCGCTGTAAACCGGCCCTTGCCGGACGCTTCTGCTTATAATGCGCGGCACTGCGTCTGGGATCATACGATTCGGAGATTACCCATCATGCTGCTACGCGGCCTTTCCTGGCTGGTGCTGTGCCAGTTGCTCGGCACTGCGCTGAATGTCCTGCTGATCCCGATTCTGCCGGGCCCGATCATTGGCATGTTGCTGCTGTTCGGCTTTCTGCTGCTGCGCGGCGAGGTGGGCGAGCCGCTGCACCTGGCCTCCACCAGCCTGCTGAAATACCTGCCGCTGCTGCTGGTACCACCAGCGGTGGGCGTGATGGCTTATGCCGAGGATATCTTTGCCGACTTCTGGGCGATTGCCGGTGCGCTGTTGCTGTCGCTGTTGATCTCCATCGTTTTCGCCGGCTGGCTGATGCAGAAGCTGATTGATCGCCAACAACGCCGGGAGGACGCATGAGTCTGGAGTGGCACGCCGCCTGGCAGGCGTTGATCCATCACCCGCTATTTGGTGTAGGCATCACCCTTGGGGCCTATCAACTGGCGATTGCCGCCTACGAGAAAACCCGCTTGGTGTTTCTGCAGCCGGTGCTGCTATCGATGCTTGCGGTAATCGGCATTCTTTTGGCCTGCGGCCTGACGTTTGCCGAATACAAGGACAGCGCTGCGGCGTTGACGCTGTTCCTTGGACCGACCACGGTGGCGCTGGCGGTACCGCTGTTCCTCAACCTGCGGCGGATTCGCCAGCTGTTCTGGCCGACGCTGATCACCTTGCTGGTGGCCGGCGTGGTTGCCACCGTGCTGGGCATTACCCTGGCCTGGGTCTTCGGTGCCGAGCAGATCATGCTGATGAGCATGGCGCCTAAATCGGTGACCTCACCGATTGCCATGCTGGTGGCCAATCAGATTGGCGGAATTGCCGCCCTGGCAGCGGTGTTTGTGATGATCACCGGGATTATCGGCGCCATCATCGGCCCGGCGCTGCTCAAGCGCTGTGGCGTGCAGCACCCGGCGGCGCTGGGCATGGCTCTGGGTCTGACCGCGCATGCGGTTGGCACCGCCCGTGCACTGCAGGAAGGTGAGGAGTGCGGCGCGTTCTCCGCCCTGGCGATGAGCCTGATGGGGGTATTTACCGCCGTGCTGCTGCCGCTGGCTATTCTGTTGTGGTTATAAGGAGGTGCCTGTGACCTTGCCGCTATTCCCACTGAACACTGTGTTATTTCCCGGCTGCATGCTCGACTTGCAGATATTCGAAGCACGCTACCTGGACATGATCAGCCGTTGCATGAAGCAAGGTCAGGGCTTTGGTGTGGTGTGCATCATTGATGGCGCCGAAGTGGGCGAGGCCGCGGGGCAATTCTCGGCGATCGGTTGCGAGGCGTTGATTCGCGATTTCGAGCAGCGGCCCAATGGCTTATTGGGGATTCGCGTCGAGGGTGGTCGGCGTTTTCGCGTGCAGCGCGCGCAGGTGCTGCCGGATCAACTGACTTTGGCCGAGGTTGAATGGCTGGACGAGCAGCCGGAGCAGCCGCTGGACGCTGAACATGCTGACCTGGTGGCATTGCTCGGTGCGCTAAGCGCCCATCCGCTGGTGGCGTCGCTGGGCATGTCGAGCGAACCGGCGGGCCAGGAGGCGTTGGCCAATCAGCTGGCCTATCTGTTGCCGCTGGACGCCGAGCAGAAGCTGCAATTGCTCGAAACCCCCGAGGTGCAGCTGCGTCTGGAGCTGCTGCAACAGCTGCTGGAGCTGTTGCAGGGCGAGCGTCAGTAACGGTACAGCAGTACCCCGGCGGACAGCTGCCAGGTAGTGATGCCACCGAGCAGGGCGATAATCGTCGGCAGCAACAACCACCAGACTTTCCCCGACAACGCCGGCAGTGGCGTGCGCCATTGCACCAGGGCCAGGCTCAGCGCGCAGAAACAGGCGGCCAACATGGCTCCGGCGATAATGTCGCTGGGCCAGTGCACCCCCAGGTAAATCCGCGAGCCGGCAATCGCCGTGGCTGGCAGGCTGGCCAGTAGCAGCCAGGTCAGGCGCATGCGAGTCGGTTGTCCGCGGCCGGCCAGTACCCCAAGCAGCAGAAAGAAGGCAAAGGCCGCCGAACTGTGTCCGCTGGGAAAGCTGAAGCTGTTCAGCGGCTCCAGCAGCACATCGGGGCGGCTGCGGGCAAAGAATGCCTTCAGCGCGCCGTTGGCCAACGCAGTGCCGAGCAGGCTGCCAATCGCCAGGCAGAGCGTGCGCCATTGCCGCGTCGCCAGCAGGATCAGGCACAGCAGCACGGCCGCCGCCAGTTGTGTGCGCATATCGCCGAGGCGGGTGATCAGCACCATCAGCGTATCCAGCGCCGCGCTGCGATGCTCCTGCACCAAGGTCAGCAGCCCTTGATCGAGCTGGCTCAGGTGCGGCCAGCTGAGCATCAGGCCAATTAGCAGAGTCAGGCTTGCCGCTGCGGTCAGCAGGCTGGAGTGCCGTTGCCCACGCAAGCTGCCTTGCACGCTGATGCCCACTACCAGCGCCACGCCGGCGGCAATGGCCCCGGCCTGAGGCCAGAAACCTTCCGGCAGCGGCAGGCGCAGGGCTGCACCCGTGGCCCAGCCAGGCAGCATATAGGCGATGGACCAACCAACCCCGGCCAGCAGGCTGACGCTAAAAAAACGCACGAAGGGCATGTCGAACATGCCGGCGACCATCGGCAACATGGGCCGCAGTGGGCCGATAAAACGCCCGACCAGCAGGCTGGCGACGCCGTAGCGTACAAAGTAGCCGTGGGCACTGTTCAGCCATTGTGGGTGATTTCGCAGCACCGGCAGGCGGCCGATGTCCTGATGAAAATAGCGCCCCAGTGCATAGGACAGGCAGTCGCCCAACAACCCGCCGCAAAACGCCAGCAGCAGGGTTTCACCCAGGCCCAGCGCGCCGTTGCCAGCCAGCGCGGCGACAGCGAACAGCAATACGGTGCCGGGAACGAGGATGCCGACAATCGCCAGGCACTCACCGCAAGCCAGCAAAAAGATCGCCAGGCCAAGCCACTCAGGATGGGCGCTTAGCCAGAGGGTCAGGGTGTCGAACCATTGGCTCATTGGTGGTCATCCGTGGGGGTTAGCAGGTGATAGTCCTGGCCGGCCCGCTGGCCGCGCCTTAACGGGTTGCGGGTGCAATGGCGGGCAAAGGCGGCGTCGACAAAACGGTAGGGCAGTTGCTCATCGCGGCCATGGGGGATGCCCAGGCGTGGGCATTGCACGATCTGCTGCGGGCGTTCGCCAAGGTCTTCGACAAACAGGCGTTGCTCATCGAATGCCCGTGCGTCCCACTCCGGCACCTTTAAGCCAAGCGATTTGCACAGCAAGGTTTGCCCGGCACAGAGGGTTTCGCGGCTGCGTGGTCTGCCTTGGGTGTCGGGGTTATTCGCCTGCATCTGTGTCAGGGCATCTGCGCCGCTGTGTTCGTCCTGCCAGGGATAGGCGGATTTGATCAGCACCGCATTGCCAGGGCCCTGGGCGCTGAAATTCAGCGAATCGCCGCCCCGGGCGTAATACATATAGATGTGTCCGCCATCCATAAATAGCGCGCGGCGTTTGTGGGTGTAGCCGAGCGAGGCATGGCTGCCTTTCTCGCTCAAGTAATAGGCCTCAGTCTCGATAATTCGCGCGCTCAGCCAGCGCTCGCCCTGTTTGTGGCGGATCACCTTGCCGAGCAGCTCGCAGGCCTGCAGGCGCGCGTCGCGGTCAAAGAAACTGGCCGGCAGTGCGCGGCCTTCGGGCCAGGGCAAACTAAGGGTGGGTTCGATGGGCATGCGCTGTCGTTGTGGCTTGGCTGGGCATAGGCTGGGGCGATCATAACAATAAGAGTCTTAACCATGCCTGAACGTGCCCGCGTCAGCAGCGCTCATATAAGCCCCAGCGCCCATTACACTGGCTATATCTGGTACCGCCATCAGTTGGCGGATGCGGCCTTTGTCACCGGTTTCGGGCGTTTTGTGCATGGTCTGCTCAGCCCCATCACCTGGGGAGCGCGGGTTGGTTTCGGCCTGGATATCGAACAGTTTCTGCTGCAACGGCATCTGCAAATTGATGCCCAGCTGACTGCTGCGATTGAGCAGGGCGGTGTGTGCCAGGTGGTAGAGATCGCCTGCGGCCTGTCGCCGCGTGGGCGGCGCTTTACCGCGCGTTACCCGCAGCTGCGCTATATCGAGGCGGACCTGCCGGTGATGGCCGCGCGTAAACGCCTGCTGCTGAATGCCGAAGGCTGGCTGGGCAGTCAGCATCAGGTGCGCGCGGTGGATATCCTCGCCGAGGAGGGCAGCAAAAGCCTCGCGGCGCTGTTCGCTGAGCTGGATCACAGCAAACCGGTGGTGGTGATTACCGAAGGGTTGGTGAATTACTTCGAGCTGGCGCTGATCGAGTCGTTCTGGACGCGCTTGGCCGAGCAGCTGCGTGAGTTCCCCCGAGCCACCTACCTGACCGAGCTGTACCCGGATTTGCGCGAACACCCACGTTACCGCCAACTGCGCTGGGGTGTTGGCCTGATTGGCCGGCTGACCCGAGGCAGCTATCCGCTGCACTACCGCAATGATCAGGCGATTGTGCAGGGCTTCCAGAAATGCGGCTTCAATCAGGTCGAAGTATTCGATCCGAGCCGCGCGAGCCAGGCGCTTGGTCTGGCACCAGCGCGCAGTGCCGGGTTGGTGCGGGTGATTGAGGCGCGAGTCTAAGAGTCTGTTTCGGATCTCGCGAGCTAGAGCGAGGCAAGGCAAAAACTGGCGAGGAAGCGGAGTTTACTGTTGTAAATGAGCATTCCGAGCCTGTTTTTAACGCAGTATCGCCGACGCGCAGCAGATCCGAGACAGGCTCTAGGCGCAGGCCGCTGTTGGTAGCGGCTGCAGCTGAAACTGCGTCGCCAGCGCCTGGCTGGCCTGCTGATCGCTGTGCGGAAAGACAACAGCCAGGCCGTTTGTATCCTGACGCAGCGGTAGCAGGGGCTGGGTGGGCAGGTCCTTGCACAGCAGTTGCCAGCCACGCGTGCCGCGAATAGCCGGCAGATCAGCGTGCAACAATCCGCCAAAGAAACCCAATTCGCTGATCTCTACCGTCCATTCCCCACCATCAGGATGCTGCAGGCGAGCGTGGCGCTGGCTGGGCGGCAGGCGCGCTTCATGGCGTTTTTCCAGTTGCAGCAGTTGCGATTGGGCCAGCAGGCTACTGCCTGGGCTGCGGCTTGGCAGGGCGTCGCCGCGCAGAAACGGGTTGTACAGATTGGCGCAGGCGTCGCGTTGTTCGAATTGCGCGAGGTGATCGGCGTTGTGGATCAGTGCGCAGCTGGCCTGGGCGCAGGCGGCGGCGAAGTGCGCGTGCTCCCAGGGTTGGGTGAAGTGGTCATATTCGCCGGCCAGCACCAGGGTCGGGCAGCTGGGGTGGCGTTGAAATCCTTGAAAATCCAGCAGGCGCTGGCTGTTCTGCCGGTAGCGCTCGATATCGGCGGCTGACAAGCGTTGGATCTGTCGCAGCAGAGCCTTGCGAAATACCGGGGCTACGCCGGTCTGCTCCAGGCGCAAAGGATTGAGCAGGCCGGTCAGCGCGCCATGAGCAAAGGCCTCGCAGCGCCCTTCAGCCAGCAGCGCCAGGCCTTCCTGCAGCAGCAGGCGTGCGCCAGGGCGGCCGAAGGCGGTGATCCCGGCCAGCAGCACACGAGCGCAGCGCTCGGGGTGACGGGCGGCAAACAGCGCGGCCAGGGCCGAGCCATAGGACAGGCCGATGGGCATCAGCGGCGGCAGGTCGAGTTCCTCGGCGAAGGCGGCGATCAGGTCGGCCAGCTGTTCCAGGCTCAGATCGGGCACCAGTTGCAGGTTGCCGCCCTGGCTGGGCAGGTCGAGCAGGATCACCGGGTGCTCGCCGAGCAGCTCGCTGACTTCGGCGGCAAACGAGCGAAAGCTCTGGAATGCGCCGCCCAACAGCAATACGGGCGGGCGAGTGTCGTGGCTGCGGCAGGCGTAGGCCTGGTAGTGCAGTCGCAGGTCGCCTATATGCAGCACCTGTGGGGCTTCGTTGAGTTGTGCGGCGCAGTAGTCGGTACGGTAATGCATGCTGATCCCACCCCGGCGGTCGGCCGCCTGTCTTGCTTGTGATGGCAAGGTAAACATTCGGACGGTTTTTGTTTACCTAACCTTCGGGCGGCTGATGGTCTGTGGTGTCACTGTTTCTTTCGGTGGCTTGCTGTGTGGGGCTTGGCGGCGTTACCGCGGGTTGTGGCGAATGCAGTGTTTACCGTCCGCCGCGCAGCGCTGGGCGTGGAGCGGCGCGACCGTTATACTCAGCGACTTTTTTCAACCGCCAGACCTGCCAAGACCATGACTGAGTCCGTGCTCGACTATATGACCCGCCTGGGACAGGCCGCCCGCAGCGCTTCGCGTGTGCTGGCGCGCGCCAGTACCGCGCAGAAGAACCGTGCCCTGCAGGCCGCCGCGGCCGCGCTGGATGCGGCCCGCAGCGATTTGACTGCCGCCAACGAGCTCGACCTAGCCGCCGCGCGTGCCAATGGTCTGGAGCCGGCCATGGTTGACCGTCTGGCGCTGACGCCGGCAGTGATCGACAGCATGATCGAAGGTCTGCGTCAGGTCGCCACGCTGCCTGATCCGATCGGCGAGATCCGCGATATGCGTTACCTGCCGTCGGGTATTCAGGTCGGCAAGATGCGCGTGCCACTGGGTGTGATCGGCATCATCTATGAGTCGCGGCCGAACGTGACCATCGACGCCGCCAGCCTGTGCCTGAAATCCGGTAACGCCACCATCCTGCGTGGCGGCTCCGAGGCGATTCACTCCAACCAGGCGATTGCTCGTTGCATTCAGCTCGGCCTGGGCGAAGCCGGTTTGCCCGCCAGCGCCGTGCAGGTGGTGGAAACCACTGATCGTGCCGCCGTTGGTGCGCTGATCACCATGCCGGAATTTGTTGACGTGATTGTGCCGCGCGGCGGCAAGGGCCTGATCGAGCGCATCAGCCGTGACGCCAAGGTGCCGGTGATCAAGCACCTGGATGGCGTCTGCCACGTGTATATCGACGTCGCTGCTGATCTCGACAAGGCTATCCGTGTCGCTGACAACGCCAAGACTCAGCGCTACTCGCCGTGCAACGCCATGGAAACCCTGCTGGTGCACGCCGCCGTGGCCGACAAGGTGTTGCCGCCGCTGGCTGCGATCTACCGCGACAAAGGTGTTGAACTGCGTGGCGACGCCGCGACCCGTGCGCTGCTGGGCAGCGACGTGCTGGAAGCCAGCGAAGATGACTGGTTTGCCGAGTACAACGCGCCGATCCTGGCGATTCGCATCGTTGATTCCCTGGATGCGGCCATCGAGCACATCAACCATTACGGATCGCAGCACACCGACGCGATCATCACCGAGAACTTCAGTGATGCGCGGCGCTTCCTGACCGAAGTCGACTCCGCCTCGGTAATGGTCAATGCCTCGACCCGTTTTGCCGATGGTTTTGAATACGGCCTGGGCGCGGAGATCGGTATTTCCACCGACAAGCTGCACGCGCGAGGCCCGGTTGGCCTGGATGGGTTGACCAGCGAGAAGTACGTGGTGTTTGGCGACGGGCACATTCGTACCTGATGGGGCGTACCTGATGGCCAAGCGCAGCGACGCCCGACATACCGACGCTCGACGCATCGGTCTGCTAGGCGGCACCTTTAATCCGGTGCATATCGGCCATCTGCGCAGCGCTGTGGAAGTGGCCGATGCGCTGCAGCTCCATGAGTTGCGTCTGATCCCCAGCGCGCGGCCGCCGCACCGCAGCGCACCGGAGGTCAGTGCCGAGGATCGCCTGGCCATGGTCAGGTTGGCGGTAGCCGATGCCGGGGTGCTGCAGGTGGATGATCGCGAGCTGCAGCGCGATAAACCGTCCTACAGCATCGACACCCTGGAGTCGTTGCGCAGTGAGTTGGCTGCGGATGATCAGCTGTTTCTGCTGCTGGGCTGGGATGCCTTCTGCGGTTTACCCAGTTGGCAGCGTTGGGATGAGTTGCTGCAGCACTGCCATATTCTGGTGCTGCAACGGCCGGATGCCGACAGTGAAGCGCCTGAGGCGCTGCGCAATCTGTTGGCGGCGCGCAGTGTGAGTGCCCCGTCGGCCCTGAGTGGGCCGAGTGGGCAGATTGCTTTTATCTGGCAGACACCTCTGGCGGTGTCGGCTACCCAGATCCGTTCGCTACTGGCGAGCGGAAAGTCGGCACGTTTTCTGGTGCCTGACGCGGTACTGGCCTATATCCATGCCCACGGACTGTACCGTGGCGCGAATTGAACACGAGGCAAACGAGTTAGTTATGACGAACGCAAGCAAAATGCAGAGCGAAGAGCTGGTCAAGTTGGCCATCAGCGCTCTGGAAGAAATCAAGGCGCAGGACATCACCACCATCGATGTGCGCGGCAAGACCAGCATCACCGATTTCATGCTGATCGCCAGCGGCACCTCCAGCCGTCACGTTAAATCACTGGTCGACAACGTGCTGGAAAAGGTCAAGGAGCAGGGCGTACGCCCGATCGGCACTGAAGGCATGGACACCGGTGAGTGGGCACTGCTCGACCTCGGCGACATTGTTGTTCACGTGATGCTGCCGACAGCTCGTCAGTTCTATGACCTTGAGCGTCTGTGGCAAGGTGCTGAGCAGAGCCGTGCGCAGTTCAGCGCCGAGCCGGGCGCTGAGCAATCGAGTGGCGGGCAGGAATAAGGACGCGCAGCGGTGCGGATCAAACTGATCGCAGTCGGCTCGCGGATGCCACGTTGGGTGGAAGAGGGCTGGCAGGAATACGCCAAGCGTATGCCCAGCGAGCTGTCCCTGGAACTGGTAGAAATTCCGCTGACCACGCGCGGCAAGAATGCCGATGTGGCGCGAATGATCCGTCAGGAAGGTGAGGCCATGCTGGCCAAGGTGCAGCCCGGGGAACGCATTGTCACCCTGGAAGTCGAAGGGCGACCCTGGAGCACCGAGCAGCTGGCGGTCGAACTCGACAAGTGGCGCCTGGATGCGCGCACCGTCAACCTGATGGTCGGCGGCCCGGAAGGGCTGGCACCTGAGGTGCAGGCGCGCAGTGAGCAGCGCTGGTCGTTGTCGCCGCTGACCCTGCCGCACCCCTTGGTGCGGATTCTGATCGGCGAACAGATGTATCGTGCCTGGACCGTGTTGTCCGGCCACCCCTACCACAAATAACTAGCAGCCATCGATGCCGCAACCAATCCGCCTCAAAGACCACGAGAAAGACGGCCGCCTGATCCGCAAACGCGCGGTGGTTGGTGCTGTGGTGGTTTTGTTGCTGACCTCGGTACTCGTGGCGCGCATGTATTACCTGCAGGTGGTGCAGTTCGAGCACCACACCACTCTGGCGGAAAACAACCGCATCCACGTGCAGCCGATCCCGCCGAACCGTGGGCTGATCTACGACCGCAACGGGGTGATCATCGCCGATAACCGGCCCAGCTTCAGTTTGACCCTGACCCGCGAGCGCGCCGGTGACTGGCCGCAAGTGCTCGATGTAATAGTCGAAGTGCTGGAACTGGGCGCGGATGAGCGTGCGCTGTTCGAGCGGAGAGTGCGTCAGGGGCGGCGACCGTTTGAGCCGGTGCCGGTGCTGTTCGAATTGT
This sequence comes from Pseudomonas sp. SG20056, assembly GCF_031764535.1. Lineage (NCBI taxonomy): Bacteria > Pseudomonadati > Pseudomonadota > Gammaproteobacteria > Pseudomonadales > Pseudomonadaceae > Pseudomonas > Pseudomonas sp. SG20056. The sequence continues at coordinate 786,594 of NZ_CP134499.1, forward strand.
CCGAGGAGCAGATTGCCCGTATCGCGATCAATCAGTTTCGTCTGCCCGGCGTTGAGGTCTCCGCGCAGCTGGTGCGGCATTACCCGCTGGGCGAGCATTTTGCCCATTCGGTGGGCTATGTCGGGCGGATCAACGAGAAAGAGCTGAAAGAGCTCGATCCAGTGGCCTACAGCGGTACGCACCATATCGGCAAAACCGGTATCGAGCGTTTCTATGAAGACGAGCTGCACGGTGAAGTGGGTTACGAGGAAGTCGAAACCAACGCCCGTGGTCGCGTACTGCGCGTGCTCAAACGTACTGACCCGCTGCCCGGCAAGGACATCGTGCTGAGCCTCGATATCCGCTTGCAGGAGGCCGCCGAAAAGGCCCTGGCCGGTCGCCGTGGCGCGATTGTGGCGATCCAGCCGCAGACTGGCGAAGTGCTGGCGATGGTCAGTCAGCCGAGTTTCGATCCCAACCCGTTTGTCACTGGTATTGGCTTCAAGGCCTATGCCGACTTGCGCGATTCCATCGACCGTCCGCTGTACAACCGCGTGTTGCGTGGCCTCTATCCGCCAGGCTCGACGATCAAGCCGATGGTCGCAGTGGCAGGGCTGGATGCTGGTGTGGTCACGCCGCAGACGCGGGTATTCGACCCGGGCTTCTATCAGTTGCCCAATCACAGTCACAAATACCGCAACTGGAACCGTACTGGCGACGGCTGGGTGGATATGGACCTGGCCATCGCCCGCTCCAACGACACCTACTTCTACTCGCTGGCGCACAAAATGGGCATCGACCGCATGCATGACTACATGTCCCGCTTCGGCCTGGGGCAGCGCGTTGCGTTGGACATGTTCGAGGAAACGGCCGGGCTAATGCCGTCGCGGGACTGGAAGCGGGCGCGTTATCGTCAGGCCTGGTACCCCGGTGAAACGCTGATTCTCGGCATCGGTCAGGGCTATATGCAGACCACGCCGCTGCAACTGGCTCAAGCCACGGCGCTGATGGCCACACGCGGCAAATGGATTCGACCACACCTGGCCAAGACCATTCAGGGGCAGGCGCCAGTCGACCCGAATCCGTTGCCGGATATTGTGCTGCGTGATCCGGCATTCTGGGATAACGGCCGTCATGGTATGGAACAGGTGATGCACGGCCCGCGTGGCACCGCGCGCAAGGTCGGCGATGCCGCGCTTTACCGGATTGCCGGCAAGAGCGGTACCGCTCAGGTGGTGGCGATCAAGCAGGGGGAGAAATACGACCGCAGCAAGGTTGCCGAGCGTCACCGTGACCATGCGCTGTTTGTGGCATTTGCTCCGGCAGATAACCCGCAGATTGCCGTGTCGGTGATGGTGGAAAACGGCGAGTCTGGCTCCGGGGTGGCCGCACCGGTGGTCAAGCAGGTGATTGATGCGTGGCTGTTGGATGAAAACGGTCAGTTGAAAGCCGAATACGCTCCGCCTGTGGCGGCTGAGGTCGCTGCGCCATGAACAGTAATTTCGACCGTAACCTGTCCTCCGAAGACCTGCTGCGTCGCCGCGCGACCATCCTTCAGCGTCTGCATATCGACGGCATTCTGCTGCTGTTGTTGCTGGTGCTGGCCACCGGCAGCCTGTTTATCCTGTATTCAGCCAGTGGCAAGAATGTCGATCTGCTGATGAAACAGGCCACTTCCTTCGGTATCGGCCTGGTCGGCATGTTTATCATCGCCCAGTTCGAACCGCGTTTTATGGCGCGCTGGGTGCCGCTGGCCTATGTCGGCGGCGTGGCCTTGTTGGTGGTGGTGGATGTGATGGGCCATAACGCCATGGGCGCCACGCGCTGGATCAATATCCCCGGAGTGATCCGCTTCCAGCCCTCGGAATTCATGAAAATCATCATGCCGGCGACCATCGCCTGGTACCTGTCCAACCGCAGTCTGCCGCCGCGCCTCAAACATATCTGCATCAGCCTGGCGATGATCATCGTGCCCTTTGTGCTGATTCTGCTGCAGCCGGATCTCGGTACCTCGCTGCTGATCATCGCCTCAGGCGGCTTCGTGCTGTTTATCGCCGGCCTGCAGTGGCGTTGGGTGATCGGTGCGGTGGCGGCGGTGGTGCCGATTGCTATCGGCATGTGGTTCTTCGTCATGCACCAGTACCAGAAGCAGCGCGTGCTGACCTTCCTCAACCCGGAAAGCGATCCGCTGGGCAGTGGCTGGAACATCATCCAGTCCAAGGCGGCGATTGGTTCGGGTGGGGTGCTCGGTAAGGGCTGGCTGCAAGGTACCCAGTCGCACTTGGACTTCCTGCCGGAGAGCCACACCGACTTCATCATCGCGGTACTGGCCGAGGAATTCGGCCTGGTCGGCGTGTGTTTGTTACTGCTGGTGTACATGCTGTTGATCGCGCGTGGCCTGGTGATTACCGTGCAAGCGCAGACGCTGTTCGGTAAGCTTCTCGCCGGCGCGCTGACCATGACTTTCTTCGTTTATGTCTTCGTCAATATCGGTATGGTCAGCGGCCTGCTGCCGGTGGTGGGCGTACCGCTGCCGTTTATCAGCTACGGCGGCACCTCGCTGATCACCCTGCTGGCAGGGTTTGGAATTTTGATGTCGATCCACACTCATCGGAAGTGGATGACACAGGCTTGATTGGGATTATGAATTCAATGCAAAACGCGCGTGGTTGGATGGTACGTACTGCACCTTGGTTGGCGTTAGCCGGGGTGTGCGCAGTGGCTCAGCCCGCGCTGGCTGGGGATTATCAGCAATCACCGCAGGTGGCTGAGTTTGTCGGTGAAATGACCCGTGACTATGGCTTTGCCGGTGAGCAGCTGGTCGAGCTGTTCGCCCAAGTCGAACGCAAACAGGCGATCCTTGATGCCATCTCGCGTCCGGCAGAAAAGGCTAAACCGTGGAAGGATTATCGGCCGATCTTTATCACCGACAAACGCATTAGCAAGGGTGTTGAGTTCTGGAAGCAGCACGAAGAAACCCTGGCTCGCGCTGAGGCTGAGTACGGTGTGCCGGCGCAAGTGATTGTGGCCATTATCGGGGTGGAAACCTTCTATGGCGGTAACACCGGTAGCTGGCGGGTGATGGATGCTCTGTCGACCCTGGCCTTCGATTACCCGCCGCGTGCGCCGTTCTTCCGCAAGGAGCTGCGCGAGTTTCTTCTGCTGGCCCGTGAAGAACAGGTCGAGCCGCTGAGCATGACCGGCTCCTACGCCGGCGCCATGGGCCTGCCGCAATTTATGCCGAGCAGCTTCCGCGCCTACGCCGTGGACTTCGATGGCGATGGCCATATCAATATCTGGAACAATCCGACCGATGCCATCGGTAGCGTCGCCAGTTACTTCAAACGTCACCACTGGCAACCGGGGCAACCGGTAGTCAGCGCCGCCACGGTCACGGGCGAGCAGGCTGAACAGGGCCTGACCGTTGGCCTGGACCCGGTGAAGAATGTCGCTGAACTGCGAGCGCTGGGCTGGACCAGTGCCGACCCGTTGGCTGACGATTTGCCGGTGACGGCCTTCCGTCTGGAAGGTGCCAACGGCACCGAGTACTGGTTGGGCCAGCCTAACTTCTTTGTGATCACCCGCTACAATCGCAGTGTGATGTATGCCATGGCGGTCAATCAGCTGGCCGAGTTGCTGGTTGATGCACGGGGTAAGAATTGATGTCGCGTTTGCCTTTCAAATTGGTTGCCTATGGCAGCCTGGCGCTGCTGCTGGCCAGTTGCTCGTCTACCCGTGCGCCGCAGCCGGTGGCGCCAGTACAGCAGGGCGGGGCGATTTCCGGGCCGGGTGATTTCAACCGTCCGCACAAGGATGGCGCGCCCTGGTGGGATGTTGATGTATCGCGGATTCCCGATGCGGTACCGATGCCGCACTACGGCCCGGTCAAGGCCAGTCCCTACACCGTCTTCGGTAAGCAGTACTACCCGATTCCCGATGCTCGTCGTTATCAGGCGGTGGGCCCGGCGTCCTGGTATGGCACCAAGTTTCATGGTCAGGCCACCGCTAACGGTGAAACCTACGACCTGTATGGCATGACCGCTGCACACAAAACCCTGCCGCTACCCAGCTACGTGCGTGTAACCAACCTGGAAAACGGCAAGAGCGCGATTCTGCGGGTCAATGACCGCGGGCCGTTCTATTCCGACCGGATTATTGACCTGTCCTTCGCCGCTGCGAAGAAGCTCGGCTATGCCGAAAGCGGCACCGCGCGGGTCAAGGTCGAAGGTATCGACCCGCATGAGTGGTGGGCTCAGCAGGGGCGTCCAGTGCCAATGGTCTTGGCTGCGCCGCAGCAAGTCGCCCAGGCCCAGCCGGTTGCGCAGCCTATCGCGCAGCCGGTTGAGCAGTATTCACCGCCCCCGCAGCAGCATGCCGCCGCGGTGCTCCCCGTGCAGATTGACGCAAAAAAAAACGCTTCAGTCGGAGCCTCTGGCCTGTATCTCCAAGTGGCCGCCTTCGCCAATCCGGACGCTGCGGAGCTACTTCGGTCGAAGCTGAGCGAGACAGTGGCTGCGCCAGTGTTCGTCAGCTCAGTGGTGCGCAACCAGCAGATATTGCACCGCGTGCGTCTGGGGCCGCTGAGCAGCCAAAGCGAGGCTGAGCAGCTGCAGAGCAGTGTGCGTCTGGCCAATCTCGGTGAGCCGACCCTGGTCAAGGCAGACTGACAGGGCACTTATGCTTCTTCTGTAGGACTAAATAAACAACTCCGGCCAGCTAACGGTTGGTCGGGGGGATCAGCAACTTATGCCCACTGGGCCTGTTCACCATCAGCAATCTAGAGAGACGGATGAATATCACCAGCTTTACGCAACGCGTTTTCCTGTCACTTTGCCTTTTCAGTGCATCGACTGCCTGGGCCAATCAGCCAGCCATTCCTTCGGCGCCACAGTTGGCGGCCAAATCCTATGTGCTGCTGGATGCCGCCAGCGGCAAGGTGCTGGTAGAAAACAATGGTGATCAGCGTCTGCCGCCGGCCAGCCTGACCAAACTGATGACCGCCTACATCGCCACCCTGGAAATCCGCAAGGGCAAGATCGGCGAGCAGGACCTGGTGCCAATCAGCGAGCACGCCTGGCGTACCGGCGGTGCCGCATCCGGTGGCTCGACCATGTTCCTGCCGCTGAACAGCCAGGCAACTGTGGATGACCTGCTGCACGGTGTGATCATCCAGTCCGGCAACGACGCCAGTATCGCCCTGGCCGAGTACATTGCCGGCAGCGAAGACGCCTTCGCCGACATGATGAACGAGACCGCTGCGCGTCTGGGTATGAACAATAGCCACTTTATGAACGCCACTGGTCTGCCGCATCCGGAGCATTACTCCAGCGCCCATGACATGGCCACTCTGGCCCGTGCGATCATCAATGAAGATCAGGAGCACTATGCGATCTACGCGCAGAAGGAGTTCCTCTGGAACAACATCAAGCAGGGCAACCGCAACCTGCTGCTGTGGCGTGACAAGACCGTTGACGGCCTGAAGACCGGTCACACCGAAGAAGCCGGCTATTGCCTGGTGGCGTCGGCCGTACGTGATGGCGCGCGCATGATCACCTCGGTATTCGGCACCGTCAGCGAGTCGGCCCGTGCCGCAGAAACTCAAAAACTGCTGACCTATGGTTTCCGCTTCTTCGAAACCCGCACCTTCTACAAGCAAGGCCAGGAACTGGCTCAGGCCCAAGTGTGGAAAGGCGCTGTGCGTCAGATCAAAGCCGGCCTCGGTGCTGATCTGAGCCTGACGCTGCCGAAAGGTCAGCTGGAAAAATTGCAGGCCGGCATGATCCTCAACCCGCAGCTCACCGCCCCGATTGCCCAGGGTGATGTGATCGGCAAAGTTGAAGTGAAACTGGGTGAAGAAGTGGTGCACAGCGCCGATCTGATTGCTCTTGAGGCCGTTGAGGAAGGCAGTTTCTTCCGTCGCCTGTGGGATAGCATCAGCCTGTTCTTCTTCGGATTGTTCAACTGATAGCGTGACCAGCGCGCCCTTGCCGACCCGCAAGGGCGTTGTTGTTGCCACGGCTTACGAGGCCGTTACTGCCATGAATCAACCAGACGTCAAATCGCACAAAATCGAATTCCCCTGCGCGGACTACCCGATCAAGGTGGTCGGTGACAGTGGCGACAACTACAAGAGTACGGTGATCGAGATCCTTAGCCAGCACGCCAAGGTCGATCTCAGCACCCTGGCCGAACGCCAGAGCAGCAACGGCAAGTACACCACCGTACAGCTGCATATCGAAGCCACCAGCGAAGATCAGCTACGCGATATCAACAGTGCCCTGCGCGCGACCGGTATCGTGCACATGGTGCTGTGATGGACCTGCCGCTCGGCTTTCGCGAGCTGGGCCAGGTCGACTATCAGCCTACCTGGCATGCGATGCAGCGCTTTACCGACAGCCGTGGCGCGGATACGCCTGACGAAATCTGGCTTCTCGAACACGCCCCCGTATTTACCCAGGGCCAGGCCGGCAAGGCCGAGCATGTGTTGTTTCCTGGGGATATTCCGGTGGTGCAGGTCGATCGCGGTGGTCAGGTGACTTACCACGGTCCGGGCCAGCTGGTGGCTTACCTACTGCTGGATGTGCGCCGCAGCGGCATTGGTGTGCGTGAACTGGTCAGCCGTATCGAACGCAGCCTGATTGATCTGTTGGCCAGCTATGGCGTCAACGCCAATGCCAAGCCGGATGCGCCGGGTGTGTATGTCGATGGTGCAAAGATCGCGTCGCTCGGCCTACGGATTCGCAACGGTCGTTCCTTTCATGGTCTGGCGCTGAATGTGGATATGGACTTGCAGCCGTTCCAGCGCATCAACCCCTGCGGCTATGCCGGTATGGCCATGACGCAGTTAGCTGATCAGGTGGTGGGGCCGATCACTATGTCCGAGGTCAGCGCACGGCTGCGTGAGCAGCTGGTCAAGCACCTCGACTATGCGCAGCAGCAGAGCCTGGCGGGCTCAATAGACTGCTAGAGCGGGCAGGGCAGATAGGCAGAGCAGATACACAAACGCCTGACCCCAGGCAAAGCCCAAGGTCAGGCGTTGTGCGGCTCAATCAGTTCAGATTGAGGGCAGGAATCAGGCTGTTATCGAGCTGTTGGCCCGGCACTGGCACCGGAGCGGCCAGCCCTAGGTTGTTCTTCTCGAACACCTTGTCGGCGCGGTAGCTGGAACGTACCAGCGGGCCGGCGGCGACTTCCATAAAGCCTTTCTGCAGACCGATTTCGCGGAAACGGTTGAACTCTTCCGGGCTGACCCAGCGCTGCACCTTCAGGTGGTTGCGCGTCGGTTGCAGGTACTGGCCGAGGGTGAGGATGTCGACATTGATGGCGCGCAGGTCATCCATGGTTTGGATAATTTCTTCATCCGTCTCGCCCAGGCCCAGCATCAGGCTGGTCTTGGTCAGCACGTCCGGGCGGTGACGCTTGGCGTGTGCCAGTACATTCAGGGTCTTTTCATAGCCTGCGCGTGGATCGCGTACCACGTGAGTGAGGCGTTTGACCGTCTCAACGTTCTGCGCAAACACCTCAAGGCCGGAATCCACCACGCGTTCGATGGCCTGCAGGTCGCCGTCGAAGTCCGGGGTCAGGGCTTCTACGACCACCTGCGGGGTGTTGTCCTTGATCGCTCGTACGCAGGCCGCGTAGTGGCTGGCGCCGCCGTCATCCAGATCGTCGCGATCCACCGAGGTCAGCACGATATAACGCAGGGCCATCAGCTCCACCGACTTGGCGGTGTTCTGCGGCTCTTCCAGATCCAGCCAGCCGTTGGGGTTACCGGTGTCGACGGCGCAGAAGCGGCAGGCGCGGGTGCACACCGAGCCCATCAGCATGATGGTGGCGGTACCGTTGGACCAGCATTCGCCCATATTCGGGCAGTGGGATTCCTGGCAAACGGTGCTCAGGCGGTGTTCGCTGACATTGCGTTTGACCGCCTCGAAGCGGCTGCCGCCAGGCGCCTTGACGCGGAGCCACTTGGGTTTGGGCTCGAACACTTGAGGCTCGCTGGAGGCGCGGCGTTTCTGGCCGTCCTTGATCGCGGTGATGCCTTGGCTGGTACGGAATTTTTCGCCACTGGCGACGGTTTTCGGCGGGGAGGTATCGGACATCGGCAATCTGGGCTCCGCTAGAGGCTCCGTGAACGAGGCGGCTTGTGGCCGCCGCGCAGCTTATCACAGAAGCTGACCGTTCAGTCCGGCGTGCGCCGTGCGGTTCAGGCAGGCGCTCCGCAGGCAAGCGCGCAGGGTTACTGCTGCAACTGGTTGGCGAACTGCTCTACGGCCTGCACCACCTGCTTGGCGCCTTCCTGGATTTCCACAATGACCGTGCCCGCCTCATTGGCCAGGTCCAGGCCTTGCTCGGCCTGCTGGCGGCTGCTGGCCATGCTGCTCACTGCCTGTTGCGCCAGGCTCTGGTTTCTTTGCACCACGTCGACGATTTCCTCGGTGGCCTGACTGGTGCGTCCGGCCAGTTGCCGCACTTCGTCGGCCACTACGGCGAAACCGCGGCCCTGATCACCGGCTCGTGCGGCTTCGATGGCGGCGTTCAAGGCCAGCAGATTGGTCTGTTCGGCAATGCCGCGAATGGTCTGCATGATGGTGCTGATCAATTGCGACTGCTTATCCAGGGCTTCGATACCTTCGCTGGCGTCCTGCATTTGCCGGGCGATACGCTGCATGACGGCGACGGTCTGGCTGACCACGCTGGCGCCCTTGTTGGCGCTGGCGTCGGTTTGTTGCGAGATGCTATAGGCCATGTTGGCGGCATTGGCCACGGCCTCTTCCTGATTGACCTGCTCGGTAATCACGGAGGCAAACTTGACCACCTTATAGAGTTTGTTGTGGTTGTCGACGATGGGGTTGTAAGAGGCTTCCAGCCACACCGTGCGGCCCGCACTGTCGATGCGCTTGAAGCGCCCGGCAACATATTCGCCGCGGTTAAGCCGCGCCCAGAAGTCGTGGTAGCCCTGGGAGTTGTATTCCTCCGGCTCGCAGAACTGGCGATGATGCTTGCCTTTGATCTGTTCCAGGCGATAGCCCATACCATCGAGAAAGCGCTGGTTGGCAGTGAGGACTTCGCCGGCCAGGTTGAATTCGATCACTGCGGTTGAGCGCAGCAGTGCATCGATCAGGCCCTCATGCTCGCGGGAGGTGGTGATGGTGCGGGTCAGATCGGTGGCGAAACAGGCGAAATAGAGCAGCTCGCCACGGCCATTCAGTACGGGCTGCCAAACGGCGCGGAGCCAGGCTTCCTGGCCGTTGCCGCGCAGCAAGCGAAAGGCACCATTGAGGTGTTTGCGCTGGCGCAAGGCCTGCTGCAGATTTTGGTAATTGGGCTCGTTATGGAACGATGTGGGAATCAGCGATTCCAGCGCGCGACCCAGCAGGGTGCTGCGCTCGTAGTGCATTTCGCGGAGGAAATCGTCGTTGGCATGGCGAATCGTGCCGTTCGGGTCAATCTCGATTACCAGCATTTCACTGTAAATCGAGTCGCGGATCTGCCTCAGGCTGGCCAGCTCTTCACGCAGTTCTGCCAGTTCCTCTTTCAGTTTGTTGTTGAACATCGCAAGGCACCTTGTAAAACAAAGGTTGGCTGATCCTTGAGTGAATTGGGCGCGTCCTTGGCGGGTTATCGGTTATCGGCAGCAGGCGCCGTTGCTCAAGTGTAGTTGAGCAACGGATTGCAGTAGGCTAAGTGTCTGGCGTTGCGCGGGTGCTTACCTGAGCTGCTGCAGCAGTTCATGGCTGGGGTAGCCATCGGCAGGCTGTCCCTGAGATTGCTGAAAGGCACGCACGGCTTTGCGTGTGTTCGCCCCGATGATGCCGTCCGCCGGGCCTGGCTCGTAGCCTTTGCTGGCCAGCAACTCTTGCAGTTCGATGCGTTCGCTACGCCCCAGCTGACGATCATTGCGCGGCCAGGCGGCCTGTACGCCGGGATTGCCGTCCAGGGCGTCGCTGAGTAGGCCGATGGCCAGTGCGTAAGCGGTGGAGTTGTTGTACTTGAGGATGCTGCGGAAGTTGTTCAGCAGAAGGAAGGCCGGGCCGCGATGGCCAGCAGGCAGAAACAGCGTGGCCAGACTTTGCTCGTTGGCATCAATGGTTCTGACCGGGTTGATCCCCAGGATACGCCACTGTGCCACGGTGCGGCGTATTTCGGGGTCTGCCAGGGCGTAATCGAAGCCTTGTGGCAGGTTTACCTCAAAGCCCCAGGGTTGACCATTTTCCCAGCCGGACGCCTGCAAATAATGTGCGGCAGAGGCCAGTGCGTCGGGTGCTGACGTCCACAGGTCGCGACGCCCATCGCCATCGAAGTCCACTGCATGCTGATTGAAGGTGGTCGGCATAAATTGGGTTTGCCCCATGGCGCCCGCCCAAGAACCGATCAGTCCCTGAGCCGGGGCATCGCCGGCTTGCAGGATCTGCAGCGCGGCCAGCAGCTGGCTGCGCCAGAACACCTGGCGGCGGCCATCGTAGGCCAGGGTGGCGAGGGAGCGGATGACGTTATGGCTGCCGATATTGCTGCCGTAATTGCTTTCCATGCCCCAGATCGCGATCAGCACTTCGTGGTCCACCGCGTAGGTGCTACGAATGGCTTTCAGGGTCGGTCGATGTTGTGCCTTGAGCAGACGGCCCTGAGCGATCCGCGAGACGGAAACGGCGCCATCGATGTAGTCCCACACCGGGCGGGTGAACTCCGGCTGGCTGTTGTCGGCGGTCACAACTCTAGGGTCCAGGGTGATGCCGGCGAAGGTGCGATCGAATAGATCGGCATTGATACCGGCGGCGATGGCATCGCTGCGCAGCAGCATGCGCCATTCATCGAAGCTGAGTAGCGGGGTTGGGCTGCTGACCATGCTGGCAGTTGGGCTTGTAGGGGCTGCGCTGGTTGTAATTGGCGCGGCTGCAAGTGGCTGGGCCGGCGCTTCGGCGCAGGCAGTCAGAAGCAGCAGGAGGCAGGCGATGGCGCTATGGGACAGGCCCCGAAGAAGCAGGTAAGGCATGGTGATCTCGGCACATTTTGCAGGCCGTAACCTTAGCATGATTGAGGAGCTATGCGGGCTGTGGCGGGCTTTTCAGGCAGCCAGAACGTATGAAGCCTCCCAGTTTTGCTGGGAGGCTTCGCGGCGGTAGCTGCCTTTGCCTTTGCTGGGTGTTTCCTGGCGTGAGCGAAACAGTGGCTGGGCGATTAGGGATTTGGCCTTGTTCGGGCCGCGTTTGGCTTTCTTCGCCATGACGTTTCCTCGGCAAATGACCTGCACGTCGCAGGCGGGCGAAGCATGATCCGCACGCTGCTAAAAGTCCAGAGTCTGGCGCTAGCGGGGTAGGCCCAGGCGTTGACCGCAGATGTTTAGCGTCAACAGGCTCAGGCCGCTCCAGGGATCGCCGGACGCCTGGCCTTTGATCTGCGCATCGATCTGCTGGGCATCCTGCAGCAGCGCAGCCCAACGTGTGGCCGACAGGCGTTGCAAGGCTTTGCTGACCAGGGGACGGCGCTTGTCCCAGACCGGTGGGCGGGCGGAACTGAAGGCTTTCTCCAGTGGCGTGCCCTGGCTGTACTGCTGGGCGATGGTGGCCAGCAGGCGGATTTCCCGGGCCAGAGCCCAGAGAATGACCGGCGGTTCGACGCCTTCACCGCGCAGGCCTTCGAGCATGCGCAGGGCGTGGGCGGCTTCGCCATTGAGGGCCGCATCGATCAGGCCGAAAACATCGAAGCGTGCGCTATCGGCGACCGAGGCGTGTACGGTGTCGACGTCGATCTGCGTACCTTCGGCGAGCAGTTTGAGTTTTTCGATTTCCTGGGCAGCGGCGAGCAGGTTGCCTTCGACGCGCACGGCAATCATGTCCACCGCTTCGGCGCTGGCGCTGAGGCCCGATTGCGCCAAGCGCTGGCGAATCCACTGCGGCAGCTGGTTGGCATCGACTGGCCAGATCTGCACGAACTGCGTCTGCGCACCGTCAATCAGCGCCTTGCCCCATTTGGTCTTCTGCGCGCTGCCGTCGAGTTTCGGCAGGCTGATCAGCAGTACGGTGTCTTCGGCGGGGCGGGCGAGGTATTCGAGCAGCGCGGCTGCGCCTTTGTCACCGGGCTTGCCGTTGGGCAGGCGCAATTCCAGCAGGCGTTTGTCGGCAAACAGCGACAGGCTGGCACCGGCTTGCAGCAGGTTGCCCCAGTCGAAGTTGTTGTCGGCGCTAAACACCTGGCGCTCGCTGAAACCCTGCTGACGGGTTGCGGCGCGAATGGCGTCGGTGGCTTCCTGGCAGAGCAGCGGCTCGTCGCCACTGACCACATACACTGGGCTCAGGTTGCCCTGCAGGTGTTTGCCGAGTTGTGCGGAGTTAAGCTTCATGGGGTCGCAGAGCGGGGCCGCTTGCGCGGCCCGGCGAGCTTACTGAGCGGGAATCGGCAGCTGGATTGGCGACTGCTGCGGTTGCGCGGCCTGTTGCTGGCGAGCTGCTTCCAGGGCATCGGCTTCGGCTTGAGCCTTGGCTTCTGCGGTTTGCTGCAGTTGGTCCAGTTGCGCTGGGCTGATCTGCTGCAGGCGCTGGACCAGTTGCTGGATCAGCTCACGGTTCATTTCCTGTTGCAGCTGAGCGGCCTCTTGGTCGCCACCAATCAGGTTGTTGCCGTCCTGGGTGTAGAAGCTTTGGGCTTCCAGTTTGTCGCTCATCAGCAGCAGGTCTTTGCTGCCACGGATTTCGTATTCCAGGGTCTTGCTCAGCTCGTACTCGGCAGTGCGGGCCGAGCTGGTGAAGCTGGCTGCGCGGCGATTTTCCTGCTCGTTGCTCAATACCAGGCGGTACTGTGCGCCAGGATAGACCTTGACGCCGTTGTTCTGCAGCACTTCGCGCACTTGGTTTACGGTTTCGCCATAGGCGTTGCGTGCGCTGACATCCAGCTCCTTGAGGGCGAACTGCACGTCACCGGTGCCACGCAGCTGGAAGCCGCAAGCGCTGAGCAGGGTGGCCAGGCCAATTACCAACAGATTCCGTTTGATCATCTTTTATCCCCTTGGCGTGTCTTGCGGCGCGCCGTTGTGCGGTCGCGCCGAGCTTAATCAGTTGGCGACTAGTCAGTTAGCAACAATGTTGACCAGTTTGCCTGGCACCACGATGACCTTGCGAATGCTCAGGCCTTCGGTAAAGCGCAGCACGTTTTCGTTGCTGCGGGCGCTGGCCTCAACCTCTTCGCGGCTGGCGCTGGCTGGCACTTCAATCTGTCCGCGCAGCTTGCCGTTGACCTGGATCACCAACGTCAGGCTGTCCTGTACCAGGGCAGACTCATCCACCTGTGGCCAGGCGGCATCGATGATGGCTTCGTCGTGACCCAGCTCCTGCCACAGCTGATGGCTGATATGCGGCGTGATTGGCGCCAACAGCAGCGCCACCGCTTCCAGACCTTCCTGCAACAGAGCGCGGTCCTGAACTGTGGTTTGTGCGGCTTTCTCCAGCACGTTCATCAGCGTCATCACCTGGGCGATGGCGGTGTTGAATTTGTGGTGCTGGCCAATATCGAAGCTCGACTGTTTGATCGCCAGATGAATCGCACGGCGCACGGCCTTTTGCTCGTCATTCAGGCTGGCCAAGTCGAGTGCGCCAGCGATGCCCTGGTTGACATGGTTTTGCGCCAGACGCCAGACGCGGCGCAGGAAGCGGTTGGCGCCTTCAACGCCAGCGTCAGACCATTCGCAGCTCATGTCCGGCGGCGAAGCGAACATCATGAACAGGCGACAGGTGTCGGCACCGAACTGATCGATCATCGACTGTGGGTCGACGCCGTTGTTCTTCGACTTGGACATCTTCTCGGTGCCGCCGATTTCCACCGGCAGGCCGTCGCTTTTCAGTTTGGCGCTGATGACCTTGGCTTTGGCGTCACGCTCCAGCTCGACATCGGCCGGGTTGAACCAGTCTTTACCGCCGTTTTCCAGGGTGCGGTAATAGGTCTCGGCGACCACCATGCCCTGGGTCAGCAGGTTCTTGAACGGCTCATTCGAACTGACCAGCCCTTCGTCACGCATCAGCTTGTGGAAGAAGCGCGCATACAGCAGGTGCAGGATCGCGTGTTCGATACCGCCAATGTACTGATCCACCGGCAGCCAGTGGTTGGCTGCTTCAGGGTCGACCATGCCGCCGGTGTAATGCGGTGAGGCGTAGCGTGCGTAATACCAGGACGACTCAACGAAGGTGTCCATAGTGTCGGTTTCACGCTTGGCCGGCTTGCCGCATTTCGGGCAGCTGCATTCATAGAATTCAGGCATGCGTGCCAGCGGGCTGCCTGCACCGTCCGGCACTACGTCTTCGGGCAGTACGACGGGCAGCTGGTCTTCCGGCACCGGCACGTCGCCACAGCTGTCGCAGTGGATGATTGGGATCGGGCAGCCCCAGTAACGCTGACGGCTGATACCCCAGTCGCGCAGGCGGAACTGGGTTTTGCGCGCGCCATGGGCGTTGGCTTCCAGGTCCGCGACGATGGCATCGAAGGCGGCGCTGAAGTCCAGGTTGTCGTACTTGCCGGAGTTGATGCTGCTCAGGCCGGCTTTGTCGCCGTACCAGTCCTGCCATTGAGTGGCGTCGTATTCTTTGCCTTCGCCGGTGTAGACCTGCTTGATCGGCAGGTCGTACTTGTTGGCGAATTCGAAATCACGCTCGTCGTGCGCGGGCACGGCCATCACTGCGCCTTCGCCGTAGCCCCACAATACGTAGTTGGCGACGAACACCGGCAGCTTGTCGCCGGAGAGCGGATGAATGACAAACTGGCCGGTGGCAACGCCCTTCTTCTCCATGGTGGCCATGTCGGCCTCGGCCACGGAGCCGGCCTTGCATTCGGCGATAAACGCTGCGATAGCCGGATTGCTCTCGGCGGCGCGTTGCGCCAGCGGGTGCTCGGCGGCCACGGCGACGTAGGTTGCGCCCATCAGGGTGTCGGGGCGGGTGGTGTAGACCTTGAGTTGGCCGTCAATGCCGACGCTGGCCTGGTCATAGTCGAATACCACGTCAGCGCCGAAGCTCTTGCCGATCCAGTTACGCTGCATGGTCTTGACCTGTTCCGGCCAGCCATCCAGTTCGTCCAGGCTACTCAGCAGCTCTTCCGCGTAAGCGGTGATCTTGAAGTAGTACATCGGGATTTCGCGCTTTTCGATCACTGCGCCCGAGCGCCAGCCGCGGCCGTCGATAACCTGCTCGTTGGCCAGTACGGTCTGGTCCACCGGGTCCCAGTTGACGCTGCCGTTCTTACGGTAGATCACGCCTTTTTCGAACAGGCGGGTGAACAGCCACTGTTCCCAGCGGTAGTAATCCGGCTTGCAGGTGGTGACTTCGCGTGTCCAGTCCACAGCCAAGCCCAGCGACTTGAGCTGGCTCTTCATGTACTCGATGTTTTCGTAGGTCCACTTGGCAGGCGCGACCTTGTTTTTCATCGCAGCGTTTTCCGCCGGCATGCCGAACGCATCCCAGCCCATGGGCTGCAGCACGTTTTTGCCCTGCATGCGCTGGTAGCGGCTGATTACGTCGCCAATGGTGTAGTTGCGCACATGGCCCATGTGCAGCTTGCCGCTCGGGTAGGGGAACATCGACAGGCAGTAGAAGGTCTCCTTGCCCGGCTGTTCGCTCACTACAAAGGATTTCTGCGCGTCCCAATGGGACTGCGCGGCGGCTTCGATTTCACGGGGCGAGTACTGTTCTTGCATGGCTACCGGCGCTGGGAATAAGGGCTTGCGGGAAACGCGGTAGCATACATGAGCCCCGCTTATTCAGGGAAACCCTGATTGCGCTGCGCGCCAGCTACGGCGGCCTAGCCATGTTCGTCTGTTGCGACAGGCCGGCTAAGCCGTTTGTCGCCAGGCACCGCTGGTTAAAGCGCGAACGCTAAGCTTGCTATAGGGAGCGGCAGCCTGCTCCGGGGCGAGGTGAAGGATGGCGGAGTTTCGGCGTGGTGCAGCGGGTGGCGGGCTCTATGAGCGGCTGCTGCAACGCCTTGCCATGGCGTTGGATGAGGCCGATAGCCTGAGTGCACTGTCTGCACAACCGCCGCTGGAGCTTGAGCTGCGTGGGCTTACGGCGGCGGAAATGGAGCTGATTCGCGCATATCTGAATCGCGACCTGGACTGGCTGCGCGGCTGGCATGCCGCGGCGCAGGAAATGGCGCAGATCGAGCAGCTGCCGAGCTCACGCAAGATTGGCCGGTCCGGCCACAAACCCACCGCCGCGCTGCCCGGCAAGATCAAGCCGCTGCTTAAACGCCGTCTACAGCTGTGCTGCGCCCTGTGCGGCACACTGGCGGGCTGGCAGTCCGGCAATGGCGTGCAGGCCTGCAAGGCCTGTGGCTCGCAGTTGTTTCGGGCGAGCAATCATCGGTAGGCTGCGCGCACCCATGGAGGTGCTCAATGCCGATTCGCTACATCCTCAAACAGTTCTTCCTTCCGCCAGGCCTGTTCCTGCTTTTGCTGCTGGCCGCCTGGTGGCTGCGTCGGCGTTTTCCGCGTGTGGCTGCGGCTTGCTTGGTCGTTGGCTTGGGCGGGATGTGGCTGTTTAGCCTGCCGGTGGTGGTCGAATACTCGGCGCGCGTGCTGGAAAACGAGCCGGCATTGGATGAGCGGCAATGGGCTGATTTGGCACAGCAGGCTGACGTGATTGTGGTGCTGGGCGGCGGGCGTGAGCTGGCTGATCCTGGCTGGGGCGCGGATCAGCCCAGCCTGTTGGCATTGGAGCGAGTGCGTTTTGCCGCACGCTTGGCAAAGGCCTCGGGTTTGCCGCTGCTGGCCAGTGGCGGGTTGCACTTTGGCGCACCGCCCAGTGAAGCGGCCTTGATGGCTGACGTATTGGCCCGTGATTACGACGTACCGGTGCGTTGGCAGGAAGGCGTGAGTCGCACCACCTGGGAGAATGCGACCCACAGCGCTGAGCTGCTGAAGCAGGCAGGGATTACCCGCGTGGTGCTGGTGACGCAGGCCTGGCATATGCCCAGGTCACGCTGGAGTTTCGAGCAGGTGGGTTTGCAAGTGATCAGCGCGCCGATGGGCTTTCTCGGTACGTCCAATGGTCGGCCCGCCGGTGGCTGGCTGCCGGAAAGCAAGGCGGTCTGGCAGAACGGTTTGCTGCTTAACGAGGCTGTTGGCTTGCTGGGCTATCGGCTGTTCTACCGAGGCCCGGCGCAAGAATAAGCCCCGGCTGGCCAGGGCTCACATCATTTAGCTATTGATCTGCTCGGCATGGTGGCACGCCACTTGCCGTGCATCCAGCAGGCGCAGTGCCGGCTGTTCAACCTGGCAGCGTTCGCTGGCATGCGGGCAGCGTTGGTGGAAGGCGCAACCGCTGGGTGGCGAGAGCGGGTTGGGCAGCTCGCCACTGATCTTGATCTTCGGTTTGCTCGGGTCAGGATGAATGGTCGGCGTCGCCGACAGCAGCGCCTGGGTATACGGGTGCAGCGGACGGTTGTAGATCAGCTCGCTGGGGCCCATCTCCACCGGGCGGCCTAGGTACATCACCAGCACATCATCGGCAACGTGGCGCACCACCGAGAGGTTGTGCGAGATAAACACATAGCCGGTGTTGAACTGCTCCTGCAGGTCCATAAACAGGTTGAGCACCTGGGCCTGGATCGACACGTCCAGCGCCGAAGTCGGTTCGTCCGCCACCAGCACCTTGGGTTGCAGCATCATCGCCCGGGCCAGGGCGATGCGCTGGCGCTGGCCGCCGGAGAACATATGCGGGTAGCGCTGGTAATGCTCGGGGCGCAGGCCGACCTGTTTCATCATCGCCTGCACCCGCTCGCGCCGCTCCAAGCGTGACAGACCGGTGTTGATCAGCAGTGGTTCGCTGAGCTGATCGCCGATCTTTTGCCGAGGATTGAGCGAGGCGTAGGGGTTCTGAAAGACCATCTGTACATCACGACGCAGCTGTTTGCGCTGCGCCTTGTTGGCGCCTGTCACTTCCTGCCCGGCGATCTGCAGCGAGCCCGAGCTGGGCTCCTCGATCAGTGTCAGGGCGCGGGCCAGAGTGGATTTGCCGCAGCCGGACTCGCCGACCACCGCCAGCGTCTTACCCGCCTGTAATTCAAAGGACACGCCATTCAGCGCCTGCACCTGGGCATTGGGCTGAAACAGGCCGCGGGAGATTTCGTAGTGACGGGTGAGGTCGCGAGCAGTCAGGACGGCACTCATCAGGCCACCTCCGCAGTCAGATTGAGCGGGTAGAAGCAGCGCGCCGCGCCACGTTCATGGGCATCCAGAGTCGGCCGTTGTTCACGGCAATGCGCCTGGGCGTAGGGGCAGCGCGGCGACAGCAGGCAGCCCAGCGGCCGGTCGTAGCGGCCCGGGACGATGCCGGGCAGGGTGGTCAGGCGGCGCTGGCCCTGGCTGTGTTCGGGAATCGCCTTGAGCAGCGCTTCGGTGTAGGGGTGGCTGGGTGTGGTGAACAGCTGTGGCACACTGCCGATCTCCACCGCTTGCCCGGCATACATCACGCAGACCCGTTGCGCGGTTTCGGCGACCACGGCCAGGTCATGGGTGATCAGCACCAAGCCCATGTTCTGTTCGCGCTGCAGGCCCACCAGCAGGTCCATGATCTGCGCCTGAATTGTCACATCCAGCGCTGTGGTCGGCTCGTCGGCGATCAGCAGTTTGGGCTCGGCGGCAATCGCCATGGCAATCGCCACCCGTTGGCTCATACCGCCGGACAGCTGGTGCGGATAGGCATTCAGGCGGCTGGCGGCTGCGGGGATTTCCACTCGGTCGAGCAGTTGCAGCGCGCGTTGGCGGGCGGCCTGGCCTTTGAGATTCATGTGCTGGCGCAGCACTTCTTCGATCTGGAAACCCACGGTAAAGCTGGGGTTGAGTGCGGTCATCGGGTCCTGAAAGACCATCGACAGGTCTTTGCCAACGATATGCCGACGCTGGCGACCCTTGAGGCGCAGCATGTCGGTGCCGTCGAACTGCAGGCTGTCGGCGGTGACGATGCCGGGGGCGTCGATCAGGCCCATCAGCGCCATCATGGTCACCGATTTGCCGGAGCCGGATTCGCCGACAATCGCCAGCACTTCGCCTTTTTCCACGCACAGGTCGAGGCCGTCGACCACCGGGATGGCGCTGGCGTCGCCGAAGCGCACGCTGAGGTTTTTGATATCCAACAGGCTCATGCGGGGTTCCTCACTGCGCATTCTTGAGTTTCGGGTCGAGTGCATCGCGCAGCCCGTCGCCCATCAGATTGATCGCCAGCACGCTGAGCAGAATGGTCAGGCCCGGCAGGCTGACGACCCACCAGGCGCGCTCGATATAGTCGCGCGCCGAGGCCAGCATGGTGCCCCACTCAGGGGTTGGCGGTTGTACGCCGAGGCCGAGAAAACCCAGGGCGGCGGCATCGAGAATCGCCGAAGAAAAGCTCAAGGTGGCCTGCACGATCAGCGGTGCCATGCAGTTGGGCAGTACGGTGATAAACATCAGTCGCGGCAGGCTGGCACCGGCCAGGCGCGCGGCAGTGACGTAGTCGCGGTTCAGCTCACCCATCACCGCTGCGCGGGTCAGGCGCACATAGGACGGCAGCGAGACGATGGCGATGGCGAAAATGGTGTTGATCAACCCTGGGCCGAGGATGGCGACGATGGCAACCGCCAGCAGCAGCGAGGGCAGGGCCAGCATGATGTCCATCAGGCGCATGATCGACGGGCCGAGCAGGCGCGGAAAGAAGCCGGCGACCAGGCCCAGGAGGATGCCGGGGATCAGCGACATCAGCACCGAGGCCAGGCCGATCAGCAGCGACAGTCGCGCGCCATGAATCAACCGCGAGAGGAGGTCGCGACCCACTTCATCGGTGCCGAGCAGAAATTGCAGCTGGCCACCCTCCAGCCAGGCTGGCGGGGTGAGCAGAAATTCGCGGTATTGCTCGCTGGGGTCGTGCGGTGCGATCCACGGCGCAAACAGCGCGCAGATCACCAGCAGGATCATAAACGCCAGCCCGGCGACTGCGCCCTTGTTGTGGGCAAAGGCCTGCCAGAATTCCCTGAGCGGCGAAGGGTAGAGTAGCGATTGATCGAGTGTGGTACTTAGGGTTTCAGTTGTCATAGTGGGCTCCGTAGAACCTTTGTATGGCCTCGCGAGCTAGCGCGAGACAAGGAAAAAGCGGCTGAGGAAGCGGAGTGTGCTGCTGCACATGAGCATTCCGAAGCTGGTTTTGACGCCGTATCGCCGACGCGCAGCAGGCCATGGGCAGGTTCTTAGCGCTGATGGCGAATGCGTGGATTAGCCAGGCCGTAGAGGATGTCCACCACGAAGTTGACCAGGATCACCAGGCAGGCGATCAGCAAAATGCCGTTCTGCACCACCGGGTAGTCACGCGCGCCGATCGACTCGATCAGCCATTTGCCGATGCCCGGCCAGGAGAAGATGGTTTCGGTCAGTACCGCGCCCGCCAGCAGCGCGCCGACCTGCAGGCCGAACACCGTGAGCACCGGGATCAGTGCATTGCGCAGGCCATGCACGAAGACCACACGGGCCGGGGACAGGCCCTTGGCGCGTGCGGTGCGCACATAATCCTCGCGCAGCACTTCGAGCATTGCCGAGCGGGTCATGCGGGCGATTACCGCCAGCGGAATGGTGCCGAGCACGATGGCCGGCAGGATCAAATGGCGCAGGGCGTCGACAAAGGCGCCTTCTTCACCGGAAAGCAAGGTGTCGATCAGCATAAAACCGGTGACTGGCGGGATGTCGTAGAGCAGGTCGATGCGCCCGGACACGGGCGTCCAGCCCAGCCATACCGAGAAGAACATGATCAGCAGCAGGCCCCACCAGAAAATCGGCATGGAATAACCGGCCAGCGAGATGCCCATTACCCCATGGTCAAACAGCGAGCCGCGCTTGAGGGCGGCAATTACACCGGCAACTAACCCCAGAGTGCCGGCGAACAGCAGGGCGGCCAGGGCGAGTTCGACGGTGGCGGGAAACAAAGTGAGAAATTCGCTCCACACGCTTTCGCGGGTACGCAGCGATTGTCCCAGGTCGCCTTGGGCCAGCTGGCCGATATAGTCGAAATACTGGGCGTACAGCGGCTTGTTCAAACCCAGGCGCTCCATGGCCTCGGCGTGCATCACCGGGTCGACACGGCGTTCGCCCATCATCACTTCCACCGGGTCGCCGGGGATCATGCGGATCAGCGCGAAGGTCAACAGGGTGACGCCGAAAAAGGTGGGGATCAGCAATAGCAGGCGTCGGGCAATAAAGGACAGCATGCGGGTCAGTGCTCCAAAAAAGGTGAGCGTGCATCGGGCTGCATGGCCGGACGCTGTTGTCGTGCGGCGAGTGGCTCGGCAGCCAGGTGCCGGTTGAGCGCGCATGTGGCAGGCGGGGTGCGGCAGGCAACAGAGTGCCTGGCAGTTAGGTCGGGCCAGGTCGGTCCAGTCATCAGCGTAATCCTCGGGTTATACGGAACCTGCAAACGGCAGCCGGGTAGGCCGCCGTTGTCCGGCTGGCGAGTGGCGGGGTAAGCCGCTCGCCAGCATGGTCGAGAACCGCTGTTACTTGACGCCGACGCCGTAGAACGAGTTCAGCGCGAACGGGCTGATCTTGAAGTCCACGACCTTCTTGCTCATCGGCTGGTAGACCGTGGAGTGGGCGATCGGGGTGATCGGCACTTCACGCTTGAGAATCACCTGAGCCTGCTTGTACAGCTCGGTGCGTTCTGCAGTATCGGTCACCCGCTTGGCGGCTTTCACCAGCTTGTCGTAGTCGGCATGGCACCACTTGGAGAAGTTGTTGCCGTCCACGGCGTCGCAGCCATACAGGGTGCCCAACCAGTTGTCCGGGTCACCGTTGTCGCCGCTCCAGCCGATCAGCATGGCGTCGTGTTCGCCGGCCTTGGCACGCTTGAGGTATTCACCCCATTCGTAGCTGACGATCTTGGCCTTGATGCCGACCTTGGCCCAGTCGCTTTGCAGCATTTCGGCCATCAGCTTGGCGTTGGGGTTGTAGGGGCGCTGCACCGGCATGGCCCACAGGGTGATTTCGGTGCCCTCTTTGACGCCGGCGGCCTTGAGCAGCTCCTTGGCTTTTTCCGGGTTGTAGGCGGGGTCCTTGATGCTCTCGTCATACGACCATTGGGTTGGCGGCATGCCGTTGACCGCCAGTTGGCCGGCGCTCTGGTACACCGCGTCGATGATGCCCTGCTTGTTCACCGCCATGTCCAGCGCCTGGCGCACTTCGAGTTTGTCGAACGGCGGGTGGGTGACGTTGTAGGCGATATAGCCGACGTTGAAACCGGCCTGCTCGGGCATGTCCAGATTCGGGTCTTTTTTCAGTGCGTCCAGATCAGCAGGGCGTGGGAACAGGGTGACCTGGCATTCGCCGGCCTTGAGCTTCTGCATGCGCACCGAGGCGTCGGTGTTGATGGCGAAAATCAGGTTGTCGATCTTCACCTCATCCGGCTGCCAGTATTCCTTGTTGCCCTTGAAGCGGATCACCGCATCCTTTTGGTAGCGGCTGAATACGAATGGGCCGGTGCCAATGGGCTTCTGGTTGATGTCAGCGGCCTTGCCGGCCTTGAGCAGGCTGTCGGCGTATTCGGCGGACTGGATCGAGGCAAAGCTCATCGCCAGGTTCTGGATAAAGGCAGCGTCGACTTCGTTGAGGCTGAACTTGACGGTCATGTCGTCGAGTTTTTCGATCTTGGCGATGTTCGCGTCCATGCCCATGTCGGTGAAGTAGGGGAACTCCGACGGGTAGGCTTTGCGGAACGGGTGGTCCTTGTCGAGCATGCGCTGGAAGGTGAACAGCACGTCATCCGCGTTGAAGTCGCGGCTCGGCGTGAAGTATTCGGTGGTGTGGAATTTCACCTTGGGGCGCAGGTGAAAGGTGTAGCTCAGGCCGTCTTCGCTGATGTCCCACTTCTCGGCCAGGCCGGGGATAACTGCAGTGCCGCCACGCTCGAACTGGCTCAGGCGGTTGAACACGGTTTCCGCTGCAGCATCGAAATCGGTACCGGTGGTGTACAGGCCAGGGTCGAACCCGGCGGGGCTGCCTTCGGAGCAGAACACCAGGTTGCCGGCGGCGCTGGCAAGTGGCGTGCTGGCGATCAGCCCAGCGGCGAGTAAAGCCTGGATGACGGCGTTCTTACGCATAGTGACCTCATGGTTATTGTGGTTGTGATCCTGAGGGGCCTCTTGTGGAGACCTTGGGAGAAGCTATGCAGGGCGTATGCCGTAGGCAAGTGGCATGTCGCAGAGAGAACAGGAATGACGACGCAACAGTATGTTGGTGTCGCATATCTATAAAAGTGCGAGAAAAACATGGCAAAGCGCCGCTATCGTCGGATAACGGCGCTGCTTCTGTTTGTAGCAGTTTTTAGGGCATCTGCACTTCGATCACACCGTCGGCGTTGATGTTGACCTGGCTGGTGCCGGCTTCGATCTCCGGCGTCACCGCAGCATCCATCATCGCCGCGCCTTTCATGGCCTCCATGCGCATCGGCATGGGTGGCTGGAAACCACCGGTATTCAGGCTCAAGCTGACCAGCTTGTAACCGCTGCCGCCGAGGGCTTCGGTGGCCAGTTGCGCACGGGCCTTGAAGGCAGCCACGGCGTCCTTGAGCAGGGCGTCTTCGTGGGTCTTGCGGGTGTCACTGGCGATGCTGAAGTTCATTCCGCCCATTTTCAGGGTTTGCAGCATTTCCCCGGTGAGCTTGGACAGCGCGCTGAAATCGGCGCTTTCCAGGCGCAGCTCGGCGCGCTCGCGCCAGGCGGTAATTTTCTGGCCCTTGTCGTCGTACACCGGGTAGCTGTTGCGGCTGCCGGAGGCGACGCTGACGCCTTTGACCTTGCGCGCCTGGGCGATGCTGGCATTCAGGGTCTTGCTGATCTGTGCGGCGAGGGCGGTCGGGTCGCTGTCTTGGGCTTCGCTGTAGAGGGTGACGTGCATCAGGTCGTGGGCGATTTCCTTAGTGACCTCGGCGCGCAGAGCGACCTGGTTGTAGCGGGCTTCTTCGGCCATGGCTGTGGCGCTCATCAGGGTGGTGGCGCTCAGCAACAGGGCGGTGGCGAGGCGGGACAATGGCAGCATGACGATTCCTTTATATGTTGGGCGCATGGGGTATGCGCGGCTTTCCAGAGGGTAGACGTAGCGATCAGACTGAACGGGTTAAATCCGGTTCCACATTTTTACGGCCGGTGATTTACATCGGTCACCTGCACGCCATTGAACGTGGCTCCGCGCAGTTTGCCTTGCAGCTGGCGTGCTGCGGCGTGTTGCCGCAGCTGGCCGTACAGAGGCTTGGTTATACTCCTGCGGCTCGCTGAATGAGCAACTTGGAGATTCTATGCTCGCACCTGTGCAGCTACTGTCGGCGAGCCGGCAAAACCTCTGGCGCCTGACCCTGATCCGCATTCTGGTGCTGGCCGCGCAAGCTGGTTCCGTTGGGCTGGCGTACAAGTCGGGCGCGCTGCCGCTGCCCTGGCTGGAGCTCAGCGTCACCCTCGGCATCTCCCTGGTGCTGTGTCTGCTGACCGCGCTGCGTCTGCGTGGGCCCTGGCCGGTTACCGAGCAGGAGTACGCGGTGCAACTGGGCTGCGACCTGATCATCCACAGCCTGTTGCTGTATTACTCGGGCGGTTCGACCAACCCCTTTGTCTCCTATTACCTGGTGCCGCTGACGATTGCCGCAGCAACCTTGCCCTGGCTCTACACCATCACCCTGTCGGGTCTGGCGCTGGGCGGTTACACCTTCCTACTGGTTTGGTCGCACCCGCTGGACCTGCCGTCCGGGCCGCGTGAGAGCCTACTGATCTACGGGATGTGGCTGAGCTTCGCTCTGGCTGCTGGGCTGATCACCTTCTTCGTGGCGAAGATGGCCGAAGAGCTGCGCCGTCAGGAAGAGCTGCGTGCCGAGCGTCGCGAAGAAGGCTTGCGTGACCAGCAACTGCTCGCCGTGGCGACCCAGGCGGCTGGCGCTGCGCATGAGTTGGGCACACCACTGGCGACCATGAGTGTGCTGATCAAGGAACTGCGCCGCGAGCATCAGGAGCCCATGCTGCAAGAGGATCTGGCTGTGCTGCAGGAACAGGTCAAACTGTGCAAGGAAACCCTGCAGCAGCTGGTGCGCGCCGCCGAAGCGGATCGCCGTCAGGCGGTGATCGAGCTGTCATCAGTCGAATGGCTGGAGACCACCCTTAACCGCTGGCACCTGATGCGCCCGGAAGCCAGTTATCGCTACCAGTGCCTGGGCCGTGGCACACCACCCAAGATGATGCCGCCGGCCGATCTGACCCAGGCCCTGCTCAACCTGCTGAACAACGCGGCCGACGCCTGCCCGGACAAGCTGGATATTCGCCTGGATTGGGATCACCAGTGGCTGCGCCTGAGCATCCGCGACTTCGGTGCCGGCGTGCCGCTGGCGATTGCCGAACAGCTGGGGCGGCCGTTTTTCACCACCAAGGGCAAGGGCTTTGGCCTGGGTTTGTTCCTCAGTCAGGCCAGCGTCACCCGTGCCGGCGGTACGGTTAAACTGTATAACCACGAAGAAGGCGGCACGCTCACCGAGCTGAAATTGCCGCGCGCCTATGGCCGAAGCTAAGGAACTACCCGAATGAGCGACGAAGTGCTGTTCGAAGGCGAAGAACAACCCCACCTGTTGCTGGTTGATGATGACCCGACCTTCACCCGCGTGATGGCGCGTGCCATGAGCCGTCGCGGTCTGCGCGTGTCCACCGCCGGTTCAGCCGAGGAAGGCCTGGCCCTGGCCGAGCAGGATCTGCCGGACTACGCCGTGGTTGACCTGAAGATGGAAGGCGACTCCGGCTTGGTCCTGCTGCCCAAGCTGCTGGAGCTGGATGCGGAAATGCGCGTGGTGATCCTCACCGGTTATTCGAGCATCGCTACGGCGGTGGAGGCGATCAAGCGCGGCGCCTGTAACTACCTGTGCAAGCCGGCCGATGCCGATGATGTGCTGGCCGCGCTGCTGACCCAGCATGCCGATCTGGAGAGCCTGGTGCCGGAAAACCCGATGTCGGTGGATCGCCTGCAGTGGGAGCACATCCAGCGCGTGCTCAGCGAGCACGAAGGCAATATCTCCGCCACTGCCCGCGCCCTGGGCATGCATCGGCGGACCTTGCAGCGCAAGCTGCAGAAGCGTCCGGTACGTCGCTAAAGGCTGTTTGTAAGCCTGTCTGCCAGTGGCGGCCACCCTGCGGGCCGTCGCTGCACGGCGTGGAAGCGCGTGCTCTGTGGTTTTTTCTCGTATGAAAGGTTGCTGAAAGCTTTCCTCCGGTAAGCCTTGTTACCATTAGCCGCCTATCTATCTGATCAGGGGCTGTCATGCTCGCCGTCGTTCAGCAAACCATCAGCGTCACTGCTCCGGTGTTCTCCATGCTGTTTCTCGGCGTGGCGCTCAAACGCCTGGGGCTGATTGATGCGGCCTTTATCAACACTGCTTCGGCGCTGGTGTTTCGCGGCACGCTGCCTACCCTGTTGTTTCTCGGCATCGTCCAGGCTGACCTGCGTACCGCCTTGCAACCGGCGTTGCTGGTGTATTTCGTGCTGGCGACCCTGGGCTGCTTTCTGCTGGCCTGGGGCTGGGCGATTTTGCGTTGCCCGGAGGCGGATCGCGGCATCTACACCCAGGGCGCATTTCGCGGCAACAACGGCATTATCGGCCTGGCGCTGGCCACCAGCATGTACGGTGATTACGGCCTGTCGGTCGGCGCGGTGCTCGGCGGGGTAGTCATCCTCAGCTACAACACCTTGTCGGCGATTGTGCTGGCGATCTACAGCCCTGAGGCCAAGACCGATGCCTGGAGCCTGACCAAGAACATCCTCAGTAATCCGCTGATCATCGGTGTGCTGGCGGCCATTCCCTTTGCCGCCTGGCAGATTCCCCTGCCGGCCTGGTTGCTGACCTCAGGGGAATATTTTGCGCAGATGAGCCTGCCGCTGGCGCTGATCTGCATTGGTGGCACCCTGACCCTGGAATCACTGCGCGAGAGCAGTGGCATGGCGATCAGTTCAAGTCTGATGAAGGTGCTCTGGCTGCCGCTGTTAGCCACCCTGGGCGCCTGGCTGTGGGGCTTTCGCGATGCTGATCTGGCGATTCTCTTTCTGTATTTTGCCAGCCCCACGGCGGCGGCCAGTTTCGTTATGGCCAAGGCAGTGGGCGGCAATCATCAGTTGGCGGCGGCGATTATCGTGCTGACCACCCTGGCCACGGTGGTGACCACCAACCTCGGGCTGTTCGTGCTGCAGTGGGCGGGCTGGATCTAGCCGTCGCGCGGGCATAAAAAAGCCGGGCAATGCCCGGCTTTTTAGTTTGTTGCGGTCAGACCTGCTGGAAGTCGTCGATCACTTCCTGGGCTGCGCGAAAAGCATCGATAGCGGCCGGCACGCCGGCATACACCGCGCAGTGCAGCAAGGTTTCGCGGATTTCTTCGACCGTGCAGCCGTTGTTCAGCGCACCGCGCACATGGCCCTTGAGTTCCTGTGGGCATTTCAGCGCGGTCAGTGCCGAGAGGGTGATCAGGCTGCGGGTTTTGCGGTCCAGCCCGCCCCGGGTCCACACGCCGCCCCAGGCGTGCTCGTTGACGAAGTCCTGCAATGGCTGGGTAAAGTCCGTGGCGTTACCCAGAGCGCGATCGACAAAGGCATCGCCCATCACCTCGCGGCGGACTTTCAGGCCTTGTGTGTGGTTGTCACTCATGCGGTTTTCCTCCCGATGGGCCGTCAGGCTTTCTGCTTGTGCCAGGCGCGGCCGGCGATGATCACCAGGGTCACGGCGGTCAGCGGCAGGGCGTAGCCGAGCATGGCGTCACCAAAGACTTCAGCGAACGGCTTGCCAGTCGACGACAGCACCAGATAGACCGTGTAGGCCACGTAATAGGCGAGGAACAGCAGGCCTTCCCAGCGGTTGATGCGGTAGCCGGCGAAGAAGATCGGCAAACAGGCCACGGCCACGGCAATCATCACCGGGAAGTCGAAGGCCAGAGCGTTGGCGGCCACGTTGATCGCCTGTGGCGAAACCAGCGAAGCCAGGCCCAGTACGCAGAGTAGGTTGAAGATGTTGCTGCCGACGATATTGCCCACGGCGATATCACGCTCGCCCTTGATGGCCGCCATGATCGAGGTGGCCAGCTCTGGCAGCGAGGTGCCGATGGCGACCACGGTCAGGCCGATCACCAGTTCCGAAATGCCCAGGGCGCGGGCCATGGTCACGGCGCCTTCCACCAGGAAGTTGGAGCCGCTGACCAGCAGCACCAGGCCGGCAATGATCAGGCCCAGGTTGATTGCCCAGGCATAGGGCTTGGCCGGCTCATTGAGGCCGAATTCCTTGGCGAACTCGTCGTCTTCATTGCTGCTCTTGTCGCGGCGCGAGCTGACAATCAGGAAACCGGTGTAGGCCAGCACGCCGGCAAACAGCAGGGCGCCGTCGAGGCGGCTGAGGCTGCCGTCCCAGGCCAGGGCATAAACCACCAGGCTGGCACCGATCATGATCGGCACATCCAGGCGGATTAGCTGGCGCGAGACAATCAGTGGCGCAACCACAGCAGTCAGGCCAAGAATCAGCAGCACGTTGGCGATATTGCTGCCAATTACGTTACCAATCGCCAGATCGCCGCTGCCATTCAGAGCAGCTTGCACGCTGACCGCAGTTTCCGGGGCGCTGGTGCCGAAGGCCACCACAGTCAGGCCGATGATCAGTGGCGGAATACCGAACTGCGCCGCCAGTTTCGCTGCGCCGCGTACCAGTACCTCGGCGCCGGCAACCAGCAACACCAGGCCGGCGATCAGATAAACAAAGGTCATCAGGGTCATTGTTAGGGGCTCCATAAAAGTGGCGCTAGTTTAATCATCGGCTTGCGCGGCGCCAGAGGCTAGGCAGGGCTGTCCATGGCTTCTTTGTAAACAGCTGTGTTCAGTCGGCCAGTTGTTCCACGCGCACCGGTACGACGCCGTCGCGCAGCATATCCAGCTGTTCGGCGGCTTTTTGCGAGAGGTCGATGATGCGTTTCTTGGCGTAGGG
Organism: Pseudomonas sp. SG20056; assembly: GCF_031764535.1. NCBI lineage: Bacteria > Pseudomonadati > Pseudomonadota > Gammaproteobacteria > Pseudomonadales > Pseudomonadaceae > Pseudomonas > Pseudomonas sp. SG20056. The sequence goes on from NZ_CP134499.1 coordinate 815,546, forward strand.
GCCGCGGTCGTTGATGCGCACCACCACGCGCTTGTCGTTGCGCAGGTTGGTCACCTGTACCCGGCTGCCAAACGGCAGGCTGCGATGCGCAGCGGTCAGCGCATTCTGGTCGAAGCGTTCGCCACTGGCGGTTTTGTTGCCGTGGTGGCGCGCGCCGTAATAGGACGCCTGGCCCTCGGCGCGGTAACCCTGCGGGTCAACCTGGCCCTGGCTGGCGCAGGCGCTGAGCAACAAGCTGGTGATGGCGATCAGTAACAGGCGCATGGCGGCTCCTGGGCAGATTGGCGGCAGACAAAACAACGCCGGGCTGACCCGGCGTTGTGTATTACGGCAAAGCTCAGGCTTCGAGCTTTTTCTTAAGCAGTTCGTTCACCTGGCCTGGGTTGGCCTTACCCTTCGAGGCTTTCATGGCCTGGCCAACGAAGAAGCCGAACATCTTGCCGCGCTTGGCTTCATCAGCGGCGCGGTACTGCTCGACCTGCTCGGCGTTGGCCGCCAGCACTTCATCCAGCATGGCTTCAATGGCGCCGGAGTCGGTAACCTGCTTGAGTCCCTTCTTCTCGATCACTTCGTCAGCGCTGGCGCCTTCGCCGGCAGCCAGGGCTTCGAAGACCATCTTGGCGATCTTGCCGCTGATGGTGTTGTCCTTGATGCGCAGGATCATCCCGCCCAGCTGTTCGGCCGATACTGGCGACTGCTCAATGTCCAGGTTGCCACTGTTGAGCAGGCTGGACAGCTCGCCCATCACCCAGTTGGCGGCCAGTTTGGCGTCACCACACACGGCATTTACTGCCTCGAAGTAGTCGGCCAGTTCGCGGCTGGCGGCCAGCACGGTGGCGTCGTAGGCGGACAGGCCGAACTGGGCCTCGAAGCGCTCGCGCTTCTGCACCGGCAACTCCGGCAGACTGGCGCGCACTTCATCGAGGAAGCTCTGCTCGATCACCACCGGCAGCAGGTCCGGGCAGGGGAAGTAGCGGTAGTCGTTGGCTTCTTCCTTGCTGCGCATGGAGCGCGTTTGGTCCTTGTTCGGGTCGTACAGGCGGGTTTCCTGTACCACCTTGCCGCCGTCCTCGATCAGCTCGATCTGCCGTTGTACTTCGTGGTTGATGGCTTTCTCGATAAAGCGGAACGAGTTGACGTTCTTGATCTCGGCGCGGGTGCCGAACTCGGCCTGGCCTTTCGGGCGCACGGAGACGTTGCAGTCGCAGCGCAGCGAGCCTTCGGCCATGTTGCCGTCGCAGATGCCGAGGTAACGCACCAAGGCATGGATCGCCTTGACGTAGGCCACGGCTTCCTTGGCCGAACGAATGTCCGGCTCGGAAACGATCTCCAGCAACGGCGTGCCGGCACGGTTGAGGTCGATGCCGCTCATGCCGTGGAAGTCTTCGTGCAGGCTCTTGCCGGCGTCTTCTTCCAGGTGCGCGCGGGTAATGCCGATGCGCTTCTGCGTACCGTCTTCCAGGGTGATGTCGAGGAAGCCCTTGCCGACGATGGGGTGATCCATCTGGCTGGTCTGGTAGCCCTTGGGCAGATCCGGGTAGAAGTAGTTCTTGCGCGCAAAGATGTTCTGTGGGGCGATTTCGGCATCAATCGCTAGGCCGAACTTGCAGGCCATGCGCACCGCTTCGGCGTTGAGCACCGGCAGGGTGCCGGGCATGCCGAGGTCAACCAGACTGGCCTGGGTGTTGGGCTCGGCGCCGAAAGCGATGGCGCTGGCGGAGAAAATCTTCGATTGGGTGCTGAGCTGGGCGTGAATTTCCAGCCCGATTACGGTTTCCCATTGCATGTCAGTCGTCCTCAGAATCCGCTCGGTGCGTGGGTGTGCCAGTCAGTGACCTGTTGGTACTGGTGGGCGACGTTGAGCAGGCGGCCTTCCTGGAAATAGTTGCCGAGTAGCTGTACGCCGACCGGCAGGCCGTCGACGAAGCCGGCAGGCATCGATAGACCCGGGATGCCGGCGAGGTTGGCGGTAATGGTGTAGATGTCTTCCAGGTAGGCAGCGACCGGATCGTTGTTCTTCTCGCCGAGCTTCCAGGCCAGATTCGGCGTGGTGGGGCCGAGGATCACGTCGACGTCATGGAAGGCGGCGACAAAGTCATTCTTGATCAGGCGGCGAATTTTCTGCGCCTTCAGGTAATAAGCGTCGTAGTAACCGGCGGACAGCGCGTAGGTGCCGACCATGATGCGGCGTTTCACCTCGGCGCCGAAGCCTTCGCCGCGCGAGCGCTTGTACAGGTCTTCCAGGTTCGCCGGGTTTTCGCAGCGATAACCAAAGCGCACGCCGTCGAAGCGCGACAGGTTGGAGCTGGCTTCTGCTGGGGCGATTACGTAGTAGGCGGGAATCGCGTGCTGCATATTCGGCAGGCTGATGTCTTTGACGGTCGCGCCGAGCTTTTTCAGCGTGTCGACCACGGCCATCACCTTCTCACCGATGCGAGCGTCGAGGCCGGCACCGAAGTATTCCTTCGGCAGGCCGATGCGCAGGCCGTTCAACGGCTGGCTGAGGGCGGCGAGGTAGTCATCCACCGGCTGATCGACGCTGGTCGAGTCCTTGGTGTCGAAACCGGCCATGCTTTGCAGCATCAATCCGCAGTCTTCAGCCGTGCGGGCCAGTGGACCGCCTTGGTCGAGGCTGGAGGCATAGGCAATCATGCCCCAGCGCGAGACGCGGCCATAGGTTGGCTTGATCCCGGTGAGGTTGGTCAGCGCTGCTGGTTGGCGAATCGAGCCGCCGGTATCGGTGCCAGTGGCGGCAGGCAGCAGGCGTGCGGCCACCGCAGCGGCGGAGCCACCGGAAGAACCGCCAGGTACGCGGGTCAGGTCCCAGGGGTTTTTCACCGCGCCGTAGTGGCTGGACTCGTTAGCCGAGCCCATGGCGAATTCGTCCATGTTCAGCTTGCCCAGGGTCACGGCGCCGGCGCTGGCGAGCTTCTCGACCACGGTGGCGTTATACGGGGCCTTGAAGCCGGTGAGGATTTTCGAGCCGCAGCTGGTCAGTACGTCCTGGGTGCAGAACAGGTCCTTGTGGGCGATCGGTGCACCGAGCAGAGCGCCGCTCTCGCCAGCCGCGCGGCGTGCGTCGGCTGCTTTGGCTTGCTCCAGCGCAAGCTCCTCGGTAACGGTAATAAAGCTGTTGAGCTGCGGGTCGAGTTGGGCGATGCGCGCCAACAGGCTGCGGGTCAGTTCTTCGGCGGAAAACTGCTTGTCGGCGAGTCCGCGGGCGATCTCGGCCAGGGTAAATTGATGCATGGCTAGGCTTTTCCCTTACTCGATGACTTTCGGAACCAGGTACAGGCCGTTTTCCACGGCCGGGGCGATGGCCTGGTAGGCCTCGCGCTGGTTGCGTTCGGTGACCTGGTCGGCGCGCAGGCGCTGAGTGGCTTCCAGCGGGTGAGCCAGCGGCTCGATGCCGTCGGTATTGACCGCCTGCATCTGGTCGATCAGGCCGAGAATGTTATTAAGGGTCGCAGTGGTACCCGGGATATCGGCTTCATTCAGGCCCAGTCGAGCCAGATGAGCGATTTTCTCCACGTCGGAGCGTTCAAGCGCCATCAGGTTTCTCCCTATATAAAGCAGCGCATTTGCTGGCCGCCTTTGGAAATGTGAACGAGTCGCCATGCACGGGTGCGCAGGGAACAGATAGTGGTAGGTGGTGGTCAAAGGCCGCGATGATGGGCCTTAAAGCCCGGAAAAACCGGCAATCTAACATATTGGTGCCTTGCTCAAAATCCCTGCCGTTGTTAGAGTTTGCCGCACTTTTTAGCAGCGCCTTTACCGCGCTTCGCCTTTACCCACGCGTTGCCTAGGGTCCCTATCCCATGTTCAAAAAACTGCGTGGCATGTTTTCCAGCGATCTGTCGATTGACCTGGGCACTGCCAATACCCTGATTTATGTTCGCGAGCGCGGCATCGTCCTGAACGAGCCGTCGGTCGTTGCTATTCGTACCCACGGTAACCAGAAGAGCGTGGTGGCGGTCGGAACCGAAGCCAAACGCATGCTCGGCCGTACCCCCGGCAACATTGCCGCCATCCGTCCGATGAAAGACGGCGTGATCGCCGACTTCAGTGTCTGCGAAAAGATGCTGCAGTACTTCATCAACAAGGTTCACGAAAACAGCTTTCTGCAGCCGTCGCCGCGCGTGCTGATCTGCGTACCGTGCAAATCCACCCAGGTGGAGCGCCGCGCCATTCGTGAATCGGCCCTCGGTGCCGGTGCCCGTGAAGTGTTTCTGATCGAAGAGCCAATGGCGGCTGCCATTGGTGCCGGCCTGCCGGTTGAAGAAGCTCGTGGTTCGATGGTCGTCGATATCGGTGGTGGTACCACGGAAATCGCGCTGATCTCGCTGAACGGCGTGGTTTATGCCGAATCCGTCCGCGTTGGCGGCGACCGTTTCGACGAAGCAATCATTACCTACGTGCGCCGCAATTATGGTTCGCTGATCGGCGAATCCACCGCTGAGCGTATCAAGCAGGAAATCGGCACCGCCTATGCCGGTGGCGAACTGCGCGAAGTCGACGTACGTGGCCGCAACCTGGCCGAAGGCGTACCGCGCAGCTTCACCCTTAACTCCAACGAAGTGCTCGAAGCGCTGCAGGAATCCCTGGCGACCATCGTCCAGGCGGTGAAAAGCGCGCTGGAGCAATCGCCTCCAGAACTGGCTTCCGACATTGCCGAGCGTGGTCTGGTGCTGACCGGCGGTGGCGCGTTGCTGCGTGATCTGGACAAACTGCTGTCGCAGGAAACCGGCCTGCCGGTTATCGTCGCCGAAGACCCGCTGACCTGCGTTGCACGCGGTGGCGGCAAGGCTCTGGAAATGATGGATCGCCACACCATGGACCTGCTGTCCTCGGAATAAGCGCGACCGCTCCAAGTCTTGAGCTGCAAGCCGGGTTTCACCCGCTTGCAGCTTTTGTTTTGCTGCCTGACGCTGTGAGGAGCTGCCGATCAAACCGCTATTTGCCAAAGGTCCTTCGCTGGGTGTGCGCCTGCTGGTGTTCTCCGTGCTGTCGGCTGCGCTGATGGTGGTCGATGCGCGCTTCACTCTGTTGCAACCGCTGCGCGCGCAGCTGGGCCTGATTGTCGAGCCGGTCTACTGGGTCGGCCGCCTGCCGGTGCGGGTGTGGGAGAGCGCGACTCAGGAACTCAGTACGCGCAATGAGCTGACCGCCGAGAACGAGAAGCTCAAGGCCGAACAGCTGATGATGCAACGCCGCCTGCAGAAACTCGCCGCCCTCACCGAGCAGAACGTGCGCCTGCGCGAGCTGCTCAACTCGGCCGCCCTGGTTGATGACGAGGTGCTGGCCACCGAGCTGATCGGTATCGACCCCAATCCCTTTACCCACCGCATCCTGATCGACAAAGGCGAGAAGGACGGCGTGGTCCTGGGTCAGCCTGTGCTGGATGCCCGTGGCCTGATGGGCCAGGTGGTCGAGGTTATGCCCTATACCTCGCGAGTACTGCTGCTGACGGATACCACCCACAGCATTCCCGTGCAGGTCAATCGCAATGGCCTGCGCGCCATCGCCAGCGGCACCGGTAACCCGGAACGCCTGGAGTTGCGTCATGTGGCGGACACGGCGGATATCAAAGAAGGCGATCTGCTGGTCAGCTCCGGCCTCGGTCAGCGCTTCCCGGCCGGCTATCCGGTGGCCATGGTGTCGGAAGTGATCCACGACTCCGGTCAGCCTTTTGCGATTGTCCGTGCAGTGCCCACCGCTACGCTGAACCGCAGCCGTTACATGCTGTTGGTGTTCACTGATCCGCGCACCCCGGAACAGCGGGCCACCGAATCGGCGCAGGCGCAGGAAGCCCTGGATCGTGAAATTCTGCAGCAGGCGCAACCCGCGCAGCCTGCGGCTGATGTGCCAGTGGCGCCCGCCAATCCGCCGGAGGCAGCGCAATAATGGCCGCACGATCAAGCAATATCTGGGCGGTCTGGCTGACGTTTGCCCTGGCGCTGCTGCTTAGCGTGTCGAGCATGCCTAAGTTCATGGAGTTGGGCCGGCCGCTGTGGTTAGCGCTGTTTCTGACCTATTGGGTGCTGGCTTTGCCGCATCGCGTGGGCATGACCACGGCTTGGGTCATTGGTTTGTTGGCTGATGTGCTGAATGGCAGTTTGCTGGGGCAGAATGCACTGATCCTGACCCTGATTACCTTTCTGGTGCTGACCCTGCATCAGCGTTTGCGCATGTTCCCCATGTGGCAGCAAAGTACCGTGCTGCTGGTGGTGTTCGGCCTCGCTCAGCTGGTGCAGCTGTGGTTGAACGCCTTGACCGGTAGCCGCCCGCCAACCCTGGCGTTTGTCTTGCCGGCCTTGGTCAGCGCCTTGCTCTGGCCCTGGGTCTGCACGTTGCTGCGCGGGCTGCATCAGCGTCTGGGCGTCAATTAAGCAAGGCCGCTGGGCCTTGCGTTTATCCGACAGGGAGAAGTCAGCATGGCCACCCTCTATCTCGCCTCCGGATCGCCGCGTCGGCGTGAATTGCTGACGCAAATTGCTGTGCCCTTCCTCACGCAAATCGCCCCCATCGATGAAAATGCATTGCCAGGTGAGTCGCCAATCGCCTATGTAGAGCGTCTGGCGCTTAGCAAAGCGCAAGCTGGGCTGGCTGCTTTGACCGATACCGCGAATGCCGTGGTGCTCGGTGCTGATACGGCTGTGGTGCTTGATGGACGAATTCTTGGCAAGCCGACCGACCGCGCCGATGCGTTGGCGACGCTCAGTGATCTGTCTGGGCGAACCCATGAGGTGCTGACGGCTGTGGCGCTGGTCAGCCGCGAACGCCAGGTTTCGAGAGTGGTCACAAGCCAGGTGACCTTCCGCGCCTTGAGTCAGGCCGAAATCGAGGCTTACTGGGCCAGCGGCGAGCCGCAGGACAAGGCCGGGTGTTACGGTATTCAAGGCCTGGCGGCGGTATTTATCAGCCAGTTGCAGGGCAGTTATTCGGCGGTGGTTGGTTTGCCGCTGTGTGAAACTGCCGAGTTGCTCGCAGAATTTGCTATTCCGTGCTGGCAGTCGCTGCCAGTTCACAGTCAAGAGGTTGCGGGTCGCGGGTGAGTGACCGCCATTATCGGCGCAGTCCCTGGGCTTTCAGCTTTATCTCAGAAGAGATGAGCGCATGAGTGAAGAGATCCTGATCAACATCACGCCGATGGAATCGCGCGTGGCGGTGGTGGAAAACGGCGTACTGCAGGAAGTGCATGTAGAGCGCACGCAGAAGCGTGGCATCGTCGGCAATATCTACAAGGGCAAGGTGGTGCGCGTGCTGCCGGGTATGCAGGCGGCCTTTATTGATATCGGGCTGGAGCGTGCGGCGTTTATTCATGCCGCGGAAATTTCCACCCGCGAAGGCTCTGCGGTGGAAAGCATCAGCGCCCTGGTGCATGAAGGTCAGAGCCTGGTGGTGCAAGTGACCAAGGATCCGATTGGCAGCAAGGGCGCGCGCCTGACCACCCAGCTGTCGATTCCTTCGCGCTACCTGGTGTACATGCCGCGTACTGCCCACGTTGGCATCTCGCTGAAAATTGAGGACGAAGCCGAGCGTGAGCGCCTCAAGCAGGTTGTGGCCGATTGCGTGGCTGCCGAAGGTATCGAGGAAAGCGGCGGTTTTATCCTGCGTACGGCGGCTGATGGCGCCGGGGCCGATGAGATCCTCGCCGACATCCGCTACCTACGCCGCCTGTGGGAGCAGATCGCCACGCAGATGAAAGTCGGCCCAACGCCGCTGGTGATCTACGAGGACCTGTCCCTGGCGCTGCGCACTCTGCGTGACCTGGTCAACCCGAAGATCGAGAAGATTCGCGTCGACTCGCGCGAGACCTTCGGCAAGATCACCCAGTTTGTCGATGAGCTGATGCCGGAAATCGCCGACCGCCTGGAGCATTACCCGGGGGAGCGGCCAATCTTCGATCTGTATGGCGTTGAGGATGAAATCCAGAAAGCGCTGGAGCGCAAGGTGCCGCTCAAGTCCGGCGGTTACCTGATCATCGATCCAGCCGAGGCGATGAGCACCATCGATGTGAATACCGGCGCGTTTGTCGGCCACCGCACGCTGGAAGAGACCATCTTCAAGACCAATCTGGAAGCCGCAACAGCGATTGCTCGCCAGCTGCGCCTGCGCAATATCGGCGGGATCATCATCATCGACTTCATCGACATGGAAGATGAAGAGCACCAGCGCCAGGTACTGCGTACCCTGGAGAAGCAGCTGGAGCGCGACCACGCCAAGACCAACATCATCGGCATCACCGAGCTTGGCCTGGTGCAGATGACCCGCAAGCGCACCCGTGAAAGTCTCGAACAGGTGCTCTGCGAGCCATGCAGCGCCTGTCAGGGGCGCGGCAAGCTGAAAACGGCGGAAACCACCTGCTACGAAATCTTCCGCGAAATTCTGCGTGAGGCGCGGGCCTATCAACCGGAAGGTTATCGCGTGTTGGCCAATCAAAAGGTGGTCGATCGCCTGCTTGATGAAGAGTCAGGCAATGTCGCCGATTTGGAAGCCTTTATCGGTCGCACCATCAAGTTCCAGGTTGAAACCATGTATTCCCAGGAACAGTACGATGTGGTGCTGCTCTGATATGCGCGCTTATCGCCAGGGCGTGAACTGAATGGCCGCGTTGGCGCGCTTGGTTACCCTGCTGCTGCGTACGGCATTGGGGCTGTGCGCTTTGACGCTGGTATTAGCGGCGCTGTATGTCAGCCTCGGGCGCGAGCTGGTGCCGCTGGTCGCCGAATACCGCCTGGAAGCTGAAGACAAGGCCCGTGAAGCGTTGGCCATGCCGGTGCAGATCGGTGCATTGGAAGGGCTCTGGCAGGGGTTTTCACCCGTACTGACCGCTCACGATGTTGAGGTCGGTGAGGGCCCAGGTGCCTTGCAGCTGGATCAGGTGCGTGTGGTACCCGATGTACTGGCCAGCCTGTTGGCGCGTCAGTTGCGCATTGCCCGGCTTGAGCTGGATGGCGTGCAGCTGGTCGTGCAGCAAGCTGAAGACGGTAGCTGGTCGCTCAAGGGCTTACCGCAGCGCAATGAACCCGCGCCGCTCGATCTGGCTCAGGTGCTGACACAGTCGCAGATACTCAAGCGCCTGTCGTTGTTTAACAGCCAAGTCACCATACAGGCCTTCGATCAGCCGGCGCGGACCCTGACCTATGTAAACCTCACCCTGCGTAACGGCAGCGCGCGTCAGCGCCTGGACGGCCGTCTGCTGTTGCCCGATGGCCAGCCGCTGGCCCTGCAGTTGCGCTCGCGCATAAACGCCAAGCACTGGCAAGACGCCCAAGCCGATCTGTATCTGAGCCTGCCACAGAGCGACTGGGCGGCCTGGGTACCGGCGAGCCTACTGACGCAATGGCGGCTTGAGCAGTTGCAGCTGGGCGGCGAGGTCTGGCTGAGCTGGGCTAATGGCGGCATACAGCGGGCTGTCAGTCGCCTGCATGTGCCGCAGCTCAAGGCCGGCTATGCCGGGCGCGAATCAGTGGCGCTGAATAACCTGGCGCTGAATGCCTATTTCACCCGCACCGAGCTGGGCTTCAAGTTGTTGCTGGATGACCTGGCCTTTAGCCGTAATGAACAGCGCTGGGGTGAAGTACGCGTGGCGTTGACTCAGCAGGCGGAAAGCGCAGAAGTGCAGGAGCAATGGGTGCTGAGTGCTGATCGCCTCGACCTGGCGCCGCTGCAGCCTCTGGTAGCGGGGCTTGCGCCACTGCCTGACAAAGGCCTGGCGCTGCTTGAGCAACTCAAGCCGCATGGTGCACTGCGCAATATTCAGCTCGACTACCGGCCGCAGCTGACCGATAGCAAACGCCTGCAGTTCTCGGCCAATCTGGAGCGCATCGGCTTTGCCGCATACCTTGGCTCACCGGCCGCAGAAAATGTCAGCGGCAGTATCAGTGGCGATCTGGGCCAGGGTGAGCTGCGTGTCGATAGCGAAAATTTTTCCCTGCACCTCGACACCCTGTTCCCCAAGCCTTGGCACTATCAAAAGGCCAATGCTCTGCTGACCTGGCAGATTGATGAGCAGGCGTTCACCCTGCGCAGCCCTTATCTGCAGGTGCTGGGTGAAGAGGGGCCGGCCGCCGGCGATTTCCTGATTCGCCTGCGCTTCGACCCGGCGCAAGAAGACTATATGGACCTGCGTGTGGGGCTGCGTAACGGCGATGCGCGCTTTACCGAGAAATACCTGCCAAGTCGGGCGCCGGGCATGAGTGCCGATCTGGATGCCTGGTTGAAAAGTGCCATCCGTGGTGGCGCGGTGGATGAAGGCTATTTCCAGTACCAGGGTTCGCTGAACAAGGGCGCGGAAAATACCTCGCGCAGCATCAGTCTGTTCTTCGCCGTGCATGACGCCGAACTGGCCTTTCAGCCCGGTTGGCCGGCGCTGCGCGAGGGGCGTGGCAAGGTGTTGATCGAAGACAGCGGTGTGCGCGTCGAGCTGGCTGAAGGACGTATCCTCGATAGCCAGGTGAGCAATGCCCAGGCGCTGATTGCCACTTCGTTGCCGGGTCAGCCACCGCGTTTGTTGTTGACCAGCGAGCTGAGCAGCAATGTCGATGATGCCCTGCATATCCTGCAGCAGGCCCCGATTGGCACCGCAGAAACTTTCGCTGGCTGGACTGGCGCGGGAGCGTTAGCCGGTAAACTCAAGCTCGATCTGCCGCTGCGCAAGGGCTTGGCTCCGGCAGTGGTGGTGGATTTCGCTACTGAAAACGCGCAGCTCAGCCTGCCTACTCCGCCGCTGCAGTTCAGTCAGCTGCAGGGGGCATTTCGCTACAACACCGCCAGTGGCCTCAGTGCCCCGGACATTCGTGCCCAAGTGCTCGGCCATGCGGTGCGCGCCAAGGCTCTGGCCGAAGGTGCGCGGGGTAAAGCGCGCAGCCGCATTGAGGCCAGCGGGCAGATCGCCGTCAAGGAGCTGAGTACCTGGCTGGGGGTGACCCAGCCGCTGCCCGTCAGTGGCAATCTGCCGTATCGCCTCAATCTGACTCTGGACGGCGCCGACAGTCAGCTGCGCGTCAGTTCCAGCCTTAAAGGTGCGACGCTGGCGCTACCGGCACCGTTCGGCAAGACCGCTGCCGAGGAGCGCACGACGCAGTGGCGTATGACCCTGGGCGGCCGTGAACAGCGCTACTGGCTGGATTACGCTGACTTGCTGAGCCTGACCTTCGCCGCCAGCCCTGGCCGGTTCAACCAGGGGCGGGGCGAAATTCGCCTGGCCGACGGTGCGGCCAGCCTGCCTACTAGCCAGGGCTTGCGGGTGCGCGGGCGCGTAGCAGAGTTGGACTGGTCGGCCTGGCAGCAGGTGTTGCAGCCCTATGCCAGCGTGCCAATCGGTGATGCGCAGCGGCTGTTCAAGGATGCCCAGTTGCGCATTGGTCGCTTCACCGGCTTTGGCATCAGCCTGGATGCGCTGGAAGTGGCAGTGAAACGCGATGCCGCAACCTGGGCGGTCAGCCTCGACAGCCCGCAGCTGAAAGGCCTGGTCGGCTTGCCGGATGCCCGTGAGCTGCCGATTGCGCTGACGCTCGACTATCTGCGCTTCCCGGCGGCAGAGAAGAAAGTTGCCGGTGAGCCTGTAATCGATGCGCCCGATCCGCTGGCAAGTGTCGATCCGAGTAGCTTCCCGGCGCTGGACGTGCGGATCGCCGAGGTCTATCAGGGCATCGAACCGCTTGGCAGTTGGTCGCTCAAGGCGCGCCCGGTCAGCGCCGGTGTGCATTTCAATGAGTTGGATCTCAATCTCAAAGGCCTGAAGATTAGCGGCCGCGCCACCTGGCTAAACGCCGCAAATGGCGTGCGCACGAGCTACAAAGGGCGTATGGAAGGCGCCGATCTGGCTGATGTACTGATCGCCTGGGGCTTTGCACCGACCGCTAGCAGCCGTGACTTTCATATGGATGTTGATGGTAACTGGCCCGGCTCGCCTGCCTGGTTCGGCCTGAAGCGTTTCAGCGGCACGCTGGATGCTTCGCTGCGCAAAGGCCAGTTCTCCGAGGTGGAAGGGCCCGCTTCGGCGCTGCGCGTATTTGGTCTGCTGAACTTCAACTCGATTGGCCGGCGCCTGCGTCTGGACTTCTCTGACCTGCTCGGCAAAGGTTTGAGTTATGACCGGGTCAAGGGACTGCTGGTAGCTGATAACGGCGTGTTCGTTACTCGCGAGCCAATCACCCTGACCGGGCCGTCGAGCAATCTTGAACTCAATGGCACCCTGGATATGGCCAATGATCGGATTGATGCCAAGTTGTTGGTGACCTTGCCGGTGACCAACAACCTGCCACTGGCTGCGCTGATAGTCGGCGCACCGGCCATCGGCGGGGCGCTGTTTATTGCCGATAAGCTCTTGGGTGACCGCGTGGCGCGCTTTGCGAGTGTGCAGTACGACGTCAAGGGCGCCTGGCAGAACCCAGACATCAGCTTCGACAAGCCCTTCGAAAAACCTCAGTAATCCCCACGCGGATGATATGCAGCCGTGCAGTCTGCCGGTATGGCTTGTAAGCTGAAGCCATACCGGCATTGAAATAAAGGCAGTCATGACCTTCGCAGTTATTCAAATGGTCAGCCAGGCCGATGTCCTGGCCAATCTGGCGCAGGCTCGGCAGTTGCTTGAGCAGGCTGCCGCACAAGGTGCGCGATTGGCCGTGCTGCCGGAAAATTTCGCGGCCATCGGCCGGCGCGATCAGGCCGCGCTGGGGCGCGCCGAAGCGTTGGGCGAGGGACCGATTCTGCCTTGGTTGCAACAAGCCGCCCGTGACCTGGGCTTGTGGATTGTCGCCGGCACCTTGCCTTTACCGCCGGATGGCCAGCCTGATGCCAAGGCTCACGCCTGCTCGCTGTTGATCGATGATCACGGCCAGCGCGTGGCCCGCTATGACAAGCTGCACCTGTTTGATGTGGATGTCAGCGACAGCCATGGCCGTTATCGCGAGTCTGACGATTACGCCTTCGGCAGCCAGGTGGTGGTCGCCGATACCCCGGTTGGGCGTTTGGGCATGACCGTTTGTTATGACCTGCGCTTTCCCGAGTTGTACAGTGCCCTGCGCGCAGCCGGTGCAGAGCTGATCTGTGCGCCGGCTGCCTTTACTGCGGTTACCGGTGCAGCACATTGGCAGATACTCACCCGCGCGCGGGCCATCGAAACCCAGTGCTACGTGCTGGCGGCCGGACAGGGCGGTACTCATCCAGGTGGGCGCGAGACCTTTGGCCATTCGGCGCTGGTCGATCCCTGGGGGCGCGTACTCGCCGAACTGCCACGCGGGCCGGGCGTGCTGCTGGCCGAGCGTGATGCGACCGAACAGGCGGCGATTCGCCAGCGCATGCCGGTGGCGCGGCATAAACGTTTTTTTGCGGCAGCCGAACCACGGCTGCCAGGTGCAACAGTCATCAACGAGATTGAGCAATGAACACTATGTTGGTATCTGTCAGTGAACATCTGCTGGGGCCGGGCGGTTTGACCATTGAACATCTGCCCGCAGTTCTGGCCGACTTGGCCGGGCCGGGAATCGATGCGGCCGACCTGTATTTCCAGAGCCAGGTCTCGGAAACCTGGGCGCTGGAGGATGGCATCGTCAAGGAAGGCAGTTTCAACCTCGATCAGGGCGTCGGTGTGCGCGCTCAGTCCGGCGAGAAGACCGGTTTTGCCTACAGCAATGCGATCACCGCTGATGCCTTGAGCCAGGCTGCGCGTGCGGCCCGCTCGATTGCCCGCGCTGGGCAGAACGGCCGCGTGCAAGCGTTCAGCAGCCCGCTGGTCAAGCCGCTGTATGCCCAGGACAACCCGCTGGATGTGTTGGGGCGGGCGGAAAAGGTCGAGCTGCTCAAGCGCATTGACGTCGCTACCCGCGCCCTTGACCCACGCATCAAACAGGTCTCGGTCAGTCTGGCCGGGGTGTGGGATCGCATTCTGGTGGCGGCGAATGACGGCAGCCTGGGCGCGGATATCCGCCCGCTGGTGCGCTTCAATGTCAGCGTGATCGTCGAGCAGAACGGTCGCCGCGAGCGTGGCAGCCACGGTGGTGGCGGACGTACCGATTACCGCTACTTCCTCGAACAGACCAGCAACAACGAAGAGCGCGCCATGGGCTATGCCCGTGAGGCCCTGCGCCAGGCACTGGTCAACCTCGAAGCTATTCCAGCCCCAGCAGGCACTATGCCTGTGGTGATGGGGGCTGGCTGGTCCGGTGTGCTGCTGCACGAAGCGGTCGGCCATGGCCTGGAAGGCGACTTCAATCGTAAGGGCAGCTCGGCCTACAGCGGCCGAATGGGTGAGCAGGTGGCGTCCAGCCTGTGCACCATCGTCGATGACGGTACCCTTGCCGAGCGTCGCGGTTCTCTGAGCATGGACGATGAGGGCACGCAGACCCAGTGCACCACGTTGATTGAGAACGGCGTGCTCAAGGGCTATATGCAGGACAAATTGAATGCCCGCCTGATGGGTGTGGCGTGCACTGGCAACGGTCGCCGTGAGTCCTACGCGCACCTGCCGATGCCGCGCATGACCAATACCTACATGCTGGCCGGCGAAAGCGACCCGGAAGAAATCATCCGCTCGGTGAAGAAGGGCATCTATTGCGCCAACCTCGGCGGCGGTCAGGTCGATATCACCAGTGGCAAGTTCGTCTTCTCCACCAGCGAGGCTTACCTGATCGAGGACGGCAAGATCACCGCCCCGGTCAAAGGCGCCACCCTGATAGGCAATGGCCCGGAAGCCATGAGCAAGGTGTCGATGGTCGGTAACGACCTGGCGCTGGACAGCGGCGTCGGCACCTGCGGCAAGGACGGCCAATCGGTGCCGGTTGGCGTGGGCCAGCCGACGCTGAAGATTGATGCGATTACGGTGGGCGGGACGGGCAGCTAAAAATCGTCGATTGGGTTGAGCGTTGCGCAGCCCAATCGATGTGCTGATCTAGCGCAAGCCGCGCTGGGTTTCGTCCAGTTCGCGGATGTATTTGAAGATTTTGCGGGACGCGGCAGGCGCTTTGTTCTGCGCCAGTTCGTGCTGGCCCTGACGGATCAGCTGGCGCAGGTGTTGGCGGTCGGCGTCGGGGTATTCACCGACAAACTTTTCCAGGGTGTCGTCGTCGCCGTTGAGCAAGCGGTCACGCCAGCGCTCCAGGTTATGAAAGCGTTCGTTGTACTGGCGGGTAGAGGCATCCAGCTGGTCAAGCAGGGTCAGGATGGCGGGGATATCCTGATCGCGCATCAAGCGGCCGATAAACTGCACATGGCGCTTCTTCGCGGCATTGGCCGTGTGCTTGGGCGCTTCGGCCAGCGCGCGGCGCAGCTCGTCGGTCAGTGGCAGTTTGTTCAGCAGGTCGAGTTTCAGGGTGGTCAGGCGTTGCCCCAGATCCTGCAACGCATGAAACTCGCGCTTGATCTGGGTTTTGCTCTTCTCGCCGGAGAAGTCGTCGTCAAGGTATTCAGACATGGTGGCGGTCCAGTGGAAAACGCCGACATGATAGCAGCAAGTTTCCAGCTGTAAGCGTCTGGCCTGTGTGGCCGCGCTTGCCGCTTATCGTTCAGGAGTTCTTATGAGTGCAGTAGACATCGTCGGCCCCCAGGCTGTGCCGCATTTGCAGGCGCAGGTGGAGCAGATTATTGCCGAGGCTAAAAAGCAGGGCGCGAGTGCCTGTGAGGTGGCCGTATCGGTGGAGCAAGGCTTGTCCACCACGGTACGTCAGGGTGAAGTGGAAACGGTCGAGTTCAACCGCGACCAGGGTTTCGGTATCACCCTGTATGTCGGTCAGCGCAAGGGCTCGGCCAGTACTTCGGCCAGTGGTGAAGCCGCGATTCGCGAAACCGTCGCGGCGGCCCTGGCGATTGCCAAGCATGCCTCCGAAGACGAATGCGCCGGGCTGGCCGATGCCGCGCTGATGGCCCGCGAGCTGCCGCAGCTGGATCTTTATCACGCTTGGTCGATCACCCCGGAGCAGGCCATTGAGCAGGCCTTGAGCTGCGAGGCCGCGGCCTTTGCCGCAGACCAGCGGATCAAGAACGCCGACGGCACGACTTTGAATACCCATCAGGGTTGCCGGGTCTACGGCAACAGCCATGGTTTTGTCAGCGGCTATGCCAGCACGCGGCACAGCTTAAGCTGCGTGATGATCGCCGAAGATGGCGGACAGATGCAGCGCGACTACTGGTACGACGTCAATCGCCAGGGCGAGTTGCTGGCCGATGCCGGCAGTATTGGTCGGCGCGCCGCCGAACGAGCGGTAAGCCGTTTAGGTGCGCGCCCGGTGCCAACCTGTGAAGTGCCGGTGCTGTTCGCCGCTGAGTTGGCGACCGGTTTGTTTGGCAGCTTCCTGGCGGCGATTTCCGGCGGCAATTTGTACCGTAAATCATCCTTTCTCGAAGGTTCCCTCGGTCAACAGCTATTCCCCGAGTGGCTGAAGATTGATGAGCGTCCGCATATCCCGCGTGCTTTGGGCAGTGCCGCCTTTGATGGTGACGGTCTGGCGACTTACACCAAATCCTTTGTCGAGCGCGGCGAGCTGCTGTCCTATGTACTCGGCACCTATTCCGGGCGCAAGCTGGGTATGCCCAGCACCGCCAACTCTGGCGGCGTGCATAACCTGTTTGTTAGCCATGGCGATGAAAGCCAGAAGGCGTTGCTCAAGCGTATGGGGCGTGGGCTGCTGGTCACTGAGCTGATGGGGCAGGGGCTGAATATGGTCACTGGCGACTATTCGCGTGGTGCCGGTGGTTACTGGGTGGAAAACGGCGAGATCCAGTTTCCGGTGCAGGAAGTTACCATCGCCGGAAACCTGCGCGACATGTTCAAGCAGATTGTCGCTGTCGGTAATGATCTGGAGCTGCGCAGCAATATCCGCACTGGCTCGGTGCTTATCGAGCGCATGACCGTGGCCGGTAGTTGATTCCGCTTGTATGAAAAAGGGGCTGTCGCTTAAGCGTTCAGCCCCTTTTTACTGCCTCTCGATCAGCTATTCGCCTTCGTCGAAGTAGTTGTTGATCAGCTCGCTGAGGGCCTGCAGCGCCTCGCTATCCTGCTCGCCTTCGGTGTGCAGGTGCACGGGCGTGCCTTTACCGGCGGCAAGCATCATCACCGCCATAATACTTTTGCCGTCGACCAGACTCTTCGGGCTACGGCCGATCTTGACCTGGCAAGGAAAACGCCCAGCGACGCCGACAAACTTGGCCGCCGCACGGGCGTGCAGGCCAAGCTTGTTGATAATGGTGATTTCGCAGGCGGGCATCGCGGCAATTCCTTAGCTGAGGTCGCGGTGGCGAGTCTGAACGTTTTTCAGGATGGGTTTGAGGGTTTCACCCAGGCGGTTGGCCAGGTACACCGAGCGGTGGTGACCGCCAGTGCAGCCAATTGCAACCGTTACATAGGCGCGGTTGCTGGCGGCAAAGCGCGGCAGCCATTTAGTCAGGTAAGCGAGGATGTCCTGGTACATGTCTTCGACATCAGCCTGGGCCGAGAGGTAATCGACTACAGGCTGGTCGAGGCCGGAGAAGTCGCGCAGGTCTGGCTTCCAGTACGGGTTGGGCAAGCAGCGCACATCAAATACCAGATCAGCATCCACCGGCATGCCGCGCTTGAAACCAAAGGACTCCAGCAGAAACGCGGTACCCGGCTCGGGTTGGTTAAGCAAGCGCAGTTTGAGGCTGTCGCGCAGCTGATACAGGTTGAGGTGGGTGGTGTCGATTTTCAGGTCGGCCAGATCAATGATTGGCCCGAGCAATAGGCTTTCGTCGGCGATGGCTTCAGCCAGAGAGCGACTCTCGTTGGTCAGCGGGTGGCGCCGACGGGTTTCCGAGAAGCGTTTGAGCAGGGTTTCTTCGTCGGCATCCAGGTAGATCACATCGCATTTGATGTGCCGTGCGCGAACTTCTTCAAGCAGCTCGGGGAAGCGCTTGAGGTGGCTCGGCAGGTTGCGCGCATCAATCGACACTGCGACCTGCGGATGCAGCAGTTCGGTGTGCAGTAGGGCACGCTCAGCCAGTTCAGGCAGCAGGCCGGCCGGCAAGTTATCGATGCAGTAGAAACCGTTGTCCTCAAGCACATCGAGGGCGGTGCTCTTCCCGGAGCCGGAGCGACCGCTAACGATGATCAGGCGCATGCTCAGGCTCTGTTGAGTTGGCTTTGTACGTCCACGACTACCTGATACAGGGCTTCGCTGCTTTCCGCTTGGCGCAGGCTGGCACGCACATCGCTGCGATCGAGCATGCTGGCGATCTGCCGGAGCAGTTCCAGATGAGCGTCGGTGGCTGCTTCGGGCACCAGCAGGACAAACAGCAGGTCCACAGGCGCACCGTCGATGGCGTCGAAGTCTACGGCAGCGTCCAGGCGCAGCAAGGCGCTGATCGGCGCGGTGCAACCGGGCAGGCGACAGTGCGGAATGGCAATACCATTACCGAAACCGGTCGAGCCGAGTTTTTCTCGGGCAATCAGGCTTTCGAAGATGTCTTGGCCATCCAGGTCAGGCAGCTCGCGCGCCACCAGGTTGGCAATCTGTTCGAGAACACGTTTTTTGCTGCCGCCCGGCACGTTCACCAGGGAACGGCCGGGGGTCAGGATAGTTTCAAGTCGGATCATAGGAGATAGACGATGTCAGCGGGCCATAGCGCCCTGTTGACGTTCGAGCTGTTTTTCCTTGTGTTTGATGAGTTGTCGGTCGAGTTTATCAGTCAGTAGATCGATGGCTGCGTACATGTCTTCATGCTCGGCATTGGCGACCACTTCGCCGCCAGCAATGTGCAGGGTCGCTTCGATTTTCTGTTTGAGTTTCTCGACCTCCATGGTGACTTGTACATTGGTGATCTTGTCGAAGTGGCGCTCCAATCGGCCGAGTTTTTCGGCGATGTAGTCGCGCAGGGCGTCGGTCACATCCAGCTGGTGTCCACTGATGTTGACTTGCATACCGCTTTCTCCTTGTTGCCGTGTGTAAGAGGCAGGCGAGAGGCCTGCCGCCGGAACACTGTGGCGTGGAAGACTCTGACAAAACGAGCCTGGCACGGTCGCTGATTGCTTGTTGGCAGTATGGCTGCTTTTGCGAAAAGGCGAGGCCTGGGCGTGTTCTATGTGATTCGTTGTCTTCCTTCTTCGTGCCGCCTTAGATCAATCGTTTGCGCTCACTGGAAGGCGCTATTCCGAGGGATTCACGGTACTTGGCGACCGTGCGGCGAGCGACTTGAATGCCCTGTGCCTCCAGTAAACCAGCGATCTTGCTGTCACTCAACGGCTTTTTCGCATTTTCCGCGGCGACCAGTTTTTTGATGATGGCGCGGATTGCCGTGGACGAGCATTCGCCGCCCTCGGAGGTGCTGACGTGGCTGGAGAAGAAGTATTTCAGCTCGTAAATGCCACGCGGGGTGTGCATGAATTTCTGCGTGGTCACCCGCGAGATGGTCGATTCGTGCATGCCCACGGCTTCGGCAATATCGTGCAGCACCAGGGGTTTCATCGCCTCATCGCCGTAATCGAGGAAGCCACGCTGATGTTCGACGATCTGCGTGGCGACCTTCATCAGGGTTTCGTTGCGGCTTTGCAGGCTTTTGATAAACCAGCGCGCTTCTTGCAGCTGGTTACGCATAAAGGTGTTATCGGCGCTGGAATCGGCGCGCTTCACAAAACCGGCGTATTGCGCGTTGACGCGCAGGCGCGGCATGGCTTCCTGATTGAGTTCCACCAGCCAGCGTTCGTTGTGTTTGCGCACGATGACATCGGGCACCACGTATTCCGGCTCGCTGGATTCGATCTGCGAGCCAGGGCGCGGGTTGAGGCTTTGAATCAGGTCGATAACCTGGCGCAGCTCGTCTTCCTTGAGCTTCATACGGCGCATTAGCTGGCTGTAGTCGCGGCTACCGAGCAGGTCGAGGTAGTCGCTGGCCAGGCGCTGGGCTTCACTCAGCCATGGGGTTTTCGCCGGCAGCTGACGGAGCTGCAGAAGCAGGCACTCGCCCAAGTTGCGCGCTGCGATACCGGTGGGCTCGAATTGCTGGATGCGGTGTAAAACGGCTTCGACTTCGTCGAGCTCAATATCCAGTTCCGGGTCGAAGGCCTCGACCACTTCTTCCAGAGTTTCTTCCAGATAGCCCTGTTCGTTGATGCAGTCGATCAGGGTGACGCCGATCAGGCGATCCTTGTCTGACATGGGGGCCAGGTTTAGCTGCCAAAGCAGATGGCTTTGCAGGCTCTCGCCGCTGGAGGTGCGGGTGGTGAAATCCCACTCGTCATCATCGTTGGTGCTGCTGGGCAGACTGCTGGCGCTGGTCTGGTAGATATCTTCCCAGGCGGTATCGACGGGCAGCTCATTGGGAATGCGTTCGCCCCAGTCGCCTTCTTCCAGGTTGTCCACGGTCTGCGTGGCTTCCTGGTAGTTGGTTTCCTGATAGGGCGCTTCGGGCTGTTCGCTGGGGCTGGCGCTTTCTGCGCCATCGGCCATGGGGTCCGAATTGTCGAAGTCATCGCCATCTTCCTGGCGTTCGAGCATCGGGTTGGACTCCAACGCCTCCTGGATCTCTTGTTGCAGATCCAGGGTAGACAGTTGGAGCAGGCGGATGGCCTGTTGCAGCTGCGGTGTCATCGTCAGCTGCTGGCCCATTCTCAGGACTAGCGATGGTTTCATTGCAGACCTTATTTACCGGCGTCTGTGCGCAATCCACTACAGGGCGTTTTCAAAAAGCGCCACTAGGAAGCAAATTATATGCCTGACTTTAAGGGTTTTGCCTAGCCTTGGCTGCAGTCGGCTTGAGAAAAGCTGCGGTTACAGCCGGAACTCATGCCCCAGATACACTTCTTTGACTGTTTGGTTGGCCAGAATGGCCTCGGCATCACCCTCTGCGATCAGCTGGCCATCGCTGACGATATAGGCGGTCTCGCAGATATCCAGGGTCTCGCGCACGTTGTGGTCGGTGATCAATACACCGATACCCTTGGCCTTGAGGTGATGGATGATCTGCTTGATATCGCCCACGGAAATCGGGTCTACGCCGGCGAAGGGCTCGTCGAGCAGGATGAACTTAGGGTTGGTCGCCAGGGCGCGGGCAATTTCCACGCGGCGGCGCTCACCACCGGACAGGCTCATGCCGAGGTTGTCGCGAATATGGCTGATATGGAATTCCTGCAGCAGGCCTTCAAGTTCCTTGCGACGAGCAGCGCCGTCCAGGTCCTTGCGGGTTTCCAGGATGGCCATGATGTTGTCGGCCACGCTGAGCTTGCGGAAAATCGAGGCTTCCTGCGGCAGGTAGCCAATGCCGGCGCGAGCGCGGCCATGCATGGGCTGATGACTGACGTCGAGATCATCGATCATCACTCGACCCTGATCAGCCTGTACCAGGCCGACGATCATGTAGAAACAGGTGGTCTTGCCAGCGCCGTTGGGGCCAAGCAAGCCGACAATCTGCCCGCTGTCGATGCTCAGGCTGACGTCGCGCACGACCTGGCGGCCTTTGTAACTCTTGGCCAGGTGTTGGGCTTTTAATGTGGCCATTATTACTGCGCCTGCTGGTCGGCTGGTTTGTTCTTCGGCTGGATCACCATATCGATGCGCGGGCGTGGCGCAGTGACATTGGTGCCTGTAGCGCGGCCGGCGTTGACGATCTGGCGCTGGGTGTCATAGACGATTTTCTCGCCTTCGAAGGTATTGCCTTCCTGGATCACCTTGGCCTGATCGATCAGGACCACGCGCTCGTTGGCCATAAAGTACTGGATAGTCAGGCCATAGGCCTTGACGATCTGCTTGTCGGCTGACGGCAGTTGTTCGTAATAGGCCGGCTTACCAACGGAGGTAAATACCTCGACATCGCCCTGGGAATTCTGGGTAATGGTCACGGTGTCGCCGGTAACCTTCATGGTGCCCTGGGTGATGACGACATCACCGCGGTAGACCGCTACGCCTTGCTTGTCATCAAGTTCCGCGCTGTCAGCCTGGATGCGGATAGGCTGTTCGCGATCGGAGGGTAGGGCCCAGGCGCTGACACTTCCGAGTGCGGCGCTGAGGCTGAGTAGTAGGGGGAGGGTGTTAACGAGCCTCATGCTGACCTCTTACGTTGGACAGCAGGAGCATCCTGCCGTCATTCATGTACGCTTTCATTCCTTGTGCCGTGGTCACCCCATTGGCCGCGTCGATTCTAACGGCTTGCTGGGTCTGCGCATATTCCTTCTCGGGGAATACGGTCAGGCGGCTGGTGGTGAGGATGGTCGGGCGGCCTTTGGCGTCGGTACGCTCGACGCGCACCTTGTCGATCAACTCGACTTCGGCGCCACCTGGCGACACTTCGCCGCGCTCACTGCGGATTTTCCAGGGCAGCTCGGTGCCGCGGAACAGGTTCATGTTCGGGCTGGTCATCAGGGTGATGTCGCTTGCCTTGACGTGCTCGACCTTATCGGCCTTCAACTCATAGTGCAGCTTGCCATCGGCCTGGTATTGAACTGTGTAGGTGTTGGTAGCGTAAAAATCGATAGCGTTATCGGTCCCTGCGCTGCGAGCTTGCTCGTTGAAACCATCCGGGCTGAGGTTCCAATAGCCGAGTGCCGCCACCAGCAGGGCGACAAAGGCGAACAGGGCAATATTGAATAACTTGCGGGGCATGGTTGGCCTATAGGTAAGCGGCTTGAGCGGCTTCAAGGGTGCCTTGGGCGTGCATGATCAGTTCGCAGAACTCACGGGCGGCGCCTTCGCCACCGCGAGCACGGGTAACACCATGGGCGTGCAGGCGAACAAAGCCGTCGGCGCTGGCGACAGCCATGCCCAGGCCGACGCGGCGAATCACCGGCAGGTCGGGCAAGTCGTCGCCGAGGTATGCAACCTGTGCATAGTCTAGGCCCAGTTCACCGAGCAGTTCATCAAGAACTACCAGCTTGTCTTCGCGGCCTTGATAGAGGTGTTGAATCCCCAGGTTTTGCGCGCGGCGTTCAACCACCGGTGTTTTGCGGCCGCTGATAATGGCAGTGCGCACGCCGGAGTTGATCAGCATCTTGATGCCATGACCGTCGAGGGTGTTGAAGGTCTTGAACTCGCTGCCGTCGACCAGAAAGTACAGTTTGCCGTCGGTCAGCACGCCGTCGACGTCGAAAATGGCCAGTTTGACGGCCTTGGCGCGTTGCAGTAAGTCGGGGTTGATCACGTCAGTGCTCATCACATTACCCCGGCGCGGAGCAGGTCGTGCATGTTCAGCGCGCCAATTGGCAGGTTGTTGTCGTCGATCACCACCAGCGAGCTGATCTTGTGGTCTTCCATGATTTTCAAAGCCTCTGCCGCGAGCATTTCCGCGCGTGCGGTCTTGCCGTGGGCGGTCATTACGTCATCGATAATGGTCTGGCGTACGTCGATGTTACGGTCCAGGGTGCGCCGCAGGTCGCCGTCGGTGAATATCCCGGCTAGGCGGCCGTCGTGCTCTGTCACCACGGTCATGCCTAGGCCTTTCTGGGTCATTTCCAGTAGCGCGTCGCGTAGTGAGGTGCCGCGCTTGACGCGTGGCAGGCTGTCGCCGGCATGCATCACGTTTTCCACCTTGAGCAGCAGGCGTCGACCCAGCGCGCCACCGGGGTGGGAGAACGCAAAATCTTCGGCGGTAAAGCCGCGGGCTTCCAGCAGGGCAATGGCCAGGGCGTCGCCGAGGACCAGGGATACTGTGGTGGAGGAGGTTGGGGCCAGGTTCAGCGGGCAGGCCTCCTGGGACACGCGGGCGTCCAGGTTGATTTCGGCGGCCTTGGCCAGCGGTGATTCCGGGTTGCCGGTCATGCTGATCAAGCGGATGCCGAGGCGCTTAATAAGCGGTAGCAGGGTAACGATTTCTGCGGTGGAGCCGGAGTTGGACAGGGCTAGCACCACGTCATCGCGGGTGATCATGCCCATGTCGCCATGGCTCGCTTCGGCCGGGTGAACAAAGAAAGCAGTGGTGCCGGTGCTGGCCAGGGTAGCGGCAATCTTGTTGCCGACGTGGCCGGATTTGCCCATGCCGACTACTACGACGCGGCCTTTGCTGGCGAGAATCAACTCGCAGGCGCGCACGAAATCACCGTTGATGCGCGCCAGCAGATCCTGGATGGCTTCGAGCTCCAGGCGGATGGTGCGCTGCGCTGACTGGATCAGATCGGTTGACTGGCTCATGACTTCTCTGCGGCGTACGGGCTAAAAGCTGCCGATTATAACGGTAAAGGTGCGCCTGCCCAGTGTTTCCAGTGGCGAGTTGGTTGCAGGAACTGTGCGGCGCTTATCTTCGGCAACACCTTCAGTCTTGGGCGAAGAATGCCGCAATGGTATAGTTCGCGGCCATTTTCGGTACGTTCGACGACCAGTAGTGCCCTTTGTTCGGGGCGGTACGTCAGTCAGGCAAGCGTTGAGCAAGGAGTCCAGATGAGCGCCGAGAACCCGTATGCAGTTGAGCTGAAGAACGTCAGCTTCAAACGCGGCGAGCGGGATATTTTCAAAAACATCGATATCCGCATTCCCCGTGGCAAGGTCACCGGGATTATGGGGCCGTCTGGCTGTGGCAAAACCACACTGCTGCGCCTGATCGCTGCCGAACTCAAGCCGAGCCAGGGTGAAGTTTGGGTCAATGGCCTGAATTTGCCGACGCTGTCGCGCAGCGAGCTGTTCGACATGCGCAAGCAGATGGGGGTGCTGTTCCAGAGTGGTGCGTTGTTTACTGACTTGGACGTGTTCGAGAACGTCGCCTTTCCGTTGCGGGTACATACCAAGCTGCCGGAGGAGATGATTCGCGACATCGTGCTGATGAAATTGCAGGCTGTGGGGCTACGTGGCGCCCTGGAGCTGATGCCGGACGAATTGTCGGGCGGCATGAAGCGGCGCGTGGCATTGGCCCGGGCGATTGCTCTGGACCCGCAGATACTCATGTATGACGAACCCTTCGTCGGCCAGGATCCGATTGCCATGGGTGTTCTGGTGCGTCTGATTCGCCTGCTGAGCGACGCGCTGGGGATCACCAGTATTGTGGTGTCCCATGACCTGGCGGAGACCGCGAGCATTGCTGACTACATCTATGTAGTCGGTGACACCCAGGTGCTGGGGCAGGGCACGCCGGCTGAGCTGATGGCGTCGGATAACCCGCGTGTGCGTCAATTCATGCAGGGTATCCCCGATGGTCCGGTACCGTTTCACTTTCCTGCGGCCAATTACCGCGACGATCTTCTGGGGGAGCGCTGATGCGCAAGACATCTGTGCTCGAGCGGGTGCGCCTGTTCGGTCGTGCCGGTATTGATGTGGTAGCCACGCTGGGTCGATCGGGACTGTTTCTGCTGCGCGCGCTGTTTGGTCGTGGCTCGACCGGTAATAGCTTTCAGCTACTAATCAAGCAGCTGTACTCGGTTGGGGTGATGTCCCTGGCCATCATTGTCGTGTCCGGCATCTTTATCGGCATGGTGCTGTCGCTGCAGGGCTTCAGCATTCTGGCCAAATACGGTTCCGAGCAGGCGGTGGGGCAAATGGTCGCCCTCACACTGCTGCGTGAATTGGGGCCAGTGGTCACTGCTTTGCTGTTTGCCGGTCGCGCTGGCTCGGCGCTGACCGCGGAAATCGGCAATATGAAATCCACCGAGCAGCTGTCGAGCCTGGCGATGATCGGCGTTGACCCGCTCAAATATATTGTCGCGCCGCGCTTGTGGGCCGGTTTTATCTCGATGCCGTTGCTGGCAATGATCTTCAGCGTGGTTGGTATCTGGGGCGGCGCGATGGTCGCCGTCGACTGGCTGGGGGTTTATGAGGGCTCGTTCTGGGCCAATATGCAAAGCAGTGTTTCGTTTCGCGAAGATGTGCTCAATGGTGTGATCAAGAGCGTGGTCTTTGCGTTTGTCGTGACCTGGATCGCCGTGTTCCAGGGCTATGACTGTGAGCCGACTTCGGAAGGGATTAGTCGTGCCACCACGAAAACCGTGGTGTACGCCTCGCTCGCCGTATTGGGGCTGGACTTTATTCTGACCGCTTTGATGTTTGGAGATTTCTGATGCAGAACCGCACGCTGGAAATTGGTGTCGGCTTGTTCCTGTTGGCCGGGTTGTTGGCCTTGCTGCTGCTGGCCTTGCGCGTCAGCGGTTTGACCGTCGGCAGCAGCGACAATACATACAAGGTGTACGCGCACTTTGAGAATATCGCCGGTTTGACGGTCAGATCGAAAGTGACCATGGCCGGCGTGACGATTGGCAAGGTCACCGCCATTGATCTGGACCGCAACAGCTATATGGGGCGCGTCACCATGGTGTTGGATGATGCCGTGGATAACCTGCCGGCAGACTCCACGGCGTCGATTCTGACCGCAGGTCTGCTAGGCGAGAAATACATCGGGATTAGCGTGGGCGGCGAAGAAGAAGTGCTGCGCGATGGTGGCACCATTCATGACACGCAGTCGTCATTGGTGCTGGAAGATCTGATTGGCAAGTTCCTGCTCAATTCGGTCAACAAAGACCAGGCTAATTAATAGAGGTACTGAATATGTTGAAAGCACTGCGTAGCGGTCTGTTTATCTGTCTGGCGGCCATGTCCTTGCCGTTGCTGGCGGCTCCGGCGGCCCATGAGGTGGTGCAGCAGACCACCACCACGCTGCTGGCCGACCTCAAGGCCAACAAGGAGCAGTACCGCACTGACCCAGGCGCGTTTTACAACGCCCTGAACAGCATTCTCGGCCCGGTTGTGGACGTCGATGGGATTTCCCGTGGTGTCATGACGGTGCGCTACTCGCGTCAGGCCTCGCCTGAGCAGATGCAGCGCTTTCAGGAAAACTTCAAGCGCAGTCTGATGCAGTTCTATGGCAACGCCTTGCTCGAATACAACAATCAGGATATTCGCGTACTGCCGGTCAGCGGCCAGCAGGATCCTCAGCGCACCTCGGTAAATATGGAGATCAAGGACGGTAAAGGTACGGTTTATCCGCTGTCCTACACCATGGTCAGCCTCGATGGTACCTGGAAGATGCGTAACGTGATCATCAACGGCATCAACGTTGGCAAACTGTTCCGTGATCAGTTCGCCCAGGCCATGCAGGACAATCGCAATGATCTGGACAAGGTCATCGACAACTGGACCGAGACTGTCGCCAAGGCCCGTCAGGGGGCGAATGCATCGTGAGTCAGGCCAGCATCAGCGAGGCGTCGCTCGGCGTTTTCAGTCTGGTCGGCGTACTCGATTACTTGAGCGCCCCGGCGCTGCGTGAGCAAGGCGCTCGCCTGCTCAAGGCCAGCCCTGCGGCTGCTTGTGTGCTTGATTGCGCTGGCGTTGAGAGGTCTAGCAGCGTTGGGCTGTCGCTGTTGCTGGCGTTTATGCGTGATGCCAGTGCAGCCGGCAAGACCCTGAGCGTGAGTAATCTGCCCAAGGACATGCGCGAGATCGCCGGCGTTTGCGGTTTGCTGGAGATTCTTCCGCTGCAAGCCTGATCAAGGCTTCGGTCGGCTGGCAGTAATGCGGGGTTCGCAGGCGGGGGGCTTTTTTGTATGATGCTCGACCCGCGAGCGTCTGCTCGGCTGTCGTTAATTTATGCATTGATCGAGGTTGAGCATGCAGGCCTTAGAAGTAAAGAGTCTCCTTGAGGCTAAATTGCCGGATACCCAGGTGGAAGTTGAAGGCGAAGGCTGCAACTTTCAGCTGAACCTGATCAGTGACGAATTGGCCGCCCTTAGCCCGGTCAAGCGCCAGCAGCAGATCTACGCTCACCTCAATGCCTGGATCGCCGATGGCAGCATCCACGCCGTGAGTATGAAATTCTTCAGCCGTGCCGATTGGGCCGCGCGCTCCTAAACCGAGAGAATCATGGACAAACTGATTATTACCGGCGGTGTGCGCCTTGATGGCGAAATCCGCATTTCCGGGGCGAAGAACTCTGCCCTGCCGATTCTCGCCGCCACCCTGCTCGGCGACGCGCCTGTCACCATCTGCAACCTGCCGCACCTGCACGACATCACCACCATGATCGAGCTGTTCGGTCGCATGGGCATCGAGCCGATCATCGACGAGAAGCTCAGCGTAGAAGTCGACGCGCGGGCGATCAAGACTCTGGTTGCGCCCTATGAGCTGGTGAAAACCATGCGCGCCTCGATCCTGGTGCTCGGCCCGATGGTTGCGCGCTTCGGTTATGCCGAAGTGGCCCTGCCGGGTGGCTGCGCCATCGGCTCGCGTCCGGTTGACCTGCACATCCGTGGCCTCGAAGCCATGGGCGCGATCATCGATGTCGAGGCCGGCTACATCAAGGCCAAGGCTCCTGAAGGCGGCCTGCGTGGCGCGCACTTCTTCTTCGATACCGTGAGTGTGACCGGTACTGAAAACATCATGATGGCCGCGACCCTGGCCCGTGGCCGCAGCGTGCTGGAAAACGCTGCGCGCGAGCCGGAAGTGGTCGACCTGGCCAACTGCCTGATTGCCATGGGCGCGAAAATCAGCGGTGCTGGTACTGACACCATCACCATCGATGGCGTTGAGCGTCTGCACGGTGCGCGTTTCAGCGTGATGCCTGACCGTATCGAAACCGGCACCTACCTGGTGGCTGCGGCTGTCACGGGCGGCCGCGTCAAAGTGAAAGACACCGATCCGACCACCTTGGAAGCCGTGCTTTCCAAGTTGCAGGAAGCCGGTGCAGAAGTGACCTGTGGTAATGACTGGATCGAGCTGAACATGCATGGCAAGCGGCCGAAAGCCGTCAACCTGCGTACCGCTCCGTACCCGGCGTTCCCCACCGATATGCAGGCGCAGTTTATTGCCCTCAATGCAATTGCCGAGGGCACCGGCACGGTGATCGAAACCGTGTTCGAAAACCGCTTTATGCATGTGCATGAAATGATCCGCATGGGCGCGCAGATCCAGGTCGAGGGCAACACCGCCATCGTCACTGGGGTCGAGAAGCTCAAGGGCGCGCCCGTCATGGCCACCGACCTGCGAGCGTCGGCCAGCCTGGTGATCTCGGCACTTGTGGCCGAAGGTGACACCCTGATCGACCGCATTTACCACATCGACCGTGGTTACGAGTGCATCGAAGAGAAATTGCAGTTGCTGGGGGCGAAGATTCGCCGCGTGCCGGGCTAAGACCATGCTGACCATTGCTCTTTCCAAAGGCCGGATTCTTGATGACACCCTGCCGCTGCTGGCAGCAGCGGGCATTGAGCCGACCGAGAACCCGGATAAAAGTCGCAAGCTGATCATCCCGACCACTCTGGATGATGTACGTCTGCTGATCGTGCGTGCCACCGACGTGCCGACCTATGTCGAGCACGGCGCAGCGGACCTCGGCGTGGCCGGTAAAGACGTGTTGATGGAATACGGCGGCCAGGGGCTGTATGAGCCACTGGACCTGCGCATTGCGCAATGCAAGCTGATGACCGCCGGTGCTGTTGGCGCGCCTGAGCCGAAAGGCCGTCTGCGGGTAGCTACCAAGTTCGTCAACGTGGCCAAACGGTATTACGCCGAGCAGGGCCGTCAGGTCGACATCATCAAGCTGTATGGCTCGATGGAGTTGGCACCGCTGGTGGGGTTGGCTGACAAGATCATTGACGTGGTTGACACCGGCAACACCCTGCGTGCCAATGGCCTGGAAGCTCAGGAGCTGATCGCCATGATCAGCTCGCGGCTGATCGTCAATAAGGCGTCGATGAAGATGCAGCACGCGCGCATTCAGGCGTTGATCGACACCCTGCGCGATGCAGTTGAAGCGCGACACCCCCGCTAATACCCTCAACGCGGCATTACGCCGCGTCTGCCTATCCGTGTCATAGCCAATTATCTCGGGCGTCCATACGGTGGGCTTGGTAGCCTAGCGACGCCCGAGCATTTGCCAATTTAAGAGGCCCGCTATGACCGCTCCTATCGCTATTCGCCGTCTCAATGCCGCTGACCAGGACTTTGCCCAGCATCTGGATCATCTGCTGAGCTGGGAAAGTGTCTCGGACGATGCGGTCAACCAGCGCGTGCTGGATATCATCAAGGCCGTGCGTGAGCGCGGCGATGCGGCGCTGGTCGAGTTCACCAAGCAGTTCGATGGCCTGGATGTTGCGTCCATGGCGGATCTGATCCTGCCGCGCGAGCGCCTGGAGCTGGCCCTGACCCGTATCACCCCGGAGCAGCGCAGCGCCCTGGAGAAAGCCGCCGAGCGCGTGCGCCTGTACCACGAGCGTCAGCGTCAGGATTCCTGGACCTACACCGAAGCCGATGGCACGGTGCTAGGGCAGAAAGTCACCCCGTTGGACCGTGCCGGTTTGTATGTGCCGGGTGGCAAGGCGTCCTATCCATCTTCGGTGCTGATGAATGCCATCCCGGCCAAGGTCGCCGGCGTGCCAGAAGTGGTGATGGTGGTGCCGACCCCGCGCGGCGAGATCAATGAAATCGTTCTCGCCGCTGCCTGTATTGCTGGCGTCGACCGGGTATTCACCATCGGCGGTGCGCAAGCCGTGGCCGCGCTGGCCTATGGCACCGAAAGTGTGCCGCCGGTGGACAAGATCGTCGGCCCCGGCAATATCTATGTCGCCACCGCCAAGCGTCATGTATTCGGCAAGGTTGGTATCGACATGATCGCCGGACCTTCGGAAATTCTCGTGGTGTGCGACGGCCAGACCGATCCGGACTGGATCGCCATGGACCTGTTCTCCCAGGCCGAACACGACGAAGACGCCCAGTCGATTCTGGTCAGCCCCGATGCCGCCTTCCTTGATCGCGTCGCCGAAAGCATTGCCAAGCTGCTGCCGACCCTGGAGCGCGAGACGATTGCACGCACCTCACTGGAAGGCCGTGGTGCGTTGATTCAGGTGGCCGACATGGCTCAGGCCATTGAAGTGGCCAACCGTATCGCGCCGGAGCACCTGGAGCTGTCGGTGGAAAACCCGGAAGAATATCTGCCGTTGATTCGTCACGCTGGCGCGATCTTTATGGGCCGTTACACCGCCGAGGCCCTGGGTGACTACTGCGCCGGCCCTAACCACGTGCTGCCGACCTCGGGTACCGCGCGTTATTCCTCGCCGCTGGGGGTGTATGACTTCCAGAAACGCTCGTCGATCATTCACTGTTCGGCTGAGGGTGCGTCGGAGCTGGGAAAGGTGGCCAGTGTGCTGGCCCGTGGCGAGTCGCTGACCGCCCACGCCCGTAGCGCCGAATACCGCATCAAGAACTGAATTTTCAGGGCGCGCCCGCGCGCCTCACCCAAGATCAAATTCGAGGAGAGAAGGGCAGATGAGCAAATTCTGGAGCCCCTTCGTCAAAGACCTGGTGCCTTATGTGCCGGGTGAGCAGCCGAAACTGGCCAAACTGGTCAAGCTCAACACCAATGAAAACCCCTATGGCCCCTCGCCCAAGGCCATCGCCGCCATGCAGGCCGAAGTCAATGACAACCTGCGCCTGTACCCGGACCCGAACAGCGACCGCCTGAAACAGGCGGTGGCTGACTATTACGGCGTGCAGACCGCTCAGGTATTTGTCGGCAACGGTTCCGACGAGGTGCTGGCGCACGCCTTCCACGGCCTGTTCCAGCATGGCCAACCGCTGCTGTTTCCGGATATCAGCTACAGCTTCTACCCGGTGTATTGCGGCCTGTATGGCATCGACTTTGTGCAGGTGCCGCTGGATGAACAGTTCCAGATTCGCGTTGAGGATTACGCGCGGCCCAACGGCGGCATTATCTTCCCCAACCCCAATGCGCCGACTGGCTGCGGGCTGGCCCTGGAGGCGATCGAGCGTTTGCTCAAGGCCAACCCGGATACCGTGGTGCTGGTGGATGAAGCCTATATCGACTTCGGCGGTGAAACGGCGATCAGTCTGGTGAATAAATACCCCAACCTGCTGGTCAGCCAGACCCTGTCCAAGTCGCGCTCGCTGGCCGGATTGCGGGTCGGCATTGCGGTGGGGCATCCGGACCTGATCGAAGCGCTCGAGCGGATCAAGAACAGCTTCAACTCCTACCCGCTGGACCGTATGGCGATTGCCGGCGCGGCGGCAGCGTTTGAGGACAAGGCTTACTTCGAGCAGACCTGCCAGCGGGTGATCGAAAGCCGTGAGGCTGTGGTGGCTGGGCTGGAAAAGCTCGGCTTTGAGGTGTTGCCATCACAGGCGAACTTCGTGTTTGCCCGCCATCCGGACAAGGACGCGGCGACTCTGGCGGCCGGTTTGCGTGAGCAGGGCGTGATCGTGCGCCACTTCAAGCAACAGCGGATTGCCCAGTTCCTGCGTATCACCATCGGCACGCCGGAGCAGAACCAAGCACTGCTGAACGCGCTGCAAGGTCTTTAACTGGCAGTCGTAAAAAAGCCGGAGCACTGCTCCGGCTTTTTGTTATCGGCGAAGCCTTACTCGTGGTGCGCTGCACCGAGGAAGGTCAGCGAGGTAAACAGGCCGCGCGTCTCGATGTCCTTGTCACCTTTGACGGGCAGGTCGATGGATGCGCTGATGATGTTCAGCCCTTCGTTACGTACCAGCACCTGGGCGCGGCCGTCGGCATCGGTGGTGGCGCTGATCTGGTGCGGCGCACCACGGTAGTCACCGACCAGTTCGACCCCGGCAGCCGGCTTGCCATCCACCAGCACCCTTACCGCCAGTGGCTTGCCGGGGCCGACCTTGAGTGGGTCGACTTCCGGCAGAATGACCATCTTCAACTGATCCAGCTTCGGCAACGTGGCGCCTTCCTGGTATATCGCCAGGCTGTACTTGAACGTGTGCAGCGACTCGGTCGAGTTCGGCACTTTGCTGCGGCCCTGGTTGATCCACTGTTTGTCCGGGGTTAGCGACCAGGCGCCGTTGTCCAGCGCCACGCCGAGCACCGCCGGAGTTTTCAGCGGTTGCAGGCGGGCGTGATCCTCCAGGCGCTGAACGGTGACCGGAATCATCTTACCGGCGGCGTCATAGGCCCAGGCGCCGCTGATTTTCTCGGCCTTGAAGGCGTTGTCCTCGGCACCGTGGCCGTAGATGGTTTCGATATGGCCGCGGCGTTGTTCGGTCCACAGACCATGGGCCTGGACCTGCCCGGCGAGCAGGGCGGCAAATAGCGCGGTGAGCATGGCGGGTTTGACGGTACGCATACTGGGGTTCCTTGAGTGGTGGGTCAGAGATTGAGGGTCAGCCTGAGGCTGAGGTTGCGCGGATCGCCAGGCATGACCCAGACGTTGTTGTAGGCGCGCTCGTAGTACTCGCGGTCGAACAGGTTGTTGAGGTTCAGGCCGATGCTCAGGTCATCGCTGGCCTGGTAGCGCGCGAGCAGGTCGACGGTGCTGTAGGCCGGCAATTCGAAGTCGCTGCCGGCTTGCCCCGAGCGATCCCCTACATAGTTGAACGCGGCGCCGATGTCCGAGCCGCGTAGGCTGCCTTCCTGAAACTGGTAAACGGTTAGCAGACTGCCGCTGTGGCGGGCGACGCCGAGCAGCTTGCTGCCGACCGGCAGGCTGTTGTCTTCGGTGACTTCGGCATCGATAAAGGCGTAGGCACCGATGATGCGCACAGCATCGCTGAGCTGGCCGCTGAACTGCATATCCAGGCCCTGGCTGCGCGCTTTGCCGGCCGCGATGCTGTCGCCGGGGTTGGCCGGGTCGGCGGTCAGCACGTTTTCCTTGTCGATATGAAACAGCGCGATGGTCGCGCCCAGGCGGCTGTCGAGCAGGTCGAGCTTCAGCCCGGTTTCATAGCCCAGGCCCTTCTCCGGCTTGAATACCGTGCCCTGGCTGCTGATGCTGTTGGGCTTGAACGAGGTGGAGGCGTTGGCGAACACCCCGACCTGCGGCGTCAACTGGTAGAGCAGCCCCGTGCGTGCGGTGGCGACATCCTTGTTCTGCTCGTTACTGACCCGGGTGCTGCGGTTCAGTGCGGTTTGCTCATAGCGTTCGAAGCGCGCGCCGATCAAGCCGCTCAGGCGTTCGCTGAAGCTGATCTGGTCCTGCAGGTTGAGGGCATAGCTCTCGGTGTGCTCAAAGAAATCGTTGGGGTTGACGATGGCCGGCTTGGCCTGGCCGTACTGCGGTTGGTAGATGTTCTGGCCGTAGCCCAGGGTGGTCGCGCTTTGTGGGTACTTCTGGCTGTTGCGGTAGTTCTCGTACTCCAGGCCGGCGAGGGTCTGGTGCTGCCAGCTGCCGAGGTTGAAGCTGCCATGCAGTTCGGCTTGGGTGATGCTGTCGTTCCATTCGAAGCTGCGCTGGCGATAGAAACGCGTCAGGGTGTCGCCAACCAGGCGTGACGGCTCGGAGCTATTGCCTTGGAGGCGACCTTGGGCGTAGTGGTTGGCCAGGCGCAGCTTCCAGCTGTCATTGAGGTAATGCTCAAGGCTGACCTGCAGCATCTGGTTGTCGTTGCGGATGCTGCCGTCGTTCGGTTCGCCCATAAACGTGGAGTCTTTCACCGCGCCCATGCGGTTGTTCACCGCCGGTATGCCGCGGTCGAACACTGACTCGGTGCGACTGAATTCGCTTTCGATCAGCAGCAAAGTGTCGGTATCCAACTGCCAGCTCAGTGACGGACTGACGATCTGCCGTTCACTGCCTGCATGGTCGCGAAAGCTCTGGTTGTCCTCGACCGCCAGGTTGACCCGCGACAGCAGGGTTGCGTCGTCATTCAGTGGAGTGTTGACGTCCAGGCTGCTGCGGTAGCGGTCCCAGCTGCCGGCGCTGGCCTTGAGCTGGCTGAAGGCGTCGGCCTGGGGCTTCTTGCTGACGATATTGATCATGCCGCCGGGGTCGCCACGGCCATACAGGCTGGCAGCCGGGCCTTTGAGTACTTCGATGCGCTCAATGCCGGAGGCGTCCGGCGAACTGTAGCTGCCACGGTTGATGGCGAAGCCGTTCTTGTACAACTCGCCGGTGGTGAAGCCGCGCACGCTGTAATTGAGGAGGGTCAGGCCGCCGAAGTTGTTCTGCCTGGACACGCCGCCAGCAAAGTCCAGGGCGCGGTCGATGCGCGAGGTGCCTAGGTCTTCGAGCACCTGTGCGGGTACCACATTGATGCTTTGGGCGATCTGCTCAATCGGTGTATCGGTGCGGGTGGCGCTGGCCGAGCGGGTGGCGCGATAGCCTTGCACGGGGCCATCCGCCTGCTCCTGGCGTGCGGTGACGGTGGTGGCGGACA
Organism: Pseudomonas sp. SG20056; assembly: GCF_031764535.1. Lineage (NCBI taxonomy): Bacteria > Pseudomonadati > Pseudomonadota > Gammaproteobacteria > Pseudomonadales > Pseudomonadaceae > Pseudomonas > Pseudomonas sp. SG20056. The sequence goes on from NZ_CP134499.1 coordinate 850,531, forward strand.
GCTCGACGGGGTTTTCTGCTGCTGCAGCAAAGGTGCTGGGAAGCAGCAGGCTGGCGAGTAAGGCGTGGGCGGCGCGCAAGGGGAGACATCCTTCTGTTGTATTTAATGTAATAACATAACATTAAAATTGAGAAGAGTTATCGCTTGCGTTGCGCAAAGTGAAAAAGGAGGAGGGTTAGCTGCCGTTGACGGGTGGTCTTACACCGATCTCAGCGGTCAGTTTCAGGGGCTTGCCGTTGCGCAGGATGTCGATGCTGATCTTCTCACCCGGCTTGGCACGCGCCACCTGGTTCATCGAGCGGCGGCCATCGCCGGCGGCTTCGCCATCGATGCTGAGGATCAGATCGCCTGGCTGCAGGCCGGCCTTCTGCGCGGGGCCGTCGCGGTAAATACCGGCCACTACGATCCCGGGGCGACCTTCCAGTCCGAAAGACTCCGCCAGCTCTGGGGTCAACGGTTGTACTTCGATGCCCAGCCAGCCGCGAATCACCTGACCGTGCTCGATGATCGCCTGCATCACATCCATCGCCAGTTTGACCGGGATGGCAAAGCCGATGCCTTGTGAGCCGCCGGACTTGGAGAAAATCGCGGTGTTGATGCCCACCAGGTTGCCATAGGCATCCACCAGTGCGCCGCCGGAGTTGCCGGGGTTGATTGCCGCGTCAGTCTGGATAAAGTCTTCGTAGGTGTTGAGGCCCAGCTGGTTGCGCCCGGTGGCGCTGATAATTCCCATGGTTACGGTCTGGCCGACGCCGAAGGGGTTGCCGATGGCCAGGGTCACGTCGCCGATGCGGATATTGTCGGAGCGCCCGAGGGTGATAAACGGCAGGTCCGGCAGGTCGATCTTCAGCACCGCGAGGTCAGTTTCCGGATCGCTGCCAATGATGCGAGCCAGGGTTTCACGCCCATCTTTCAGGGCCACGACGATCTGATCAGCCCCCGCGACCACATGGTTGTTGGTCAGCAGGTAGCCTTCCGGGCTCATGATCACCGCCGAGCCGAGGCTCGATTCCATGCGTCGCTGCTTGGGCAGGTTATCGCCGAAGAACTTGCGGAACTGCGGGTCCTCGAACAATGGATGCGCGGGTTTGTTAACGAACTTGGTGGTGTACAGGTTGGCGACGGCCGGCGAGGCCAGGTTCACTGCATCGGCGTAGGACACCGGCCCTTCCTGCATGCGGCTGTAGAACGGTGCCTGGCGTACGTGCACATCCTGTCCCGGCAAGCCGACCCACTGGGGGAAATATTGCATGATCAGCAGTGCCGACAGCACGCCGACCAGCAGGGGCCAGCCGAGGAAACGCAGGGCCTTGAACATCGATCCAATCCTGAGGGTTGCCGGGGGCAGGTGCGCCCCTTAAGGTGCGCCATTATAGAGAGGTGGCTGCGAATAAAGCAGCGCCCGCACACCTGTTGATAAGGAAACCCTATGGCCATTGCCCTGGCTACCCTTGTGGAAGAAGCCGACCGCTACCTCAACGCGGCGCGAATCAGTGATTACTGCCCCAATGGCCTGCAGGTCGAGGGCCGGCCGCAGGTGCGCCGCATCGTCAGCGGCGTGACCGCCAGCCAGGCGCTGATCGAGGCCGCCGTGGACGCCGACGCCGATGTGCTGCTGGTGCATCACGGTTACTTCTGGAAGGGTGAGAATCCCTGCATCACCGGGATGAAGCGCCGCCGTCTGCAGACCCTGCTGGCGAACGACATCAGTCTGCTGGCCTATCACCTGCCACTGGATGTGCACCCCGACGTTGGCAACAACGTGCAGCTGGCCGCTCAGCTGGGTATTACTGTGGAAGGCCCGCTGGAGCCAGAAAATCCGCGCACCGTTGGCCTGATCGGTTCGCTGGCCGAGGCCATGAGCCCGCGCGATTTCGCCCACCATGTGCATCAGGTGCTGGGCCGCGAACCACTGCTGGTCGAAGGCGGCGAGATGATTCGTCGAGTCGGTTGGTGCACCGGTGGCGGTCAGGGTTATATCGACCAGGCGATTGCCGCCGGGGTTGATCTATACCTGACCGGTGAAGCCTCTGAGCAGACCTTCCACAGCGCCCGGGAAAATGGCATCAGCTTTATCGCCGCCGGCCATCACGCTACCGAGCGTTACGGTGTGCAGGCGTTGGGTGATTATCTGGCGCGGCGCTTTGCTATTGAGCATCTGTTTATTGATTGCCCAAACCCTATCTGAGGCGCAATTACCGCCTTCCCGGCAGGTATAAAGCTAGATCGTTTCGATCTAACTAGGCTCCTGATTAGAAGTGGGTGCTGTGCTAGAGTGCGCCCTCGTCCACGGCCCGCCGGCCCAAACACATCGCATTTCGTGAGTAGCCATGCTCGATAAACTGACCCACCTGAAGCAACTGGAGGCGGAAAGTATCCACATCATTCGTGAAGTGGCCGCCGAATTCGACAACCCGGTAATGCTCTATTCCATCGGTAAAGACTCCGCCGTGATGCTGCACCTGGCACGCAAGGCGTTCTTTCCGGGCAAGCTGCCGTTCCCGGTGATGCACGTCGATACGCGCTGGAAGTTCCAGGAGATGTACAGCTTCCGCGAAAAGATGGTCAAAGAGTACGGCCTGGACCTGATCACCCACATCAACCCCGATGGCGTGGCGCAGGATATGAATCCCTTCACCTACGGCAGTGCCAAGCACACCGATGTGATGAAGACCGAAGGCCTCAAGCAGGCGCTGGACAAGTACGGCTTTGACGCCGCCTTCGGTGGCGCGCGCCGCGACGAAGAGAAATCCCGCGCTAAAGAGCGCGTGTATTCCTTCCGCGACAGCAAGCACCGTTGGGACCCGAAGAACCAGCGCCCCGAGCTGTGGAATGTGTACAACGGCAACGTCAAGAAGGGCGAGTCGATCCGTGTGTTCCCGCTGTCCAACTGGACCGAGCTGGACATCTGGCAGTACATCTACCTGGAGCAGATCCCGATCGTGCCGCTGTACTTCGCCGCCGAACGCGAAGTGATCGAGAAGAATGGCACGCTGATCATGATCGACGATGATCGCATCCTTGAGCACCTCTCGGATGAAGAGAAAGCGCGTATCACCAAGAAGATGGTGCGTTTCCGTACTCTTGGCTGCTACCCGCTGACCGGCGCGGTGGAGTCCACGGCCACCAGCCTGACTGACATCATCCAGGAAATGCTCCTGACCCGTACTTCCGAGCGTCAGGGCCGCGTCATCGACCACGATGCTGCCGGTTCCATGGAAGAGAAAAAACGTCAGGGGTATTTCTAATATGTCGCACCAATCCGATCTGATCAGCGAAGACATCCTCGCTTACCTGGCCCAGCACGAGCGTAAAGAACTGCTGCGCTTCCTTACCTGCGGCAACGTCGACGACGGCAAGAGCACCCTGATTGGCCGCCTGCTGCACGACTCCAAGATGATCTACGAAGACCATCTGGAAGCCATCACCCGTGACTCGAAGAAGTCCGGCACCACTGGTGAGGAAGTCGATCTGGCATTGCTGGTCGACGGCCTGCAGGCCGAGCGCGAGCAGGGCATCACCATCGACGTGGCCTACCGCTATTTCAGCACCGCCAAGCGCAAATTCATCATCGCCGACACCCCCGGCCATGAGCAGTACACCCGCAATATGGCTACTGGTGCCTCCACCTGCGACCTGGCGATCATCCTGATCGACGCGCGCTACGGTGTGCAGACCCAGACCAAGCGTCATAGTTTTATCGCCAGCCTGCTGGGCATCAAGCACATCGTTGTGGCCATCAACAAGATGGACCTCAAGGGCTTCGATCAAGGCGTATTCGAGCAGATCAAGGCCGATTACCTGAAGTTCGCTGACGGTATCGCGCTCAAGCCAAGCTCGCTGCACTTCGTGCCGATGTCGGCGCTGAAGGGCGACAACGTGGTGAACAAGAGCGAGCAGTCGCCTTGGTACACCGGCCAGTCGCTGATGGAAATTCTGGAAACCGTGGAAGTGGCGGGCGATCGCAATTTTGACGATCTGCGCTTCCCGGTGCAGTACGTTAACCGCCCGAACCTGAACTTCCGTGGTTTCGCCGGCACCCTGGCCAGCGGCATCGTGCGCAAGGGCGACGAAATCATCGCGCTGCCGTCGGGCAAGGGCAGCAAGGTCAAATCCATCGTCACCTTTGAAGGTGAGCTGGAGCAGGCCGGTCCAGGTCAGGCGATCACCATCACCCTGGAAGATGAAATCGACGTCTCCCGTGGCGACATGCTGGTGCATGCCGACAACCGTCCGCAGGTGGTCGACAGCTTCGACGCCATGCTGGTATGGATGGCCGAAGAGCCGATGCTGCCGGGCAAGAAATACGACATCAAGCGTGCCACCAGCTATGTGCCGGGCTCGATTGCCAGCATCACCCACCGGGTCGATGTGAACACCCTGGAGCACGGCGCGGCGAGCAGCCTGCAACTCAATGAAATCGGCCAGGTGCGTATCGCCCTGGATGCGCCGATTGCGCTGGATGGCTACGCGCACAACCGCACCACTGGCTCGTTTATCGTCATTGACCGTCTGACCAACGGCACCGTGGGTGCCGGCATGATCATCGCTGAGCCGGTTGAGGCTGGCGCGGGTGGCCATCATGGCAAGCTGGCGCACGTGTCCACCGAAGAGCGTGCTACGCGCTTCGGCCAGCAGCCGGCTACCGTGCTGTTCAGCGGCCTGTCCGGCGCGGGCAAGAGCACCTTGGCCTACGCCGTAGAGCGCAAGCTGTTCGACATGGGCCGCGCGGTTTATGTGCTGGATGGCCAGAATCTGCGCCATGACCTGAACAAAGGTCTGCCGCAGGATCGTGCCGGGCGTACCGAAAACTGGCGTCGTGCCGCGCACGTGGCGCGTCAGTTCAACGAGGCCGGCTTGCTGACCCTGGCCGCCTTCGTGGCGCCGGATGCCGAAGGCCGTGAACAGGCCAAAGCATTGATCGGTGCAGAGCGCCTGATCACTGTCTATGTGCAGGCGTCTCCGCAGGTCTGCGCTGAGCGTGATCCGCAGGGCTTGTACGCGGCGGGTGGTGACAACATTCCGGGTGAATCCTTCCCCTATGATGTGCCGCTGAATGCCGATCTGGTGATCGATACGCAGTCGCTGTCGGTGGAAGAGGGCGTCAAGCAGGTGTTGGCTCTGCTGCGTGAGCGCAGCGCTATCTAAATCTGCTGCACATTAAAAAGCCCCGTCTAGTGCGGGGCTTTTTATTGCCTATTCGGTCGCCGAAACGACCGAGTCAGCGGCGTTTATTTGTTCTTCAAGCCGTAGCTTTCATCGAGCATGCCTGGCACATCGGCGCTTTTCGGCGCGTAGTCTTTGGGCATTTCATGATGGACCGGTGCCTTGATACGCTCGCGCTTTTCACTGCTGTCATCGGCGTGCAGGGTAGCGAGCAGGCGCTGGCGAGTCAGCTCGTCGAGTGCCAGGCGGTTGGCCCCGTCCGACAGGTGCTGCTGCACGTCCAGTTGAGTTTGGCTGAGCTTTTTCACCAGGTTGGCGGTGGTATTGAAATGAGTCACCACCTCGCTTTGGTAGGTGTCGAAGCGTTCTTGAATTTCATCTAGCTGACGCTGGGTGCGGCTAGGGGCGGCATTGGGTGCCAGGCGGGCAATCAGGAAGCCAATGGCAATACCAGCTACCAGGGTAATGGCGGGTAGCAACCAGGCGGTGAGCGTCTGTTCCACGAGTCCTTCCTCTCTAAACGGCTTTGCTTTACGTTAACGGCTCGAACCTGTGCTGTATACCGCAATGCAATGCCGAAACGTTTGCGGTGGTGTGTATGGCGCAGGCTGTCAGCTAGACGAGTCGACCCACTGCGAGGTCACGGAGTTCCCTGTTGCTCACCCGCGAAACCCCTCTGATGATTGCCGGCCCCAGCGGCCAACTCGAAGCCCTGTGGCTGGATACCCCCGATGCCCGTGGCGTGGCGCTGATTTGCCACCCCAACCCGGTGCAGGGTGGCACCATGCTCAACAAGGTGGTCTCCACTCTGCAACGCACGGCCCGTGACTGTGGCCTGGCCACGTTGCGTTTCAATTACCGCGGTGTCGGCGCCAGCGCTGGCAGCCACGATATGGCCAGCGGTGAGGTGGATGATGCCGAGGCCGTGGCCAATTGGCTGCGTGCGCAGCATCCCGAATTACCCGTGACCCTGCTGGGTTTTTCCTTTGGTGGCTTTGTCGCCGCTGCGCTCGGTGCTCGTCTGGAAGCCCAGGGCGTAAAACTCGACAAGCTGTTTATGGTGGCGCCGGCCGTGCAGCGTCTGAGCGAAGAAACGCCCCCAGCCAGCCATTGCCCGCTGATCCTGATCCAGCCCGAAGACGACGAAGTTATCGACCCTCAGGTGGTGTATCAGTGGTCGGCGGCACTCGGGCGTGCCCATGAGCTGCTGAAAGTGGCAGAATGCGGCCACTTTTTTCACGGCAAGCTTACTGATCTCAAAGATCTGCTGCTGCCGCGACTCTGAACTGATTGAGCCTCAATAAGCGAACGTTATGACCACTCGTATCCTTACCGGCATCACCACCACCGGCACGCCGCACCTCGGCAACTATGCGGGCGCGATTCGTCCGGCCATCGTCGCCAGCCGCGCCGCTGATGCAGATTCGTTCTACTTCCTGGCCGACTACCACGCGCTGATCAAGTGTGATGAGCCAGCGCGTATCCAGCGTTCGCGTCTGGAAATCGCTGCAACCTGGCTGGCGTTGGGGCTGGATACCGACAAGGCAACTTTCTACCGCCAGTCGGATATCCCCGAGATTCCCGAGCTGTGCTGGCTGCTCACCTGCGTCGCTGGCAAGGGCCTGCTTAACCGCGCGCACGCTTATAAAGCCTCGGTGGACAAGAACGTCGAGCAAGGCGAAGACCCGGATGCGGGCATCACCATGGGCCTGTTCAGCTACCCGGTGCTGATGGCAGCGGACATCCTGATGTTCAACGCGCACAAGGTGCCGGTCGGCCGCGACCAGATCCAGCACGTGGAAATGGCCCGCGATATCGGTCAGCGCTTCAACCACCTGTTTGGTAATGGCAAGGAACTGTTCACCCTGCCCGAAGCGGTGATCGAGGAAGACGTAGCGACCTTGCCAGGCCTCGACGGGCGCAAGATGAGCAAGAGCTACGACAACACCATCCCGTTGTTTGGCAGTGCCAAGCAGCTCAAGGATGCTGTTGCCCGCATCGTGACCGACTCCAAACTGCCGGGCGAGCCGAAAGACCCGGACAGCTCGCACCTGTTCACCCTCTACCAGGCCTTTGCTGCACCGACCCAGCAGGCGGATTTCCGTGCTGCGCTGGAAGGCGGCATGGCCTGGGGCGAAGCCAAGCAGGCGCTGTGCAACTTACTGGAGGCCGAGCTGGGCGAGGCGCGCGAGCGTTACCATGCGCTGATCAGCAAACCGGCCGATCTGGAAGACATCCTCCTGGCTGGTGCCGCCAAGGCGCGCAAGACTGCTACACCGTTTCTCGGTGAGCTGCGCGAGGCTGTGGGCCTGCGCTCGTTCCGCAGCCAGGCCGTCAATACGGCGGGCGAGAAGAAAAAAGCCGGCAAGAGCGCCCGCTTTGTCAGCTTCCGCGATGATGACGGCAGCTTCCGCTTCCGCCTGCTGGATGCCGCTGGCGAGCAGTTGCTGCTGTCCAAATCCTTTACCGATGGTAAAGCGGCAGGCATGGCTAATAAGCGTCTGCAATCCGGTGAAGCATTGGATGTGCGCGAGAAGGATGGCGGTTTTGGCGTCTGGTTGGACGATGAGTGCGTGGCACAAAGCCCGGCATTCGCCGACAGCAGTGCCTGTCAGGCGGCGATTCAGCGCCTGCGTGAGGCGCTAGCACACGCTGAGTAACGCGCAGGGCGGTGCATTAATCGGATTTCCGTCCAGCAGCCATGCTGGCCGATTGCCAATCAATGGGGGCGTCGCTAAAGTGACGCCCCCGTTTTACTTGCCCGGCTAACGAATTGATGACCCCCCTAGAACGCTACCAGGCTGACCTTAAACGCCCTGATTTCTTTCATGACGCTGCCCAGGAAACTGCGGTGCGTCACTTGCAGCGCCTGTATGACGACCTGATCGCTGCCGACAAGGGCAGCGCCGGCGTCTTCGGCAAGCTGTTCGGCAAAAAACCGCAGGGGCCGGTCAAGGGCCTGTACTTCTGGGGTGGCGTGGGTCGCGGCAAAACCTACCTGGTCGACACCTTTTTTGATGCGCTGCCGTTCGAGCGCAAGGTGCGCACGCACTTCCACCGCTTTATGAAGCGCGTGCATGAAGAAATGCGCACCCTCAAGGGTGAAAAGAACCCGCTGACCATTATCGGCAAGCGTTTCGCCGATGAGGCGCGGGTGATCTGCTTCGACGAATTCTTCGTCAGCGATATTACTGACGCGATGATCCTCGCCACCCTGCTGGAAGAGCTGTTCAAGAACGGCGTCAGCCTGGTCGCGACTTCCAATATCGTGCCGGATGGCCTGTACAAGGACGGCTTGCAGCGCGCGCGCTTCCTGCCGGCCATCGCCCTGCTCAAGCAGCACACCGAGATCGTCAACGTCGACAGCGGTATCGATTACCGCCTGCGTGCGTTGGAGCAAGCCGAGCTGTTCCACTGGCCGCTGGACGCTGCCGCCGAGGAGAGCCTGCAGAAGAGTTTCGTCAGCCTGCTGCCGGAGCACTGCGAGGTACAGGAAAACGAGCCACTGATGATCGAAAATCGCGCTATCGTGGCGCGCAAGGTCGGTGATGACGTGGCCTGGTTCGAATTCCGCGAGCTGTGCGACGGCCCGCGCAGCCAGAACGACTACATCGAACTGGGTAAGATTTTCCACGCCGTATTGCTAGCCAATGTGGAACAGATGAGCACCGCCAAGGACGATATGGCCCGGCGCTTTATCAACCTGGTGGACGAGTTCTACGACCGCAACGTCAAGCTGATCATCTCCGCCGAAGTGGAGCTGAAAGACCTCTACACCGGTGGTCGCCTGACCTTCGAGTTCCAGCGCACGCTCAGCCGTTTGCTGGAAATGCAGTCGCACGAGTTTCTCGCACGGCCGCACAAGCCCTGAGAGCCGCGATCAGCTGCGCGTCGGCCCTGCTGCGTTAAAAACAGGCTCGGAATGCTCATGTACGCCAGTACACTCCGCTTCCTCGCCTGTTTTTGCCTTGCATTTCTCTAGCTCGCAAGATCGCCAGCAAGTTTTGATCCGGCGTGTTTCAGGTACAAGCAGGATAAACTCTGCGCCATCGACTTATTTCTGCGGTTAGCCCTATGACCTTTGCCTCCCTTGGCCTGATCGAGCCTCTGCTACGCACCCTCGACAGCCTCGATTACAAAACCCCCACCGCCGTGCAGGCTCAGGCCATCGTGCCAGTGCTCAAGGGGCGCGATCTGATGGCCGCCGCGCAGACCGGCACCGGCAAGACCGCCGGCTTTGCCCTGCCGGTGCTACAGCGGTTGATGATGGAAGGGCCGCAGGTGGCCAGTAATTCGGTGCGTGCGTTGGTGCTGGTGCCAACCCGCGAGCTGGCCGAGCAGGTGTTGCAGAGTTTTCTCACCTACGGTCAGCACCTGCCGCTGCGCAGCTACGCGGTGTATGGCGGGGTCAGTATCAACCCGCAGATGATGAAGCTGCGCAAAGGTGTGGACGTGCTGGTGGCCACCCCAGGCCGCTTGCTCGACCTCTATCGGCAAAACGCGGTGAAATTCAACCAGGTGCAGACCCTGGTGCTGGATGAAGCCGACCGCATGCTCGACCTGGGCTTTGCCAACGAGCTGGAAAGTGTGTTCGCGGCGCTGCCGAAAAAGCGCCAGACCCTGCTGTTCTCCGCGACTTTCTCCGACGCCATTCGCGCCATGGCCGGGCAGATGCTTAAAGACCCGCTAAGCATTGAAGTCAGCCCGCGCAATGCCGCCGCCAAATCGGTCAAGCAGTGGTTGATCCCGGTGGACAAGAAGCGCAAGAGCGAGCTGTTTCTGCATCTGTATCAGGCCAAGCGCTGGAGCCAGGCCCTGGTGTTTGTGAAAACCCGCAAGGGCGTTGATGAGCTGGAAGCCGAGCTGCAACGCCACGGCATCAGTGCCGACTCGATTCATGGCGACAAGCCCCAAGCCACCCGTCAGCGCGCCTTGCAGCGCTTCAAGGACGGCGAGGTCAAGGTGCTGGTGGCCACCGATGTGGCAGCCCGTGGCCTGGATATCGACGATATGCCGCTGGTGGTCAACTTCGATTTGCCCATCGTCGCCGAAGATTACGTGCACCGTATCGGCCGTACTGGGCGTGCTGGCACCACCGGTCAGGCCGTGTCGCTGGTCTGCGCTGATGAAGTGCAACTGCTCTCGGCTATCGAAACCCTGACCCAGCAGGTGCTGCAACGTATTGATGAGCCGGACTTTATCCCCGACCACCGCGTGCCGCAGACCCTGCCTGGCGGCCAGGTGGTGAAAAAGCCGAAGAAACCGAAGAAGCCGAAAGTGGTTGGCGGCGGCAAGGGCGGCAGCCTTGGGCGCTGGATGGAAGCCGATGAGCCGGCTGCACCGTCGGTTAAGGCGGTACGCAAGGTGCCCAGCTTCGGCGGCAAGCCGGCCAAGGGCGGCAGAAAGCCGTAGGGTGGACAACGCGAAGCCTGTCCACCTAAGGGGCTAAATGTTCTGCGCGATTCGCCAGAGCACGCCGCTGGGGTCGATGACCACGAAATCGCGCATGCCCCAGGGCTGATCCTGGGGCGGGATCAGGCGCCCGCCGAAGCGCTCGCCCAACTGCTCATCCAGCACCTTCTGCCACCAAGCCTCGACGTCTTCCACCAGTAGGTGCATGACGAAGTTCTCCGCCTGCTCCTTGACGTAGAAGTCCTGCAGCAAAAAGGCACAGTGCTCGCCATGGCTGAAATAGGCCAGGCCATCGCCGACCCAGCCCGGCTTGAAGCCCAGCGCTTGATAGAACGCCTGGCTCAAGGCGAAATCGCGGGCCGGTACGAAGGTTTTCAGTTCAACGCTTTGCAGCATCGGATGACTCCTGCACGAAAGTGGTCGAGCAGGCTAATAACGGTTGCACCGGTCCTCTAATGGGGCCTGGCGAGCAGAGATTAACGGCTGGCCTGCGCCGCTTCCAGCTGCTTCTTATGGGTGGCGGCGGCGGTCATGTCGTAGATCACTACGCAGATATGTTCCACATCACCCTTGGCCCCGGCCAGCGGCAGCAGGGTGACGTTTTGGTACATAAAGTCTTCCTGGCCGGTGATCGGCTGATAGTTCTTGAAGTGCATCAGGTAGGGGTGTTGCTCCCATAGGCTGAACGCGCGCGTGCCGAGTTGCACCACGGTATCGACCTTGCGCCGTAACCAGGCTTCGTTAATTTCCGGGAACAGGCTGAACAGGGTTTTGCCGTGCACCTCGTCCGGGCCCATGCCCGAATGGTTCTCCATAAAGCTGTTCCACACCTCCACCTGGTACTGGCGATCGAGGACGATCACCCCGACATCGATGCACTGCACGATATCGAGCAGCCAGTGCACCTCTTGAATATCTATCTGTGCGGGCATGGCTTAACTCATCAGGTAGTTGATCTTGTTGGTCAGGCGCTTGATCGAGTCTTCGGTAAACAGCAGCAACAGGTCGAAGTGGATATTGTGTGCTTCCAGGCTGTAGCTGACTTCCACCGCCAGGGTCTTTTTCCAGCGCCGTTGGTTGAGGTGAATGAGCCGCTCGATGGAGGAGTGCTGGCCGAGCAGTTGCGGATGGCCCTGGGAAAAGCGCACGTCGATCTGCTCGGCAATCCCGGCCAGGCACGCGCCAATCAGGATGCTGGCCAGGTCCAGAAGCATTTCCGAGGTTTCCAGGTCATCCTTCGGCTGCCAGTTGAGCAGGCGCGCCATATCGGCCACTTCGGAGTCGTGGAATAGCAGCAGCGACTCGCCGGCGATACCGTCGCCGATAAAGCCCTGGCACACCGCGCTCAGGCGTTCACCACGCATGGCATCGGTGAGGGTCATATGCAGTTCGCTGACCTCGAAGATATTCACCTGCGGCACCGGCAACTGCACAAAGACCCCGAGCGCCTTGGCCAGCAGCGCGGCGGCGCGGCCCATGGCGACGTTGGTGACTTCGCGCAGGGCATCGCGGAAGTTGACCTTCAGCTCATCCAGTACCGCGGCCTGGGCGATGGCGCCAGGTGTCGCTTTGGGGTCGAACAGGCCGAGTTCGAGCAGGGTACTGCGCAGTATCTCGGGGTCGGCAGGTTTCTTGATAAAGGCCAGGGCGCCGAGTTCCTTAACCCGGCGTAGGGCTTCCTCCTGCACGTCGCCGGAGACCACCACCACTTTGCAGGCCAGGCCCTCGGCGCGCATGGCTGCAAGGGTTTCATAGCCGTCGAGCACTGGCATGGTCAGGTCCAGCAGCATCACCTGGCCAAGCCCCTGACGCAACGCAGTCAGGGCTTCCTGGCCATTGGTGGCCTGGCTGATGGTCACTGGCCATTCGGGCGGCAGGGCGCGGATCAACTGCTTGCGCGCCATGTTCGAGTCGTCGCAGACCACTAGTGGAATCACGGCTGGAGAGTACCTGTGCGCGTGGAAGAACACCGCTCTGGGGCGGTTTTCTTCAAGCATAGCCGTTTGAGATTGTGCGCGGATGCTTATTCGGTCGGCGGTTGCAGCCATTTGAGGATGCCTGTTGCTGCGCGGCGACCGCTGGCAAAGCAGGCGGTCAGCAGATAGCCGCCGGTGGGCGCCTCCCAGTCAAGCATTTCCCCTGCGCAGAAGGTGCCAGGCAGCGCCTTGAGCATCAGTTGCTCGTCCAGTTGCTCGAACGGCACACCACCGGCTGTGCTGATGGCTTCATCCAATGGCCGCGGACGCACTAGGGTGATCGGCAGGGCCTTGATTGCACTGGCCAGCTGCGCCGGATCATTGAAGGCTGCTGCGCTGGCCAGCTCGCGCAGCAGCGCGGCTTTGACCCCGTCGATTCCGGCCTGGCGATGCAGGTGTTTAGCCATGGACTGTGAGCCGCGTGGCTTACTCAGCACCGCCTGCAATTTGCTAAGCGGCGTTTGCGGCAGCAGATCGAGGTGCACGGTAGCGCCACCATGCTGGTTGATCGCTTCGCGAATAGCGGCTGACAGGGCATACACCAAACTGCCTTCGAGGCCGCTGGCGGTCAGTACACACTCGCCCAGGCGAGGTGTTTCACCGGGCAGGTTGAGGCTGACGTTCTTCAGTGGCGCGCCAGCGAACTTGTCGCGCAGAAAGGGGCTCCAGGCCGTTACATCGAAGCCGCAGTTGCTGGCCTGCAAGGGCGCAATAGTCACGCCACGCTCTTGTAGCAGCTGCACCCAGGCACCGTCCGAACCCAGCCGCGCCCAGCTGGCGCCGCCCAGGCCCAGCAGGGTGGCGTCGGCATTTACAGCCTGTTCGCCGGCGGGCGAGGCAATTCGCAGTGCGCCTTCATTATTCCAGCCCAGCCAACGATGACGGGTGTGGATCTGTACGCCCAATTCACGCAGGCGTTTGAGCCAGGCGCGCAGCAGCGGTGCGGCTTTCATATCGGTGGGGAAAACCCGGCCGGAGGTGCCGACAAAGGTGTCGATGCCCAGGTCATGAATCCAGGCGCGCAGGGCGTCAGCATCGAAATCCTGCAGCAGTTTGGCTACTTCTGCCTGGCGCGCGCCATAACGAGCGACAAACGCCGGTTTGGCTTCGGAATGGGTGATATTCATCCCGCCGACCCCAGCCAGGAGGAACTTGCGCCCCACTGAAGGCATGCCGTCGTAAAGATCGACCTGCACACCGCCCATGGCCAACACTTCGGCCGCCATCAGCCCGGCAGGGCCGCCGCCGATAATGGCAACGCGAGGGGCTGGATGTTGGGTGCGATTGGTCATGGCGGTGTCGGGTAGGAACGAAGGGGGTGCATTCTAGCCGAGGCGGCGTCCGCCTTGTCATTTGCCCCGGCTTCGGGCAGGGTCGTGAGGTGAATTTCTGACTGGAGCCCCTTATGTCTGACCTCTACCCCAGCATCGACCCCGACGGCCTGATCGAATACTCGGTGGTCTACACCGACCGCTCTCTCAACCATATGTCGCAGTCGTTCCAGGGCGTGATGAAGGATATCTCCAGCACCCTGAAACAGGTCTATAACGCCCATGCCATGGCCATTGTGCCCGGTAGCGGTACCTATGGCATGGAAGCGGTGGCGCGCCAGCTGGCCACCGGGCAGAAGTGCCTGGTGCTGCGCAACGGCTGGTTCAGCTACCGCTGGACGCAGATTTTCGAGATGGGTCAGATCCCCTCGGAGGCGATTGTGCTCAAGGCGCGCCCGGTTACTGAGGGCAGCCAGGCGGCATTCTCCCCGCCACGGCTGGTCGATGTGCTGGCAGTAATCGCTGCGGAAAAACCGCAGGTAGTGTTCGCTCCGCACGTGGAAACTTCGTCCGGGATGATCCTTCCAGACGGCTACCTGCGCGCCGTGGCGGATGCCGTACATGCGGTGGGCGGCCTGTTTGTGCTCGATTGCATCGCCTCCGGCACCCTCTGGGTGGATATGCAGGCCTGCGGTATCGATGTACTGATCAGCGCGCCACAGAAGGGCTGGAGCGCCTCGCCGTGCTGCGCCCTGGTGATGCTCAGCGAAGCTGCCCAGGCTCGCGTCGAAGCCACACAAAGCAGCAGCTTTGCCTGTGACCTGAAAAAATGGCTGCAGATCATGCAGGCCTATGAGCAGGGTGGTCATGCCTACCATGCAACCATGCCCAGCGACGCCCTGGCGCGTTTCCGTGATGCCATGCGCGAGGCCGAAGCCATTGGTTTCGCTAAGGTGCGCGAGCAGCAACAGGAGCTCGGTGAGCGGGTGCGCGCCTTGCTCGCTCGTAAAGGCTTTAAAAGTGTCGCCGCCGAAGGCTTCGAGGCCCCCGGTGTGGTGGTGTGCTACACCTCCGATGCGAGCATCAAGAACGGCAGCAAATTCGCCGCCCAAGGCCTGCAGATCGCTGCTGGCGTGCCGCTGCAGTGTGATGAACCGGCGGATTTCCAGACCTTCCGCCTTGGCCTGTTCGGTTTGGACAAGCTAGGCAATATCGAGCGCACCGTGGCGACCCTGGAGCAGGCGCTGGATAAGGTGTTGGCGGGGTAGTCGGGTGCGTAGGACGAGTTGAGCATTGCTCTTCTGGAGCGCAGCGATACCTGCCGATGGGTATCGCTGCGCTCAACACCATTCTGCGGCTTTAGCCGACCTTGACCGCCTGCAGCGTATAGCTCAGTGGCAGTCGTTCTGGCTGGCTGTCCAGCCGCCACTCACCATCCTCGCCCAGGCTCATCTGACCCGGCAGAGCTTCCCAGGGGATGCTGGCGTGTTCTTCCAGTGCGCTCAGGCGCATGCCGTGGCGCAGCAGCGCGGTGATGATTTCGCCCAGGCCGTGGTTCCATTCGTGAGTGGTGGTTGCGGTCAGCAGGGTGTCGGTTTCGACGTAGGTGTGCTCGTTATCCCAGACGGTGGGTTGGCCGTGTTCGAAATAGGGGTGGGCAATCTGCAGGGCGTCCTCGCAGTCCTCGTCGAGCGCCATCAGTACGGGATGGGCTTCGCGCAGGAACAGGCGGCCGCCAGGCTTGAGCAGGGCTGCGACATTGCGCGCCCAGTCATCGATATGCGGTAGCCAGTTCAGCGCGCCGATGCCCGTATAAACCAGATCGAACGACTGCGCGCCGAGCACCTTGGCAGCGTCGTAGACCGAAGCTTCGACAAACTCGATGCTGGCGTCGCAGGCTTGCGCCAGTAGGCGGGCCTGCTCCAGCGAGGCGGAGGAAAAGTCCAATCCGCTCATCTGCGCACCCAGACGGGCCAGCGACAGGGTATCGGTGCCGATATGGCATTGCAGGTGCACCGCACGCAGGCCGCAGATATCGCCGAGGCGCGGCAGATCAAAGTGCACCACTTCGGATAAGTGCGTGGGCGAGGCGATAAACAGCTGAACCTGGTAATCGGGCGACGCTGCATGCAAGGCGGCGCGCTCATTCCAGTTAGCTTGGTTCAGGGCAAACGAGTCATCCATGACAGGATTCCATTCAGTGTGTGGGGGGCTTATCCAACGCGCTCAGTATGGCGTGGGCGGCCTTGATTCTGGCAGCGTTGGGGTAATTCTTGTTGGCCAGCATAACCAGGCCGAGGTTCCGAGTGGGGACAAACACTGCGTAGGCGCCGAAGCCGCCGGTTGAGCCGGTTTTATTGAACAGGCTGTCGCCTGGCTCGGTTTCCGGTGGTGCGAGGCGTGTAGCGGGTTGTGACTCCAGGGCCATGGCCGGGGAGTTGCCCGCTTGCAGGCGCTCCAGGCTGATCGGGTAGGGGTAGCGCTCCCAGCCGAGGCCCTGGGTCATCTCGCCGACGCGGTAATAGCCGGTGTGGGTCATGGCGATGGCGCGCTGCAGGTCTTTGTTCAGGCCGGCAGGATTCAGGTTGGCCTGGACAAAGCGCAGCATGTCCTTGGTGTTGGTTTTCACCCCATAGGCTTCGGCGTCGAGCATCCCCGGAGTGACGCGCAGCGGCTGGTTGTCCTTGCTGTAGCCATAGGCATAGCGCGGCATCTGCGCTGTCGGCACCTGGATATAGCTGTGCGACATGCCGAGCGCGGGGAACAGCGTGCCCTCCATCAAGGCGGGGAAGGGCTGGCCCATGCTGCGTGCGGCGAGGTAGCCGAGCAGGCCGATGCTGGGGTTGGAATAGCGCCGGTATGTGCCCGTCGCGTATTCAGGCTGCCACTGGCGGTAATAGGCGAGCATGCTGGCCGGATCGGTCACGTTGTCAGGGAACTGCAGCGGCAGCCCGCCGGCAGTGTAGGTGCCGAGGTTGAGCAAGCTGGCGTGTTCCAGTTTGCTGCCTTGCAACTCGGGCCAGTGCTGGCCGGCGCTGTCGTTGAGGGTTAGCTTGCCGGTGCTTTGCGCCAGGGCGGCGAGGGTGGCGGTGAGGGGTTTACTGAGCGAGCCGATCTCAAACAGGGTATCGCTGCTTACCGGCTGCTGGTCGTCCAGGCGCGCCACGCCGTAGTTGAAGTAGTGCGCCTGGCCGTTGTGGGTGATCGCCACGGCCATGCCGGCAATATCGTGTTCCGCCATCACCGGGCGAATGGTGGCGTCCACCAGTGACTGCAGTGTGTTATCGGCCTGGGCGGCAGTGGCAAATGCCAGTGCCGCCAGCAGGGCCGGCAGAGGGCTGAGTTTTGCGTACATGCTGTGTGAGAGTCCTTGGCAGTAGAGGTGGGCGATATGACCGCGCGTGTGCTGGTTTTATCCCAGCCCGCGCGCCTGCCAGACCTTGGCCGCACTGTGATGCAGTATGCCGTGACGGCGGGCCAGGGCCAGGCGGTCCTTGTCGTAGCCCCCGCCGATCAGCCCGACTATGGAAATGTCACGGCTCAGGCAGTGGTTGAGTACCGCTTCATCACGGGCTGCGATACCGGCATCCGTCAGGTTGAGATAACCGAGGGCATCGTCTTGGTGCACATCGACCCCGGCGTCGTAGAGTACGATATCCGGCTGGTACAGCGGCAGCAGGTAGTTGAGGCTGTCGTTGACCACCTTGAGGTAGTCGTCATCGCCCATACCGTTGGGCAGGGGAATGTCCCAGTCGCTGGCGGCCTTGCGCGCCGGGTAATTCTTCTCGCAGTGCAGTGATACGGTGATTGCTTCCGGGGTGTTCTCCAGCAGGCGCGCGGTGCCATCGCCCTGGTGCACGTCGCAGTCGAAGATCAACACGCGCTGCGCTTTGCCGCTGGCCAGCAGGTAGTGGCTGATTACCGCCAGGTCATTGAAGATGCAGAACCCGGCCGGGTGATCGTAATGCGCATGGTGGGTGCCGCCGGCCAGGTGACAGGCCAGACCGTGTTGCAGCGCTTGCTCCGCCGCCAGCTGCGAGCCGCCCACGGCGCGAATGGTGCGCTGCGCCAGAGCGGCGCTCCACGGTAGGCCGAGGCGGCGTTGTTCCTCATACGCCAGTTCGCCACTGGCAAAGCGCTGGATATAGTCCGGACAGTGGGTCAGGGCGAGTACGTCGGTGGGGCATAGCTCGGGGCGCAGCAGTTCGGCATCGGTGTTCAGGCCGCTTTCCACCAGGTGATCGCGCAGCAGGCGAAACTTCTCCATGGGGAAGCGATGGTTGGCCGGGAAGGGCGGGCTGTAGTCGTCGTGGTAGACCAGCGGCAGGCGCATGGTGGCGGGCTCGGGTGGAAGTGGCCGAAGTATGGCTGCAGGCTCTGCTTGCGCTCAAGCCCAGCGGCCGATTGGCTAGAATGCTGCCATTATTGTCCACATCCATCTTTCAGTCGGGCCGACAAGCGTTGGCAAAGTCTTTACCATCTCGCCCGCACTACCCCATACAGGGCACCTCTAAAAACGTCGGCGATGGAAACGCAGGTGGTTTTTAGAGGTGCCCTACACAGCCAGATGCGTTAACAGGAGAGCATGCATGAGTCAGGTGTTGAATGAGTTGGTCGCCCTGCTGACCCTGGAAACCATCGAGGAAAATCTATTTCGCGGCGTCAGCCAGGACCTCGGCTTTCGCCAGTTGTATGGTGGTCAGGTGCTCGGCCAATGTGTATCGGCGGCCAGCCAGACGGTCGAAGCCGCGCGCCATGTGCACTCCATGCACGGCTACTTCCTACGCCCCGGCGATGCCACGCTGCCGGTGGTGTATCAGGTTGAGCGCGTGCGTGATGGCGGTAGCTTCAGTACGCGGCGGGTGACGGCGATCCAGAAGGGCAAGCCGATCTTTACCTGCAGCGCATCGTTCCAGTTCGATGAAGAAGGTTTTCATCATCAGAATCTGATGCCAGAAGTGCCAGGGCCTGAAGAGCTGAAGTCGGAAACCGAACTGGCGCGCCTAGTGGTGGATGCCTTGCCGGAGCGTATGCGTGAGCGGGCAGTGAGCGACAAACCGATTGAGATTCGTCCGGTCACGGTGGGCAATCCTTTTGCGCCCAAGCCCAGCGATCCGGTCAAGCATGTATGGTTTCGCGCCGCTGGCGAGCTGCCGGATGAGCCGCAACTGCACAAGCTGCTGCTGGCTTACGCCAGTGACTTCAATCTGCTGACCACCTCGATGCTGCCGCACGGCGTCTCGGTGTGGCAGAAGTTTATGCAGGTTGCCAGCCTCGACCACTCGCTGTGGTTCCACGGCAACCTGCGCATGGACGACTGGCTGCTCTACAGCATGGACAGCCCCTGGGCCGGCAACGCCCGTGGTTTCTCCCGTGGCAGCATCTTCAACCGCCAGGGCCAGTTGGTCGCCTCGGTCGCCCAAGAGGGGCTGACCCGGGTCCGTGAGGACTGGAAATGAGCCGTGAGGATTGCAAGTGAATCTGAGCGCTGCCCGCCATTGGGTGTTTGATATGGACGGCACCCTGACCCAGGCGGTGCATGACTTCGAGGCGATCAAGCGGGCATTGGATATTCCGCTGGCGGACGACATTCTTGGTCATCTGGCGTCGCTGCCTGAGGCTGTGGCCGCCGCCAAGCACGCCTGGTTGCTGGAGCATGAGCGTGAGCTGGCTGTGGCTTCGCAGCCTGCCCCGGGGGCGATTGAACTGGTGCGCGAGCTGCACGGACGTGGCTGCCGCCTCGGCATTCTCACCCGCAATGCCCATGAGCTGGCGCTGCTGACCTTGCGCGCCATCGGTCTGGACGACTGCTTTGCCGTGGCGGACGTGATCGGCCGTGACGAAGCGCCGCCCAAGCCTGATCCGGGTGGCCTGCTGCATTTCGCTCGCACCTGGCAGGTGGCGCCGAGCGAGCTGGTGATGGTGGGCGATTACCGCTTTGACCTGGAATGCGCCCGCGCTGCCGGGGCGCGCAGTGTGCTGGTCAACCTGGCAGAAAACCCCTGGCCGGAGCTGGTCGATCATTTCGCGGTGGATTGCCGGGCCTTGCAGCAGGCTCTAGGCCTTCAATGACAACAGCCGGACTCCAGATCCTTGAGGATCGGGCAGTCCGGGCGGTCGTTGCCCTGGCAGTTGTCCATCAACTCCTTGAGGGTGTCGCGCAGGCCGCTGAGTTCGCTGATTTTGCGTTCCAGTTCGGCGATATGGGTAGCGGCCAGGGCTTTCACATCGGCACTGGCACGTTGGCGGTCCTGCCACAGGGCCAGTAGCTGGCTGACTTCGGCCAGGGAAAAGCCCAGATCGCGCGAGCGTTTGATAAACGCCAGGCGATGCAGGTCCTGCTGGCTGTACTGACGGTAACCGCTGTCGGTGCGGCCGGCCTCGGGCAGTAGGTCGATGCTTTCGTAGTAGCGAATCATCTTGGCGCTAAGGCCGGTTTTCTTGGCGGCTTGGCCGATGTTCATGGTTTTTCTCCTGCCCTGCGGCTTATTCGTGGTCCTTGGGCTTCCAGGTTTTCAGCAGCAGAGCATTGCTCACCACGCTGACGCTGCTTAGCGCCATGGCCGCCCCAGCGAGCATCGGATTGAGCAGGCCGGCGGCCGCCAACGGAATGCCGACCAGGTTATAGGCGAAGGCCCAGAACAGGTTCTGGCGGATCTTGTTGTAGGTGCGTCGGCTGATATCCAGGGCGTCGGCCACCAGGCGCGGGTCGCCGCGCATCAGGGTGATGCCGGCGGCGTGCATGGCCACATCGGTGCCGCTGCCCATGGCGATGCCGACATCGGCAGCGGCCAGCGCGGGCGCGTCGTTGATGCCGTCGCCGACCATGGCCACCACCGCGTGTTTTTTCAGCTCGCTGATGATCGCCGCCTTGTCCGCCGGCAGCACCTCAGCATGCGCGGCGCTGATGCCCAGGGTCTCAGCCACCGCCTTGACGCTGCCGGGGTTGTCGCCGCTGATCAGGTGGCTGGCAATGCCTTGAGCGGTCAGCGCGGCGATGGCATCGGCTGCACCTGGCTTGAGCGTGTCACCAAAGGCAAACAGGCCGAGCACCTGCGGTTGCGGCGCCAATTCCAGCAGCCAGGACAGGGTGCGGCCTTCGGCCTCCCAGGCCAGGGCGTCGGCGGCCAGTTCATCGTGGTGCAGGAAGTGTTCTTCCAGCAGGCGCAGGTTGCCCAGGGCTAATTGCCGCTCGCCGATCTGCCCGGTGATACCGCGGCCGGCCAGTGCTTTGCTGTTGCTGACTTCTGCGAGGCTCAGCTGCTGCTCCGTGCTCTGATCCAATACCGCCTTGGCCAGCGGATGTTCGCTGCCACGCTGCAGGGCGCCGGCCAGTTGCAGCAGCTGAGTTGTGTCGCCATCGACCGCGCGCAGATGGGCGATACGCGGGCTGCCTGCGGTCAGGGTGCCGGTCTTGTCGAAGGCCACCAGGGTTACTGAGTGGGCGATTTCCAGGGCTTCGGCGTCCTTGATCAGAATACCGTGGCGCGCCGCCACGCCGGTGCCGGCCATGATCGCCGTGGGCGTGGCCAGGCCAAGGGCGCAAGGGCAGGCGATGACCAGCACGGCCACGGCATTGAGCAGTGCGGTTTCGATACCCGCGCCAAGCAGCAGCCAGCCGAGCAGGGTAGCCAGGGCGATCAGCAGCACGCTGGGCACGAAGACCTGGCTGACTTTATCCACCAGCTTCTGGATCGGCGCTTTCGCGGCCTGGGCATCTTCGACCAGGCGAATAATCCGCGACAGCACGGTTTCCGCGCCCAGAGCTGTGGTTTCCACCAGCAGGCGGCCTTCGCCGTTGATGGCTCCGGCCGTGACGCGATCACCCGGCTGTTTGGGTTGTGGCAGGCTTTCGCCGCTGATCAGCGCTTCATCGGTGTGGCTCTGGCCTTCGCGAACCAGGCCGTCGACCGGGAAACGCTCGCCGGGCTTGACCACAATGCAGTCGCCCAGCTGCAGCTCAGCCAGCGCCACCCATTGCTCGACGCCATCCTGCAGGCGCATGGCGCGTTCCGGACGCAGCGCCTGCAGAGCGCGGATGGCGCTGCTGGTCTGGCGTTTGGCGCGGCTTTCCAGGTATTTGCCGAGCAGGATCAGCGTGATGATCACTGCCGAGGCTTCGAAGTACAGGTGCGGCATGCTGTTGGCCGGACTTACCGCCCACTGATACAGGCTCAGGCCGTAGGCGGCGCTGGTGCCGATGGCCACCAGCTGGTCCATATTCCCGGCACGGGCGCGCAGGGCACTCCAGGCCGCGCGGTAGAAGCGCGCGCCGAAGATAAATTGCACCGGCGTGGCCAGGGCGAACTGCAGCCAGGCCGGCAGCATCCAGTGCAGACCGAAGGGTTCGACGAGCATCGGGATGACCAGCGGTACGGTCAGCACAATCGCCAGCAGCAGCGACCAGCGCTCGCGTTGCAGATGCCGGTCAGCTGTTGGTTGGGCCTGGGATGCATCGTCTCGCAGGCTGGCGCGGTAGCCGGCCTGGCTGACGGCACGTAGCAACACCTGATGATCAGTGCCGCGCAGCACCTGCAGCTGCGCCCGTTCGCTGGCCAGGTTGACACTGACCGAGAGCACCCCAGGTTGCTGCGCCAGGGCGCGCTCGATACGCCCGGCACAGCTGGCGCAGGTCATGCCAGAAAGCGCCAGCTCCAGGCGTTCGCTAGGTACCTCATAACCGGCTGCGCTAACGGCATTGACCAGTTGCTCCAGGCTGTCTGCGGGCGCTTCGACACGCGCCTGTTCACTGGCCAGGTTGATGCTGACGCTGGCGACATCGGTCACCTTGACCAACGCGCGCTCGACCCGCCCAGCGCAGCTGGTGCAGGTCATACCGCTGATGGGCAGGTTGAAGGTGGTGAGGCTGGACATGGGTGGTCCTCCATTGAGCTCCAGCACAGGATCAACCTTGCCATGCTGGCAAGGTCAAGCGTTGTTTTATGGCGTTGCCATCCATGGCCGCCACCCTGCGGGCCGTCGCTGCGCGACGTTAAAAATCGCTCCCGGCGATTTTTTATGGCTTTGCCATCCATGGCCACTACCCTGCGGGCCGTTACTGCGCGACGTTAACAATCGCGCCCGACGATTTTTTATCCCTTGACCTTATCCTTATGGCAAGGCCAAGACTGCATCTATCCGTTTACCATGGCGGCTTATTTATTCAGGAGGTTGTTTATGCAGGTTTCTCAGGTTCACGCATTCCGTGTCGATGGCATGACTTGCCAGGGATGCGTCAAAACCATCAGCGAGGCGCTGTTGGCTTGCGACCCGGCGGCTGATGTGAAAGTGAAGTTTCCCGGTGGTGAAGTGCGCGTGAGCAGCAGTGTGCCGGTCGATCAGCTGATGGTCGCCATCGTCGAGCAAGGCTACGGCGTCAGCCTGGCGTAAAAGCTGCGACGTTTGGCCAGTCGCGGATCAACCCGCGAAAGCAGGCGTCGATCATCGGCGCGGCGTCGCTGAGCGGGTCGAACAGATTGGGGTCGCGCGACCAGTCGTAGAACAGGCCGATCAGCAACGCATGCACGGTGCGCGCGGCCAAGCGCGGCGTCAGCCCTTCATGCAGGCGCAGACGCACTGACTGCGTGTTGAACTGTTGTTCGCAGAGCGCGATAAACAGGTTGATAAAGGCTTCTTGGCGCTCTTCGGCTTCGCGCAGTTCTTCGGTGAATTCACACCTGCGCAGCAGGATGGTGAAGATGCGCTTCTTCTGTGGCTCACGGGCCAGGTTCTCGATAGCCTCGATACACAGCTCGCGCAGGGTCTGTAGTGGGTCGTGCTCGGGACAGCCGCGCATGCGTTCGGCGAGCTGTTCCGGCGGTAGCCGCACCTGATTGAGCATGGCGTTGAACAGGTCGGCCTTGTTGGCAAAGTGCCAATACACCGCACCGCGCGTCACCCCCGCGTGCCGGGCGATGTGCTCCAGGCTGGTGTGCGCCACACCTTTTTCCAGAAACAGCGTTTCGGCGGCCTCAAGGATCGCGCAACGGGTTTTCTCGGCTTCTTCTTTGGTTCGACGCATGGCGGTAGGCGTATTTCTGGCTAGGCTCAGCACAAAGTGTAATGAACTTAAGGGTAATGTTCTATTTACAAACACTTGTGTATGTAACTAGCATTGCCGGTCTCAAACGTTGCGCCTTGCGTTTATTCGGAGACATCCATGCTTTTTCCCCGTCGTCTGCCGGTCACTGCCGGTTCCTTGCTGTTGGCTTTTTTGGCCGCCCCGCTGTTTGCCGCCGATGCTCCGCCAGCACCCGAGGTGGTGGTAGAGACTGTCAAGGCCGAAGCATTGCCGCTGGAGCTTGAGTATTCCGCGCGTACTGCCGGTTTCCGTGAAGTGCAGGTGCGGGCCCAGGTCAGTGGCATCCTGCAGGAGCGCACTTATCTGGAGGGTAGCCAGGTCAAGAAAGGCCAGGTGATGTTTCGCATTGATCCGCGTACCTACCAGGCCGCACTGAGCCGTGCCAAGGGTGCTCTGGCGCAGGAACAGGCGCGCTATCGACAGACCGAACGTGACCTTAAGCGTATCCGCGAGCTGCAGAAGAAGGGCTTTGCCAGTGAAAGCGAACTGGACAATGCGGTCTCCAATTTCGAGCAGAGCAAGGCAAATATCCAGGCTGCCGAAGCCGAAGTGCAGTCCAAGCAGATCGACCTCGACTACACCACGGTAAAAGCCCCTATCTCCGGGATTACCAGCAAGGAAACCGTCTCCGAAGGCAGTCTGATGGTGGCCGGTGATCCGAGTGCCAGTCTGCTGAGCAATATCACTCAGCTGGACCCGATCTACGTCAACTTCGCCGCCCCCGACTCTGATGTGGAGAGCGTGCGCAGTGGCCTGCAGAACGGCAGCCTGGTGCTGCCGGAAGACGGCAAGATGAGTGTGCAGATCAAGCTCGGTGACGGCAGCGTTTACCCACTGGAAGGCAAGGTGGACTTCACCGACAGCCTGGTGGATCGCGGTACCGGTACTGTCAGCGCGCGTGCGGTGGTGCCTAACCCGGATCAGACGCTGTTGCCGGGTCAGTTCGTTCGGGTGCAGGTCAAAGGCCTGAGCATCCCCAACGCCATGACCCTGCCAGAGCGCGCGATTGCCCAGGGCCCAGGTGGCACCTTTGTTTATGTGGTGGATGAAGGTGGCGTGGCGCGCATGCGTCAGGTTACTACCGGACACACCGCCAAAGGCCGCTGGGTGATTGTCTCCGGCATCAGCGCCGGTGATCGGGTGATCGTCGAGGGCCTGCCGAAGGTGCGTCCAGACAGCCCGGTTAAAGTCGCCGCCCCAGCCGCCAGCCAATCCTAAGGAGCGTCCCCGGTGATCTCACGCTTCTTTATCGACCGCCCGGTATTTTCCGCGGTCATCTCGATCATCATCGTGCTGGCGGGCCTGATGGCCATGCGCTCGTTGCCGATCGCCCAGTATCCGCAGATTCTTCCGCCGCAGGTGTCGGTCAGCGCCAGCTATGCCGGTGCCAGCGCCCAGGTGATTGCCGAAACGGTGGCCGCGCCACTGGAGCAGTCGATCAACGGCGTGGAAGGGATGATCTACCAGCAGTCCAACTCCGGCGGCAACGCCATGAGCCTGTCGGTGTACTTCGAAGTGGGCCGCGACCCCGATCAGGCCACCATCGACGTCAACAACCGGGTGCAAGCCGCCCTGGCCAAACTGCCGGAGGAAGTGCGCCGGCAGGGCGTCAAGGTGCAGAAAAAGTCTTCGGACATTCTGCAAGTCGTGACCCTGTACTCGCCGGATGGCTCGCGCGACCCGGTGTATATCAGCAACTATGCGCTGATCAACGTGATCGACGAACTCAAGCGTCTGCCTGGCGTGGGCGATGTCAGCCAGTTCGGCTCGAAAGACTACTCCATGCGCATCTGGCTGCGTCCGGACAAGTTGGCGCAGTACAACCTGACGCCGACCGATGTGGTCAATTCGATCCGTGAGCAAAACTCGCAGTTCGCCGCCGGCAGTTTCGGCCAGCAGCCGCTCAAGCAGAAGCAGGATTTCACCTACACGGTGACCACCCAGGGCCGCTTCACCGACCCGAAAGAGTTTGAGAACGTCATTCTGCGCACCGATGAAACCGGTGCCAGCCTGTTGCTCGAGGACGTTGCACGGATCGAGCTGGGTGCCCAGGATTACTCGCTGATGACCTCGCTCAACGGTCAGCAGAACGCTGCTTTCGGTGTGTACCTGCAGCCCGGCGCGAATGCTCTGAACACTGCCGAGGCAGTGAGCAAGACGCTCGATCGTTTGTCGAAGAACTTCCCCAGCGGCATGACCTATAAAGTGCCGTACGACACCACCAAGTTCGTTCAGGTGTCGATTGATGAAGTGATCAAGACCTTCTTCGAAGCCTTGATCCTGGTTGTGCTGGTGGTGTTTATCTTCCTGCAGAACTGGCGCGCCACGCTGATCCCGGTGCTGGCAATTCCCGTTTCGCTGGTCGGTACTTTCGCCGGCATGTACATGCTCGGGTTCTCGATCAACCTGCTGACCCTGTTCGGCATGGTGCTGGCCATCGGTATCGTGGTGGACGACGCCATTGTGGTGATCGAAAACGTCGAGCGGGTAATGGCCACCGACAAGATCGGCCCGCGTGAAGCGACCATCAAGGCCATGGAAGAAGTGACCGGGCCGATCATTGCCATCGTCCTGGTGCTCTGCGCGGTATTCGTGCCGGTGGGCTTCCTCGGCGGCCTGGCGGGGGAGATGTATAAACAGTTCGCCATCACCATTGCCGTGTCGGTGGTGATCTCCGGTATCGTCGCCCTGACTCTGAGCCCGGCGCTCTGTGCATTGTTGCTCAAGCCTGGGCATCACGAGCCGGCGGCACCATTCCGCGCCTTCAACCGGGTCTTCGACAAACTGACCAATGGCTACACCGCAGGTGTGCGTTTCTTCCTCAAGCGTTCGGCGGTCGGGTTGTTGCTGTTCGGCGCGATGATCGCGGTGATGGTGCTGCTGTTCAACCGGGTGCCCAGCTCCCTGGTGCCCAATGAAGATCAGGGCTATGTGATCAACGCTTACTTCCTGCCGCCTGCCGCGTCGCTGACCCGCACCGAGAAACTCACCGGTGACGTGACCCAGCAGTTGATGGCGCACCCAGCGGTGCAGGATGTAGTGACCTTCGCCGGCTTCGACGTGCTGACCTTCGGCACCCGCAGCAACGCAGGGGTGTCCTTCGTGCCGCTGAAAGACTGGAGTGAGCGCACCACGCCTGAATTGGACGCGCGTAACCTGACCGGTGAATTTATGGGTATGGGCGCCGCGCAGAAGGACGGCGTGGTACTCAGCTTCAACCCGCCACCGATCACCGGTATGAGCACCACCGGCGGTTTTGAAGGCTTTATTCAGGACCGCAGTGGCGGCACCACTGCCGAACTGGCGGCCAAGGTTCAGGCCTTCCTCGCCGCCGCCGCGAAGCGCCCTGAGCTGGCAGGGGTGCAGAGCACCTTCAGCGCCAACGTGCCGCAATACTTTATCGATCTGGACCGGACCAAGGCGCGCGCCCTGGGTGTGGCAGTGAATGATGTATTCACCGCCATGCAAGCGACCTTTGGTAGCTACTACGTCAACGATTTCAGCCTGTATGGCCGTACCTTCCAGGTCAGCCTGCAGGCCGAAGCGGAGTTCCGCAGCAAGCCAGAAGATTTGTCCCAGGTCTATGTGCGCGCGGGCAGTGGCGAGCTGGTATCGCTGGCCAGCCTGGTCAAGGTTGAGCGGATTCTCGGCCCGGATACCTATGCACGCTTCAACGTCTACCCAGCGGCGAAGATCCTTGGCGGGCCGGCACCTGGCTACAGCTCAGGTCAGGCGCTGAGCGCGATTCAGCAAGTGGCGGATGAGGTGCTCGGTAGCGATTACAGCATCGGTTGGACCGGCTCGGCTTTCCAGGAAGTGGCATCGCAAGGTTCGGGCAGCAGTGCCTTTATCTTCGGCCTGATCATGGTGTTCCTGATCCTCGCTGCCCAGTATGAACGCTGGACCCTGCCGCTGGCCGTGGTTACTGCGGTGCCGTTTGCGGTGTTCGGGGCGATTCTCGCGGTGTGGTTGCGCGGTATCGAGAACGACCTGTACTTCCAGGTTGGTCTGGTCACCCTGATCGGCTTGGCGGCGAAGAACGCCATTCTGATTGTCGAGTTCGCCGTGCTTTGCCGGCATCAGGGCATGGGCATCTTTGAGTCGGCACTGGAGGCTTCGCGCCTGCGGTTCCGTCCGATCATCATGACTTCGCTGGCCTTCATTCTCGGTGTTGTGCCGTTGGCGATCAGCTCGGGCGCAGGCTCTGCGAGTCGTCACTCGATTGGCACCGGGGTGATCGGCGGGATGATGGCGGCGACCTTCCTGGCGATCTTCCTGATTCCGATGTTCTATCTGCTGGTGGAGTCGCTGGCAGAGAAAATCGGCAAAGGCCGGAAAAAGGCCGATACACCGGTCTGACCAGCAGCCCGTTGGTAAGGGCAAACCGTAGCCCGGTACACGCCGGGAGCGCTTTGTCAGCCTGCCGTAGCTCCGGGTTTATCCGGGCTACGGCGGCACCTTCTGTTATTTCATTTCTGGACATCCATGCCGTTACGTCTTCTGTTGATTCTTGGCGCGTTAAGCGCCTTTGGCCCGTTGGCCATCGATTTTTATCTGCCAAGCTTCCCAACCCTGGCGCGCGCGTTTTCCACCGATGTGGAGCACGTGCAGCTGTCGTTGGCCGCCTACTTTGCCGGTCTGGCCATCGGTCAGCTGGCGTATGGTCCGCTGGCCGACCGTTTTGGCCGGCGTAAACCGCTGCTGGTCGGGGTTATGCTGTTCAGTCTGGCGTCACTGGCCTGCGCCCTGGCACCAAGTCTGGAATGGCTGATTGCCGCGCGCTTTGTGCAGGCGCTGGGTGGCTGTGCCGGGATGGTGATTTCGCGGGCGGTGGTGCGTGATCTGTGTGACCCAATCAGCTCGGCCAAGGTGTTTTCCCAGTTGATGCTGGTGATGGGCCTGGCGCCGATTCTCGCGCCGCTGGGCGGTGGGCTGCTGCTTAGCACGTTGGGCTGGCCGTCGATTTTTGTCTGCCTGACGCTGTTCAGCTTTGTCTGTCTGCTGGCGGTGGCTCAGTGGCTGCCGGAAACCCTGGCCAAGGATGCGCCGCCTGCGCCTTTGCGCGGCGCGTTGGGGGAGTACAAGCGGCTGTTTACGGACCTGCCTTTTCTCGGTTATGCGCTGACCGGTGGCTGTGCGATTGCCGGGATGTTTGCCTATATCGCCGGCTCACCGTTCGTGTTTATCGAACTCTATGGCATACCCGCCGAGCATTACGGCTGGCTGTTCGGCAGCAATGCCCTGGGCTTTATTCTGGTGGCGCAGTTGAATGCCTGGCTGGTGGCGCGACACGGGCCGGCGTACTGGCTGGGTAAGACCGTGTGGTTCTATCTGGCGTGTGGCCTGGCGCTGCTGCTGGTGGCACTGGCCAAACCACAGGCCCTGTGGCCGTTGCTGATTCCACTGTTCGGCTGCATTGCCAGCCTGGGCATTCTTCTGCCCAACGCCTCAGCCTGCGCCATGGCCGGGCAGGGTAGCCATGCCGGCAGTGCGTCAGCGCTGTTGGGTAGCCTGCAATTTGTGATCGCTGCCAGTGCCGCCGCCATGGTGGGTGTGCTGCATGACGGCAGTGCCTGGCCGATTGCCGTGGTGATCTTCGCCTGCGGGGGGCTGGCCGTGAGTTTTTCTCTGTTTACCCGGTGGGTCGAGCGCGGCGCGATCCGCGCATAGGCTTAACTTGCCGCGCGCTGCTGCTCGAAAGGCAGCCTATGCGGCGCGTTCAAGCGCGCTTGCAGGGTGCTGACAAACTGGCGGGCCTCGCTTTCACTGCGGAAGGTCACGCTCTGCTTGCCAAAGCTTACTTGCCAGCCTGGACCTGTGGCTGTTTTTACCGGTTGGGTCATGATGTTCATCGACGAGCCTCCTATGCAAGAAAGGCCAGTCTAGTCGCTCAATATGAACTTTCATTGACCTGTAACAAATCAATCAAGGCTGGCATACCGCTGGTCTGATTGGCTCACTTCAGTTGTGCTGGTATTGAATTGCACGGCCAGCCCCGCCAGTCGGGTGAATTCGGTTACCAGGGCGATATCGGCAGCGCTCGGCCGGTTTGGCTGCGGGTAATAGATGCCAAATGTGCCGAGTACCTGGCCGCTGTCATCCTTGAACGGCAATGACCAGCAAGCCTGCAGTCCCGCCGCCAGGGCGACGCTGTGGTAGTCGCGCCAGTAGGGATGCCGGCTGAGGTCTTCGGCGATCACCAGTTCGCCACTTGCTGCAGCATGCCCGCATGAGCCAACTTCCAGTGCTGCTGCAATCCCTTCGATGGCCTGGCAATAAGCCTCCGGCAGGCTCGGTGCGGCACCAATATGCAGGCGCTGGTGGGCATCGAGCAGCATGATCGATACGCGCATCTGCGGTTGCAGGCTTTCCAGGCGTCGAGTGATACCGCTGAGGATGCTGCGTAGTGGGCGCAGGCCGAGCAGCTCGTCGAGTACCGCATTGCGCGCTTGTTGCAGATGTTGGTCCTGATGGCGCTCATGTACGTCGTGCAGGCTGCCGTGCAGGCTGTGTTCGGGCAGGCTCAGGTTGAGGTGCAGCTCAACTCGACGCGCCTGTCCGCTGTGGGTGAGCAACTGGCACTCCAGGCGCAGGCTGCCGAGTTTGCCGCTGCGCAGTTCTTCCAGCCGTTGGCGCAGCGTGGCCTGACCGAGTTCCGGCATGAAACGCTGTAATGGGCGGCCCAGGCTTTCATGGATCGGGTAGCCGCTGATCTGCTCCCAGGCGGGGTTGAGGAAGCTCAGTTTGTCGTCGGCATCGGTGATAAAGATCGCATCGCCGAGGTGCTCGACCAGCGAGCGGTAGCGGGTCTCGCTGACCTGCAGTTCGCTGTCGATTTTCTTCTGTTCGGTCAGATCGATGTCGACGCAGTACAGCTCCAGCTGATCAAGGCTGTTACGCAGCATCAGGTGGCTGGAATAGACCCACACCAGGCTGCCGTCCTTGCGCTGCAACTGCACCTCAGCCGCCGGGATTGGTGGGCCGCCGAGCTGCCACAGGTTGATCGCGCTGGCTACTTTGCTGCGTGCCGGCAGCGGTACGATCAACTCTTCCAGGCGGCGTCCCATGACCTCGTGCACGGCATAGCCGTAGAGCAGGGTGCTGGCCTGGTTCCA
Source organism: Pseudomonas sp. SG20056 (assembly GCF_031764535.1). Classification (NCBI taxonomy): domain Bacteria; kingdom Pseudomonadati; phylum Pseudomonadota; class Gammaproteobacteria; order Pseudomonadales; family Pseudomonadaceae; genus Pseudomonas; species Pseudomonas sp. SG20056. Next base: position 881,552 of record NZ_CP134499.1, read on the forward strand.
GTAAATCACCCGGCGTTCGCGGTCATAGCCTTGCACGGCAATCCGTGGGGTTTGCTCGAACAGCAGACGAAAGCGCTGCTCGCTTTCGCGCAAGGCGCTTTCATCACGCTTCTGCGCGCTGATGTTCTGTACGGTGCCGAGGATGCTGCCGTGCTCGTCGACCTCGCCGCGCAGCATCAGCCAGGTAACCTGATGTGGCTGGGGTTGCAGCAGGCGAGCGCTCACCATCATCGGGGTGTGCCCCTCCAGCAAGGCTAGCAGGGCGCGTTGCACGACTGCGCGTTCGGCGGGGTGCAGCCAGCTGAGCAGCTGTTCGATGGTGCTCTGTTGGCTATCCGTGGCGCGGCCAAGCAGGCAGAGGGCTTCTTCGCTCCAGAGGAAGGCGTTGTGGTACTCCCAGCTGCCGAGCCTGGCGTTGCGCTGAGTGTGTTGTAGCAGGCGGCTTTTATGGGTGAGTTCTTCCAGTAACTGGTGTTGCGCCTGACGATCACGCTGGGTGAACAGAAAGATCAGCCCTGCGCTGAGCAGAATAAACAGCAGGCCTTTGCCTGTTTGCAGCTCGGCCACCAGCTCGCTGTCCTTGACCAGTGCATGCAGCAGGTAGTCGCTGCCGAAAATCCACAGGGCGCTGAACAGCATATATACGCCAGCCAGGCGCAGTGGGCCTTGAAGATCGGGTCGCATCCCTCACCACCAATGGCTAGCCAAGTCGAAAGATTTGAGTAGGTGTTGCCTGACCATAGGCAATGTAATGAGTCTAGCTGGCCGCTTATCGAATGCAGGGCGCGCGGAAAAAAAGCTGCCCGACGCGCGATGTGCGCGTCGGGCTTGCTTTGGACCGTTTAGAACCCTTCGAGAACGATCTTGCCCTTGGCTGTACTGCTCTCCAGCAGAGCATGGGCGCGGCGCAGGTTGGCCGCGTTGATGCTGCCGAAATGCTCACCCAGGGTGGTGCGCAGGGTGCCGGCATCCACCAGTTCAGCGACCCGATCCAGCAGGCGATGCTGTTCGACCATATCGGCGGTTTCGAACAGCGAGCGGGTGAACATCAGTTCCCAGTGCAGCGACAGGCTTTTGCGTTTGAGTTGCATGATGTCCAGTGGCTGCTCCGGGTCATCGATCAATGCCAGGCGACCTTGCGGTGCCAGGGCTTCGACCAGTTGGGCGAAGTGCTGGTCGGTCTGGGTCAGGCTGGCGACGTGGGTCACCTGATCGATACCGATGCGTTTCAGCTCTTCACTCAGCGGCTGGCGATGGTCGATTACATGGTGCGCGCCCAGTTCGCGGACCCAGGCATGGGTTTCCGGGCGGGAGGCGGTGCCGATCACTGTCAGGCCGGTGAGTTGACGGGCCAGCTGCACCAGAATCGAACCAACACCACCGGCGGCACCGACGATCAGCAGGCTCTGGCCCAGGTCAGTGTTGCCCTGAGTGATCTGCAGGCGCTCGAACAGCAGCTCCCAGGCGGTGATCGCGGTCAGCGGCAGAGCGGCGGCTTCGGCAAACGGCAGGCTGTTGGGCATGTGCCCGACGATGCGCTCATCCACCACATGCAGCTCGCTGTTGGCCCCGGCACGGTTGATCGCCCCGGCGTAATACACCCGGTCGCCGGGCTGGAACAGGCTGACTTCGCTGCCCACTGCCTTGACGATACCGCTGGCATCCCAGCCGAGTACCTTAGCGGCGCCGTCTTCAGGGGCGACGTTGCGGCGGATCTTGGTGTCCACCGGGTTGACCGAAATGGCCTTGACCTCAACCAGCAGGTCGCGCGGGCCGGGCGTTGGCGTCGGCAGTTCGACATCCAGCAGCGCGTCAGCGTGGTCAGCGGGCAGGGAGTGGTAATAGGCGACAGCTTTCATAAAGGGCTCCTTAGACAATGCGTTGCATCAGTTGATGATCGACCTGTTCCAGCAGGCTGCCGCAGGTCTGTACGAAATGCAGGAAGTGCACGGTTTGCTGGTGCGCGCTGAGGGCGGCGGCATCCAGCCATTGCTCAACCATGATGAAGCGGTTCGGCTGCTCCTGATGCAGGTGCAGGTTGTATTGCAGGCAACCGGCTTCGGCCTGGCTGGGCGGCACCAGCTGGCGCAGACCGGCCTCAACCGCCTCGGCATGGCCGGGGCGTGCGGTGATGGTGGCAATCAAAGTCAGTGGCGTGGTCATGGCGGACTCCGGTTCAAGTGCTGCACATGCTCGGTTATTTGATTGACGAGAAAAACAGGCGGCTACTAGAGTCTCTTTCAATACTTTTTTGATAATGAGCCGCCATGCTGCGTTTTGATGATCTGCAGTTGTTTGTCACCACCGCTGACCTGGGCAATCTCTCGGCCGCCGCCCGGCGCCTGGATATTTCCCCGGCGGTGGCCAGCGCCGCGCTCAAGCGTCTGGAGCAGCAACTGGAAGCGCGCCTGTTCAGCCGCTCCACCCGCAGCCTGCGCCTGACTCCCGAGGGCGAGCTGTTTCTCGGCCATGCGCGCCTGGCTTTGCAGAGTCTAGATGATGGTAGGCAGCAATTAGCCGGCAGCAAGATTGGCATCAGCGGGCCGTTGCAGCTATCTGCGCCCTCGGACTTTGGCCGCAATACCTTGCTGCCCTGGCTGGATGAGTTCCAGCAAGCGCACCCGCAGGTACAGCTGCGTCTGCTGCTCGGTGATCGCGTGGCCGATCTGTTTCGCGAGCCGGTGGACATCGCCCTGCGCTACGGCGCCCCAGAGGACTCCAGCTTGGTCGCCTTACCAGTGGCCGCGTCCAACCGCCGCGTGTTGTGCGCCGCACCGCAGTACCTGCACAAGCACGGAACGCCGCAAACGGTCGATGAACTGAGCGAGCACAACTGCCTGCTCTATATGCTCGGTGGGCGGCTGCATGACCGCTGGCGTTTCAGCGACGGCAAGCGCGAGCAGGGCATCAGCGTCAAAGGCGACCGGGTCAGTGACGATGCCGACGTGGTGCGGCGCTGGGCGGTCAGCGGTGCCGGGCTGGTCTACAAATCCTGGCTGGATGTAGCCGGCGATGTGCGTGCCGGACGGCTTCAGGTGCTGCTACCTGAGCTGCGCGGTGAGCCGACACCGCTCAACCTGATCTGCGCGCACCGGGCGCAACTGAGCAAGCCGGTGCTCTTGCTGCGTGAGTTTGTGCAGGCACGCTGTGCGGAGTTGTTGGCGCAGGCACCCTGGCCGAACTAAGATTGCCGCCAGCGCGCTGCGGCAATCCATCGCAGTGCCGCTGTGTCACATGCGCCCCGGAGCAATGCTAGAGTCGCGCCCCATGAAAATGACCCGTACTGACCGTCGCCTGCTGGCCTGGATGCTGTATTTCAGCGTTCTGTTCAGTGCGTTCGCCTGCAGTATTGGTCACGGCCAGATGGCTGGCCTGCAACTCAGCGGGTTAGGCAGCCAGTACTGCTCCTTCGAGGGCAACTTCGGTGCCGGCGCGGATCTGGATGGCTCCGGTGTGGTGGCGCCCAATCCTGCCACCGGCTCCGGCTGCTCCCTGAGTTCCACGTTCAGCGCGATTATCCTGGCGGCGTTCTTCGGTCTGCTGGGCCTGCTGGTGCCCAGTCGCGCGCCCCTGCTGACCTTCTTCTTCACCCCGCGACCTGTCCGCTACCTCTGGCCCTCGGCCAACCCCCGCGCATCCCCTGTTCTGGCTTGAGTTGCTGTTGCTGCGGCCGTATTTGCGACCGCGCTGATTACTTGAAACCAGATAAAAAACCGCGTCTGTCGGTGCTTGAAGAGCGCCCGATGGACCGAAGTTGGGGAAGTCCATGCGTCAGATATCCGTATTCAGCCTGCTGGCTGTCAGCATCAGCCTGGCCAGTTCCGCCTATGCCGAGCATCTCAAACTAGAAGACAGCACAGTGGTCGGCCAGCAGCATGGGGATGCCACTGCGCCGAGCATTGCCGAGAAGCGCGCCGAGTTTGCGCGGATTCCCGGTGGTGCCAGTGTCGTCGATGGCGAAACCTACAAGACCGGCCGCGCCAGCTCGCCGCAGGATGCTTTGGGCCAGGCCACGGGGGTGTATATCCAGTCGCGCTCCGGCGCCGAGGAATCGCGCCTGTCGATCCGTGGCTCGGGCCTGCAGCGCACCTTCCATCAGCGCGGTATTCTGCTGATGCAGGACGGCGCACCGCTGAACCTGGCGGATGGCAGTGGTGACTTCCAGAGCATCGAACCGATTGCCCTGGACCATATCGAGGTCATGCGCGGCGCCAACGCCTGGCGCTACGGCGCCGCCAACCTGGGCGGGGCGATCAACTTCGTCACGCCCACCGGCAAGACCGCGCCCAAGGTGCAGCTGCGCGCCGAAGCGGGCAGCTTTGATTACCAGCGCATCTTCGGTGCGGTGGCCGAAGACTTTGGTGATTGGGATGCCTACCTGAGCTTCTCCGATTACTCCCAGGATGGTTTCCGCGATCACGCGCGCCAGGAGAACCAGCGCTACTTCGCCAATATCGGCGGGCGGATCAACGAGCGGCTGTCGACACGCTTCTATATCAGCCACGTGGAAACCGATTCGGAAATCCCCGGCAGCCTGACCAAGGCGCAGCTGCGGCGTAACCCCGAGCAGGCCGCGCTGAGCACGGTGACCGGCGATAACAAGCGTGACTTCACCCTCAACCGCATCGGCAATATCACCACCCTGCAACTGGACGGCGGGCACAGCCTGGAGCTGTCGAGCTTCTACAGCGAGAAATCGCTGTGGCACCCGATTTTCCAGGTGCTGGAAGTCGACAGTGAAGATGTCGGCGTACGCCTGACCCACAAATGGCAGAGCACGGATGGCTGGCGCTGGAGCGGTGGCGTGGAAGCGCTGCAAGGCCGTAACCAGGCAGAAAACTACGTTAACGTGCGCGGTAAACGCGGCAACCTAGTGGACCGTCAGGTGCAGACGGCGCGCAGCCTGAATGCCTTTACCGAGCTGGAAGTGCCGCTGGCCGAGGACTGGGCGCTGATCGGCGGCCTGACCTGGCTGCACAGCGAGCGCGATATCGATGACAAGCTGAAAAGCAGCTTCAACTTCGTCGGGGTGCCGACGGGTTTCCAAGATGCGTCATTCAACCGTAGCTACAGTGCCCGGATTGGCCGGATCGGCCTGCGTCATGACCTGGCCGACGGTGTGCAGCTGTTCACCAACCTCAGCCAAAGTTACGAGCCGCCGACCTTTAGCGAGCTGACCGGGGGCGCCATCGTCACCGAGAACGAGGCGCAGAAGGCCAACACCCTGGAAGCCGGTATGCGCTTCACCCAGGGCAATCTGGACCTGGACCTGGCGGTTTACCGCAGCGAAATTCGCGACGAGCTGCTGGGTTACGTCAACCCGCTGGCCCCGACCCAGGTGATCACCACCAACGCCGACCGCACCGTGCACCAGGGCATCGAGTTCGGTGGTGCCTGGCAGCTGGGTGAGGTGGTGTTGCGCGGTCAGTACCTGCTCAATGACTTCCGCTTCGACAACGACCCGGCCTACGGCAACAACCGCATTGCCGGCGTGCCGAGCCAGTTCCTCAAGGGTGAGGCGCTGTGGCAGCGCAATGGCTGGTATGCCGGCCCAACCGTCGAGTGGGTGCCGGTGCACTACGCCGCCGACCACGCCGAGTCGCTGTATGCCGAAGCCTATGCAATCTGGGGCCTGAAGGGCGGTTATCGTCCACGTGAAGGTCTGGGCTTCTTCGTCGAAGGGCGCAACCTCTCGGACAAGACCTACATCTCCACCACGGGCGTTGTGGCCAATGCCCGTGGCCAGGATGCCGCGCTGTTTATGCCCGGTGACGGTCGCAGCTTGTATGTCGGCCTGGAGTGGAAGCTTTGACGGCGGCTCTGCAAGCACAAGAGCTGCCGCGCCTGACCTGGCGCCAGCGCCTGCTGCGGTTGATGCCGTGGCACAAGCGCCTGGCGCTGCTGGCCTGCCTGGGCATCTTCAGCTGGGCGGGCAGCGGCATGCTGCACCCGCTGATGGGCTTCCTGCAGCCGCGTCCGCAAACCATGGCCACACCACAACAGGTGTTGCCGCTGGATAACCTGCGCAGTCCCGCGCAGGTGCTCGGTGCGGCGGGTGTTGCCCAGGTGCAGGGCTTGCGCCTGCTGGTGCTGGCCGCTGAGCCGTATTACCAGGCGCGTCTGGCTGGCGAACTGCAGCCACGTTACTGGCATGCACGCAGTGGTCAGGCAGTCGAGCTGGCCGGCGCTCATGCCGAAAGCCTGGCGCGGCACTACCTGGGCAGTGACGAGCCGCTGGCCTACGCCGGCAGCATCGAGCGCTTTACCAGCGAATACGCCTTTATCAACCGCCTGCTGCCGGTGGCGCGGGTCGATACCCAGCGTGATAACCAGTTGCGCCTGTATGTCGACCTGTTTCATGACCGCCTCGGCACCCTGGTGGATCAGCGCAAGGCTTGGTTCAGCGCGTTCTTCCAGACGATGCACAGCTTTCGCTGGCTGGATGCGGCGGGCCCGTTGCGGCCGGTGCTGATGCTGGTACTGCTGGCCTCGATTGTCTCGGCGACGCTGTTTGGTGTGGCGCTGTTTATCGCCCGCCATCCATGGCGGCGACCCTGCGGGTCGTCGCTGAGCGACGTTAAAAATGGCTCCCGGCCATTTTTTATCGCCCGTCGGCGTGCCCGGACCTTCAACCGGCGGCTGCATGGCTGGTGGGGGCTCGGGCTGGCCTTGGCGACCCTGAGTTTTGCCAGCAGCGGTGCCTGGCACCTGTTGCATAAGCAGAGCGCACAGCCCTGGCCAGCGCCGTTTGTGCCGAGTTTTAACGTGGCCGAGTTGGATATGGCACCGGCGGCCAACTGGCTGCTGGCCGGTGAAGAGCTGTACATGCTCAGCCTGCTTGAACTCGACGGCAAGCCGATCTGGCGCGCCCAGGGGCAGCAGTTCGCCAGCATGCCCAGCCTGCACTACCTGGATGCTCAGGGCCGTGAGCTGGGCAATGACACGCCGCGCCGTTATGCCCAGCAGCGCCTCGATCATTACGCCAAGTCCCTGGGCCTGGGTGAGGCACAGGCGCTTACGCTGCAGCACAGCTTCGACCACGAATACGGCTTCGTCTTCAAACGCCTGCCGGTGTTCAAGGCCAGCTATGCCGATGCGCACAACACCGCGCTGTTTATTGATCCGCTGGACGGTGCTCTGGCCAGCCGCGTGCAGGATGCTGACCGCACGGAAGGCTGGACCTTCGCCTACCTGCACAAGTGGGAGTTTCTCGCAGGTCTGGGCAATGGCTACAAGCACCTGATTCTGGGCCTGTTGGCTCTGGCTCATGTGCTGCTGGCGCTGGTGGGATTGAGCTTGATAGGTAAATCCCGTGCGTCATATTGAATTAACCGACTGTTAACCTGGACACTGCGTCCACCCCAAGATGGAGTTTGCTGATGTTGAAAAAGACCCTGCTGATTGCCGCTCTGCTGAGCCCAAGCCTGTTTGCCAATGCCCACGAATACACCGCCGGCGAGCTGCATATCGAACACCCCTGGTCGCGGGAAATGCCGGCCGTAGCGCCGACGGCGGCCGCTTATTTTGTGGTGCACAACAAGGGCGCCGAGGCTGATCGCCTGCTCAGCGTCAGTACCCCAGTGGCCGGTAAGGCCGAGCTGCACGAGCATATTCACGCCGATGGCCTAATGAAAATGCAGCAGGTACAGAACGTGGCCATCCCAGCCGGTGGTGAGGTGAAGTTCGAGCCCATGGGCTACCACGTCATGCTGTTCAACCTGAAGCAGCAGGCCAAGGACGGTGAGCGCTTTCCGCTGACCTTGACCTTCGAAAAAGCCGGTGCGGTCGAAGTGGAAATCGCCGTACACAAGGACGCCCCTGCCGGTGAGAAGACCCATGGCGAAGGCCACGCGCACTGATCTGCGCACCCAGCCCCGCTGCGTTGTAGCGGGGTTGCTGTTGTTCGGTGATGTTTACCGTCATTGATTTGCATCAGCCGTCCTGCTCAGGCCATTAGCCATACTCGGCACAGGATTCTTGAGTTGCCGTAATGCCCCGCAATCGCTTCTTCACCGCCGATTACTGCGCAAGCTGGCTGGCCCTGTTGGCCATGCTGTTGCTCAATGTCGGGCCGTTGCTGTCGCAGCTCACTGCACCGGCTGAACCGGCCTGGCTGACGGAGCTGGCTTGCGGCGAGCATGCCGGTAGCCATAACAACCCGCTGGATCACGACGCGCTGTGGGCCAAGTGCGGCTATTGCACCCTGTTGCTCAACAGCCCGGCCACCGGTTGTGTCAGTCCAGCGCTAGCCCTGACGGCCGTTGCGTCTGCGGATCGGCATCGTGCGCCGGTGCGCAGCGGCGTTGCCCGCTCAGCTATTTTCCCCGGTTCGCGCAGCCGCGCACCGCCTGCCTATTCCTGATCGCCATTGCCCTGTTGCTGGTGCCGCGCATGCGGTGCTGGCCATTCCCTGGTTCTGTCTCGATTCTGGAATAGTCATGTCTACTCGTTCGCTTTTGATCAGCACTGCACCTTTTCGACTGGCGCCGCTGTGCGTCGGCCTGCTGTTGGCCACTCAGGCGCATGCCGCGCAAACTACTGAACACGACCCGGAGCAGCATGCACTGCAATTGCCGCCCTCGGTGGTCACCGCCGTGCAGCAAAGCTCGCCGCTGACCGTGGTGGCCGACCCCAAGGACCCGCGCCAGCCGGTGCCGGCCAGTGATGCAGCGGATTATCTGAAGACCATCCCCGGTTTCTCCGCGATTCGCAGCGGCGGCAGCAACAGTGATCCCGTGCTGCGCGGCATGTTCGGCTCGCGCTTGCTGCTGCTCACCGACGGCGGGCAGATGTTTGGTGCCTGCCCGGGCCGGATGGATGCACCCAGCTCCTATATCTCGCCGGAAACCTTTGACCTGCTGACCGTGACCAAGGGCCCGCAAACGGTGATCTGGGGCCCAGGTGCCTCGGCCGGTGTGGTGCGTTTCGACCGTGAGCCGGAGCGTTTCGGTGAGCTGGGTGCGCGTCTGCATGCCAGCGTGCTGGCGGGCTCCAACGGCCGTTTTGACCAGACCCTGGATGGTGCTGTGGGCGGTGAGCAAGGCTATCTGCGGGTGACCGGTAACCGCTCGCATTCGGACGATTACGACAACGGAAACGGCGACACCATCCCCTCGCGCTGGGACAAATGGAACGGCGACGTGGCCCTGGGCTGGACGCCGGATGACGATACGCTGATTGAGCTCACCGCCGGCCGTGGTGATGGCGAAGCACGCTATGGTGGCCGCAGCATGGACGGTACCCAGTTCAAGCGTGAAAGCCTGGGCCTGCGCGTGGAGCGCAGCAACCTCGGTGGCGTGCTGGATAAGGTCGAGGCCAAGGTCTACTACAACTACGCCGACCACATCATGGACAACTTCCGCCTGCGCATGCCCGATCCAACCAGCATGATGCCTGGCCCAATGGCCGCGCAGGTTGACCGCCGCACCCTGGGTGCACGCCTGGCCGCCACCTGGGCGTGGGAGGATGTCGAGTTGATCACCGGGGTCGATGCGCAGCGCAGCGAACACCGCCAGCGCGTTTCCGACGGCGGCATGATGGGTATGCCCTATGTCGATGCTGATCGTTTCCCCTGGGACAAGGACGCGCTGATGCACAACTACGGTGTGTTTGCCGAATCCACCTGGCGCCTGGCCGAGCGTGATCGACTGATCTCCGGTGCCCGTCTGGATCGTGCTTCGGCCAAGGATTACCGACCCAACTTCAGCGGCATGATGGGCATGACCACGCCCAACCCGACGGCTGGCGAGACTCGTGCCGATACCCTACCGAGTGGCTTTGTGCGCTATGAGCACGACTTGTCCGGCTCGCCGACCACCGTCTATGCCGGCATCGGCCATGTGCAGCGTTTCCCTGACTACTGGGAGCTGTTCTCCGCCGGGCTCAATGGCCCGGCTGGCGCGGACAACGCCTTCGACGGCATCAAGCCGGAGAAGACCACCCAGCTCGATGTCGGCATCCAGTACAAGGGTGACGCTCTGCAGGCCTGGGCCTCGGCTTATGTCGGCCAGGTGCGTGACTACATTCTGTTCGACTATCGCGGTATGAGCACCCAGGTCGACAACGTCGACGCGCGCATCATGGGCGGCGAGTTGGGTGTGGCGTATGACCTGACGAGCAACTGGAAAACCGATGCCACCCTGGCCTATGCCTGGGGCAAGAACAGCAGTGACGGCGAAGCACTGCCGCAGATGCCGCCACTGGAAGCACGCCTGGGGCTGAGCTATCAGCGTGACGGCTGGAGCGTTGGCGCCCTGTGGCGGGTGGTTGATGGCCAGGGCCGCATTGCGGACGGGCGCGGCAACGTGGTGGGGCAGGATTTCAGCGACAGCGCTGGCTTCGGCGTGCTCTCGCTCAACGGTGCTTACCGTGTGACCAAGCAGGTCAAGCTCAGCGCCGGGGTGGATAACCTGCTCGACAAGCAATACGCCGAGCACCTCAACCTGGGCGGTGATGCCGGTTTCGGCTTCCCTGCCGATACCCGGATCGACGAGCCAGGCCGCACCCTCTGGGCCAAGGTCGATTTCGACTTCTGATGTGTCCAGTTGTGGGAGGGGCTTTAGCCGCGAGCTTTTGAGTCGCGGCTAAAGCCCCTCCCACATCCGCGTGATGAATTTGTGCAGGCTAATACAGCCTTAAGGTTAAAGCGCGAAAGTAGTCCCCGCAGACACACAACTTCCCCTGCATTACGAGGACTTCACCATGCGCAAATTGCTTCTGCTGTCTCTGGTACTGGCCAGCCCGCTGACCTTCGCCGCCACTCAATGCACCACCGCCGACAAGGCGCAGTGGCAGGACCAGGACAAATTCCAGGCTGACCTCAAAGCCCAGGGCTACGAGATCAAGAAGTTCAAAGTGACTGGCGGCAATTGCTACGAAATCTACGGTTTCAACAAAGAAGGCCAGAAGGTCGAAATCTACTTCGATCCGGTCGATGGCAAGGTCATCAAAAGCGAAATCGACGGCTGATGAACGCTACCACCACACGCCTCTGGGACCCGCTGGTCAGGTTGTTCCATTGGTCTCTGGCGAGCGCTTTCCTGGCCAATTACTTCTTCACCGAAGAGGGCGAGAACTGGCACCGCTGGTTCGGTTACTACGCCGTGGCCTGGTTGGCGATCCGCCTGGTGTGGGGCTTTATCGGCACACCGGCAGCGCGCTGGGCGGACTTTTGGCCGACCCGGGCGCGCCTGGCCGAACACCTGCGGGCATTGCTCAGCGGCCGTGATTACCACCGCATGGGGCATTCCCCGCTGGGCGGCTTGGTGATGATCGGCATGATGCTGTTGATGCTCGGCCTGGGCGTGACCGGCTTTCTGATGGAGGAGGTCGATTACTTCTGGGGCGTTGATTTACCGCTGGATATCCATGAATTCTGCGCCGATGGGCTGATGGCCCTGGTGGGCCTGCACATCGTGGCGGCGCTGTTTGAAAGCTACCGTCTGAAGGAAAACCTGCCGTTGTCGATGGTCACCGGCAAGCGGCGCAAGCTGGATCACTGAGTTTTTATCTGTCGCGGCTAAAGCCCCTCCCACGGTACGCGCGCTGATGTGGGAGGCGCTTTAGCGGCGACTTTCAGCCTCAGACCAATCTTGCATCCAGGCTGTTCTGCGCCAGGCGCTTGGCCTGCTCCTGGGTCATGCCCAGGCTGTCGTACAGAGCGGCGAAGTTTTCGGTGACGTAGCCGCCGAAGTAGGCCGGGTCATCCGAGTTCACCGTCACCTTCACCCCGCGTTCGAGCATCTGCAGGATGTTGTGCTGGCGCATGTCGTCGAATACACAGAGCTTGGTGTTGGACAGCGGGCAGACGGTCAGCGGGATCTGCTCGTCGATGATGCGCTGCATCAAACGCTCGTCTTCGATAGCGCGCACGCCATGGTCGATACGCTCGATTTTCAGTAGGTCCAGGGCTTCCCAGATGTATTCGGGTGGGCCTTCTTCGCCCGCATGGGCGACGGTCAGATAGCCTTCACTGCGCGCCTTGTCGAACACGCGCTGGAACTTGCTCGGCGGGTGGCCCATCTCCGAGCTGTCCAAACCGACGGCGATAAAGGCATCGCGGAATGGCCTGGCCTGTTCCAGGGTTTTGAAGGCTTCTTCTTCGGGCAGATGCCGCAGAAAGCTCAGGATCAAACCGTGGCTGATGCCCAGCTGCTTTTCACCATCGACCAGCGCCTGTTTGATGCCGCGCAGCACTACTTCAAAGGGAATACCGCGATCGGTGTGGGTCTGCGGGTCGAAGAATGGCTCGGTGTGGATGACGTTCTGCGCTTTGCATTTTTGCAGGTAGGCCCAGGTAAGGTCGTAGAAATCCTGCTCGGTGCGCAGCACGTCGGCCCCGGCGTAATACAGGTCGAGAAACTCCTGCAGGTTGTTGAACGCGTAGGCGCTGCGCAGCGCTTCAACATCGTTCCAGGGCAGGGCAATCTTGTTGCGCTCGGCCAGGGCAAACAGCAACTCGGGCTCCAGCGAGCCCTCAATGTGCAGGTGCAGTTCGGCCTTGGGCAGGGCATTGAGCCAGTCGTACATGGTCAGATCTCGTTATCAGGCGTGGTCGCGACAAAGTTTAACCGTAAGGACAGGATTTCGCCGAATCAGCCGGGTGCTAAATCGCCTTGGCCGCGCAACGCTCTCGCGGCCAAGGCCGTTCCTCCGGGGCGCGGGCGGAGTTATGCGCCCGCCTGTTCTTCACGCCTGTAAGCGTAGGTGTCGGCAAAGCGCGAGAGTAGGTATTCGGCGCTGGTTACTGACGGATACTTGGGTGGGTTGCTGGCGTCCGAGCAGTTCGGTAGGCAGCTGATTTCGGTATCCGGGTGCGGTTCGGCGAAGAACGGCATGGAGTAGCGATCAACCCCCAGCGGGCTGATCACCCGGTGCGGGGTCGAGGTGTAACGGTCATTGCTCCAGCGCGCCAGCATGTCGCCGATGTTCACCACAAAGCTGCCAGCCATCGGCGGCGCGTCGATCCACTGGCCATCGCGGGCACGCACTTGCAGACCGCCGGCGTTGTCCTGGTAGAGCAGGGTGATGCAACCGTAATCGGTGTGTTCACCCGCGCCTTGCTGTTCGGCACTGCTGGCAGTGTGGCGCGGCGGGTAGTGGATCATCCGCAGCACGCTGATTGGCTCATTGAAGCGCGTGTCGAAAAAGTCGCGGTCGATGTCCAGAGCAATCGTCATGGCGCGCAGCAGGGTTTGCGCCAGCGCCTGCATATCGGCGTAGTGCTGTTCCATCAGTGTTTCCCAACCGGGCAGGTCGGGATGCCGATTGGCGCCGCGCAGCGGTTTGCCGGCCAGCACCTCGGGGTGATTGAGGTCCATATGGAAACCCATATCGAAGGTTTCCTTGAGATCGCTCGGTTTGCTCGGGTCCAGTTGCTCGGTGGCAATCGCGCCGTAGCCACGGTGATGGGCGGTCTGGGTGATATCGATTTTGAGTTTGTCCGCAGCCGGCAGGGCGAAGAAGGTTTTGGCGGCGCTCAGCAGTTCGGCAATACGCGCCGGGCTGATCGGGTGGCCGGTGATATAGAAGAAACCCCAGTCGCGGCAGGCTCGGTCAATCTGCTCGGCCACGGCGGGCCAGGCGGTTTGGTTGTCGCTGTAGAGCGGGGCGATATCGATAATCGGTAGGCGGTTCATAAAAAGCTCCGGGATGTTGCTGCGAGTCTTCTCGTACCCAGGGCAGCGAGTAAGAGCGCCCCGTATCCAGGGCGCCCTTTTGATGCGGTTCTGCCGGTGAGGCAGGGACGGCATCGGTTTGATGTGTGTGAGGGGGCTTACTTCGGCAGTTCAGCCTTTACGTTTTCCACGTAGTAGTTCATCGAGGCCAGTTCGGCGTTGGTCGCGGCGACGCCGGCCGGGATTTTCTCGACGCCGCTCTGGTCCTTGATTGGGCCGGTGAACGGGTGGAAGGTGCCGCTCTTGATGTCGGCGATGATCTGCTCGGCTTCGGTTTTCACCTCGGCCGGCACCAGGTCGCTGATCGGCAGTTTGATGGTGTCTTCCGCCAGGCCGCCCCAGAAGTCTTCAGATTTCCAGTTGCCGTCGATCACCGCCTGTGTGGATTTGACGTAGTGCGGGCCCCAGTCGTTGACGATCGAGGTCAGTACGGCCTTCGGCCCGAAGTGCGCCATGTCCGAGGCGTAGCCCACGGAGTAAACGCCGCGACGTTCGGCAGTCTGGATCGGCGCAGGGCTGTCAGTGTGCTGGAACACCACGTCGACACCCTGGTCGATCAGCGCGTTGGCCGCATCGGATTCCTTGCCCGGATCGAACCAGGAGTTGACCCACACCACCTTGATCTCAGTGCCGGGGTTGTACTTGTCCAAAGCCAGCTGGATGGCGTTGATATCGCGGATCACTTCCGGGATCGGGAAGGAGGCGACGTAGCCGACTTTCTTGGTCTTGGTCATCTTCGCCGCGAGAAATCCGCCGACATAACGGCCCTCATAGGAACGCGACAGGTAGGTGCCGAGGTTCTTGTCCTGCTTGTAGCCGGTGGCGTGCTCGAAGGTCAGCTTGGGGAACTGCTTGGCGACTTTCAGCGTCGGGTTCATGTAGCCGAAGGAGGTGGTGAAGATCAGGTCATAACCACCCTTGGCCATGTTGCGAATCACCCGCTCGGCGTCCGCACCTTCCGGGACGTTTTCCACGTAGCTGGTTTCAACCTTGTCGCCGAGCTGTTTGATCACCGCCTGACGGCCCTGCTCATGCTGGTAGGTCCAGCCGTGGTCGCCAATCGGGCCAATGTAGACAAAGCCGACCTTCAACGGATCGGCGGCGGATGCGCCCAATGTGGCGCTAAAGCCAAGGGCGGCAACGAGTGTGCGCAGCAGCGGTTTTTTGCTCTTCTCGAACATGGTTGGCGGAACTCCGATGTGTGTGGGTACGTTGTTGTTAAACAGCTGCCAGTTGTATTGCAAAAAGCTGACCAACTGGACAATTAGCGCTGCGGGGCGCGTAAAAACGCAGAACCCCGCCGAAGCGGGGTTCTGTGGAGGTGCTGTGCTGGTGCGGAAGGGAGTAGGTGTGCTGCCTGCTGGTGCGCAATCGCGGGCATGGCCTCCTCCTATACATATTCTGCCGCCTGTAGGAGCGGGCCATGCCCGCGATAAATACGTCCGCCGTCAGTGCCCTGGCTGCCAGGGCTTGCCCAGTGATACCGGGGCAAACAGGCGAGTCTTGATCGCGTCGCGCGACAGCAGGACCAGCACCAGGATGGTCGCCACATAGGGCAGCATCGCCAGCAGGTTGGAGGGGATCGACAGGCCGATGCCCTGTGCCACCAGATGGATGATGCTGGCCAGGCCGAACAGGTAGGCGCCGAGCAACACGCGGAATACCCGCCAGCTGGCAAATACCACCAGCGCCAGGGCGATCCAGCCGCGCCCAGCGGTCATGTTTTCCGCCCACATCGGTGTATAGGCCAGCGACAGGTAACCGCCCGCCAAGCCGGCCATGGCGCCACCAAACAGCACTGCCAGGGTGCGTACGCGCAGCACCGGCAGGCCCATGGCGCTGGCCGCGTCGGGGTTTTCACCGACCGCCTGGATGATCAAACCGATGCGGCTTTTCAGCAGCACCCAGGCCACTAAACCGAACAGGGCGAAGGACAGGTAAACCAGAATGTCCTGGGCAAACAGCATGCGCCCGATCAGTGGAATCTCGCTAAGCAGCGGAATGGCAATGGGCTCAAAACCGGCCAGCGGTTTGCCGACCCAGGCCGCGCCGACAAAGGTGGAGAGGCCTACGCCGAAGATGGTCAATGCCAGGCCGGTGGCCACCTGATTGGCGTTAAAGCCCAGGGCCACGGCGGCGAACAGCATCGACAGCAGCATGCCGGCGCTCATCGCCAGCAGCACGCCGAGCCACAGGTTGCCGGTACTCAGGGCGACGATAAAGCCGATCACCGCGCCGAACAGCATCATGCCTTCCTGGCCGAGGTTGAGTACGCCGCTCTTCTCGCAGATCAGTTCACCCAATGCCACCAGCAGCAGCGGCGTACCGGTGCGCACCATGGCGTAGAAAATATTGCTTAACAGGTCGAGGTCCATCGGGAGTTCCTACAGATACGTTGTCAGGCCATTGCTTCGGCGTTGGTTGTGCGCTGCGCCCATTTCCACTTCAGCCGTGGCCGATAGAGGATCAGCACGTCGCAGGCGAGCAGGAAGAACAGCATCATTCCTTGAAACAGCTGGGTGATCGCCTGGGGCAGGTTCATGGTCATCTGCGCGTTCTCGCCGCCCAGGTAGAGCAGGGCCATCAACAGGCTGGCGAAGACAATGCCGAGCGGATTCAAGCGGCCGAGAAAGGCCACGGTGATCGCCGCGTAGCCGTAGCCCGGCGATACCTGCGGCACCAGTTGGCCAATCGGTCCGGCCACTTCACCAACACCCGCCAGCCCGGCCAGGCCGCCGCTGACCAGCAGGGCAAACCACACCAGGCGTTTCTCGCGAAAGCCGACAAAGCCGGCGGCGCGGCGGTCGAGGCCGAGCACCTTGATCTGAAATCCGAGAAAGCTCTTGTGCAGCAACACCCACACCGCCACCAGGGCCAGCAGGGCGAAGTACAGGCCGGCATGCAGGCGACCGTCTTCACTCACCAGCGGCAGGCGGCTGGCATCGCCGAACATTGCTGACTCGGGGAAGTTGAAACCGGCCGGGTCCTTTAGCGGGCCATGCACAAAGAACAGCAGCAGGTTCAGCGCGATGTAGTTGAGCATGATGCTGGTGAGGATTTCGTTGGCATTGAACTGCGTGCGCAACCAGGCGGTGAGGCCGCCCCAGGCTGCACCCGCTGCCACGCCGGCGAGTACCACCCAAACCAGCGCCCAGCGGCTGTCCCAATCGATGATTTGGATCGCCATGGCGCTGCCGGCCAGCGCGCCGAGCAGCAGCTGACCTTCTGCGCCTATATTCCAGATGCGCGCCTGGTAGGCCACGGCCAGGCCAAGTGCACAGAGCAGAATCGGCAGCGCCTTGACCAGCAGTTCGGATACGCCATACCAGTCGGCCAGCGGCGCGATCAGCAGGGTGTGCAGGGTGTCCAGCGGGTCGTGGCCGAGCAGGGCGAATAGCAGCGCGCCGCTGCACAGAGTCAGCACGGCGGCGAGCAGTGGCGACAACCAGAGCATGGCGCGCGATTGCTGGCCACGCGGTTCGAGGGATAACAGCATGGAAAACTCCGTCAGCTCAGGCTGGCAGCAGCGGCTGCCGGCGTGCTTGTGATAGGGGGAAGCGGGGCGAATTCGCCGGCCATCCACCGACCGACTTCAACCGCTTCGGTTTCTGCGGTGGCGGCCAGGGGCGAGAGCTTGCCGCTGCACAGCGCGCCGATGCGGTCGCTGATCTGGAACAGCTCGTCGAGGTCTTCGGAGATCACCAGAATCGCCGCGCCGGCATCGCGTAGGGCAATCAGCGCGCGATGGATCGCCGCCGCCGCGCCCACGTCCACGCCCCAGGTTGGGTGCGCCGCCACCAGCAATTTGGGGTTCTGCAGAATCTCGCGGCCGAGGAGAAATTTCTGCAGGTTGCCGCCGGACAGGCTGCGCGCGGGCGCATCGGCGTCCGGTGTTTTCACCGCAAAGCGCTGGATGATTTCGTCGGCCAGGGCGCGCACTTTGCCGCGCTGAATCAGCCCTTTGCTGACTAAACCTTGCTGGAACGCGGTGAGCAGCGCGTTATCACTCAGGCTCATGTCCGGCACCGCGCCGTGACCCAGGCGCTCGGCCGGGACAAAGGCCAGGCCCAGCTTGCGCCGCGCATCCGGGTACAGGTCGGCAATCGGTTGGCTATCCAGGCTGATGCGTTCGCGCTCGCTGCGCGGCAGGCGGGTTTCGCCGCTAAGCAGGGCCAACAATTCGTCCTGACCATTGCCGGCGACTCCGGCTATGCCAACGATCTCGCCGCTGCGCACCTCCAGGCGGATCTGGCTGAGGGTGCAGCCGAATGGGTCGGCGTTATGCCAGCTGAGGTCATCCACACGCAGACGCGGCAGACCGCCGTCAGCTTTCGGGTAACTGCTTTCCAGTCCCTCGGCGTCGCCGACCATCAGCCGCGCCAGCTGCAGATCGCTGCATTCGGCCGGTATGCAATGCCCCGATACCTTGCCGCCGCGCAGCACCGTGGCGTTCTGGCACAGGGCACGCACTTCGCCGAGCTTGTGGCTGATGAACAGAATGCTGCAGCCCTCGGCAGCCAGGCGGCGCAAGGTTACAAACAGTTCGTCGGCCTCCTGTGGGGTGAGCACCGAGGTCGGCTCATCAAGGATCAGCAGTTTGATGTCCTGCATCAGACAACGGACGATCTCCACCCGCTGCCGCTCGCCGATGGACAGGCTGTGCACCAGCCGCCCCGGTTCCAGGGCCATGCCGTAACGCTGCGAGACTTCACGAATCTTCGGCTCCAACTGCTTGGGTGTGCCGGCCGCTGCGCCCATGGCCAAGGCGATGTTCTCCGCCACACTCAGGGTCTCGAACAGCGAGAAGTGCTGAAACACCATGCCTACGCCAAGGCTGCGCGCCATGGCCGGGTCACGCATTTTCAGCGGTTCACCCTGCCAGCGAATCTCACCGCTGTCGGGCTGGGTGACGCCGTAGATGATCTTCATCAGGGTGCTCTTGCCGGCACCGTTCTCGCCGAGCAGCGCATGGATTTCCCCAGGCGCGATGCTCAGATCGATACGGTCATTGGCCAGGCAGCCGGGGTAGCGCTTGCTGATACCGCTCAGCTGCAAGCGTGGAACAGAGGGGGAACTGGACATGGACAGAGGCTCAGGAATGACAACTGCCCTGGCTAAAGCAAAAAGCTGGCCAGGGGGTCAGAAATGCCTCGGCCCGCGCCCGTGCGAGCTTCGCTGCAACGCCATACCAGCCGCAGGCTCCAGCGTGGTGCGTAGTTTTGCTGGCTGGTACGTTTTGGCGCATTTGCGGGATATCGCGGCTAAAGCCCCTCCCACGGTTCAGCACAAACCTGTGGGAGGGGCTTTAGCCGCGACAGGAACTACTGTGGCCGCAACTCAATCCGCCCACGGCTGATATCCGCCAGCAGCCGCTGTAGCTCGGCGACCCGCGTCGCGGGGATGGCCAGTTGCAGTTCGGCCCCGCTGGCGTCATAGCTCTCGTTTTCCAGCAGGCAGTCGAGTTCTGTAAGCCGCGCCTTGAGCAGCGGCAGTTCGGCGAACAGGCAATGGCAGCGGAACTGCTCGCGGGCGACTAACTCGATGCGCGGGGCAGCTTGCAGGCATTTGTTTGCGCTGCCGCCGTAGGCGCGGGCCAGGCCGCCGGTGCCGAGCTGGATGCCACCGTAGAAGCGGATCACCAGCACCGCCACCTTGTCCATCTCCTGGCTCTCGATGGCTGCGAGGATCGGCCGGCCCGCCGTGCCACCGGGTTCGCCGTCATCACTGAAACGGTACTGCTGGCCGACTTTCCAGGCCCAGCAGTTATGACTGGCGCTGGTGTCGCTGTGCGCGGCGATAAACGCCTGCGCCTCGGCCGCGCTGCTAACCGGCGCGGCGAGGGCGATAAAGCGGCTTTTGCGAATCTCCTCGCGGTATTCGCAAGGGCCGAGCAGGGTGTAGGGCATCAGGCGTCTTTGGTTGGCGGGGTCAGGCCACAGCCTTTGAGGATGATGGCGATCAGCTGGTCGGCGGCCTCTTCGTAATCGGCTTTTACCAGGCGCGAGCGACCGGTGACGCGGCAGATCTGCGAGGAGAAATCGGCGTAATGCTGGGTGCTGCCCCACAGCAGGAAGATCAGGTGCACCGGGTCGACCGGGTCCATCTTGCCGGCGGCGCTCCAGGCTTCGAATACTGCAGCACGGCCACGGAACCAGGTCTGGTAATCCTGATTGAGCATCTGCGAGAGGTGCTCGCCACCGCTTATCACTTCCATGGCGTAGATGCGCGAAGCTTTCGGGTGGCGGCGGGAAAACTCCATCTTGGCGCGGATATAACCGGCCAGCGCGATGGCGGGATCATCGTCCACGCTCAGGTTGTTGAAGGTGTTGTCCCACAGCTCAAGGATGTTCACCAGCACAGCCTGATACAGCCCCAGCTTGTTGCTGAAGTAGTAATGCAGGTTGGCCTTGGGCAGGCCAACGTTCTGCGCGATGGTGTTCATGCTGGTGCCTTTGAAGCCGTGGCGGGCGAACTCTTCCTCGGCGGCCTTGATGATCGCCTCTTCGTTTTTCTGCCGAATCCGGCCGGCAGGTTTATTGTTCGGATCGGCTCGGTGCGCAAGTACTTCAACAGTCATGGGCGGTTCCGCAGTGGTCAGGTTTTCGGACGACTGCACTGATAACCCAGAGCCGCCGAGGTGACAAGCGCGAGGGGCAGAAAATCTGACCTGAATACGCTGCAACTCTGCTTTTGCACCAGGGTTGTGCGTGTAAGAGGCGTGCTGCGGCGCTTTTGGGGCTGGCGGGCTACGGTTCTATGCGTTCGCCACCGGGCCTGCCGCTTTGCTCCCTGCGCCCACCCAGATACCAGCCCAGCGCGCCCCAGGCGGCTGCGCAAATTGCGCCGGCCACGGCGGCGATCAGTACGCCGTTGGCGAGCATATCGAGCAGGGCTTTGGCCCAGGCGCTGACGGCGTCGCCGGCGCGGTAGACCACGGTGTCGATAAAGTTCTTGGCCTTGTATTTACTCTCGGCGTCCAGCGGGGCGAAGAGCATTTCCCGGCCGGGCCGGACGAAGGCGTACTCACCGACCCGGCGCACAATCATCAAGGCTGCAAGCATGGCGAAGGTCGGCGCCAGGGCCAGGCCGATAAAGCCCAGGCAGACCAGCAGCGGCACCCCGGCGAGTAGGGCGCGGATGCCGAAGCGCTGGGCGATGCGCCCGGTGATAAACAGCTGCGCGAGCAAGGACAGTGCCTGCACGCTGAAGTCGATCAGGCCGAATACGCGGATCTGTTCATTGCGCTCGGTGAAGGTTTCCGCCACCAGGCGCGCCTGCTCGAAGTAGAGAAAGGTGCTGGCAGTGGCCAGCAGGATCACGAAAGCGCTGATGCCCAGCAGATAGGGCGAGGCGAGCACACGAGTAAAACCGCTGAACGGATTGCCCAGCACCGGCTGGCGCGGGTTTTCGCTGGGCGGTGCGCCGGGCCGACCGGCACCGCCGATGGCGCGCCAGGCCATCAGCTGCTGCTTGGCCAGAATCGCCATGCCTAGCAGCAAGGCCGCCAGCAGGATCAGCCCGCTCTGCCCGAGGCGCTCAATCAGCAGCGCGCCGAGCGCCGGCCCGGCCAAGCCACCGCAGCTGGCACCAGCGGCGATAAAGGCAAACAGGCGCTTGGCCTGGGCGCTGTCGAACACATCGGCCATCAGGCTCCAGGCCACCGAGACGACGAACAGGTTGTAGACCGAGATCCACACGTAAAACACCCGCGCCACCCAGATGTCGTCGCCGCTACGCTGAAACAGCGCGGCGAAGGCCAGCAGGTTGAGGATAAAAAAGCCGTACACCCAATCGATATAACGCGCCCGCGCCACCGTCGAGTTAAGCCAGGCAAACAGCGGCACAGCGGCGAGCATGACCAGAAAGGTCGCGGTGAATAGCCATTGCAGGTTTTCCACGCCGCCACGAATGCCCATGGCCTCGCGAATCGGCCGCAGCATGAAATAGCCGCTGAACAGGCAGAAAAACAGGCCAAACCCGCACAGCACCGCCAGCAGTTCGGCGGGCCGCGCGTTGATCGCCTGGGCCAGGCGTTGCGCCGGGCTCATCGTCTGGCTTCCACGTCGCGGGCAGCCGCGTGCATCTCAGCTAAACGCCTGGATAATCTTCTCGCGCAGCGCCGCATCCGGCAGGCGGCCGATGCCGGCCTTGAGGTTGTCGGCCATATAACGCGGGTTGGAAGTAGCCGGGATCACCACCGTCACCGCCGGGTTGGCGAGGATAAATTTGAGCAGCAGCTGCGCCCAAGAGGTGGCGTCGGTCTCCATCGCCCAGCTGGGCAGCGATTTGCCTTTGACTCTACTGAGCAGCTGCGCGCGCTGGAACGGCCGGTTGATCAGCGTGGCGATGCCATGGTCGGCGCAGTAGGGCAGCAGGCGTTTCTCGGCATTGCGTTCGCCCACTGAGTAGTTGAGCTGGACGAAGTCCACCGACTCTTTTTCCAGCACCTCCAGCAGGTCGTCGTGCGCCGATTCGATGTAATGGGTAATGCCGATATAGCGCACCTTGCCCTCGGCTTTCAGCTCGCGCAACAAGGCCAGTTGGGTGCGGGTGTCCTGCAGGTTGTGCACCTGCACCAGGTCGAGCTTGTCGGTTTGCAGCGCCTGCAGGCTGGCCTGAACCTGCGCCATGCCGCGCTCACGGCCGGTGGCGGAAATCTTGGTGGCGAGGAAGGCCTTGCCCTGGGTTTTGGTGCGTTTCAGCAGCTCGCCGGTCACCGCTTCGGAGGCGCCATAACTGGGGGCGGTGTCGATCAGCCTGGCGCCGCCGTTGATAAAGGTTCGCATCACCGAATCCAGTGGTTTCAGGCTGTCATTGCTGAGGCTGACATCGAAGGTGCGCGAGGTGCCCAGGCCGATCACCGGCAGCAACTCACCGCTGCTCGGGATGGGGCGTTTCAGCAGTTGGCTGGGGTCGGCGTAAGCCAGGGATGGCAGCCAGGGCGTGGCGGCGAGCGCGAGCAGGCTGGCGCTGCCCTGAATGAAGTGACGACGGCTAGGCATAAGCTCCTCCGTGGTGGCACTGCACATATACAAAAGAGTCGAAGCCGCGCCAGGCGCGGCTTTGACCGAGCATAGACCTGAGAGTCCCGCCGCCGCCCAGCGTTACGTGGCCAGTTGTTACCTGGTGTGTCGCTACGCCTCGGCCAGGGCCTCAAGAAAACTCTCCAGCACCAGGTGCGGGCGGCGGCCTTTGCGGGTGACCGAGGCCAGGCTGATGTCGTAGAAGCGGCTGGCCGGCTTGAGCACGCGCAGGCGTCCCTGCTGCACCCAGGCCTGGGCGTAGTGGTCCGGCAGGTAACCGATATAGCGCCCGGTGAGGATGAGAAAGGCCATACCTTCGCGGTCCGAGGCGCTGGCGGTGCAATTGAGCGCCTGATAGTGGCTCTGCACTTCGGGCGGTAGGCGGAAGGTCGGTGCGATGGCCTCCTGAGCGTTTAGCCGCGCGTCCTCCAGCTGCTGATCATCGACATAGAACAACGGATGGCCGACCGCGCAGTAGAGCAGCGAACGCTCGTCGTACAGCGCCTGGTATTCCAGCCCGGACAGCGCGCTGGCCTGGGGCACCACGCCGATATGCAGGCGGCCGTCGAGCACGCCTTGTTCGACTTCACTCGGTGGGGTCATGCGGATATGGATATGCACGTCCGGGCCGCGTTCTTTCAAGCGCGCCAGGGCGTTGGTGATGCGCATATGTTGCACCGTTACCAGATTGTCGGTCAGGCCGATATTCAGCTCGCCGCGCAGGTGCTGGTGCAGGCCGTTGACCTCGGTGCGAAAGCTCTCCAGCGCTGCCAGCAACTGCTGGGTGCTCTGGTACACCTCGCGGCCTTCTTCGGTCAGGGCAAAGCCGGCGCGGCCGCGTTGGCACAGACGCAGGCCGAGGCGTTGTTCCAGGTCGCTCATCTGCTGGCTGATCGCCGAGCGGCCGATGCCCAAAGCGCTTTCCGCAGCGGAAAAGCCGCCGCATTCCACCACGCTGCGAAACAGCTTGAGCAGGCGAATATCAAAATCACTGACCTGGGCCAGTGGATCGGGGCGGCGGGTGCTCATTGGCTGTCGCTCATTGTTTAGTGAGTGGTTAACTAAAGATAAGAAGAGTCTGGTTTTCCTGACTGTAAGCCCGTGGCACCTTTACTGGCAACTGCTTCTCCACATAAGAACACCGCCCTTCCTTGCGAGGCCGCACCATGAACATGCCGCAGACCGAAGTCCCGTCCCTGGCCAGCCAGCTCAAGCTGGATGCGCACTGGATGCCGTTTTCCGCCAACCGCAACTTCAAGCGCGACCCGCGCCTGATCGTCGGCGCCGACGGCAACTACTTTATCGACGACAAGGGCCGCCGCGTGTTCGACAGCCTGTCCGGCCTGTGGACCTGTGGCGCTGGGCACAACCGCAAGGAAATTCAGGAGGCCGTGGCCAAGCAGCTGGGCACCCTTGATTACGCACCGGGCTTCCAGTACGGCCACCCGCTGTCCTACCAGCTGGCCGAGAAAATCACCGAGCTAACCCCAGCCGGCCTCGATCACGTGTTCTACACCGACTCCGGCTCCGAGTGCGCCGACACCTCAGTGAAGATGGCCAAGGCCTACTGGCGCCTGAAAGGCCAACCGAGCAAAACCAAATTTATTGGCCGCGCCCGTGGCTACCACGGCGTGAACATCGCCGGCACCTCGCTGGGTGGCATTGGCGGTAACCGCAAGATGTTCGGCCAGATGATGGACGCCGACCACCTGCCACACACCCTGCAGTCGCACCTGGCCTTCACCAAGGGCATGGCGGCTACTGGCGGTGTTGAGCTGGCCAACGAGCTGCTGAAACTGATCGAACTGCACGACGCCTCGAACATCGCCGCGGTCATCGTCGAGCCGATGTCCGGCTCCGCCGGTGTGATCGTGCCGCCAGTCGGCTACCTGCAGCGTCTGCGTGAGATCTGCACCCAGCACAACATCCTGCTGATCTTCGACGAAGTGATCACCGCCTACGGCCGTATGGGCAAGTGGACCGGTGCCGAGTTCTTCGGCGTGGTGCCGGACATCATGAACACCGCCAAGCAGATCACCAACGGCGCGATTCCGCTGGGCGCGGTGATCGCCACCAGCGAGATCTACAACACCTTTATGAACCAGGCGATCCCCGAGCACATGGTCGAATTCGGCCACGGCTACACCTACTCCGGCCACCCGGTGGCTTGCGCCGCCGGCCTGGCAACCCTGGAGCTGCTCAAACGCGACAACCTGATCGAGCAGTCCGCCGCCCTGGCACCAATCTTTGAAGAGAAGCTGCACAGCCTCAAAGGCAGCAAGAACGTCGTCGACATCCGCAACTGCGGCCTGGCCGGCGCGATCCAGATCGCCCCGCGTGACGGCGATCCGGTGATCCGTCCGTTCGAGGCCGGTATCAAACTGTGGAACGCCGGTTTCTACGTACGCTTCGGCGGCGACACCCTGCAGTTCGGGCCAACCTTCAACACCAAGCCCGAGCAGCTGGACTCCGTGTTCAACGCCGTCGGTGATGTGCTGAACAGCCTCGACTAATTCCTGTGGGAGGGGCTTTAGCCGCGACTGCGCAATGTCGCGGCTAAAGCCCCTCCCACGACAGAACCCTCTGGCAGCCAAGGCCGCCTCAAAGAATTTGCTAATGGAGTTTTTATGACCCTCGTTAACCACCTGATCCACGGCGAACTGACTGCCGGCACCGGCCGCAGCGCAGACGTATTCAACCCGTCCACCGGCGCCGCCACCAAGCAAGTCGCCCTGGCCGACCGCGCCACCATGCAACTGGCCATCGACTCGGCCAAGAGCGCTTTCCCGGCCTGGCGCAACACCCCGCCAGCCAAGCGCGCCCAGGTGATGTTCCGCTTCAAGCAGCTGCTGGAGCAGCACGAAGCGACCATCTCCAAGCTGATCAGCGAAGAGCACGGCAAAACCCTCGAAGACGCCGCGGGTGAGCTCAAGCGCGGTATCGAAAACGTCGAATTTGCCTGCGCCGCCCCGGAAATCCTTAAGGGCGAGTACAGCCGCAACGTCGGCCCGAATATCGACGCCTGGAGCGACATGCAGCCAATCGGCGTTGTGGCCGGCATCACCCCGTTCAACTTCCCGGCCATGGTGCCGCTGTGGATGTACCCGCTGGCCATCGTCTGCGGCAACTGCTTTATCTTGAAGCCGTCCGAGCGTGACCCAAGCTCCACCCTGTATATCGCCCAACTGCTGCAAGAGGCTGGCCTGCCAAAAGGCGTGCTCAACGTGGTGCACGGCGACAAGGAAGCGGTGGATGCGCTGATCGAAGCGCCGGAAGTCAAAGCCCTGAGCTTTGTTGGCTCCACGCCGATTGCCGAATACATCTACAGCGAAGGCACCAAGCGCGGTAAGCGCGTACAGGCCCTGGGCGGCGCGAAGAACCACGCCGTGCTGATGCCCGATGCCGACCTGGACAACGCCGTCAGCGCACTGATGGGCGCGGCCTACGGCTCCTGCGGCGAGCGCTGCATGGCCATCTCCGTGGCCGTGTGCGTAGGCGACCAGATCGCCGATGCGCTGGTCGAGAAGATCGTGCCGCAGATCAAAGCATTGAAAATCGGTGCCGGCACCTCCTGCGGCCTGGACATGGGCCCGCTGGTTACTGGCGCGGCGCGTGACAAGGTCAAAGGCTATATCGACGCTGGCGTGGCGCAGGGCGCAAGCCTGGTAGTCGACGGTCGTGACCTGGTGGTTGCAGGAAACGAGAACGGCTTCTTCGTCGGCGGCACCCTGTTCGACAAGGTGACCCCGGAGATGACCATCTACACCGACGAAATCTTCGGCCCAGTGCTGTGCATCGTCCGCGTCGGCAGCCTGGAACAAGCCATGCAGCTGATCAACGACCACGAATACGGCAACGGCACCTGCATCTTTACCCGTGATGGTGAAGCCGCGCGCCTGTTCTGCGACGAGATCGAAGTCGGCATGGTCGGCGTCAACGTCCCGCTGCCGGTACCGGTCAGCTACCACAGCTTCGGCGGCTGGAAGCGCTCGCTGTTCGGCGACCTGCATGCCTATGGCCCGGACGGTGTGCGCTTCTACACCCGCAAGAAGGCCATCACCCAACGCTGGCCACAGCGCGCCAGCCATGAGGCGGCTCAGTTTGCTTTCCCGAGTAATGGCTAAGTAACACCCAAGGGGGCTGATCGCAGGATCAGCCCCCTTTTTTGATGCAACTGCGGCCTGTGGGAGGGGCTTTAGCCGCGATAGCACGTCGCGGCTAAAGCCCCTCCCACAAGAGCCTGCAGACCATGCAGCGCTCTAGGATGGGGCGGGCCGCGCAGGTTGAGCGCAGCGATACCCATCAAGCAACAACAGCTTTACGCAACAAACCAGCCGCGCGGGCGCGGCGTTGGTGCAGTGACCGCAGGTTACGGCACCCCTTGGGTGAGCGGGTTCAGGGTTTCCTGGCCCGTAAGCCCGCTCTCCCAAGGGCAGCCCACTTCAATAATTAATGAAGAGGACTCCTTGCAATGAGCAAACCCATGATTGGCCTTCCCCTGTGCCGTTGGCAGCTGACCAGCCGTGATATCGGCTGGTTTCACCTGGTCGGCGAGAAGTACATCCACGCCGTCACCGGCTTCGGTGCCTTCCCGCTGATGATCCCGGCCTTTGGCGATGATCTGGACATGGATACGGTGCTGGATAGCGTCAGCGGCATCATGTTCGGTGGCTCACTCTCCAACGTGCACCCCAGCTTCTACGGCGACGACCATCCCGGCCTTGGCCTGGCCGACAAACCTCGTGATGAAACCGTGCTGCGCCTGATGCGTGCCTGTATTGATCGTGGCATTCCGTTCCTCGGCATCTGCCGCGGCATGCAGGAAATGAACGTGCTGTTTGGCGGCACCCTGCACCGTGAAGTGCATGAAGTCGAAGGTCGTCTTGATCACCGTGAGGTGAAGGATGTACCGGATGATGTGGCCTACGGCCCGATGCACAACGTGGCCCTGACCGAGGGCGGCGTGTTGCATTCGCTGTTCGGCGAGCGGCAGATCAAGGTCAACTCATTGCATGGTCAAGGGGTTGATCGCCTGGGTGAGGGCTTGCAGGTTGAAGCCGTGGCCGAGGATGGGCAGATCGAGGCGGTCAGTGTGATTGGCGCCAAGGCGTTTGCCGTTGGGGTGCAGTGGCATCCCGAGTATCGCTATTGGGAGAAGGCGGATTACAACGCGCTGTTGGGGGCGTTTCATCAGGCGGCGCGGGAATATCAGGTTGAGAAGTTGGAAAGGAGTAGGGCGCAGGCGGTGGCCTAATTTGAGGGGCTGTCTCTCGTCTTAAAGTACAAGGCCCCAGATGAAGGGGCTTTGTGCTTTTTGAATATAAATAATTTAATGTTGTGCGGGACTTTAATAGTCGTTATTAATTATAAGGCTCTTTCCCAGGCTGCTTGTAACGCTTTGTAGAGTATCGATAAGGAAGACTCAAACTGCTCTAGGGTTATCTGGTCGCCAACTAATTTGGCTAGCTGTTTTTTTTGGCGTCCATTCATGGTGTTCACTTGATTGCTATCTCGTGCCCATGGAGTGTCTTTAGGGTAACACTCCTCAAGACTGCCAAATGGAAGCACTAGTATTTGTCCATTATGATTTAAGTCTTTGTGGATTCCCATGAACTCATCAAAGCCTGGACGAGCTCTCGCTGTGGGTTGGTCGCACAGGATAATTGTACGGTCTTTGTATATGCTAGTTCCCATAGGGGAAAATGCTTTCGATATTGCATTTATTGACCGGTTTGCTTGGTGGGTGTCGCCTTCGGCTGAAATTATTTGAATTGCTGGTTTTTTTGGGTAGTGGTTTTTTATTACTCTTGTAAGTAGTTCAAATTCACTTGGGCCTTCTACGATCAAGAAGTTTCTTGGCAGTAGTAGGTCTGCTGGGCTTCCACCGAGAAGCTCGTAGATAATATATGGTTTGTCTTTTTCGTCAGTTTTAAATATCTCGGTTCGGCATTCTGATTTCTCTGTCTTGAATACGCTTTCTTCTTGGCTCGAGTCGGCAACGAAGACAGATGAGTGTGTGCTTATGAAAACTTGGTCTAAATCTTCACTTAGCTCTTTTAGAACGTTTTTCAGTTTTCTTTGCGCTGTAGGATGTAGATGTAGCTCTGCTTCGTCGATAAAGAAAAGGAATGACTTTCCGGCATCCTCTCTGTTTTTTCTGTAATCAGCATAGGCTTGGATTATTGCAAGCATAAGTGCTCGCTGCATTCCATCGCCTTTCTCGCTAGCGTAAGTTTCGATGCCGTCGTCTACTACAGTTTCGAATTTTTTTAGCAGATCACTAAATTCAGGGGAGAGTACTTCGAAGTAAACTTTCGAGCATTCGGAAAACTGTTTTTCCAAATGGTTTTTTACTGATGCTCCTAGAGCTTTGAAATGTTGGCTTACAGCAGACTCTTCGGAGTTAAATAGGTCGTCAAATTTTTCTCGAAATGCTCTGTATTTAGGGTCGTCATTTAATATTTCTTCAATTACAGAAGATAGCATGATTCCCACTGCGCTTTTCTGATTATATTTTGTGAACTCTTCGTAGTACTGTCGGGTGTGTATGTATTCGAATTTTGGTAGGAAGTCGTTTAGCGCTGTGTCAAACCCGGTGGGGTTTTTAATGGTTTCATCATTTATCTCAACGGTTCTCTTTTTGGGTTCGGTGCTTCTTCTGGTTATTACAAGTTTGTCTGCGCCGTTAAGCACGTTAAGTATTTTTGTCCTGTTCCCTTCGTTTATCATGTTTTCGGCACCGTGCTGAGCGCCGGAGAACTCTACGCTTACTTCTACTTCTTTCTGAGGGTCTCGACAGAATTTTATGTCGTCGGAAGTTCCTGTGCCAGTATAGAACCAATTTATTGCTTCAAAGAAATTGGTTTTCCCGGTGTTGTTCTGTCCGATAAGTATGTTGAAGTCTGATGCTTCAATGTTGGCGTTTTCAATGGATCGGAAATTTGTGATTTTTATTCTGGATATTTTCATTCTTCCTCCTTGAATGAGGTTGGCTCGACCTTACTGCGAATTGATAGCCATGCGCCATAGTTTGCGCATTGGATTTTGGTCTTGGTGTGTGTCCGCCGCTTATGTGTTGTTCGGGGTAATGGTTCCGCCCTTACGGCGGCTCACTTTTGGCAGACGCCCCAAAAGTAAGCAAAAAGTCTTGCCCCTTGCATCCGGGTCTCGCTGTGCTCGACTTCCCTCGTTCCATCATTGCTCCAGGGGCCGGCGTACAAGGGCCGTCCCTGGCCCTTTACGCCTCTCGCCGCATCCATGCGGCTCGTTCCCTTCCACAACGATTCCACTCGGCCTTCTGATGGGGCGTTTGGCGTCGTCTGTGTAATCGCGGATTGAAAAGCAAAAACATGGCGGGTTTCACCCGCCCTACAGGCTACGACTACGAACCCGTAGGAGCGGCCCATGGCCGCGATGCTTTTGCTTTTTTGCCGTCCACAAATCGCCTAGACAACGCGATCCCCGAATCCCGTCAGGAGGCCGAGCGTAGGTGCTGTGGAGAGGGGCGTTTGGCATGGATGCCAAACGAGGAACGATGGGCCAGGGATGGCCCACCGTGACGACCCTCGGAACAGCACCGGAGCGAGGGAAGTTGAGCGCAGCGAAACCCGGATGCCGGGCGCGCTTTCTCTTTGGTTACTTTCTCTTTGCGCGCGCAAAGAGAAAGTGACTCGGCGTAAAGCCGAAACCAGTAAGTACTGGCAATACACATGCGGCGGGTGTCATTGAACGCCAAGCCACTACAGCCCATGCCGTCAGCAAGTAGGGTGGATGACGCTGTATCCATCCACCACTGCGGTCGTTGCCCGAGCGACGGGCTTACTTCTGGGCCAGATTGAGCTGGTTATAGTCCTGAATAAACTCGCGCAGGATGTCGTCCAGGGCCAGTTTGGTGGATTGCTGGATGGCGTTTTTCATGGCGAAGGAGCCGCCCCAGAACATTTTGCCGCCCTGGCTTTTGCCCTCGACCTTGTAGGTTTTGGAGAACAGTTGCTGTTCGTCCGCGCTGACGTTCACCTTCAAGGTGATGTAGGCGCGGAAGTCGGCGAAGCGGTATTCCTGCAGCTCGAAGCTCAGCAGCGGCAGATCACCACTCTGGCGCGCTTCGAGGCGGCCGAAGGCTTGTTGTACGTCCGCCGATTGCAGGGTGTCGTCGAGCATCTGGCCGAAGTTGACGATCCACAGGTTGGCATGGCCCACCACGGCGGAGCGGAATTCGTAATGGTGGCTGCTGGTGGCCGGGCTCAGGGCGTAGGCGGCAGGGCCGCTGGCGCTGGGCAGTTGGCTGTCCCCGGTGTTGTTGCTCAGGTAGGCGGGGTAGTCCTCGGCAATCGGGTGCTTGATGGTGCAACCGGTCAGGGTGGCGAGCAGGGTCAGGGCCAGCAGGTAGGCAATCTTTTTCATGGCGAATCCTTGTCGATACAGCGGGTTAGTGCGCAAGGAACGGCCATCTGCTATCGCCCGTCCCTGGGCGGCGCACAGGCTAATGACAATGTGCGGTGATGGCAAATTGGCATTGATGATGCTTGGGGCGCTTTTTATGCAGATGGCGTCAGCTACTGAGTCTCACGCTGGCGCTGTCATAAGCCTTAACTATCCTCAACAAGCGCCGATAGAGCGTATTACTAGACAGCTAGAAGGCGACATTCCATGAGCATCAAATCCAAATTGCTGGTGAGTTTTCTGGTTGCAACCCTGATTCCGGTTCTGGTGGTGGCGCTGCTGACGATTCGCAATGTCACGCAGCAGGCCAAAGAGAACTTTCTGGTGTCCAGCAGCCTGGATATGAAACTGGTGAACAACAGCTTCGCCACCTTCTTTGATTCGGTGGGCCATACCGTTTCCGCTCTGGCGGAATACCCTGCCGTGCAGGATGCGCAGAACGGCGAGCTGACCACCTACTTCGGTGAGGCGCGCAAGCCGGGCGAGGTGGCCACTGCCAATGGTGGGCGCGAGAAGCAGATCTTCGATTACTTCTCCAGCATCGGTAAGAACAACCCCACCTTCGGCTACGTGTACATGAGCGATACCAAGGGCGGCTATGTGGAGTGGCCGGGCACCGGTGATTACGGTGATTGGGACCCGCGCACGCGTGAGTGGTATCCGATTGGTCGCGACGCCAATTTCACCCTGGCCCGCCGCGACGGTTATTACTGGGAGCCGGATGACGCGGTGTATGTCTCGGTGCTCAAGGGCTTCAAGGACACCGCCGGGCAGTTTGCCGGGGTGGTGGCGGTGGATGTGTCGCTCAAGGCGCTCACCGATATGGCGCAGAAGGTGCGCTTCGGTGAAACCGGTTTCCTGATGCTGGCAGAGAGCAGCGGCACCTTGCTGGTGGATGGTTTGACGCCGGACAACAACTTCAAGAAGGTCAGCGAGCTGCCCGGCGAGCATTTCGCGGTTATCGGTAAAACCGAGAACGGCCTGGTGGAGGTGGAGATCGACGGGGTGGCGTATATGGCCAACGTCTATACCTCGCCTGAGCTGGGCTGGAAGTTTGTTGGCTTCAAGCAGGCGGACGAGATTTACGCCAGCGCCCGCGAGCTGACCTGGATCACCCTGATTGTCTGTGTGGTGCTGGTGCTGGTATTCGGTGCGGCGGGGGTGATTATCGCCAACCGTATCGTCAACCCGATCAATCTGGTGAAGGATGGGCTGCGTACCATCGCCCAGGGTGAAGGCGACCTGACCCGTCGGCTGGAGTTGCTCAGCAGTGATGAAACCGGCGAGCTGGCCAAGTGGTTCAATCAATTTATCGCGTCGATCCAGGGCATGATCAAGGTGATCAAGGAAAACGCCATCAGCATGGATGGGGTTTCCAGTGATACCAACAAGCGCACCACGGCGATGTCCGCCACGCTGCAACGCCAGCTGAGTTCGGTGGAGCAGATCGTCACGGCGGTGACCGAGATGTCTTCGGCGGCCAACGAGGTGGCCAAGACCTGTGTGCAGACCGCCGAGGTGTCGGAGCAGGGCCTGGTGGCCACGCGCAATGGCAAAGAGGTGATTGGCCGTAGTACGTCTGGGGTCAACAAACTCGGCACCAGCATCCAGAACTCCAGCAAGGTGATTCAGGAGCTGGAGAAGGAAACGGTCAATATCAACAACATCCTCTCGACTATTCAGCAGATCGCCGAACAGACCAACCTGCTGGCGTTGAACGCGGCCATCGAAGCCGCCCGCGCGGGCGAGCAGGGGCGCGGGTTTGCGGTGGTGGCCGATGAGGTGCGCAACCTGGCCAAACGCACTCAGGACTCTACCGAGCAGATCAACAGCATCCTCAACCTGCTGGTCAACCGCATCAAGGAAGTGACGGTGAGCATGGACCAAAGCCTGGTCGAATCGGGCAAGGCCATCGTGCTGTCCGAGGAGGTCATGGCCGCCTTCGAGAGTATTGAAGGCAAGGTGCAGATGATCCGCGACATGACCATGCAGATCGCTACTGCGACTGAGGAACAGCATCTGGTGACTGAGGAAATCAACCAGAACATCGTCGCCATCAACGACGCAGTGACGCAGATATCCGCGCAAGCCGCCGAGGTGGAAAGCTACGCCCAGGAACAAAGTGGCCTAAGCAGTGAACTGAAACAACTGGTGGTGCGTTTCCGCACGGAGTGAGGCAGGCCGGCGTATTGCGCTGGTTAATCCGTAGAAAGTCTCACAGATGGTTTGCTGCTGTGCCCGTGGGCCGCTCAATTTTCGCGGCCCACGCTTCAAGGGGGCCTGGGCTGCTGGCAATGCGCCATGCCATCATTAATAATCGCCAGACCTGTCGGCTAAAGCCCCCCCCATCCAAGGAGATCTGCATTGCGCCATTCCTATCTCGCCGCCCTCAGCCTGTTCAGTGCTGCCAATCTGCTTCCCGCTCTGGCTTATGCCGATTCTGCCCGCGACTGGTCCGGGGCTTACTTCGGCGGCAGCCTGGGCGCTGCTGAGGGTAAGGGTGATACTTCGACGCGTGCTTCTGTTGGCGGCCCTAGCGATTACTTCACCACTACCGACCCACAGCAATTACGTGATGCGGGCGATGGCAGTGTCTCGCAATGGAACGCCTCGGGCGGCCTGTTTGGTGGCTATGGGCTACAGCAGGGCAATCTGTACTGGGGCGTTGAGGCCAGTATCAATAGCTTGAGCTTCGATGAGGCACGCAGTGAGTCAGCGGTATACCTGAGCGCCCCAGCAGACAGCTTCATCCTTGAGCAGTCTGTCGAAGCCGACTGGCAAGGCACCCTGCGCGCCCGTTTGGGGTTGGCCCAGGATCAGTGGTTGGCTTATCTGACCGCCGGCATAGCGGTGACCCGGCTCAAGCTGGACTCTCAGCACAGTGATACATTTCTCGACGATGCTCGCGGCCAAGGTTCCAGTGAAGAGACCAAGACCGGCTGGGTTGTGGGGGCTGGTGGTGAATATGCGCTGAGCGAGCGCCTGTCCCTGCGGGGCGAGTACCTGTATGCCGATTACGGTTCGGTGGATACCTCGTACGCCGTCACCAACCCGGGCAACCCCGGTCTGAGCAGCACTATCAGGGATAAGGTGGACTTCAAGACCCAGACCGTGACACTGGGCTTGGCGTACCGCTTCTAAGCTATATCTGGCCCGTTGTTCTGGCGGGCCTTCTTTTTGCTCCATCTATTTCCTGCCCTGACCGCGCACATCCCTATCGCTAAGAGTTGGGCGAGTTGGCAGGACGCTTCTGTTGTGCATGACGTTGCTCTATCCAGCCCCATAACCGCGTACAGCGGAAATCGATTCGATGGGCGCATGCATGCGCATCCTCAAGGATCAGATCCAGATGTCCACCCTGAGTGTTGAGCTGCGCCAGCAGATGCCGGCCAAGCCCCGCCACTATCTACGGGCCGCTTGGCTATCTGTACAAGGGCGCCGAGTGGTTTGTCACTAAGCTGTTCATCATCCGCGAATAGCCAGCGGAAAGGCTTCCAGCTGATTGTATTGCGTGCGGGGTTTTACAAGGGGTTGCCATCCGCAAATGCGATGGCAGCCCCTAACCTGCACAAGGAAGCCGATCATGGACATCACTCCCGTTTCATTTTCTACACCGTTGTCTTTTTCACGCCTGCTGGGCGGGCTGGCGTTGCTGTTGGCGCTGGCGCAGCCGGCTATGGCGGTAAACATCGTTTACGACGGCTCATGCGCTAACGCGCCTGATCGCCTTGCGGTTGCCAATGCGGTGGCGCGCGCCACGACCTGGTCAAATGATGCCTACAACCTGGTGAACAACAATGAGCAGGCACTGCGTAATAACGGGCCGAGCTCTTATCTCACCTGGTTCGGCACCTTTGAACAGGGCCGCTATCAGCGAGTGCGCAGTGTGCTGGACGGTGTGCGTTTCAAGCTCAGCTCAAACAGCACGCTGACTGCCTATTGCCGGGTCAATCCGGCTGTGCCTTGCAATAACCCTGGTTATGTTGCAGCCACTAATGCGCGCGTGCGGGGTGATTTTGATGTGTGGTTCTGCAATGCCTTCTTTGCGCTGCCTGCCAACGTCGGGTTTGATACCCAGGCCGGTAGCGTGCTGCATGAGATGACCCACTCGATTGGTAATACCGAGGATATTCTTGGTGGTTATGGCCCAGCTAACGCGGCGAATCTGGCCACAAATACCCCAGGTCGTGCTGTCGATAATGCGGACAATTACGAGTTCTTTGTCGAGCAGCTTTATGACTGATGCCGCCTTCCTGCGCTGTGGATGAGCTGCAGCGCAGGGTGCCAGTGATGTGTTCTAGCTGGCTGATACTGATAAAAAAGCCCCGCATTTGCGGGGCTTTTTGTTTATCAGCGATAGCCGTGGCCATGGCCGTCGTGGCGACGGTGTTTGTGGCCATGCCAGCGTTTGTGGCGCGGCCGTTCCTGCACGTAATACACCGGGGCTGGTTGGTAGTAGACCGGCTGGCGTTCGTAGTACACGCGGCGTGGAGGGTAATAAGCCGGTGGCGGCGGGTAGTACTCGCGCGGTGGCGGGGTGTAGACCTGTACGGGGCGGCTTTGGCTGACGATAACGCCACCAATCACCGCGCCCACCACGGCTCCGGCAATCGCTGCGTCACGGTTGGAGGCCTGCGCTGGGGCCTGGGCAAACAGCGCCAGACTGGCCACTAGGCCGGTGATAAGGGGGATACGCGACAGCATGATCGAAACTCCTCTGCAAACCGGTCTTTTCCGGCTTGTAGTTTCGACACTGGGTGTTGCCCGGCATTGCAGGGCGCAATGTAAAGCCTGTGTAAAACAGGGCGGCGTGGGCTGACTGAACGCAGTGCAGAACGGCCAGAACGATACTGTCTGTTTTATGCCTGGCTGGGAGGTGCAGTTTTGATCAGAAGGCAGTTCGGTTGTGTGGTGGCAAGAAATATTTGGCAGTATCGGCAGGCTGGCGGAGCAAAGAACAATTCAATCCGTCGCCTTTGCTTCTGTACTTCAGCCTCGGGCCTGGAGGCTGAAGTGAAGAGGATTCTTCCTCAATAAAGGAGTCGCTTATGTTGAGCCGCAAAGGATTTCTGCTTGTCGCAGCCGCTGGGCTGTTGGCCTGTCATGCTCAGGCCGCTGATGTCACGGTCAAGCTTGGCAGTACCGAGCGCGTCACCCGTTTGTTTGCCTATCCCAACAACTGCAATGTGATCTGCTATCGCGATTGGACGCTGGAGCAGACCGCTGAGCACTACCTGCGTCAGAGCTTGCAGCGCGATGGTTACGACACCGCCAAGGTCACCGTGCACCGCGAGCAGCAAGACCTCTACGCCAAATTTACCGAGGTGCCCGAGGGCTACGGTAAGCCACTCGAGCAACTGCTGAAGACCGGGGAGCTGGCCTACGCCGGCGCCAAATTGCTCAACAAGGACGGCAAGTGGCAATACAACTGGTCGTTGTTCCTGCCGCTGGGTATGGCGCTGGATAACCGCAAGAGCGTTGAGCTGCTGCATTTCCCACCGGATTACTCGCTGACCCAGGCGCAGGATTATCTAGAGTCGAGCACCACAAATCGTTGGGCTGACCTACTGACCGAGAACGGCATCAGTGCGGCGCAGACGCCGGCCTTCCAGACCATCATCGACATTGCGCCGATTGCCGCACCCGCCAACGCCGGCAGCGCGCTTGAGGGGGTTTACAGCTATTTCAACGCCTACCAGACGCAGATGGTCATGCAGTTGACCGCCGGTGAAGGCGGCCAAACGCTGCCGATGGTGGCTTTCGGCAGCCCGGTGCGCAGCTGGGTTAATCAGCAGTACGGGGTTTCTGTCGATGTCCTCGGTCTGGCGCAGATCAGCCCAGCCGCTGGGCAGCAAGTGGCCGTGCTCGGCGCCAACCACCCCAGCTACATCTGGTATGCGGCTGACCCGGAAAACTATGACGGCGATCAGCAGAAAGCCGATGCAGCGGGGCTAAAAGTCATGGGGCAGGACCTCAGTGCCGCCTGCTGGCAGGCGCGTATGGGCGAACAACCCAATCAGGACGCGAGCCCGGTGCTGAGCGCCTGCAGCGAGAAGTGGCAGGTCACTGACAAGCTGCAAACCTGCGAGTTGTTCTACACCTCGGTGCGCAACCTGACTCCCGAGGCCGCTCAGGCCAAGTGCACCCCAGCGAGTAGCTAAGTGCTGCGATCAAAGCCCACAGCTGTGGGCTTTGATCGCTCTGGGCTTAAGGAATAGCTGGTGTTGCAGCGCCTGCTGTAGCTTCTGGCATGCCAGGCGTCGCCGCTGGCACCTGGTTCTGCGCGGCCAGATGAGCCTGTAGCTGGGCCATCTGATCGTTTTTCAATTGGATCAGGCGCTGCAGTTTGTCGAGTTGGCTTTGCAGGTCGGCAATACGGCTTTTCAGCTCAGCGTTTTCACGATTGGTCGAATCGAGGCTCTCCTGGGTTACCGCCAACTGATCAAGCAGGGCCTTGTTGCCTGCGCTGCCTTTGTCACTGCCGGTGCCCGCCTTGTCGCTGCCTTCGGCAACCAGTTTCAGGTTATCGCGGCGTTCAAGGGTGGTTGGCGTAGCGGCTGCGGTATTGCGCTTGCTGGCATCCAGCTGGCGGGCGCTGGCAGCAACACTGCGCGCTTCACGCCAGGCCGCAGTCTGCTGGTTAACCTGAGCAATGGCGGCGCTTTGCGTGCGGCTGTTGATTTGTTGTGCATCGGGTAGGCGCAGCACCTGACCGCTTTTCATGCGGTTGATGTTGTTATCGATAAAGGCCTGCGGATTCAGCTCCTGGATCGCCAGCATGGCCTGGTGCACGCTACCGTCACCCCGCACACGGTTGGCAATGTCCCAGAGGTTGTCGTTGGCGGTGGTCTTGTACTCATTGCCTGCCTGCGCTGTGGCAGCAGCGCCGAGGGGGGCTTGCTGAGTTGCAGTAACCGCCGGACGTGCTGCAGGCGGCTGTACCCGTGCAGGAGAAGAGGCTACGGTTGCCGGCTGTTGTACTGCGGCAGGGATAACGCTTTGCGCGGTGTAGAGCGGCGGGTCCAGCAGCAGGGTGTATTCGCGCTGCAAGCGGCCGTTCGGCCAGAGCACCTGTACCAGGAAGTTCAGGTAAGGCTCGCGCATCGGCTTATTCGAGGTCACCCGGATAACGCTCTTGCCATTGGCTTTGAGCAGCGGGGTGAATTTCAGGTCGGTCAGGAAGAACTGACGATCAATCCCGGCTTTGTTAAATGCTTCCGGGGACGCCAGGGTCGGGATCACTTCATTGGCATCCAGGCCACGGCTTTCCAGTAGCTCGATCTCAGCTACCAATGGCTGATTGAGCTCTGACTGCAGCGTCACTTCACCCAGCCCTAGCGCGTGCGCCATGCCGGATGACAGCGCCGAAGCCGCTGCGATTGCCAGCACCAGTTTACGAACCCGAGCCATAGCGTTATCCCTTGTTTTATCTGTGTCTTGACCCGCGAGAGGGTCGTGAGCGTTGTTGCCAGCGGCCCGCAGAGGTGAGCGCATTCGGCAAGCAACTCGGCCAGTATTGGCAGCTGCGAAAGACGTGGGATTTTATTGAGTCGCGCCGATCAATTGTGTTGATCAGCTTGCAAATCTCTCAAGGTTCTTGCTTGGAACTGCGCTCAATAGCGTCCATTCGTCGGGTACGTAGCATCCCCACGCTCATTTGCATGGGCGTGGGGACTGAGCTGGATAGATACGCTGTCGTGCCGTCAGGTGTTCTGGCAGCCCTGCGTTTGTGGCTTAGCTGGTTTGCGCGTCTTTGCGGCATTGCGCCTGCAGGGCGGCCCAGCCTTCTGCGCCGAGGTCTTCCAGGGTCTGGATATTGGCCTCGAAGATCGCCTCCGGGTCGGGGAAGGCGGCTACGGCGCGATCGATGCTGGCTTCACGGAGGATATGCAGGGTCGGGTAGGGCGAGCGGTTGGTGGCGTTGCTGACATCATTGACGCTGGTGTCAGCAAACTGGAACTGCGGGTGGAAGCTGGCCACTTGCAGAGTCCCGGCATAGCCGAGATCGTCGAGGGCGTCATCGGCCACGGCGAGAAAGTCGTTGAAGTCGAGAAAGTCGTTGAGCGCGGCGGGGTGGATCAGCAGGGTGGTGTCGGTTTCGCTGGGCTCGCAGTTGGCCAGGTGGTGCAGCTCATCAATCAGCATGGCGAGCAGTTCCTCCGGCTCGGCGCTGGCACACACCACATAGCGCACTTGTCCTTTGACCTGCACGGCCTTGGCGAACGGACAGAGGTTCAGGCCGATCACGGCGCGATCAACCCAGGCGCGGGTTTCAGCAATGGCGTGGGCGGCGCTTGGGGCGGCGGTGCTGGGCATAGGGCAATACTCGGGCTGGCGTGGTGTGAAGTTTAGCGTCAATAACTGCGCGCAGGCTCTTGGGATTGAGGTTTAACCACTGTTGCGTTGCGGGTTGCCGGCGCGGCGTAGCGGGTTGCAACGGCCAATATCGATGGCGCCGACATAGGGGTTGCCGTGGCCCATTACGCAGCCGACCTGCTGATTGCGCCAGCGCTCCCACTCGCTGATCGGGTATTGGCGGCTCCAGGCTTCGTAGGTGCGCCGGTCGAGTTTGGACAAGCGCAGCTGATAACGCTCGGCCATATACAGATAGATGCGCGCCGCTGCTCCGCGCGCATGGGGCGGCGGCATGGCGGTTTTCGCCTTGAAGTTGACCACCATCGGACAGCTTCCGTACTGCGTGGGTTTGTCGCTGAGCATGCCGAGGGCGTAGTTGGAGCGGTCACCATTCACCTCACCGATGCTCGGCACCAGGTTATGCAGGTCAGCTTCGGCGGCTTTGAACGTGGCGTCTGTGCGGGTGCAGTTCTTGCGGCCGCCGTTCTGCCAGCACAGACGCTGATGGCCGATTACCCAGGCTGGCACCACATGTTCCCATTCAAGGCGCTGGGCACGGCGCAGTTGTTTGCGCGGGCTGTAGCCGCAGCTGCCGAGGTCGACCCGGTTTCCGTTGTAGGCACATTGGCAATAGAAGGTGTTTGGGCGTTCGGCATACAGCCGCCAGGCAATTTTTTTCGCGGCGTTGAAGGTTTTCGGAGCGTCAGCGAAGGCGGGCAGGGTAACTAGCAGGCAAAGCAGGACAAGCAGACGCAGCATGGGGCACTCGGCAGCCAAAAAGCTGCGGATCATACCGCTTAAAGCGCTCTGCGACGGGCCTTTTGACAATGCATTGATAAGTGGTTGGAAATCTTTTGCGCCTCAGACGGTCTGTTGGCAGTCCACCTGAGCTTATGCAGCTAGGTGCTTGATTGTGCTGAAAGTCATGTATTCAGGGAGGAAAACTGGCCAATCTGGATTTTGTTGCTAGCGTTACCCCATCACACCGCAGCGGACGACCTCCTCTGATGAGTACTGTGCAGCGTTGGCAATGGCTAAGAAATGGGCCCGTCTGGTCGGACGGCAATGCTGTGGCAATGCGCCTGTCGTTGCTGGTTGTGCTGTTGCTGGCGGTCAGTGGGTGCTCAACCCGGCAGGACCATCAAACCATTGTCAGCAACCGCAGTCCGATCAAACCCACCGAGTTCTTCCAGAGCCATGCTGACCGTATGGCTACCCTGGGCATGCGCAACAATCTCAACAGCCTCTACCGTTTGATGGACAAGTTGTACCTGCGCAATCCGCGTGAGTGGCGTAAAACCGGTTTGGCTGATGTGGAGTCCGCCAAGCGCGCGGTACACCGTGCTATCGAGCTGGACCAACCATTGCCGCAGCTGGGCGGGCGTACCGATGTGGCGGCGCTGAGTTATGCCCTGAGCGCCGAGTACCAGGGCGATCGCGTGGGAGCGTTTATCTATTCGTTGGCGAGCATGCTGATCACTGCCCACGGCGGGCGCACCGAGTACTACCTGAGCGACACGCTGGACCCGCAGTTTATCCATAACGCCGCGCGTAATTTCGAGAAGGCCAGTTGGATGCTCGCCCAGCGTACGGATGCCGGCGGCAAACCCTGGCTATTGTCCAACGAGATTTCTGCCGAGGGGCATAACCTCAGCTATGCCGTGGAGTTCGGCAAGATAGTCGCACGTCTGGATCTGCTCACCGATGTGCTGGATGAGCGCTATCGGCGCATGGGCGTGAGCTATGCCCAGGGGTTGCTATTTATGAACTTCCTACCGGTGCAGTAAGGCCGTTCAATAGCCTTCTTCCAAGCGTTTATTGCTCTGCGCATTGGCCGCTTCGATCTGCTGTTTCAGCTGCTCGGTCTGCTGCTGCAATTGTGCCGCCTGCTCTGCTTGCAGGCTGGCGGTGGCCGCCGTTTCACCGAGGCCGCAGCCGCTCAGGGCTAAGGTGGTTGATAGCAGTAATAACGAAAGGGCGACGCGCATGGTGGCTCCTGGGCAAATAGATAAAAGACGCGGCTTAGTGCCAGCGCTTGTAAATGCTATCCAAGGTGCCAGCCTGTCTTAAACGCTCCAGCGCTGCCGAGAACTGTTTGGCACGGACGCTATCACCCTTGGCGAAGGCCACATAACGCGGCATTTCCACCAGCGGTTTGGGCAGGATGTGTATGTTCTCTTCCGCACGTTGCTCGCGTACGAAGTACATCAACTGCACCCGGTCGCCGACTATCACATCAATGCGTCCGGCCAGCAGCATCGACACCA
This sequence comes from Pseudomonas sp. SG20056, assembly GCF_031764535.1. Lineage (NCBI taxonomy): Bacteria > Pseudomonadati > Pseudomonadota > Gammaproteobacteria > Pseudomonadales > Pseudomonadaceae > Pseudomonas > Pseudomonas sp. SG20056. Next base: position 923,315 of record NZ_CP134499.1, read on the forward strand.
GCTGACGTGGGTTCTGTGCACTGGTGTCGCGTGATAGTTCAGCTTTGTCAAAGTCCGACTGGTAGGCATAGCCGCGTACCTGGCCAATGATGTAAGGCGACAGATCCTCGAGTTGGGTCCAGTCGCTGAGGGTGGTTTTGCGCGAGGTCATAAATACTGTGGAACCGGTGCGAATCGGCCCGACCAACTCGTACTGCTGCATGCGCTCAGGGGTGCCTGCGAACTGAAAGGCCATGGCCACTTCGCTGCGGTCGATCATGCGTTTGACCCGCTCCCAGGGATATAGGCGCAGGCTGTAGGCGATCTTGGCCTCTTGCATAACGGCCTCCACCAACTCGACATCCAGCCCGCGCGGCTGGTCGTCCTCAATGGTGACAAAGCTGTAAGGCGCAAATTGCTCATCGCCCACCACTTTCCATGGTTCGGCCTGCACAGCCCAGGGCAGTAGCAGCGTCAGGCATAGCGCAACAATACGCATAAGGTCCTCCAGGCGGGCGCCTTGAACGAGCGACGTGCTCTGTATTGATGCTAGCCAATTACACGGCAGACGTTGCTGGCGATGGGCTGCTTTAAGCGTCTTTATGTAACCGTCTGCTGTTAACCAAGCGTGGCAATAAAGCGGTTGACCGCTTGTAACAGGTCTTCGTAGGAGGTCGAGTTCATTACGAAGACCACGAAGCCTTCGATGTCCTGTTTTTTCAGCTCGAAGCGGATATGGATCAGCATCACCACATGGTTCTGCACGCGGGTGCCGAGCACTTTGCGGGTGTCGCCGGAGTCGACCGAGGGCATGCTGCATTCAAATGGCGTGCTGGTCATTTCCGCCAACGAGGCCAGGCAGGCGTTGAGCACGACGTTGCCGACTTCCAGCAGGGCGTCGCGCTGGATCTGTAGCAGTTCGGTGCCGGGCGGTACGTCGCCGATCAGCATCTTGACCATCTCCAGGCTCTTGTCCTCGGGGAAGATCAGCAGCGCGTTGCCGGAGAACATGCCCTGGAATGGTTGACGGATGCAGTACATCGAAGCGCTTTTCTTGCCGAGGTGTTCGGTCACTTCGCTGACCGTGACAAAGTGCAACTCCGGCACGCACAGCAGCACTTCATCCTGGAGCATTTCGCTCATGGCAGCTGCCGCGCGACCTATGCCGATGTTGAACATCTCGCAGAGCACATCCGTTTGCAGGCTTGATAGTTTGAGCATGTCACTGTCCCAGCGCTTGCAAGAGCGCTGGCCCCTTGTCGGCAGTTATCGGTTTGGCCAGAAAGGTTAGGCCAAGGGCTTGGATCTGCTCCTGGATGGCCGACTGGATGTTGGCTGTGAGCATGACAATTTTGATGCCGGGGTGCTCCTGGCGAATCACTGTTGCGGCTTCCAGGCCGCTGATTCCGGGCATATTCAGGTCCATGCTGATCAGGTCGATGGGGTGTTGACGGCAGGTATCGATAGCCGCCTGACCGCTGGCGGCTTCAAACACGGTCCAGCTGGGTTGCAGGTTGGCGAGGATGCTCTTGGTCATCATGCGCGAGACCATGCTGTCATCGACGATAAGAAAGTTCTTTGCCATAGCGGTATCAAATCTCCACGCGATTGCGGCCAGTGGTTTTGGCCTTATAAAGCGCCTTATCAGCCGTTATCAACATCTGCTCCAGGGTCGCGTTCTGTTGCGGGTTGAATACGGCCGCACCGATTGAAATGGTCATATGCAGATCGTCGCTGGCGCTGTTTATCGGGGTGGCTGCGACGGCCTGGCGCAGCCGCTCGGCGCTTTCCAGAGCCTGTTGCCGGTCGGTGTGCGGCAACAGCACAGCAAACTCTTCGCCGCCCATGCGGCCAATGATATCGGCATCGCGCAGGGTATCGCGCAAGGTCTGGCTAAGGCTGCAGATGGCTGCATCGCCAACCGCGTGGCCGTAGGTATCGTTGATCCGCTTGAAGTGGTCGATATCGATCATCAGTACGCTGCACGGATGTGCGTAGCGTTTGCAGCCATCCAGTACCTGCTCGCCGAGTTTGTAGAACGCGCGCCGGTTGTACAGCTTGGTCAGTGAGTCGGTATTGGCCTGGGTTTCCAGCAGGTTGAGCAGGTTGCGATGTTCGCTGACATCAAAGCCCCAGAGCAGGTGAGCGAGTTTTCCTTCGATCTCCACCAGTTTGGCCGACAGTGAGCTCCAGTAAGGCTTGTGCGGCATGACCTGGGCTTCCCAGTTGTCGACGCGACCGTATTGATCAAGCTCGTCGATAAACGCCTCACCTTGCTCTGGGGCGACCAGCAGGCTTTTCAGGAACAGCTGCGGTGGCGGCGAACTGAGCTCCAGCTTGTCGAGCAGCGTCTTGTTGATAAACAGCACATCGCCGGACTCGGCATTCACCAGTGCCGCCTCACTGGGGCTGGCGTCGAGAATAAACATCAGCAACGCCTTGCTCTCGGCCAGCTGGCGGGTGCGGCGGTTGACGCGCGTTTCCAGGCGCTTGTTCAGCGATTCGAGGTGGCTGGACAGGCGCTTCATGATTTGCCGGTCCCAGATCAGCTTGATTACCAGGAGGGTGATGCCGACCAGCAGGGCCACCAGAATCCAGGCGAGTAGAGCGAACTGTTGGTAGTGGCTGATGCGTATATTGTCCTGCGCGATCGAGCTGGCGATATGTACCGCGAGCACCACGTGGCGAAGGCCTTCTGAGAGTTCGTCGACCTGGGTCGCGATCTCCTGGGTAACCTGGCTTGGATCGGCGCTATTAGCCAGGCGATAACTCCAGGACTCAGTACGTTCGCTGAGCTTTTCCAAGGTCTGCAAGGCATTGGGCAAGGTCGGCAGGATCGATTTTGAAACTCTTGGGGCGAACTCGGCGGGCTCAAGAAGGCTGCTCAGTACTTCCAGGCGTACGCTCAGCTCATCGTGATCGGCCTGTGGAGGGTTTGCCGCAGCTGCGCGGGCCACGCGGCCAAGGTTGTGCAGTTCCAGCGCGGTATTGGTGACATACCAGAGCTCATTGTTCTGGTGCGGTTTGGCGAGGGCATGCATTTCCAGCTGGGTTATGCGCAATGCAAAGAGTGTGGTTGCGGCCATCAGAATAACGGCCAACAGCAACATTTCAGTCAACCAACTGTCACGGGCTGGTCGTTTGAATAATCTGTTCAGAAAGAACTTATTCAATATGGATTTCATTGATCTGCCAGACTGATCTGTTTATATAAATTTGCTGATTAAGTTTCTTAAATTTATTGAATGGGTAGATCAGGATAAATGGTCCCTTATCGCGAATGGTCAGGTTTTGTCCATCGCGCCGGTAGGCCAGAACGGGATTGAATTGTTCGATATCACTCATTGGGAGTGTTGCGTAATAGCCGTTGAGGGCTTGTATGCGCACGGCCTGAGCGCTGTTGCCGCTTAGTTTGAGCAGGTCCTGCAGGCTGATGCCTTGCCAGCTGTGGGTGCCCTGAATGCCCAGCGATTCCGGCAGCTGCAGGGTCAGACTGCTCTGCGGCAGGGCATCGAGGTTTTCCAGATTCAGGCGAGTGGTATTGGCTGCGCCTTGAGTGTCGACCCAGTGCAGCGTCAGCAGTGTTTTGCTGCGAACGGGTAATGGAGTTTGTGTGGCGCTGGCTGCCATTGAATAGAGCAGAGATAGAATGGTGATAATTCCGATATGTCTAGTTATAAATCGGCTCTTCATCATTGTTTGATCTACCTTGGGGTGGCGCCAATATTTATATGTCCAGCGGTATTCTTTTGTTTTCTTATATTTGATTTATACGGTGTGCCAGTGTGTCGCCCTGCGTCTAGGCAGTTAGCGATCAGCCATTGTAGCCAGAAGGTTAGCCCAGGATTGCAAAGCAGGTAGTTCGACTAGATTGTCAGTAATTTCGGGTAGCGCGTTGCTAGGTAGTTTTACGGGGTGGCGTACGCGGCGCATAAAAAAGCCCCGGCAGATGCCGGGGCTTTTGGTTGGCGGGTGCTGCCTCAGACTTTGCGCACGAACTCGGATTTCAGCTTCATCGCGCCAATGCCGTCGATCTTGCAGTCGATGTCGTGGTCTCCGTCGCACAGGCGGATACCTTTGACCTTGGTACCGACTTTGACCACCAGGGATGAACCTTTGACTTTCAGGTCTTTGATCACGGTGATCGTGTCGCCGTCCTGCAGCACGTTACCCACTGAGTCCTTGATCACCTTGGCGTCATCTGCCGCGTCACTTGCGCCAGTGGCCGACCATTCGTGGGCGCACTCCGGGCATACCAGCTGGGCGCCGTCTTCGTAGGTGTACTCGGAATTGCATTTGGGGCAGGGCGGCAACGTGCTCACGGCGGGTCCTTGATAGGTCGATAGGAAAAGGCCGCATATTGTATAGGGTTTTATGGTGTCGCGCCCGGCGCTGGCGGTTGTGGCCAATTCAGCGTGCCGCGGTCATTAAAGCGCCAGGTGCCGAACAGGCCATTGGCCAGTTTGCCACGCAGCTCATAGGGCAGCCCCTGGCCGTCCTGATAGCCGGCCATGCCCCAGGCCTGGCGCAGTGCGGCGTAGGCGGAAAGGCTGACCTGAATGCGCAGAATGCTTTCGCCATAACGGGGGACTTGCCCGCGTTGGTCACTGACGCCACTGAGCAGCGGGTGCTGATTGACCTGCAGCTCAAGGTCCACACCGTCGAAATCGATGGGCTGGTCATTGGGGTTCTGTATCCGCAGTTTGATTGCGAAGCGTGCTTCCAGGCCTTCACCGGGCAGCGGCTCGATACCGACCAGTTCGATGCGCAATGGGTCGCGCGTGGCCAGGGTGCTGCACGCAGCCAGGGTGAGCAGCAGGCTGACAAGCAGGGCGCGGACGAATGTGTGGTGAAGGGCGTTGGGCATGCTGGGTATCCACTGCTGAGTAATCACAGAGTAGAAGACCCCGAGAGCGCGGCGATTACGCCGCAGCAGGGCAAATTAGCGCGAGCAGGGTTGTTGCAGGAGATGCCCGCCAGCCAGTAATCACAGGTGCTGGCGGGTTTTCAGCTGATTATCAGAAGTGCGCTTTTACCAGCAGGCTGGCGGTGTTCTGATCGGTCGCGCCGACAAAATTGTCGCTGACAAAACCGCTGTCTTCGATACCGTACTTGTCTTTCCAGTAGTCGTATTCGATACCGACATACAGCTGCTTCTCGCCCCAGTTCATGGCCTTGCCCAGGTCGTACTTGATCTGAGGGTTGAAGTGCAGGTTGGCGTGGTAGCTCTTGTCGTTGTCGACCACCCAATCCATAAAGCCGTCGATGACGATGTCGGATTTACCCACCGGGATGGTGTAGCTCCACACCGGAGTGATCTGCCAGACGTTATCGCCGTCGCGCTTGCCATCGGTCGTGCGGTTGTAGAAGTTCAGCGAGAAGTAGTCGAAGCCGGGAATTGCCAGATCAAAGCCTGGGCCGATCAGGTAGGACTCGACATCGTCTTCACCGAATTCATAGGTAGTGGCCAGCAGCACATCCTTGATCGGGCCGAATTCCAGCTTGCTGTTGAACAGCTTGCCGAACGACAGGCGCGGTGAGAACTCGCCGTAGAAGGTGTGGCCGTCGCCTGCGCCATTGGTGGCGTCGGTGTTGTACTTGATGGTGTCGACGAAGAAGAACAGGTCGCCGATAGCCCAGCCACTGGCGTGTTCAAAGGTCACGGTCTGCTGGATTTCCGGGTCAATCTTGTAATCCTGGCCATACAGGTAGGTCAGGCTGTTGTTCTGCCAATGCAGCAGGTCACCCGCGACGGCCTGGCCGCCCGCCAGAAGCCCGCCCGCCAGGACCAGAGAAGAAAGAGTGCGGTTCATCAAGTGGTGCTCCCCAAAGTGCTGAATTATCGTTTTAAACCTGTCTGAGTGGTCAGGCTGTCGGAGCTTGAGCAAGAACAAGGCCAAGTCCTGCATTTGCTCACGACGCCACCACTAGAGCGCTGCGGGCGCGCACTCTAGTGGTTTCCAGGGGAATGTAAATACGCTGCATGCACTGATAACTGACCGGCTGGACAGATTCAGCTTTAAGTTGGTGCGTGGTGGCGCAAAGCAGAACACTTTGATGCGCCGCTCCGGTCAAAATCGATCAGCTAGTTTTGTGCGACTGAAAAGTCCTAGCGTAGCGTGACGGTAGTCTTATTCCTGCACGATGCGCGCATCTGCCCTACATTTCGCCTCAGTAACTGGCTGATTGTTCGCTTGGTAGCACTCACGCAGAATGCGCCGCGCGTTTGGGGCTGGCCAGTCGGTTGCCAGGCGTTGCACGATAACCATACCAAGCCAGGGAGCGGTTTCTGTCAGTTGTACCGGGGTGTGCCCCGTCTGAGGAGTCTGTAAATGTCTGCGCGGGTTGTATTGGTCGATGATCATGAGCTGGTGCGAGCGGGTATTCGCTCGTTGCTGATCGAGGCCGGATATGAGGTGGTGGCCGAGGGCAGTGATGGTGATCAGGTCGAGGCCTTGGTCGAACGCCATCAGCCGGATGTGCTGCTGCTCGACCTGACCATGCGCCGCTGTTCGGGGCTGGAGGCGCTGACCACTGTGCGCTCGCGCTGGCCGGTGCTGCCGGTGATTCTGTTGTCTATGCATGACACCCGCGACTATGTGCTCAAGGCCATGCAGATGGGCGCCAGCGGTTATCTGCTCAAGGATGCGGCAGTGATTGAGCTGCAGCTTGCCCTGCAATCGGTATTGGGCGGCCACCGTTACCTCAGCCCGCGGGTGGCCGGACAGGTGATTGATGCGGCCTCCGGGCGCAGCGGCGAAGACCCGCTTGAGTTGCTCACCAGCCGCCAGCAGGAAGTGCTGTACTGGCTGGCCAAGGGTAAGAGCAACAAAGAAGTGGCGTTTATCCTCAACCTTAGCGTGAAGACTGTGGACACCCACCGTGCACAGATCATGGAGCGCCTGGCCATTCGCGACCTGGCCGGCCTGGTGATGTATGCCTTACGCCGCGGCATTATCAAGCTTGACGAGTAAACCCCCGCTTTCTGTCTAGGTAGATTTACCTGCGCCCACCGGTAAATCACTGATAAGCCTTTTGACGTCAATTTTATAAGCTCCCCTCTGAGCGATGGCAGTCGGCCATCTGCTGGCTTATGGCCATTATCTGGGTGGTCGCTCGCTGATACTTCGAGCCTGACCTATAGTTTTTTCGGCGCGCGCATTTGTGTTTCGCCACGGCCGGTTTGTGCGGTGACTTCCTTCGTCAGTACCGAGAGTGTTCATGATCAAGCATCCGCGACTGATTGCTTATGCTTCGCGCCCCTGGTTGGTAGCCGGCGTCGCTCTATTGCCTGCGGCCTGTTTGTTGCTCGCCAGCGTCTGGTGGCATGGCCTGTTGGCGGCCGGCGTGTTGCTGGTGTGGCTATGGTTCCTGGTCTCCAGCCCGGCGGTCGAGCAAGCGACGCTTGAGCCTCAGGTATCGGCGCAGGCACTGGGCGAGGTGCAAAGTAGCCTGGCGGCGATGCGCGAACTGCTTGATGCGGTACTGCCGTTGTGGATGCGTCATATCGAGCTGGTCAACGGCCAGACGTCCAGCGCCGCTGGTGGCCTGACCGAGAAATTTATCAGCATGAGCCAGCAGATCAGCCAGGCGCTGGATCTCGGTGCAGATGAAGGCGGTGGCGGGGTGTTCGAAGTGCTGCGCAGCGCCCAGGTCGAGCTGCCGCATGCGGTGAAGATGCTCGACGACACTCAGGGCGAACGCGAGCGTTTTCTGGTGGAAATCCGCGAACTCAGTCGTTTTGTTACCGAGTTGCATGGCATGGCCGAGGATGTCGCCAAGATCGCCTCGCAGACCAACCTGCTGGCACTCAACGCTGCTATCGAAGCGGCACGAGCTGGTGAGGCCGGGCGCGGTTTCTCGGTGGTCGCCGACGAGGTGCGCAAGCTGTCGTCGATGTCCGGCGAGACCGGCACCAAGATCACCGAAAAAGTACAGGTCATGGGCCGCTCCATGGAATCCATGGTGGCGCGGGCCGAGCAGATGGACAGCAGCAGCCACGCCAGCATCGAGGCCGCCGAACGCATCGTCGGCAAGGTGCTCGGTGAACTGGGCGATGGCGTAGCGCAGCTGGAACAGCGCCTGCAGATGCTTCAGGAAAACAGCCGCGAGGTCGAGCAGACGGTCAACGCGGTATTGGTTGACCTGCAGTTCCAGGATCGCGTCAGCCAGATCATTTCGCATATCAGCGAGGACATGCAGCGCCTGCGCGACAGCCTCGCCGAGCCGGTGGTGCCGGCCAGCCGCGATTGGCTGCGGCGCCTGGAGTCGAGTTACACCACCCTGGAGCAGCAGCGCGTGCACAGCGGTCAGCGTGCCGCCAGTGTCGAGCAATCCTCGGTCACCTTCTTTTAACGCAACTTCAGAACCACAGGATGCAGAGTAATGGGAAAGACGGTCTTGGTAGTGGATGACTCGACCAGTTTTCGGCAAGTTGTTGGCATTGCCCTCAAGGGCGCCGGTTACGACGTGCTGGAGGCCTGTGACGGCAAGGACGCACTGAGCAAGCTGGACGGTCGCAAGATCAACCTGATTGTCTCGGACGTGAACATGCCGAACATGGACGGTATCACCTTCGTCAAATCGGCCAAGCAGCTGCCGGCCTACAAGTTCACCCCGGTGATCATGCTCACCACCGAGGCGGGTGAGGCGAAGAAAGCCGAAGGCAAGGCCGCCGGCGTGCGTGCCTGGGTGGTCAAGCCCTTTCAGCCGCCGGTGCTGCTCGATGCAGTGTCGAAACTGATTCTGCCCTGAGGACGTACCTGTGACCGTAATAAACAGTCGTGAAGAAACTGGACGGTACATCTTCGAAATAGCAGGCGAATTCAATATCTACAGTGCTGTCCAGCTCAAGGATGAACTGCTCGGTCTGCTGGGCAGCCATAAGCAGTTGGAGATTGACCTGGGCGCGGTCGAGGATTTCGACAGCACCGGAGTGCAGATTCTCTTGCTGCTCAAACGCGAAGCGCAACGCCAGGGTCGTAGCCTGACCTTTATCCAGCATTCGCCGGCGGTGCGCGAAGTGCTCGATCTGCTCAACCTGGTGGCCGAACTCGGCGACCCCATGGTGATCCCGCTAGACGCTCGCGGAGGTCGTCCATGAACCTTGATCAAGCCCGTGGCGCATTGGTTCAGGAAGCCCGCGAATTGCTGGTGGACATGGAAGATGCCCTGCTGGAAATCGAAAGCGATGGCTACAACGCCGAGCGGGTCAACGCCATCTTCCGTGCCGCGCACACCATCAAGGGCTCGGCCGGGTTGTTTGGCCTGGAGTCGCTGATCAACTTCACCCATGTGGTGGAAAGTCTGCTCGATCAGGTGCGCAACGGCGAAAAGTCTCTGGATGGCAGCATGCTCTCGCTGCTGCTGACCTGCGGCGACTACATCGGCAGCCTGATTACCGCCGTCGAAGACCGCAGCGAAGCCATTGATCCCAATCCCGAGCTGCGTGCTCATTTGATCAGCCAGCTTAATGAATACCTGGAACAAGGCGTCGAGCCCGTCGTCGAGCCGCTGCCCGAGCAAACGCAACTGTCACAGGTACCGAGTGGCAAGGTCGATGTGTTGACCGGCGAAGAGGTGGGCAGCGACCTCTGGCATATCTCGCTGCGGCCCAATAGCGATGTGCTGCGCAATGGCATCGATCCACTGTCGTTTCTGCGTTACCTGAGCAAGCTGGGGCGCATCGTTTACCTGCATACCCTGACTGACACCTTGCCACTGGCCGAAGACTTCGATGCCGAAAGCAACTATCTGGGTTTCGAAATCGAGTTCGAGTCCCAGGCCAGCAAGCAGGAAGTCGAGGATGCCTTCGAGTTTATTCGTGAGGACAGTCAGCTGCTGATCCTGCCGCCGCACAGCAAGATCGAGGCTTACCTCAACCTGATCGTCAGCCTGCCTGAATCACCGCGCAAACTCGGCGAAATCCTGCTCAAAAGCGGCGCGCTGACTGCCCACGAACTGCAGCGCGTGCTCGCCCTGCAGTCCGCCGCGCCGCAGCCGGCACCACCGCTGGGCACCTTGCTGGTGGAGGAGCAACTGGTAGCGCCGCCTCTGGTATCGGCGGCGCTGAGCAAGCAGAAACAAGCCGACGACAAGCGCGGGCATGAGCAGGTGTTTATCAAGGTCGAGGTCGGCAAGCTGGATGAGCTGATCAATCTGGTGGGCGAGCTGGTAATCGCGGGTGCGGCGGCCAGTCTGTCGCTGCGCCAGGGCAGCCCGGCGGCCATGTCCGAGGCTAACGAGGCGGTGGCAACCCTGGTTGAGCATATCCGTGATGCCTCGCTGTCGCTGCGCATGGTGGCTATCGGTGAGGTGTTCCAGCGTTTCCCGAGGGTGGTGCGCGATATCAGCAAAGAGCTGGATAAAGACATCGAGCTGCTGATTACCGGTGCGGACACCGAGCTGGACAAGTCGATGGTGGAGAAACTTGCCGATCCGCTGATGCATATCGTGCGTAACGCCATGGACCACGGCATCGAGCGCTCGGCTGATCGCCTGCTCGCCGGCAAGACCCAGCGCGGTACGTTGCGTCTGAATGCCTATCACGAGTCCGGCAGTATCGTTATCGAAGTCACCGACGACGGCCGCGGCCTGGATCGTTCACGCATTCTCGCCAAGGCGCTGGAAAAGGGCCTGGTACAGCCCGATCAGGTACTCAGTGACAGTGAAGTGTTTCGCCTGATTTTCGAGGCCGGCTTCTCGACTGCCGAAGCGGTGACCAACCTGTCCGGGCGCGGCGTGGGCATGGATGTGGTGCGCAGCAATATCGAAAAGCTGCGCGGTGAGGTCGAGGTGCTCAGCGTCTTCGGTCAGGGCACCACGGTGCGCATTCGCCTGCCACTGACTCTGGCGATTATCGACGGCTTCCAGGTGCGGGTTGCCGATGAGGCCTTTGTGTTGCCACTGGATCAGGTGGTCGAGTGTGTCGACCTGGGTCAGCAGCAAGACTTGCATGACCTGCTCAACCTGCGTGGCGAGCCGTTGCCCTATGTGCGCCTGCGCAGCCTGTTCGGTCTGCCGCCAAGCGATGGTACGCGCGAGAGTCTGGTGGTGCTGCAATTTGGCAGTAACCGCGCGGGTGTAGTGGTGGATCAACTGGTTGGTGAACTGCAGGCGGTGATCAAACCCCTAGGACAGATTTTTGCGCAAAACAAGGTGCTCAGTGGCTCCACCATTCTCGGTGACGGGAGTGTGGCGCTGATTCTTGATGTCGCCCATTTGATTCAGCGTGCCAGTGCAGCCGCTGAAAACTCAGTCAGTGCCAACCTCCGACGTGCAGATGGCTCTGCCGCCGTGGCACGGACTCAATAAAAAGCCGGGAGAAGAAAATGTTCGACAAAATGACGGTGGCGACCCGCCTGCTCCTGCTCGCAGGGGTGCTTATCCTGTTTCTGCTGCTGATCGGCGTGCTGGGAATTTTCGGCATGCGCGAATCCAATGCCGGCATGGAAACGGTTTATAACGACCGGGTTGTACCGCTGCGTGATCTGAAAGTGATTTCCGACAACTACGCGGTCAGCATCGTCGATACCACGCATAAGGTTCGTATCGGTGCGCTCAGCTGGCAGGAAGCGCTGCGCAGCGTGAACAAGGCAGAAGAGTCTATTCAACAGAGCTGGACCAGTTTCACCTCGACCAAGTTGGTCGGTGAGGAGCAGGTGCTGGTCGATGAGCTGAAACCGTTGCTGAAAGAAGCCGACGAAGCCAATGCAAAGTTGCTGCGCATTCTTGAAGGGCGTGACCAGCTGGCCCTGGAGCAATTTATCAGCAACGAGCTGTACCAGAAGATCGACCCGGTCTCTGACCGCTTCGGTCAGCTGGTCGATGTGCAATTGACGGTGGCCAAGAGCGAATATGACCTGGCCCATGATCGTTACAACCTGGTATTTGCGGTTGCCGTTGCTTGCATCGTGCTGAGCCTGCTGCTGGCCGTGCTGTTGGGCGTGATGATTACCCGCAGTTTGTTGCGTCAGCTTGGCGGCGAGCCGTATGCCGCCATGGAGTCGCTGCAGCGCGTGGCGGCCGGTGATCTGACCGTGGATATCCGCCTGAAGGACGGCGACCAGAGCAGCATGCTCTACAGCCTGCAGCAGATGGTGCTCAAGCTGCGTTCGATCATGGGTGATGTACGCATGACGGCCGACTCGCTGGCCTCGGCCTCCGAGCAGGTGGCTGCCTCGGCCCAGGCGCTGAGCCAGAACGCCTCTGAGCAAGCTGCCAGCGTTGAAGAAACCAGTGCCTCGGTGGAAGAAATTGCCGCCACCGTGGCGCAGAACAGCGAGAACGCCAAGGTCACCGACGGTATGGCCAGCCAGTCCTCCAAGGATGCGGTGGAAGGCGGTGCGGCAGTGCGCGAGATGGTCAATGCGATGCGTCAGATTGCCGGCAAGATCGGCATCATTGATGACATTGCTTACCAGACCAACCTGCTGGCGCTTAACGCCGCGATTGAAGCAGCGCGCGCCGGTGACCATGGCAAAGGCTTTGCTGTGGTGGCCGCCGAAGTGCGCAAGCTGGCTGAACGCAGCCAGGTGGCCGCGCAGGAAATCGGCGCGGTGGCCAGCGACAGTGTGACCTTGGCCGAACGCGCCGGGCAGTTGCTGGAACAGATGGTGCCGTCGATTCGCAAAACGGCCGATCTGGTGCAGGAAATCTCCGCAGCCTCGCGTGAGCAGAACACCGGGCTGGAGCAGATCAACCTGGCGGTTGGTCAGCTGGCGCAGATCACTCAGGTCAATGCCTCGGCCTCTGAAGAGCTGTCCTCGACCTCGGAAGAAATGAGCGGTCAGGCCGTGCAGCTGCAGGAAATGATTCAGTTCTTCCAGCTGGCCGAAGTTGCCGCGCGGCAGATGCAGAACGCTCCGACGGGTAAAAGTCGGCCGGCGGCCATGAGCAAGCCGACCCAGCCGGTACGCCGTCATCTGCACGACGATCAGATTGATGAGTCGGCGTTTACCCGCTTCTAGGAGGCTGTCATGAGTACCTTGCCAGCCCATATTCAGGGCCGCTCTGCGGCCCCGGTGGAAACGCCGCTGACCCAGCAGTTTCTGACCCTGACCCTGGGCCAGGAACTCTTCGCCCTGCCGATTGAGCATATTCGCGAGATTATCGAGTTTGGCGGCCTGACAGAGATCCCACTGATGCCGAACTTCCTGCGCGGGGTGATCAATCTGCGCGGCGCGGTGGTGCCGGTGATCGATCTGGCGGTGCGTTTCGGTCGTGAGTGCACGCCGATTGCCAAACGCACCTGCATCGTCATCGTTGAAGTCGAGCAGGGCGACAGCATGCAACTGCTCGGCATCATCGTCGATGCGGTGAATGAAGTGCTGGCCGTGGAAGGTCATCAACTGGAAAGTCGCCCGGCTTTTGGTGCGCGAATTCGCGCGGATTTCATTGCCGGTATCCTCAAACACCACGAGCAGTTTGTGGTGGTGCTGGATATTCCTCAGGTGCTGTCACTCGATGAGCTCGCCGAGCTGGTGGGCGGCCTTGAACAGAGTGAAGGGTGAGGCGTTATGGCCGATGGTGGGTGGGCAATGAATGCAGGCACACAGGTTGCGCTGAGCGAGCCGGAGTTTCGTCAGCTGCAGGCATTGTTCTATGAGCGGGTCGGCATTCAGCTACCGCCGGTAAAGAAACCGCTGATCTGCGGGCGTCTGTCCAAGCGTCTGACGGCACTGGGATTGAACAGCTATCAGCGTTATTACCAGCACTTGATTTCGGCGCAAGGTACGGCGGAGCTGGAGATCGCGATTGATCTGATCACCACCCACGAAACCTATTTCTTTCGCGAGCCCAAGCATTTCGATTTCCTTCAGCAGAAGATTCTGCCGGCCTGTGCCGGTCAGGCGGATTTCCGTGCCTGGAGTGCGGCCAGCTCCACTGGTGAGGAGGCCTATACCCTGGCAATGCTGCTGCACGAGGCGCGCCCGCACTTGGGCTGGAGCGTGCTGGGCACCGATATCAGCCGTCAGGTGGTGCAGAGCGCCGAGCGCGGTCTGTACCTGATGGAGCGCGGCAGTAAGATTCCCGCGCACTATCTCAAACGCTACTGCCTCAAGGGCAAGGATCAGTACAAGGGTTACTTTCTGGTCGAGCGCGGGCTGCGTGAGCGGGTCGAGTTTCGTCAGGGCAATCTCAATTTGCCAGCGCCAGAGCTGGGGCTGTTCGAACTGATCATGCTGCGCAACGTGCTGATTTATTTTGATCAGGAAACCAAGCAGCGGGTGCTGAGCAACGTGGTGCAACGTCTTAAGCCCGGCGGCTGGTTGATGGTCGGGCACTCCGAGGCGTTGCATGACACCGGTTTGCCGATTGAAATGGTCGCATCGTCGATCTACCGCAAGGTGGCGGTATGAGCCGCAGTTGCTTTCTCAAACCCGGCGAGCTGTATTTCGGCGGCGGTGATGTGCGCGTGGAAACTCTGCTGGGACCATGCGTCTCCATCGTGCTGTGGTTTCCCGAGGCGGCCAAGGGGGGGATGTGTCATTTCCAGTTGCCCGGCCTGCGCCGCGTCAGCGAGCACGCGCGGGACCTGGATGGGCGTTACGGGGTGGATGCCTGGGTCTGGTTGAAGCAGCAGATGCGCGTGCATGCGCTGCGTCTGGAGCAGGCCCAGGTCAAGTTGTTTGGCGGTGCACGCAGTCTTAGCAAGCCAGGCTCCAATCTGCGCACCGATATTGGCGCGCAGAACATCGCCTTCGTCGAAAAACTGATGGCTGAGCTGGGCGTGCAGGTTGCCGGGCGTGACCTGGGCGGTGAGGGCTGCCGTTTTGTGCGCTTCGAGCTGGCCAGTGGTGAAGTCTGGGTGCGCCGTGGCGCGGCGTTGAGTATTGAACCGCTTGAGGCGCTGCAGTAATGGCTATCAAGGTGATGATTGTTGATGACTCGGCAGTGATGCGTGAGGTCATGCAGCAGCTGCTGGCGCCACACAAAGACATCGAAGTGGTCGGTGCGGCGATGGACCCGCTGCTGGCCTTGCAGAAGATGAAGACCGTGTGGCCGGACGTGATTCTGCTTGATGTGGAAATGCCGCGCATGGATGGCATCACTTTCCTGCGTCAGATCATGGCCACCCGACCCACCCCGGTGGTGATTTGCTCGACCCTGACCGAGAAGGGCGCGGACATTACCCTGCAGGCGCTGTCGGCCGGTGCGGTGGAGGTGATTACCAAGCCGACCATGGGGCTGCGTGATTTTCTCCAGGGCAGTGCCCAGGAGATGCTTGCCGCCATCCGCACCGCGGCAAAAGCCCGGGTACGTGGCGCAGCAGAGCCTACACTGGAAAAAAGCACGGTTGATGCCGTCGTCAGTGCGCCGAGTGCTGGGTTGCACAATCAGCGCACCAGTGAGCGAATTGTCGTGCTGGGTACCTCGACCGGCGGCACCCAGGCGTTGGAACAGGTGCTGAGCCAGCTGCCGCGCAGCGCGCCAGCGATTGCCATCGTTCAGCATATGCCGGAGAAGTTCACCCGCAGCTTTGCCGAACGCCTGGATTCGTTGTGTGCCATCGAAGTGCGCGAGGCGCAGAACGGCGATCGCCTGCTGCCGGGCCTGGCGCTGATTGCCCCAGGCGGCAAGCATATGTTGATCAAGCGCAGTGGTGGTCAGTATCAGGTTGAGGTCAAGGATGGTCCGCTGGTCAGTCGTCACCGTCCTTCCGTTGATGTTTTGTTCCGCTCGGCCGCCGTGCAGGCCGGGCGCAATGTGCTGGCTGTGATCATGACCGGCATGGGCGACGATGGTGCCCGCGGTTTGAAAGATTTGCATGAGGCGGGGGCCAAAACCTACGCCCAGGATGAAGCCAGTTGCGTGGTGTTCGGCATGCCGAAAGAAGCAATCAAATTGGGCGGTGTCGATCAGGTGGTCGCGCTGGATGACATCCCGAACGTACTGATGAGCTGGAGGTAGCCGGTGGAAGAAGCAGTCAACAGATTTCCCCAGCATGTGCTGGTGATTGATGACAGCGAGCTGCAGCGCCAGTTTACCGCTGAGCTGTGCAGTGAAATGGGCATTGAGGACATCCTCCAGGCGGTGGATGGTTTCGACGCGATCGCCCAGATGAAAACCAATCCGCAGATCCAGGTGATCGTGCTCGATCTGGAGATGCCCGGCATGGACGGCGTGCAGGTGCTGCACGAAATGGCCCGCCTGGAGCTGAATCATTCCGTGGTGGTGGCCAGTGCGCGCGAGAGTGTATTGCTCAATGTGGTCGAGAGCATGGGCCGCAGCCTGGGGTTGCACCTGCTGGGCGTGCTGCAAAAACCCATCAGCCATGAGCAGTTGGCCTCCAGTCTCAGCCGTTTTGCGGTTCAGGCTGTGCAGGCCGAACAGTTTGCCGCGCCTCGTGCACTCTGGCCGCAGTTGACTGAGGCGGATGTGCAACGGGCGCTGCGTGAGCATGAATTTGTTGCCTACTTTCAACCTAAGGTCAATCTGGCCAGTGGCCGCCTGAAAGGCGTGGAAGCGCTGGTGCGCTGGCAGCATCCCGTGCATGGACTGCTGGCGCCGGGGCTTTTCGTTGATCTGATCGAGCGCAGCCATTACATCTCGGAAATGACCCTGCAGATGCTCGACATGTCCCTGGCGCACTGTCGGCAGTGGCATGACGCCGGTCTGCCACTGAGTTTTTCCTTCAACGTGTCGGCGCGCTCACTGGCGGACTCCAAGCTGGCCGACGAGATCATCGCGCGGGTAGTCGCCAGTGGCATCGAGCCGCAGTACGTGATCCTGGAAATCACCGAAAGCGCGATCATGACCGATCTGAGCATTACCCTCGGCACCCTGGCGCGCCTGCGTCTGAAAGGCTTTGGCTTGTCGGTGGATGACTATGGCACCGGGTTTTCCTGCATGTTGCAGCTGTCGCGTGTGCCCTGCACCGAGCTGAAGGTTGACCGTGCCTTCGTCAATGGTGCCAGCGAAAGTCAGCATCTACGCATTCTGCTGGAAAGCGCCCTGGATATCGCCAGCAAGCTTGGCCTAGGCGTGGTCGCCGAGGGTGTGGAAACCCTGCAGGATTGGCAGCTGCTGCGTGATCTGGGTTGTGGCGAAGTGCAGGGCTACTTTGTCGCCAAGCCGATGCCGGGTGACGCGCTGCTGGCCTGGTGGCGCAGCAATGAGGCGCGCTTGCGTGGTCTGGTGATGGCGGCCTCGTAGCGCCGCGTGCTCTGCTGTTGGGGTGACGGCCAGACGGGCGTGGTTAACGTTCGTCTTCGGTTGTTTCCAGGCTCTGTAGCACCACCTGTTCCAGTGCGTTACTGGTCTCTGGCTGTGTGCCGGCCAATTGACCGAGCAGTTGCCATTGCTGATCCAGCTCGCTGTTGATCGCCAGCATGCGCTCGATCATCTTGTGTGCCGTGGCGTTCACAGCGTTGTCCTGGGTGTTGAGCAGTTCAAATGACATCGCGGTGATGGCGGCTGTCAGGTGAGTGAGGGTGCGCGTGGACAGGCTGAGTAGCTCAGTCAATTGCGCTTCCTTGGCAGTCATGGTCATCTCCTTATGAATCCCGCCCTGAGCTTAGCGCGACATTGTGTCGTCCGGCTATCCGCTCCATCGCCTGAGTCCTGCCGTTGGGCTCTGCTCTATCTGTTTATCGTTCAGGGCCCGGTTGCGCTGATTGTCTGTGCACTCCGTCGGCCACTGCGCGGACAGTAGCCTGTTGTGCTTTGCTCAGTTAAGGCGTGAATAACAGCCGTAGTGCAACCTGGCTTGCGTTTAGGTTGTACCTGTCGTCGGATGCTCTGCGGTTTTTTTAAACGGGCGTTTTTCTTGCGCGGCAGGTGTTTTTTGCTAGAGCCTTGCCAGTACTGGGTTTGCGTGAGGCTACAACCGAATTGTGGGCTGCTGAATGGCATGGATAACCTTGGTTTTGTTTGGTTGCACCTAGTTGCACCTTGCGCCTTGTGAGGTTTAATCTCTCGCCAGATTTTTTGTGCCCTGCTACCCATGGCGGCTACCCCTTCGGGGCCGTTGCGGGCGACGTCAGACATTGCTCCCGGCACTTATTTGCCGTGCTCCAGCTCATAACAGGACAAACCAATGGCCACCACTACCCTTGGCGTAAAGCTCGATGATGCAACCCGTGATCGCCTCAAGCAGGCTGCGCAGTCGATTGACCGCACGCCGCACTGGCTGATCAAGCAGGCGATCTTCAATTACCTGGAGCAGATCGAGGGTGGTCTGACCCCGGCCGAGCATTCTGGCCTGGCCGCTGTGGCGGGCGACGAAGTGGTGGAAAACCTGACTGAGCAAGGTTTGCAGGTGTTCCTCGATTTCGCCGAAAGCATCCTGCCGCAATCGGTGCTGCGTGCGGCGATTACTGGCGCTTATCGCCGTCCGGAAACCGAAGCGGTACCGATGCTGCTGGAGCAGGCGCGTCTGCCCAAGGACATGGCCGAGGCGAGCAACAAGCTGGCCATGGGCATTGCCGAGAAGCTGCGCAACCAGAAAAACGCCGGCGGCCGTCAGGGCCTGGTGCAGGGCTTGCTGCAGGAATTCTCGCTGTCCTCGCAGGAGGGTGTGGCGCTGATGTGCCTGGCCGAAGCGCTGCTGCGTATTCCGGACAAGGCCACCCGTGACGCGCTGATCCGCGACAAGATCAGCAACGGCAACTGGAGCCAGCACCTGGGCAACAGCCCATCGATGTTCGTCAACGCCGCCAGCTGGGGTCTGCTGATTACCGGCAAGCTGGTGGCCACGCACAACGAAGCCGGCCTGGTGACTTCGCTCAACCGCATTATCGGCAAGGGCGGCGAGCCGCTGATCCGCAAGGGCGTGGACATGTCCATGCGCCTGATGGGCGAGCAGTTCGTCACCGGTGAAACCATCGCCGAAGCCCTGGCCAACGCCACTAACATGGAAAGCAAAGGCTTCCGTTATTCCTATGACATGCTCGGTGAAGCCGCGCTGACCGATGAAGACGCCAAGCGCTACCTGGCGTCCTACGAGCAGGCCATCCATGCCATCGGCAAGGCCTCTCACGGCCGTGGCATCTATGAAGGCCCGGGCATCTCGATCAAGCTCTCCGCCCTGCACCCACGTTACAGCCGCGCCCAGTACGACCGGGTGATGGACGAGCTGTACCCGATCCTGCTGGGCCTGACCAAGCTGGCCAAGCAGTACGACATCGGCCTGAACATCGATGCCGAAGAAGCCGACCGCCTGGAGATCTCCCTCGATCTGCTGGAGCGCCTGTGCTTCGACCCGGCCCTGACCGGCTGGAACGGTATTGGCTTTGTGATTCAGGCTTACCAGAAGCGCTGCCCGTATGTGATCGACTACGTCATCGACCTGGCCAAGCGCAGCCGTCACCGCCTGATGATCCGCCTGGTTAAAGGCGCGTACTGGGACAGCGAGATCAAGCGCGCCCAGGTCGAAGGTCTGGAAGGCTACCCGGTGTATACCCGCAAGCCGTACACCGATATTTCCTACATCGCCTGCGCCCGTAAACTGCTGGCCGTGCCGGAAGCCATCTACCCGCAGTTCGCCACCCACAACGCCCACTCGCTGTCGGCCATTTATCAACTGGCCGGGCAGAACTACTACCCCGGCCAGTATGAGTTCCAGTGCCTGCACGGCATGGGCGAGCCGCTGTACGAGCAGGTGGTGGGCAAGGTTGCCGATGGCAAGCTGAACCGTCCGTGCCGTATCTACGCCCCGGTGGGCAGCCATGAAACCCTGTTGGCTTACCTGGTGCGTCGCCTGCTGGAAAACGGTGCGAACACTTCGTTCGTCAACCGCATTGCCGACCACAGCATCTCGATCAAGGAACTGGTACTCGACCCGGTACAGCAGGTCGAGCAGATGGCCACGCAGGAAGGCGGCCTTGGCCTGCCACACCCACGCATTGCCCTGCCGCGTGCGCTGTATGGCGACGCCCGCTTGAACTCCGAAGGCATCGACCTGGCTAACGAACACCGCCTCGGTTCGCTGTCCTCGGCGCTGCTGAGCAGCACCAACACCGTCTATAAAGCCATGCCGCTGCTCGGTTGCGAAACGCCTGAGCTGAGCGACGCGCAGCCGGTACGCAACCCGGCGGACCACCGCGACATCGTCGGCCATGTGCATGAAACCAGCGAGCAGGATGTGCGCAACGCCGTGCTCTGCGCCGTGTCCAGCGGGCAGATCTGGCAATCGACCCTGCCGGCCGAACGTGCCGCCGTACTCGATCGCGCCGCCGACCAGATGGAAGCGGAAATGCAGCAGCTGATGGGCTTGCTGGTGCGTGAATCCGGCAAGACCTTCGCCAACGCCATTGCTGAAGTGCGCGAGGCGGTGGACTTCCTGCGCTATTACGCGGCGCAGGCACGTAATCACTTCAGCAATGACAGCCACCGCCCGCTGGGCCCGGTGGTGTGCATCAGCCCGTGGAACTTCCCGCTGGCGATTTTCAGCGGTCAGGTCGCCGCCGCTTTGGCTGCCGGTAACACCGTGCTGGCCAAGCCGGCCGAACAAACTCCGCTGATCGCCGCGCAGGCTGTGCGCATTCTGCTGGATGCCGGTGTACCGAGCGGCGCCGTGCAACTGCTGCCGGGCCGTGGCGAAACCGTCGGTGCTGGCCTGATCGGCAACGAGCGGGTGCGTGGTGTGATGTTTACCGGTTCCACCGAAGTGGCCGGGATCATTCAACGCAACCTCGCCGGTCGCCTGGATGCCCAGGGCCGCACCATTCCGCTGATCGCCGAAACCGGCGGCCTCAACAGTATGATCGTCGACTCCTCGGCGTTGACCGAGCAGGTGGTGGTCGATGTGGTGGCCTCGGCCTTCGACAGCGCCGGCCAGCGCTGCTCGGCCCTGCGCGTGCTGTGTGTGCAGGAAGACGTGGCGGATCGAGTGATCAACATGCTCAAGGGCGCCATGGCCGAATACAGCCTGGGTAACCCGGAGCGCCTGAGCACCGACATCGGCCCGGTGATCGACGCGGAAGCCAAGGGCAATATCGACCAGCACATCGAGAAGATGCGCGAGAAAGGCCGCAAGGTATTCCAGACCGCCCGCGCCGTGGGTGACGACATCAAGCGCGGCACCTTTGTGCTGCCAACCCTGATCGAGCTGGACAGCTTCGACGAGATGCAGCGCGAGATCTTCGGCCCGGTACTGCACGTAGTGCGCTACCAGCGTGCTGATCTGGGCAAGTTGCTGCAGCAGATCAACGACAGCGGTTACGGCCTGACCCTCGGTGTGCACACGCGCATCGACGAAACCATCGCCCAGGTGGTCAATACCGCCAAGGTCGGCAACCTGTATGTGAACCGCAACATGGTTGGCGCTGTAGTCGGCGTGCAGCCGTTCGGCGGCGAAGGCCTGTCCGGCACCGGCCCGAAAGCCGGTGGCCCGCTTTATATGTATCGCCTGCTGGCGACCCGTCCGCAGGACGCAGTGGCCAAGCAGTTGCAGCAGGAAAATGGCGAAATCCAGCGTCCGGCCGAGCAGGGCAAAGTCATTCAGGCGCTGCAGGCGTGGGCGGCCAAGCATGAGCCAAGCCTGAGCGCACTAAGCGCGCAGTATGTCGAGCTGGCGCAGAGCGGCGCCGTGCAGATGCTCAACGGCCCAACCGGTGAGCGCAACAGCTACAGCTTGCTGCCGCGTGAGCATGTGCTGTGTCTGGCGGATGAGCGCAGTGACCTGCTGGTGCAGTTGGCAGCGGCTCTGGCCGTGGGTTGCCAGGTGCTGTGGCAGGAAGGCGAGCTGACCCGCGAGCTGTTTGCCGCATTGCCCAAGGCCGTGCAGCAACGCATCACCGTGCTTAGCCAGTGGAGCGAGAGCGAAACGGTGTTCGACGCCATCATTCATCACGGTGACTCTGATCAGCTGCGCGAAGTCTGCCAACTGGCGGCTCAGCGTCCTGGCGCGATTATCGGTGTGCATGGCCTGCACAAAGGCGAGACGGATATCCCGCTGGAGCGTCTGCTGATTGAGCACGCGTTGAGCATTAACACCGCCGCAGCGGGCGGCAACGCCAGCCTGATGACCATCGGTTAACAGGTTCTACGAGCATCCCACCCTGACCGGTTCGCCGGCCGGGGTGGTTGGCAACACCGGCTCCACCTCCAGGCACCTTGCCCAGGTGTCTGATGCTGCACTGCAGCGCCCGTCGTACATCCGGCAACGGAGGGTTACCCACCCGGTGCGACGCGTTTCTTCCCCTCTGGCATTTCGATGCGCTGCGCTCGCCTACCCGGCGGCGCAGGAACGGAGCTACCCGCTCCGTTCCACATCGGCCACCTGCGCGTATCCCTTAGGCAGCCATTGGCTGATTGCTTGGCCATGGCCAGTGTGCGGCTTTATTGTGGGCGTGGCTGCCCGATGCTGAATCGTTTTGAGAGCGCTGCTCTAGCGCTGTTTGGTGTTGCTAATCAGCTGATTGCGCAGGGCGCGTTCGACCTCAATCTGCAGCTTGTAAGCAGGCGCTTCGATGGCGTTGTGGTCGCGGGTGTAGCGCCGGGCGAATTCGCGCACGCCCCATTGCTGGTATTGCTGCACATGCAGCAGTTCGTGGGCCCAGAGCGCGACATTGTCCTGCGCGTCCGCGGCATTGCGGAAGACGATGATGTCGATCAGCGTCACCGCCTGCACATCAGGGTTCTGCAGCAGGGTATTGGCGGCGCTAAGGGTTTCGTTGTCACCCACCTTGTAGCGCGCCGCATCGAGTACATCGATGCCGTAGTAGGGCTCCAACTGGGCGCGGATATGCAGAGGGATCGGATGGGTGCCGCTGGCAGCCACCGTCTCGCGTGATTGCAGCAGCCATTGCTCCAGGCCAGAGGCGGCCATCTGGCTGACGTCCTCGTACAGCACCCCGATATCCGCTTGGCTGAACGGCGCACAGAAGCACACCACTGTGCAGACCTGCTGCTGTCCACTCGGGCAGGCCAGCACTGAGGCGGCCAGGCCGAGCCCGCCAAGCAGGGCCGTCAGGCGAAAGGTGCGATGTGAGAAAACAGAAGGCAAGGACAGCTCCCGAAACAATAATGACCGGCCCGTGCCGCCTGAGCGGTGCCGCGCCGGGTTGGACAGCGGTGACCAGCTTTGGTGCCGAGTAGGGCGGGTGAAACCCGCGTGGCGCGCACCGCCGGTTTCACCCGCCCTACGCCCGTACCCAGCGCTGCCGCGTCCAGCCGCTCAGCGCGTCGACGCCGAATACCAGCACCAGCATGGCAATGATCACCGTGCTGGCCTGCGCCTCCTGAAACAGGCTAAGGCTGACATAGAGCATCTGCCCTAGGCCGCCGGCGCCGACGAAGCCCAGCACGCTGGCCATGCGGATATTGTTTTCCCAGCGATACAGGCAGTAGGCCAACAGCTGTGGCCACAGGTTGGGCAGGGTGCCGTAGCAGAACGCCGCGACCTGGCTACCGCCCTGCAGGCGAATCGCCTCGGCCGGTGCGGTCGGGGTGTTTTCCAGCGCCTCGGCAAACAGCCGGCCGAGCACCCCGGCGGTGTGCAGGGCCAGGGCCAGGGTGCCGGCATTTGGGCCAAGGCCTGCGGCCAGCACCATCAGCGCGGCCCACACCAGTTCGGGAATCGCACGCAGAGCATTCAGCAGCAAACGCGCGGCGCTCTGCAGCGGCCAGCCAAAGCGCCCGGCCGCCGGCAAGGCTAGCAGCAGGCCGAATACCGCGGCGAGCAAGGTGCCGAGGGCCGACATGGCCAGGGTTTCCATTGCGCCATGGCTGATGGCCGACAGGTGCTCGGCGCTCAGGTCCGGGCTGAGAAAGCGCTGCACGTAGCCAGCCATCTGGCCCAGGCTGTCGCCGCTGATCAGTGCACCCAGGTCGATACCCAGGTAAACGAACGAAGCGATTACCGCTGCGCCGATGCCGAGCAGCAGTAACAGGTTGATCAGCCGGCTCATGCCAGCCTCCTGCGCAGCACACGGCTGAGTTGATCGGCCAGCAGCACCAGCAACAGAAAGGTCAGCAGCATGCTGGCCACTTCACCGCCGGCGAACATACGCATCGACAGGTCGATCTGCTGGCCCAGGCCGCCGGCGCCGACAAAGCCCATCACCACCGAAGCGCGAATCGCACATTCCCAGCGGTACACCGTGTAGGAGGTCAGCTCCGCCGCGGCATTCGGCAGAATACCGTAGACAAAGGCCGACAGACGGCCGCTGCCTGCTTGTAGCAGGGCGTGGGCCGGGCGCTGGTCGACCGACTCGAAGATTTCCGCATAGACCTTGCCGAGCATGCCGCTGTAAGTGATGGCGATGGCCAACACCCCGGCGGTGGGGCCGAGGCCGACCGCGCGGACGAACAGCAGCGCCCAGACGATTTCTGGCACGCTGCGCAGGAAGATCAGCAGGCCGCGTACCGGCCAGCGCAGTAACTGCGCCAGGGGTTTGGGTCGACCACCACGGGACGCAGCCGACAGCGACAGCGCGCGGCTGGCCAGCAGGCTGGCTGGAATCGCCAGCAGCAGGGCCAGGGCCATGCCGGCGGTGGCGATGGCCAGGGTCTGCAGGGTGGCGTCGAGCAGTAACTGCAAAAAGTCCGCGTCATGGGTCGGCGGCCAGAAGGCGGCGACGAAACGGCCCATCTCGCTCTGGCTGTCGGCTTGCAGCAACACGCCCAGGTCCAGCTCGCTGAGCTGAATACCCGGCCACAGCAGGGCCAGCGCCAGCAGGGTGAGCAGCAGGCGGGGCAGGGCGGCCGGGTCGCGGGTGTCGCGGCTTAGCATCGCGGGATCTGCAGGCTCAGGGTCACGCTTGGCGTTGGCGGCGAGAGCAGCTGTTCGTTGGCATACAGCGCGTCGAGCTGCGCCTGGTCGACTTCGCCGGCAGGACGGTCGAAGAGAATCTGTCCGTCACGCAAGCCGATAATGCGCGGGAAGTGCGCCAGGGCCAGTTCCACCGCATGCAGGCTGGCGACCAGGGTGACGCCATGCTGTTCAGCATGCCGACACAATACGTTGAGGGTGTGCTCGGCCAGCACCGGGTCCATGGCCGATACTGGCTCATCGGCCAGCAGCAGTTCCGGCGCCTGGTACAGCACGCGGGCGATGCCGACGCGCTGCAACTGACCACCGGAAAGCTGCTGGCACTGGGCGAACAGCTTGTCGGCCAGGTCCAGCTTGGCCAGCTCACGGCGAGCGCCGGGGATATCCAGCGGATGCAGCAGATTCAGCAGGCTCTTGCCCAGGCCCCATTGGCCGAGCTTGCCGGCCAGCACTGCAGTGATCACCCGTTGCCGTGCCGGCAGGGGCGGCGCCTGATGCACCAGGCCAATGCGCGCACGCAGGCGTTGGCGCTGGTGGCTGGACAGTTGCCACGGCTGCTCGCCGAGCACCTGAATCTCGCCGCCACTCGGTTGCAGGGCAGTGGCCAGCAGGTTGAGCAGGCTCGACTTGCCCGCCCCGGACGGGCCAATGATGGCGACCTGCTCGCCGGCGGCGATATGCAAGTCCACGCCGCGCAGGGCGTGGACTTCGTTGCCGTGGCTGAGGCTGGCGCCGCAGAGGCGCAGGGTCATTTCAGCAGGTCAGCGGCACGCGCAGCGTCCTCGATGCCCTTGTAGTTCTCAGGCGAGGTTTCGATAAAGCGGCTGGCGGCCTGCAGGTCGAGGATCGCCTTGTGCTCCGGGTTGGCTGGGTCGAGGGCGAGGAAGGCGGCTTTGATCTTCTCGGCCAGGGCCGGGTCGAGGGTGCCACGCACGGTCCAGTTGTAGTCGTAGTACGTCGGGGTGGTGGCGAACACCTTGACCTTGTTGCTATCGACCTTGCCGCTGGCGACCAGTTTGTCCCACACGCTGGCGTTGAGCACGCCACCGTCGACCTTGCCGGCCTGCACCCAGGCGGCGGTGGCGTCATGCGCACCGGAGTAGCCGACGCGGCTGAAGTGGGTTTCCGGCTTGATGCCGTCCTGCAGCATGAAATAGCGCGGCATCAGGCTACCGGAGGTCGACGATACCGAACCGAAGGCAAAGGTCTTGCCCTTGAGGTCGGCCAGGGAGGTCACGTCCGGATTGCCGGTGATGAACTTGCTGGTGAACTGCGCATCCTGCTCGCGCTGTACCAGCGGAATGGCGTTGCCGGTCTTCAGGCGCACCTGCACGAAGGTGAAACCGCCGAGCCAGGCCAAGTCCAGGCGGTCGGTGGCCAATGCTTCGACTACGGCCGGGTAGTCGGCGACCGGGGTGAATTCGACTTTCATGCCCAGTTGCTGCTCCAGGTAGGCGCCCAGTGGTTTGAATTTGCGCAGCAGTTCGGTCGGCGCTTCGTCCGGAATGGCGCTGACGCGCAGGGTTTCGGCGGCTTGGGTCAGGCTGGCAGATAGGGAAAAGGCAAAGCCGGCGGCGAGCGCCAGGGTACGTTTGAGCATGAAGATTCTCCGGTTCAATAGCGGAAAAAATCGAAATGGCAGGCACAGCAGATGCGCGGGCCTGCGCGTAGTCAGGGTAGTCGACGTGGCGCGATTATAGGGGCCACTGCGCTAAAGGCCAGCTTTGCCGGCTACAGGACAATAAGACCATGTCAGCAGCGCCGGTTACTGGCTTAGCTGCTTGTCTTGCCTGGATTTTTCAACTGCCTGTTAGAATCCGCGCCTGTTTCCGATTTGCCGAGAGCCTGACCGATGAGCGAGCCGATCCGTTTGACCCAGTACAGCCACGGGGCCGGCTGCGGCTGCAAGATTTCGCCAAAAGTGCTGGAGGTGATCCTCGCCGGCAGCGGCGCGCAGAACCTCGACCCCAAGCTGTGGGTCGGCAATGCCTCGCGTGATGATGCAGCGGTGTATGCCCTGGATGACGAGCGTGGGGTGGTGTCGACTACCGACTTCTTTATGCCAATCGTCGATGACCCGTACGACTTCGGCCGCATCGCCGCCACCAATGCGATCAGCGACATCTACGCCATGGGTGGCGACCCGCTGATGGCCATCGCCATTCTCGGCTGGCCGGTCAACCTGCTGCCGCCGGAAGTGGCTCGCGAAGTGATTCGCGGCGGCCGCGCGGTGTGTGATGAAGCGGGCATTCCGTTGGCCGGTGGCCACTCGATCGACGCGCCGGAGCCGATCTTCGGCCTGGCCGTCACCGGTGTGGTGCTCAAGCGCCATATGAAACGCAACGACAGCGCCACAGCCGGCTGCCAGTTGTACCTGAGTAAGCCGCTGGGTATCGGCATCCTCACCACCGCCGAGAAGAAGGCCAAGCTGCGGCCTGAGGACGTTGGCCTGGCGCGCGACTGGATGTGCACCCTGAACAAGCCCGGTTCGCGGTTTGGCAAGTTGGCCGGGGTTGCTGCGATGACGGATGTGACCGGCTTCGGCCTGCTTGGCCACCTGGTGGAGATGGCTGACGGTGCCAACCTCACCGCGCAGCTCGACTACGACGCCGTGCCGCGCCTGCCGGGGGTCGACTACTACCTGGCCGAGGGCTGCGTGCCGGGCGGCACCCTGCGCAACTTCGACAGCTATGGCGAGAAGATCGCGCCTATTACCCAAGAGCAGCAGAATCTGCTGTGCGATCCGCAGACCAGCGGCGGCTTGCTGATCGCCGTAACGCCTGAAGGCGAAGCCGAGTTTCTTGCCGTGGCCGCCGAGCTGGGCCTGAGCCTGGCGCCCATCGGCCGTCTGCTTGAGCGACAGCGCTACGCGGTAGAGGTGCTGTGATGCGCGACAACACCGCCGACTACCGCGACATCTTCCTCAATGATCTGCCGATGATGGACGCCCGTGCCCCGGTCGAGTTCAGCAAGGGTGCCTTCCCCGGCGTGCTCAACCTGCCGCTGATGGATGACAGCGAGCGCCAGCGCGTTGGCACCTGCTACAAGCAGCATGGCCAGGACGCCGCCATCGCGCTCGGCCATCAACTGGTCAGCGGTCAGGTCAAAGCCGAGCGGGTCGCGGCTTGGGCGGCGTTTGCCAAGGCCAATCCGCACGGCTATTTGTACTGCTTTCGCGGTGGCCTGCGCTCGCAGATCACCCAGCAATGGCTGGCCGAAGCCGGTATCGACTACCCACGGGTGATCGGCGGCTACAAGGCGATGCGCACCTTTTTGCTGGACACCACCCAGCATGCGGTGGATGAGTGCGATTTCGTGATCCTCGGCGGGCTGACCGGCACCGGTAAAACCGACGTGCTGGTGCAGTTGGACAACAGCCTGGACCTGGAAGGCCACGCCAACCACCGTGGCTCCAGCTTCGGCAAACGCGCCAGCGGCCAGCCGGCGCAGATCGACTTCGAAAACCGCCTGGCCATCGATCTGCTCAAGCAGCGCGCCCGTGGCACCGAGCAGTTTGTGCTGGAAGACGAAGGGCGCATGGTCGGCAGTTGTACCGTGCCGCTGGCGCTGTACCAGGGCATGCAGCAGTACCCGCTGGTGTGGCTGGAAGATGCCTTCGAGGACCGCGTCGAGCGCATCCTGCGTGATTACGTGGTCAATCTGTGCGCCGAATTTATCGCCCTGCACGGTGAGGAAGAGGGCTTTCGACTCTACGCCGAGCGCCTGCTGCAAAGCCTTAGCAATATCCAGAAGCGCCTGGGCGGTGAGCGTTACCAGCGCTTGCTAGCCATCATGCAGACGGCGCTGGATGAACAGCGCAGCGGGGCGGTTGCGCTGCACCGCGACTGGATTGCCGGATTGCTGCGCGAGTATTACGACCCGATGTACGCCTACCAGCGCGAGAGCAAAGCGGCGCGCATCGAGTTTTCCGGTGACCAGGCGGCGGTTATCGCCTACCTGACTGAGCGCAAGGCCAATCGTCAGACAGGTTGAGCTCGACCTCCAGCGGCCTGGCATATGAGTGCGGTGTTAGGTTTGCGCCGTTTCCTCGACGCCCTGCAGTGCTGGCTGTGGCGTACGGCCGAGTGTGATGGCGCCAGCCACAGCAAGCAGTGCCGCACCCGCAACCAGGAAGGCCGCCGAACTCCAGCCATACGCCTGGATCGCGCTGCCGATGGCGATGGGGCCGATAACCTGGCCCAGGTTGTTGCCTTGAATAATCAGCCCCAGGACAACCGGCACAAGGCTCGCCAGCGGCATTGCAGTTGGCGCGGCAGACAGCAGTGTGGCGGGAATCAGTCCGCCAACAGCCGAGAAGATCACGCAGAGGATAAAGGTGGTCGTATCGGGAAACAGCGGTAGGAAGATGCCGATGCTGGTGATGCCCATGGCCAGACTGGCGCCGGCGAGTAGCGTAGTCCTTGCTGTGCCGCGCGACAGGAGAACGCCTGCGGCAAGGTTGCCGAGGATATTCGCAACGGTCGCCAATGCGCTCAACAAACCGGCGCTGCTGTGCGTTACCTCCATACGCTGCATCAGCAGCACGGGTAGAAAGCTGAACAGCGCGAAGAACATCAGGCTATAGAGCGCGAACATTGCGGCGAGCATGGCGGGCTCCCGGGTTGTGCAAACGTCGATTGCCTGCGCCTTCAGTCCGTGCCATGACCAGGCTTGCCGCTCAGCGGTGCTCGGTATAAGCAGTGACACCAAAAGGCAAACCACCAACGCCAACCCACAGCTGGTCCACCAAACTGTCCGCCAACTCTCGAACAGTGGCCCGGTGAGCATGGCAACGGCCATGCCCAGCGGCATAAAGCAACTCCACAAAGCGAAGGCGAAGTCGCGATCACCGCGCTCGCTCACCTGAGTCAGAATTGACGGTGCGGCGACTGTAATTAGCAGAAAACCTGCACCCTCAATGATTCGCGACAGCAGAAGCGTCGGCAGATCCGTGGCCACGGCACCGCATGCTGCTCCAAGGGCTGTCGTAAGCAGGCCGAGGAGCAGAACACGTTGACTACCAACGCTGGCGATGAACGCCCCGGCCGGTATCCCGCCGATCAGCCCCAGCACGGCGAAAACCCCAGTCAGCCAACCAATGTCGGCAAGGCTAATACCCAAGTCCGTCTGTAGCATGGGCGCGGCGATGACTGCTTTGCCTACCTGCAGTGCTGCCACGACGCCGGCACTGACGAGCAAAAATACGCTGGCCCAGCGGGTCGTCGCGAGTCTTTGTGTTGTGCTGGTCATCACGCAGCCTCTTGCTTGCGTCCAGCAGCCAGCGCGATGGCTATGTCGGCGACATGCCGGCCCTGGAAGCGCGCGCCATCGAGTTCATTGGCACTGGGTTGACGATCACCGCCATCACCGTCATCGGCCAGGGTCGATGCACCATAGGGTGTACCGCCGGTAATCTGATCCATCCGCAGCTGGCCTTTGAAGCTGTAAGGCAGGCCGACCACGAGCATGCCGAGGTGAAACAGCACGGTGTGGGTGGATTGGAGCGTGGTTTCCTGTCCGCCATGTTGGCTGCCGGTGGAGGTGAAAGCGCTGCCCACTTTGCCCACCAGCTGGTCTTCAGCCCACAGCCTGCCGGTCTGGTCGAGGAAGTTCTTCATCTGCGCCGCCATGTTCCCGTAACGGGTCGGCGTGCCGATGATGATCGCGTCGTAGTCGGCAAGCTCGGCGGGAGTGGCGAGCGGGGCCTTTTGCTCGACCTTGTAACCCGACTTTCTGGCTGCCGTTTCCGGCACGAGTTCAGGCACGCGTTTGATATTTACCGTCGCACCCGCCAGTCGCGCGCCTTCTGCGACTGCAGCCGCCATGGTTTCGATGTGGCCATAGGATGAGTAATAGAGCACCAGTAACTTGATCATTTTTGCCTCACTTGGTTTTTGTTGGTGGGCTAAGCGTGCTTCGTTTAACTGCTCTGCATAAGTGATATAAATTGCATCAAGTCGATCATCTGGAGTGATCATGTTAGACGCGCTTACCCTCGATCAGATGCGTACCTTCGTCACGGTTGCCGACAGCGGCAGTTTCCGCGCGGCGGCTAACAAGCTGTATCGGGTGCAGTCCGGAGTGAGTGTCGCCATCGGCAATCTGGAGGCGCAGCTCGGCGTGCTGTTGTTTGACCGCTCAGGGCATCGGCCGGTGTTGACGCCCGAGGGCAAGGTGCTGCTCAGCAATGCGCGGGATATTCTGCTGCGCGTCGATGCGTTGCGGGCCAAGGCGCGTGGGCTTGGCGATGGCCTGGAGCTCGAATTACCGATCTGCGTCGACACGCTCTTTCCCATCCACGAAGTGGGGCTGGCGATCGCCCAGGTGCGGGCGACTTACCCTTCGGTCACATTTCGCGTAGCGGTTGAGCCTCTCGGTGGCCCGCAGCTGGCGCTTAAAGAAAAGCGCTGCACCCTCGCCATCATGGTCGGCGAAGACTTCCGTGATCCGCGCATCACCTTCGAGGCACTGTGTTCGGTTGCCCAGGTAGCAGTGGTTGCTGCTGAGCATCCGCTGGCCAGGCAGGGCATCAGCCACACCAGTGGCGTTATGGAGTTTGCCGATCATCTGCAAATTGTCCTTTCCGACCCGTCTAAGGTTTCCGAGGGTCGCGATTTTGGTGTGGTATCGCCGCAAACCTGCCGCGTCAGTACCCAGGATGCCAAGCATGGGCTGATCCTGGCGGGTGTCGGTTGGGGACGATTGCCACTGTGGTTGGTGAAGCGCGATCTGGATGAGGGCCGCCTCGTTCGGCTCAGCACGAATTTGCTGGGGCGTAACGGTGAACTCGAATCCGAGGTGTATCTCGCGCACCGGCTCGATGAGCCCTTGGGCCCTGCCGCTCGGCAGTTTGCCGAAGCCTTGTTCTCTCTCAAAACGAGCAACGGCCCTGTGCCAACCACTTAGCTCTGCTGAGCCACGCAAGCAGTGACTCCTGCTGCAGAAACATGCTCAATGCACTCGCTTATTGCAGAAGAGTTTCCGGCTCGACAAGGCGGGCAAGCTTATCGGGATTGCGCATGATGAAGATGCCGGACAGATAGCCGTGCACATCAAAGCCGAAGCTAACCGAAGCCGTAATGCGTCCATCCTCGAACAAAAGAACACCGCGCATCCCGTTGAGTTCGCTTGCACGCCATTCATAGGTTTTCCAGAAACCTCTGAGTTGGCCGGCGATAAACTCGAGCACGCTCGACTTGCCAGAAAGTGGCTCTAGCAGAGTGACCGCTTTGCCGCCGCCGTCGGCTTTGAGTTGAATGTCTTCGGCCATTAGCGCCGCGAGGTGTGCCGTCGCCCCTGTGGTGATCGCTGTCTGAAACGCGTCGAGCAAGGTTTCCTGCCGCTCCAGTGTCACCATATTTCGGGCATCGCGCCTGCCGACATTGAGCCGTGCGCGTGAAACCAGCTTGCGGCAGGCTGCCTCTTGTATGCCCAAAGCAGCGGCAACCTGTGCATAGGGTTGCTCGAAAATATCGTGCAGCAGATAGGCGGCACGCTCTTTGGGCGCAAGGCGTTCGAGCAGAAGCAAGAACGCCATGGAAAGCGATGAAGACAGATCCGAGGCGTTTTGCGCTGTGTCGTCGCTGCGGAACTGGATCGGCTCCGGTAGCCACGCGCCAACATAGTCGACCCTGGCGTGTCGAGCCGCCCGCAACAGGTCGATGCAGCGGCGCGTGCATGTGGACGTTAGCCAGGCCGCTGGGTTATTGATCGTGTGTCTGTCAGCCTGGCTCCATTTGACAAAGGTATCCTGCACCGCGTCCTCGGCTTCGGCCAGCGAACCCAGAATGCGATAGGCGAGGCCGGTCAGTTGCGCCCTCCGACTCTCAAATAGATTGATGGTGTGGCCTTTGCTCATGTCAGTGCGCCGAAATCTGGATACGGTTCCACAGATTGATCATCGCAATTGTCGCCGTCAGTGCGCTGATTTCTGCCTGGCTGAAATGCGTCTGCAGCTCTGAGCGCAGCGGCGCATAGTCGGTTTTGCGCTCAAGCTGTGTCAGTGCTTCGGTCCAGGCCAGCGCCGCGCGCTCCTTCGCCGAGAAATCGCTGCTTTGCTGCCAAACCACCAGGCGGTCGAGGCGGTCGTTGGTTTCGCCATCGGCGCGCGCTTCATGGCTGTGCATTTTCACGCAATAGGCGCAGGCGTTGAGCTGCGACGCGCGCAACTGCACGAGATGGTGCAGCTGCCGCTCAAGGCCGTGGGTGTCGATAGCAGCATGGACGTTTTCCAGTGCGGTAAAAACATCGGGAATGGCTTTGTAGTGATTCATGGTCGTACTCATCTCTGATCCTCACAGGGTGCGTTTACCTATATGACGATCAGGCCACGCGCTATGTGACGTGAGTGCCTCTCAGGGATGGTTTAGCCGGTCTGCCAATCCGCTGGGGGAACATCCCTCAACCCGGTAGCTGCAAAGCTCGATGTTTCGGTCTATGCCTATGATCGGCGCGTTGAGGCTACGTGTCGGGCCAAGGTCGTGGATAACCCGAGCTGGTCACCCAAGACCCTAAACAATGAGCTGGGGTATCTGCGTTCGGTCTACAACGAACTGCGCGGACTGGGTGTCATCACCTACGCCAACCCGTTGGCCCTGGGGAAGCCATTGAAGATCCAAGAACGGGAGTTGTCCTGGCTGACTGCTGAGCAAATCAGCGAACTGTTACAGGTCATCCGTGATCGCTGCGACAACCCACACGTCGAGATCATCACGCTTATTTGTCTGGCTACCGGTGCTCGATGGTCAGAAGCCGAAAAGCTCAAGCCGACCGGACTACGTAATGGGGTGATCACGTTCAGCGGAACCAAAAGCGGGAAAGTACGTTCTGTGCCGATTACTGCAGATCTGGAAGCCAAGATCCGCCAACACTGGAAACAGCATGGCCAACCAAACGCGGCCATTACCTCGTTCCGCCGTGCCTTGGCCAAGACGACTATCCAGCTACCGAAAGGTCAAGCCGCTCACGGCCTCCGGCATACCTTCGCGAGCCACTTCATACAGAACGGCGGCAACATCCTTACCCTGCAGAAGATCCTGGGTCACTCCAGCTTGGCCATGACCATGCGCTATGCGCACTTGGCGCCGGATCATCTGCAGGATGCATTACGCTTCGGGCCGCTCTCGTCGCTATAAACAAATATTCCATTGATGGAATATTCCTTTGAGGCTATATTTTCGACATGACTTGGGATATCGAATACACCGACGAGTTCGGTGACTGGTGGGAAAGCCTATCTGCTGATGAGCAAGAATCTGTTGCTGTCTCAGTCCGGCTCCTGGAAGAACGAGGCCCGACACTCGGGTTTCCGCATAGCAGCGGAATCAATGGCTCACGCCATGGCCATATGCGGGAGCTGAGAACACAGCACGAAGGTCGACCATACAGAACCCTGTACGCGTTTGACCCCAGGCGGTCGGCTATTTTGCTGATCGGTGGCGACAAGACTGGCGATGGTCGTTGGTATGAAATCAACGTTCCGCTGTCCGACCGTCTATATGACGAACATCTGGAACAGCTTCGAAAGGAGGGCTTGATAGATGGCTAAGAAATTTGCAGAGCTACGCGCAAAGATGGCTCCTGAGACTCAGGCCAGAGTAGAGGCCAAAGCCCAAGAGCTGCTTGCAGAAATGCCACTCAATGAACTGCGCCAGGCGCGTGGTCTTTCACAAAAGGTGCTGGCCGAGGTGCTGCATGTACAGCAGCCATCCATAGCCAAAATGGAAAGGCGTACTGACATGTACATTTCCACCTTGCGCAGTCATATCGAAGCCATGGGCGGTCAACTGGATGTCATTGCTCGTTTTCCTGATGGCTCAGTGAAAATCAGCAATTTTTCAGACCTCGAAAGCGACCTTCTCCAGCAGGCTTAAATTCGACACCCAAAGAAAAAAACCTGACTTTCTCTAGGAAAATCAGGGGTTTATTTGGTGGGCCGGGGGGATTTGAACCCATTCCAAACACCACGCAATACGCCGCTGTAGTCCGCTAAACCAAGTAGATCAGAGGGTTGCGAATTGCGCTATCCCGCATTGGTCGGCTTTGCCTTGCTGTGACTGTGACACTTTTGGGACGCCCTCATTTGCGCCGAGGAAAATCGAACCCTCTGTTTCTACCTCCGCTAAGCCTTGCTATTACTGGGCTCTAGCTAACCCACACCCTCTTTGATCCGCTTTTCTTCGCTCTGATTTCGACACTTTTCGATACGCCAGCTAGACAGGCTTGAGGCCGAGCAGTAGCGTCTAGCCATCACCGCACCTTGGCTGAACTAGACCGTGGGCCTTTCATATCGCTTTTTCCCCTACCTGAGTTGCGTTTCT
Organism: Pseudomonas sp. SG20056; assembly: GCF_031764535.1. Taxonomy (NCBI): domain Bacteria; kingdom Pseudomonadati; phylum Pseudomonadota; class Gammaproteobacteria; order Pseudomonadales; family Pseudomonadaceae; genus Pseudomonas; species Pseudomonas sp. SG20056. Next base: position 958,331 of record NZ_CP134499.1, read on the forward strand.
CATTCGTGCATCTTTGCAAAACAAGGGATTACAACATGACAACGGACGTTATCAGACGCCTCAAGGTGTGTTATGCGACAGCAATGTCTTCTAATTAATAGTTATACCTAAAGAGAGAATCGATGCGTCTAATAATCCCCTGCATGCAGTGCCTACAAGAATTTGGTCGGCCATCTGGAGAGTTTGCACGCGTCGAATTTAAAGATGACGGCTGTTATGAAGTCACTTGCTCTTTTGGCCATGCAACCGTAACAGTCCTTCAGCAGCATAAATTTGAAGTTCTATTTGACATTGGCGCTCACGCAATATTGGACGGATATTATCGCGAGGCTGTCTCATCATTTACATCTAGTCTTGAGCGCTTTTACGAATTTGCAATTCGAATTTTTCTTGAAAAAACCACCGAATCTGACGCGTTATTTCAATCCGTTTGGAAATCTGTCTCCAGTCAATCAGAGCGTCAACTTGGTGCCTTCATATTTCTCTGGGCAACTCATTTCAAAGAAGCAGCATCCCTTCTCCCCCAAGGCATGATCACCTTCAGAAATGAAGTTATCCACAAAGGAAAAATTCCATCTAGAGATGAAGCCATAAAATATGGGAACTCTGTCTTGGAAGTTCTCAGGCCAAAATTGAAAGCCCTCCAGAAAAACTTTCCCGATCAAGTTGGAAACTCGGTGTTTCGCCAAATTCGAGGCAGCGCAGAAAAAGCTAGCAACCAAATTCAAGTAGCTACAATGTGTGCTGCAACAATCATAAGCCTCAGCAACGGCGAACCAAGTCACCATGAAAAAAGTCTTGAGGAACATCTAATTTCATTGAATGAATCGCGAAAACTGTTTGGTTCAGTTTAGGTATAACAACTGGTTCAAACCGTTCGCTTCGCTCACTGGGACGGGCTAAAGCCCTCCCCTTAACAAAACGTTAGGGTTTACACATGAAATTGTTCTGCCATTGCTGCGGCAGCCATAAAAACCACATCGTGATAGCCGAAAAGATCGTTAAGTCAAATCCTGGCTGTGAAGATCTTTGGGGCGAAAATCATTACTTTGCTCAATGCGCAGGCTGTGACGCTTTCACTTATGCAATATCGAGTTGGAGCGAATGGGACTGGAACCCTCGTACTGGAGAAATGGATCTAACGTGGAAAACCTATCCTAGGTCATCTACCGAGCGACAACCAATGGACAACATTGATGACCTGCCAAAGAAAATTCGCGCAATTTATCTTGAAATAATTGGCTCAATGAATGCCCAGCTTCCCATACTTGCAGCAATTGGTTTAAGAGCGCTAATCGAAGCAGTATGCAAAGAGCGCGGAATTACAGCGCCAAACCTTGAAAAATTAATTGATGGCTTAGCTACTAATGGCATCCTTTCACAAGCCCAAGCATCAATTCTTCACGGACACAGATTTCTAGGAAATACAGCGGCACACGAAATTGTCTCTCCAAACCCTAAAGAGCTAATTGCCGCCGTAGAAATTGCAGAAACGGTCATGCGAACAATATATGTTTTACCAGAGCTATCGAAGCAAATTACTACCGGGAAAAAAACCTAACAACAGGTTCAAACCCTTCGCTTCGCTCGCTGGGACGGGATAAAGCCCGCCCCTTAACCAAGCGTTAGGCTACAAATAACTACCGGAGGCACCCAGTGACAACTCAAACTATTTACTGCAGCAAATGCCGCGACGCCAATGGTCATCTTATTGCACGCGGGAAAGTCGGCTCCGAGATATTCAGGCGTGTAAGAGTCACTGGTCGCAATAAGAACGGCTCATATCAGTGCGTATGCGAGTGCGGCCATACTTGGTCGTCGAAGTCCAAAGAAGCAGCCACCATTTACCAACAAGCTGCATGCTAGCAGCCTAACAACCGGTTCAAGCCGTTCGCTACGCTCACTGGGACGGGCTAAAGCCCTGCCCTTAACCAGACGTTATAAGGGAAATCATGCCTCTAGACCTCCCCCCCTGTGATAGTTGGGCTTGTATAAATAGTTTTTCTTCCTGGGTTTCCGTCATATTGACGCTGGCAATATCCGGGTCATCATTAACCATTTCCATCCTGGCTTATCGCTATGCGAGGAGAAAGGATAGCCATTGCGCAAAAGTCTACTTAGAGACAGGGTTCATGATGCCTCCGGGCCGTGGCTCTATTGAATTCATGAGCGCGACAGTTACGAACATTGGATTCCGCACGCTTCTTTTGAATGGGTATTCCTGGGAGTATAAGGAGCTCCTTGGGAAACCGATGCAGTTGATTTCATCTTTTACGAATACGGTTCAAAATCAATTTTCAGATAAATTGCCAAAAGAGCTAAAAGAGGGACAGCAAGCTGTTTTTTATATGCAGCGTGATATTTTCGTAGGAGATAATGGCCTTCTAGTCAGCCTAAGTCCTCTGCAAGCTTGGTATCTTATCTCGTCTTTAAAAATAACAGCAAAATTCTCAACTTATCGACACACTGAGCGTGTGCCAAAGAAGATTAGAAAAATGATTTGGCAGCAATACAAACATGTGCGTAAAGGTTAAAGCTAGGCGCTCAATTAGACGCAATAAGCCAGCGCCTTTTTCCGCTATTTAACTTAGCGTTACAGCCCTGCTCACTAATTTCTATGCTGCAACCCCACACGAGACTTACAGTTTCTTTGCTCAACGCTTCCATTAGGGCGGCTTCCGCATACCCAGTCTTTTTGCTTTAGTTCTTCTTTGATCACAGTCACCCGCATTTTTGCGGCGGGTTTTTCTGGCTCGATTGGTTGATAGGTTTCTTCGAAGGCCAGCACATTATCTGCGCCTCGCGGTTTGTAGTTCAGGTCATTGAACACTGTTTGTTTGGTGGCGGTGTTTTCGCTTGTAGGCAGTTCCGCTTGCGGTTGAGACATTGCGTCTCGCCTTGCCTGCTCTTCGACCACTTTGCTCCAATCCGTTTCGGGCTCTGCTCGACGGATCTCGGCAACTGGTAGTGGTTTTGGCTGTTGCTTACTTTCTGCCAGGTTCTTTACGGTGCTCTGCAGGAACGCTTGGCTAGCTAGGTAAAGTGCGCCGACGGTGATAACGGTGCCGATCAGGCCCGGTATCACCACACCCAGGTTGCCGCTCTTGCGGCTGCTGCTCCTGATCCATTCGGGGGCGTCATGCCTGTCAGCCTTCATCCTTTTCTCTCCCTGTCCTTCGGGCATACCAGCGCCTAGTCACTTCCTGGGTGATCGCTATCCCGCGTTGGGTTGGTTCAAGTTTCGGTTGGCTTCGTCGTAGTCAGGACTTGTCTGGCCAATCTCCGGCGCTACCTGTCCGCTCGCAATCCAGAAAGCGTATTGAGGAAACATCTGCACGATGGCCTCGATGTCCTGTTCGTTGGCACGCCTCTTTCCGTTTCTCAGGTGATACCAGCTGCTCCGGTCTATGCCTGTCAGCTTTTCAAGCTTAGGGGCCGAAAGCTTTTCCTTATCCCAAACGGATATCAATCTTTCTCTTATCATTCCGAAAGCATCTAAAAAGCTTGCATATAGTGGTGGTTTCTTTGTGGTGTCTTGCCTAATATCTCGTCCGAGGCTTGCATTATGTGCAAGGCATCTAATGCAAGATATAGCGGAATATAGCGGAGCAAGCTGATGCTACCACCTGAAGGTCTTGACCCCCAAAAGCTGCACGGTGCACCGCCCTTGATGCCGTGGCAGAAATTCGCCGAGTGGATCGGTATGGGCGACGAACCCGTTGTTGTACGTACTTGGGTGGAGCGTAATTACCTGCCTTCGCAGAAGCTGGGCAAACGCACCATGGTCAATGTGGCACTGCTGCATCAACAGCTTCTCGAACAGGAGTGGACGCTGTGAGTCGAACAGACCCGCAATTCAAGCTGCGTGTGCCTGCCGCACTACGCCTCCAGATTGAACAAGCCGCCCATGCCTCGCGTCGCTCGATGAACGCTGAAATGGTCGTGCGCCTGGAAGCCAGCTTCGCCAAGGAACAGCCCCTGCAGGAGAAATCCCATGATCAGTGATGACAGCCTAGACCTGTGCAGCGTGAAGACCTTCGCCGAAATGAGCGGCATATCCATCGAAGAGGCAATCGACTGGGTAGACAACGGCACCGTCCCCAGCATGCGACTGGCCGACTTCCGCATGGTCAACCTAGCTCGCCTGCGTGCTGACTTGCTCAAGGGCAAAACCGAGTTCAAAGCGGGGGACTACAGCCATGCGTAAGCCACCAGTCCAGATCGATACCGCCACCGCCATGGCTTACGTGGGTAAGGCCGTGCTGATGGAGTTGCACATGGATGAAGATGAACCGCCTTACTGGTGCTGCAAGCACATCGTTGGACTTGTGCTGACCAAGGACGGCGTATGGGACTTTCCCTATTTCATGACTATGAGCCTGACTCCCGATGGTCGTACGCCTTTCGAAGTGCCCTTTAACGACATTCTGTCCATTCGGGTGATGCAGCACCGCGACCGGCATGGTTCCGGCAACGTACTGGACTGCATCACCCACCCTAACTCGGCCGAGTCAGGGGCCGCGCTCCCGGCTCGTCGGAACAGCTCCACCGTTCCGTCGAACGGAAGCACGGGCGCAGCGCACCCTTGACGCGGATTGCCTATGAACAGCCTGACAACGGGAGCATGGGGTAGCTTCTCCGCCCCATGCTCCCGAGCCCTCGGCGGCAAGAGCGGGATGACAAGGGCAGCGCCCTTGGTGTGCTTTGCCCAGCCCGCACCGCTGCATTTCGCTGACTGCCTGCACATGCTGTTTCTGGTGCTGCTCAGCGCCTTCCTGTGGTTTGCCAACCTGCCGCCCGATGGTCGCCCGCAGTTGTTCCCATTCACCCTGGAACAAGCCTGCCCAGAACAACCGCCCAACCTCCTAACCGATTCCATAACCCTGATTGAGCAAGAGCTGTGCGCCACGGCTGTCGTTCGTTCGCACGCCGAGGCACGAGGCGCGCGAGCGCACGACAGCGGTGAGGCGCGTACTCGCGAGCGCGGGAGTGGCTCGGTTCAGAACGACGGCGCGAGCGAGGCTCGCGCCGGTGCGCTGACGTCCCTGTAACACGTCAGATAACGACTTTAGAACTTCCGCAATAACTGGCATTAGGTGAAGAAATGACAATGGTAAAAGATCATCAGCGTTTGAATCTTCTGACTGCAGAGGATGACAAACACGGGCGTCTGTTTGTTGACCCTGGCAACGTCACGTTCACCGACCTGTCAGGCGTTCGCCTGCTGCGCTGTGGCGTCGATACCGTGCGCCAGCTGTACAAAGGGCTGATTCGCCCGGAGATCATGGCGCTTTTTGAAGTGCCTGGCACCTTGGTCGACTTCGCTGGCCAGCGTTGGCATTCGGGCCGGGTAGGGCGCGACTCCGGCTACCAGTACAAGCTGCAGAATGCAGACCTGGGCATCATCCTGCTGGTGAAGAACTTCAACGCCAAGCTGGAGAACATCGGCCCGCATCTGAAAATCGAAGTGTCGCCCCATGCCATCGACAGCCTGTCGCCTGAGCGCCTGCAGGATCGATTAGATTTCTATGCATCCCAGGTGATGACGCATGTGGAAATCAACCAGTGTGCCGTCCACCTTGCATTAGACCTGCAGGGCTGGACGCCTCCCACCGATCTGGTGGCCCGCATGCACTGCAAGGCCCGCACACAGCGCGACATATCGGGCATCAGTGAAATCAACTGGGCGACCAAGTCCAGCACCTACGGCCGCGGTGAAACCTCGATGTTTGGTTCTGCCAGTGGCATCCAGCTGTGTATCTACAACAAAACCGAGCAGGCCAAGGCCACGGACAAGCTCGACTACTGGGAAAGCGTCTGGAAGCGTCGCGACAGCTTCGATGCTGCAGACCCGCAGAACTACAACCCCGAGCAACCGGTATGGCGTGTAGAGCTGCGTTATCACCATTCGATCATCCAGCAATTCGCCAGTGGCTCCCTGGATGTGAAAACCGGTGAAGCCATCGACACCCGCTCGTTTGCGGCCTTCTCCGGGCATCTGGACGGCCTGTGGCGCTATGGGTTGGGGCAATTCAAGTTGTTGAGCCGACCGGGCTACTTCGCCCCCATCTGGACACTTATTCGCGAGGACGTGCGCGTGGACCTACCTGTTGATTCCCTGCTTGAGGACACTGAATACAAGCGCTACTACAAGACCTCCCGTGGCTTCTCGGGCAAGAACGTGGAGCTGTTCCTGGGAAACTTCGTAAGCCTGCTGGCAAGGGAGCGGGTGGGCGCAAAAAAGGCGTTTGATCGGCTGCAAACCTGGGAATGCTGGCCGGTCATTCGCGATCACTATGCAGCCAAGGACATGAGCGAGCACGACATCTACAAGCACATAAAGAAGCTGCTGGAAGAGCGCAGCGTTCGGTGGGGTCGTGCTGTATGAGTGTGAAGCGGCGCGATGATGGTCGCTGGTTGGCAGATGTTCAGCCGATCCGTGGCCAACGCTTCCGCAAGCTCTTTGATACCAAGGGTGAAGCCCAGCGTTACGAGACGTTCATTCTGGCCAACAAAGCCAAGGATGCCGGCTGGAACCCCAAGGCATCAGACCGCCGCAAGCTGTCGGAACTGGTGACGCTCTGGTATGACCTGCACGGCCACATGCTCAAGGATGGCGTGCGCAGAAAATCTAAGCTCGATGCTCTTTGCGTTCGGCTTCGTAACCCGTCAGCTGCCAAGCTCGATGCTTCGGTCTACGCCCATGATCGGCGTATACGCTCTGAAAACGGCACCAGTCCTAAGACCCTCAACAATGAGTTGGGCTACCTGCGTGCGGTGTTCAATGAGCTTCGCGGCCTAGGCCAGATCGACTACGCCAACCCATTGGAGCTGGTGAAGCCATTCCGCATTGATGAGCGTGAATTGTCCTGGCTCACAGATGATCAGGTAACCATTCTGCTGGACGCTATCCGTAAGCACTCGGACAACCCGCATGTTGAACCGATCACCCTGCTTTGCCTTGCAACTGGTGCGCGTTGGTCTGAGGCAGAAGGGTTAATCCCGGCTCGGTTGCGTAATGGCTCGGTGACTTACAGCAAGACCAAATCCAGCCGCGTCCGCACTGTGCCAATTGATCCGGCCCTGGAGACATTCATAAGGGATCACTGGAAGCGTCATGGCCAGTTCACAGGCTCAATCAGCTCGTTTCGTCGTGCCCTGGTTCGATCAGGAATCCAGCTACCGAAAGGGCAGGCCAGCCACGCGCTACGCCACACCTTTGCCAGTCACTTCATACAAAAGGGCGGCAACATCCTGACCCTGCAAAAGATCCTGGGTCACTCCAGCTTGGCTATGACAATGCGCTACTCGCACCTGGCCCCGGAGCATCTGGCCGAGGCGGTGAGGCTCAGCCCGTTGGTTGGGATAGGATTTGCACGTAACTCATTGGAACCCGAGGTAGACGAATAGGGCCGCGCCAATGGCGGTTATCGGGTACCTCAAACGGTACATCCTAATAAGCGATTTGATAGCTTCCCTATGTGGGTCGATAGGGCGTTTAGTAGTGAATGCGCTTAGCCGCCAAGTCATCTTCATGATTTTATAGCAATTCCTGACGTCTCTAAGAAGCAGGAAAGTAGTCAAAAGTCCTGTGGTCAATAGGGCGATTGACCTTGAAGTAGATGGCATCCAAGCAAAACTACTCTCTGTAGCGGCGAGGGCTAGCCCCACACCAAATACCCATACGACCCATATGTTACGCGCTGGGACGAACCGCTGTATGGGCTTTAGCCAGCTATCAAGTTCTTCTAGCTTTGTTGGAAACCAGCCTCTAATTTTCGACTCGTCAACTGATAGCCGGCCATAGCTCTCCTTTTTCGATTGCCAGTGATGTGGCTGGGGTACGTCACTCATGTATTGGATGACGCGCTCGAAAATCATCGACCGATCTGTCCAGCGCTTACCGAGAATTATCCTCGTGTTGGCTGGTGCCTCTAGATGCCATCTGACTATTTGTGAGTCAGGTAGGCGAGAGCCGATAACCCTGAAGTTCAGATAGATTTTGCCCTCCCGGTAAGTGGCCCAGGACAGGAGTAGCCCATCTCTGTATTCAGGCTCGCGAGGGTCGCCATTGTCGTGAGTAACCACATAGGTTGGGTGTTCCGTCATGTTGCCGCTTCCGTTCTGGCAGGTGTGACACTTTCGGGACAGTCGACAAGTGTCGAAAGCAAAAAGCCCCGAAATTCCGAGGAAAATCAGGGCTTTAAGTGCTGCTATTTGGTGGGCCGGGGTAATCTGAAATGATTCTCTATCCTTTTGATTTTAAAGAAAAAATCTCGTTTAAAATTGTTCATGGAATACATTTTGGAATACCAAGCTTAGCCCTTTGGGTTCCAGCAGCAGGCACTGAGGTCTTAGGTCGGGATGACAGTGCTTGCCCTCGAGACAAAAGCCCCGCATCGGGTCATTCGACGCGGGGCTTCATTTGAGGTTAAGGGCTCAGTACTCCGAAGGTTACTCTTTCCCGAACTCTTTCTCGTGGGCTTCAGAGATCAACCTATCCAGCGCTATGCACTCCGGTACTGCCCAGTGCTCTGCCAGCTTTTTAAGCCGCGGGTGATTCTCGAGCAAAATATCGAGGTTCTTAGCCTTCCTGCCCTTGTTGGCAGTTTTCAGCTTGGACTCTTTCCCCTTTAGGCTCTTGATGAAGTCTCGTTTCGAGACGCCTTCCTCAGCGAGTTGGTCAAAGATCTCCAGAAAATCTTGATGCTTGCTGGGAGCACGCACAACGTTAAAGCGGTCTGGGTATTTTTCACAAAGAGCAGCCCATGCCAGCTCCCGGCGCTCTTTGCCGTGCACCTTATCATCAAGCCACTTAAGGTGGTGATCCGTTTTAAGGTTCTGGTCCCACTGTGTTTTGAGCTCCTCCAAGTGCGCAATCTTTGCACTGAGATCAGCGTCCATAAAGTCGAATATCGCTTGGGTGAGTTGCGGGCCAGAAATATTAGGGAGTCGCTTTATCTGGTAGCGATCAAAAGGCGTGATCTTGTTCTTAATCCACCTGGACGTGCGCGGTCCAATAGCCCAGGTCAATTTTTCTGGCTGAACTGCTCGGCGGTTAAACTCACGCAATATTTCTTCTGCAAGGGCACTCGCGATTTTATGGCTGGTGAGAACATCCAGCATGAAGCTCTCGATGTCGTCGAGAGTGCTTTCTTTTGTTCCGAAATTAAATTCTTCAAATTTTGCGTCTTCTTTAAATTTCAAGAAGAGCCAGGCGAAGTTGAAAAGGCGCATGTTGCTAGTGCGTGCCTTAAACAAATCTTCAAGATAGTTATCCTGGCGGTTGGCGGCGACCTCGTATTCTTCGTTATCGAAGACTATTCCTTTTCCCGCCTGTTCCAGAGATTCCTCCTTAGTGCTGGAAAGAATATCTGTAAGCTTTTTTACTGCTTTATGTACTGAGTCGTCACGGCTCATAGGGTGATCCTCGTTAGCTTCTACGTTAAACCTAGGGCGATCCTAGGTAGCTTCTAGGGGGTAGCCAGAAAAGCTTTTCAGCCTGAGACCCACGCGAAAACGCAGGAAAAAGGCCTAACGCAGCAGTCGATCAGGCTGTTAGAGGCTCATGCAGTGGCTGCGGAGCTCAAGCGCTATCGATTTGCACATGCCTTCCCTTCGGCAAAGAGGGAAAGGCATGGAATGCCTGAGGTACGGGGATGGTGGTCTTGTTTTCTGCGAAAACTGCACCAGCGCTACGAAGCGTAGTTGCTGGTGTGACGTTCCAGGCCCAACTCTGAGTGGCGGGTGCCGCACGCTGAGACTCAGATGTGCGGCGCGACAGAATATAAGCCAACCGGCGACGGCTGTCTAGCTAGGTGCTCTGGGGGCGGGCGCCGGTATTTTTTTACAACGCTTGGTAATCCTCTGAACGTAATACAGGAGCTCGTTCATGAGGATCATCCGTCTTAAAGAAGTCACCCACCTAACCGGCCTTGCTAGGTCGACCGTCTATAAATATCTCGCAGAAGGGAAGTTCCCAAAATCTGTTTCGCTAGGCCATAGGTCAATCGGATTTCTCGAGAGCGAAATTCAAGAATGGATTATGGCCCGTATCAAAGAGCGAGATATGGCGGGCTAGTACTTCAAAGGTATTGCATACAGGCTGCGACCTATAAATGGTCGCAGCCTGTATGCCGGTGAAGAAGGTTGCCTCAGGTAACTCCCCTGACTTTGGTTTTGAGAAAACCCTTGGTTTTCGGGGAGGTTTTTATTTTGGGTTCCCTGCCGGTCGGTGTGTTGCTGAGCTGTTGTATGCTTGTTCTAATTATATATCAATCAACTAGAGCCTAATACACCATGGCAGGTAATCGTCGTAACTAACTACTGCAGCACTGAGAGAAGCTGTTGCTGATCACACAGCAACAGCCCAGAAAGCGTTAAACGGTAAAAAAAGACAGACATGGCACCTGTTATGTAAACACAACAAAGGTGCCAAGCCATGAACCATCCACACGCATCGAAAACCCTCTCGCAATCCGATATCGCACTCCAGATCGAGTATCTGGTTGAAGCGGTAGAACGCAGCGAAGGGCCTGTGCAGTCCGTGACTGCCAGTGGCAAAACCAATCGTACCAAGCTAGCTCGTTACTTCGAGAGCATCGGTCAGATGCTTGAGTTGGTCAGTCATAGCGATGATTACCACTACGGACCGTACCTGCGACTGTTTCAACGAGCGTGTTACGACGTCGGCGTGGAAAACAGTCCACTTGGAGTCATTTCCTTTGATGAGGAAACGTCCCAGTACCGTGACTACAGCGATACTTTAAACCGACTGGCTGAGCGTATCCGTCAACTCACCTGTGAGCGCAGCTACCGTCGTCGTAGGGATGACGCAAGGTACCAGGAGCGCCAACAGTCGCGCGAAGTAGCGGAGTACGTTGACCAGGTACTGGATCGCTACGCCACTACTCTGGTGATCAGGGTTGATCTGTACTATCGCTCTGCTGCTCAGGCTAGGTTGCGGGTTGAGCATGTATTTGCGGATCTGCAGCGGCTGATCCGGGCGCGTGAACGCAATCCGATCTTCGAGCATGAGACTGGCTACATCTGCCGTGTCGAGCAGGGGGAGCGTCGCGGCTACCACATCCATGCGGCCTTCTTCTTTAATGGCGCTATGGTGCGGGGTGACATCTACAAGGCGCAGCAGATAGGTGCTCTGTGGGAGCAGATCACCCGTGGTAAAGGTAGCTACCACAACTGCAATCAGGACAAAGCCCAGTACGGTGATGAATGCGGTATCGGGATGATCCACCGTCGTGACGAACAGGCTCGTGACAATGTCCTTCAAGCGATGAGCTATCTGGTCAAGCGGTTTCAGCGGCTGAGCTTGCGTCTGAAGGGAGCGAAGTGCCTGCGCAAGGGGCAAGCAAAAACCGGTTTTCGGGTTTGCTAAAGCGCTGTAGGCGATGCGTTCAGGTTCATGCAATTTCGCACTGCATAGCCGGGGTGCTTTTACCACTATTGGGCTGTTAGGCACTTGGGGACGCGATTGGATGCGCGTACGAGAAGGAGCCTGGCGTGCTGCTGTGGGGCTATCAATCGATCAGATCGGTGGAATGGTGCATACGCCTGAAAACGCCGAATACGGGACAGACCGACATTTGATCTCCGGTGAGGTCGGTCTGTTTCCAGGACTTTTCTGCAGGGTCTTGCAAGTCTTCCACTAAGCCATTCTGCGCGCTACAGCGGAGTGACTTGATAGTTGGGCTACATACAGAAGGAGTAGGCGGTTTGGCGTTTGCGATGTTGTCCTCCCAACACGATACGGTCTTCTGCCCTGCCTGCTCGGTGAAGGAGTGAGCCCAGTCTATACCGGTAAAGTCGCACTTCTTGCCTTGCTAATGGGTATTCTCTGGCAGCTTACGAAAGGTGCCGATCTCACTTCGGGGTGCGTGGCTCGCGTACGTAAAAGTCAGATCGCTCGACGATCTTTACATGGCGGAATAGGCGTGCAGCAATCCCATCTGTTGAGAAAACATCAACCTTACTTTTTGCTATAGGCATAAGGATTATTCAGAGGTCAGTCTGCCCCCATTCCTCTTAGCATGTGCGCTACAGCTCCAAGGCAGCATGCATTGCGGAAAACTCCGCAAGCGATTCTCAAGCAGATATCAGGGGGAAAAGGCATGACAAGAACAATCCGCCCCGCGCGGCTCCGGCCCACGTTTCTTACCTTGGCCGTCGGCCTTGCTGGCACACTCCAGACTCATGCGGCCAGCTTTAACATCGGCGAGATCGAAGGTCGCATCGACTCAAATCTGTCGGTCGGCGCAAGCTGGGCGGCGGACTCACCCGATAAACAGTTTATCGGCCGCGCCAACGGCGGCACGGCCTCGACTCGCACGGGCGACGATGGCCGCCTCAATTTTAAGCGCGGTGAGACTTTCTCGAAGATTTTTAAAGGCATCCACGATCTACAACTGAGCTATGGCGACAGCGGTCTGTTTCTTCGTGGCAAGTACTGGTACGACTTTGAGCTCAAGGATGAGAGTCGCCTGCTTTACGACATCGACGACAGTGGCCGCGACCGTGCCGCCAAGGCTTCGGGCACTCAGTTACTAGATGCCTTCGTATACCACAACTACCTGATCGGAGAGCTTCCCGGCAGTATTCGCGCTGGCCGTCAGGTGGTCAGTTGGGGGGAGAGCACCTTTATCGGGAATAGCCTCAATGCCATTAACCCAGTTGATGTCGCAGCCTTCCGCCGAGCCGGATCGGAGGTCAAGGAAGGTCTTACCCCAGTTAGCATGCTGTATTTATCCCAGGGTCTGAGCGAAAACCTGTCAGTTGAAGCTTTTTATCAATTGCAGTGGGAGAAAACGACGCTCGACAACTGCGGCACATTTTTTGGTAGTGACGTTGCACCCAAGGGCTGTGATCTCGGTATGACCACTTTCGGCAGCGATTTCAATCGCGATCCGACTGTCTACGGTTGGGTACCGCGCCTGGACGATAAGGAAGCACGTGACAGCGGTCAGTTTGGGGTCGCACTGCGCTGGCTTGTACCCGCGCTGAATGACACCGAATTCGGCTTTTACGCAATGAACTATCACAGTCGTACCCCCGAAAGTGTATGGCGTACCGGTCAGCCGAGCTTAGCGGCAATCAATGGCGCCCCAGGGCCAGCTACTACACGCTACGGGCTTGAATATCCAGAGGATATCCGTCTTTACGGCATTAGCTTTGCCACCACTTTGCCCAGCGGAACTGCGCTATCCGGCGAGATCAGCCATCGACCAAATATGCCCCTCTCGCTTAACGGTACCGATGTATCGACTACAGCCAGTGTCGGTCGGCTAAAGAACATACTAAATATCAATGGACTGGCCATCTTCGACAACGGCTGGGCTGATACCGCCCCTGGCAGCCCAGTGAAGGGTTATAAGCGAATGCCCTTCACTCAGGCCCAGATCAGTGGGGTGCAGGTGTTCGATCAAGTGCTAGGCGCTGACCGCCTGACCTTGATAGGTGAAGTCGGCATTAGTCATATCGGCGGCCTTGGTGCTACTGACGGTTCCGACTTGCGCTTTGGGCGCAGTAGCGTCTATGGCATGGGGAAACTGGCCAATGCAAACGACGTTTTCATTCCCGGAATCGGCTTGGTGCCAGGAGAGCAGCTGTGCAGCCAGGTGCTCAATAGCGCCAATCCAGACCAGTGCACCGATAAAGGTTTTTACACACAGCACTCCTGGGGCTACCGCGTGCGTGCCGTATTTGATCTCAACAGCGCCATCGCGGGCATAAATATCAGGCCTAACCTGGCGTTCTCACACGATGTCGAGGGCTACGGGCCGACTTTCACTGAAGGCAACAAGTCGGTGAGCCTAGGTATCGATGCCGACTACCTGTCCAGATATACCGCCAGTTTGAGTTACACCGACTATTTTGGTGGCGACTTCAATACCAGCATCGACCGCGACTTCGTCGCCCTGAGTTTCGGTGTCAGTTTCTGACGCCCAATAAGGAGCACGCCATGATCCACAAAAAGTTGATTCAGGCCAGTTGCCTGGGGCTGACCCTTCTCGCGGCCCAGGTACTCGCAGCAGTTCCGGCCGCGCAAATCGCTCGTCTTGATAACGACCTCACCCCTATCGGTGCCGAGCGCGCCGGAAATGCAGACGGCAGTATTCCAGCCTGGACAGGTGGTATTGGTAATGATGCCGGACAGCGGGATACAGATGGTTTTCTCAGTGATCCTTTCGCTGACGACAAGCCGCTGTTCATCATTACGGCAGATAATGTCGCTCAGCATCAGGAAAGGCTTACCCCGGGTCAGTTAGCGCTATTTAAGCGCTATCCGGAGACTTACCGCATTCCGGTCTACCAGACTCGCCGTTCGGTTAGCCTGCCGCAGAGCTATCTTGATGCCACACGGCAGAATGCGGTCGATACCACGCTGGCGGAAGGTGGCAATGGTCTGATCAACTATCGCAGTGGTGGGTTGCCGTTCGCCATTCCACAGAGCGGCCTTGAAGTGATCTGGAACCATATGGGCCGTTACCGTGGCCTGAGTTTCCAGCGCCAGGTTGTACAGGCCTCGCCGCAGACCAGCGGTGCCTATACGCCCAGCGTAATTCGCCAACAACTGGCCTACCCAGCAGGTCTCTCCGATTACTCGCCACAGGAGATGGCCAATATTCTTTACTACTACCGCGAGGAGTTTCTCTCACCCGCACGTCTCGCTGGCGGCGTGTTATTGGTACACGAAACCATAAACCAGGTTAAGGAACCGCGCATGGCTTGGCAGTACAACGCCGGGCAACGTCGCGTAAGGCGCGCCCCGCAGATAGCTTATGACAGCCCTGGCGCCGAGGGCATGCGTACGATAGATGACCTTGATCTGTTCAACGGCTCGCCGGATCGCTTTGATTGGCTGCTGGTGGGTAAAAAGGAGATCTACATTCCCTATAACAGCTACAAGCTGGGTTCCCCCACTCTTAAGTACGCTGACATCATCAAGCCTGGTCACATCAACCCCGAACACACCCGCTACGAGCTACATCGTGTCTGGCATATCAGCGCGACGCTCAAAGAGGGTGAGCGTCACGTATACTCACGCCGCGATCTGTTTATTGATGAGGATAGCTGGCAGGCCGCCCAGGCTGATGCGTACGATGGTCGCGGTCAGCTTTGGCGGGTTTCAGAAGGACACTCCACCTTCTTCTATGATCAGCTAAGCCCGCAATACAACGCTGAGACTCACTACGACGTGCTTTCTGGGCGCTATGCAGTTAATGCACTGTATAACGAAGAAAAGCAGGCCTATCGCTTTGACCAATCCTTTAACCGCAAACAGTTCACCCCCAGTGCACTGCGCGCCAGCGGTATCCGTTAAGTAGTACGTACTATATCGCGCTACCCTTTTGGCGACTTAGGTCGCCATTTTTTTGCATGGACATCCTATGAAACTTCACCATCTCCGAGCGCTGTTAGCGATTTTCGAGAGCGGCAGTATCCAGGAAGCCTCGCGCCTGCTGCATATCTCCCAGCCAGCACTGTCCAAGAGCATCAAAGAGCTCGAGGCCGAACTCGGTGTGCCCCTGCTTCTGCGGTCTAATCGGGGCATAACCGCCACTGAATACGGCGAGCGCCTGGTGAGCCGCGCACGGCTGATCCTCGAGGAAGTGCGTCGCGCCCGTGATGAAATCGAAACGTTAAAGGGCACCATGAAGGGCAAGGTGGCCATTGGAGTGTCACCGGTCACACCCGGAGCTCAGTTCATCAACAGCCTCAGTCGCTACCGCAAGCGCTATCCCGATGTGCAGGTGCAGATCCACGAACTGCGCCCTTCTAAACTGATGGAAGGCCTGCGCGAAGGCTGCCTCGACTTTGTGCTGACTTCGCAGCCTGCCAGTCGCAACAGCGAGGGTTTTAGCTGGATAGAACTGTATGAACAACCTACTGTGCTGGCAGTGCGCAAGGGGCACTCGCTACGCGCTGCGCGCTCGCTGAAAGAACTGCGCGAGCAGGAGTGGTTGCTGCAGGATTCCCTAGAGCAGTCACGGGTCGGAATGATGTTCGAGCACTATCGGATCGAACCGCCGCAACGAATAATGGAATGTGCCTCGGTGGTGCTGTTCTCCGAACTGGCGCTGAATACCGATGCGATCAGCTACTGGTCGTTGCGCTTACTGGAACATGTGCAGAAGCTGGGCATGGAACTGGAGCTGTTGGACATCCTGGAGCAGGTGCCGCCGATGAACATCTCCCTGGTCTGCCGCGACCAGGAGTTGATGACCCGCGAAGTCCGGGCCTTAGCCGAAGAACTGGTGTACGTCTACAAGAGCCCGCATGCGCCGAAGCAGAGTTAACCACTGCCGGGCAAGTGAGCCGTGCGCAACGAGCAGCGCCAGAAACGGTTTGCGTAGGGCGCAAGGCAATGATTACTCGGGATTAACGGTCGCCCTGCGGCTAGCAATCTACCTAGCTTTTCATCGAGTTGACGATGAAGCATTCCTTATTCTCCTCATGGTGCAGAGCATCTAGTTACTTGCGGCTGAGCGGGGAGTTGGTGAAGGTGCCCGACGGTCGCAGGGGGCAATGGTCACGGCCAGGCGGTCCTCGTTATTACTGCCCATGCGGTCTTCGGTCTGGTCGCGGTACTCGTCCACCTTCCAACTATCACGCGCCGGTAGATAAAGGATCCAGAGCATCTTAACGCGGCGCCAAAGGCTTTTTCCGGATCCACCGCGTCTGCCTGCGAGCCTGGCAGCGGCACCACCTGTGGTGAGGACGAGATCGGCACCTCGATGCTGCCGTCGAACCGATACAGGTGAGCTCGGCTGTAGTGGTTGTCGAGTAAGTGCTGGTCGCCGTGCGACCAGAGGATTTAGGCGGTACACCGCGCCATCGCGATGATCCCGACGGGTTGCGGGCCAGCATAACCAAGCCGGTGGGCCTCCGAACATAACCAAAGCCGATACACATGCGCAGAGGTGATTATCCGCCGCCCGCGACCTGCGGCATGCTGCGCCGCACTTGGGAAGCACCACAAGGATAACAAGATGCAGCTGATCCCGCAGATCCTCGCCTGGCAGGATGAATTCTCGTCGATTCGCCGCGATATCCACCAGCACCCCGAGCTGGCCTTTGAGGAGCAGCGCACCAGCCAGCTGGTCGCTGGCTACCTGCGCCAATGGGGCTATGCCGTCCACGAAGGCATCGGTGGCACCGGCGTGGTCGGCGTACTGAAGAACGGCAGCGGGATCAAGTGCATCGGCATCCGGGCCGACATGGACGCCCTGCCAATCCACGAGGAAAGCGGCGTCACTCACTGCAGCCGCCAGGCCGGCAAGATGCACGCCTGCGGGCATGACGGCCACACCGCCATCCTGCTTTGCGCCGCACGCTATCTGGCCGAGACCCGCGCCTTTGACGGTACCCTCAACCTAATTTTCCAGCCCGCCGAGGAAGGTCTGCGCGGCGCCCGCCGGATGATCGATGACGGCCTGTTTGAGCGTTTCCCCTGCGACGCGGTGTACGCCCTACACAACATGCCCGGCCTGCAGGTCGGCACGTTCGTCACCCAGCCGGGGCCGATGAGTGCATCCTCCGATGTGGTGACCCTCAAACTGCATGGCGTCGGCGGCCACGGCGCCATGCCGCACAAGGCTAAGGACCCGGTAGTGGCCGCAGCTGAACTGGTGCTGGCGCTGCAGAGCATCGTCGCGCGCAATGTGCCGGCCGGCGAGGTTGGTGTGATTACGGTCGGCGCGATCCAGGCCGGCGAGGCAGCCAACGTGATTCCGGACGTCGCTACCCTCAAGCTCAGCGTGCGCTCGACCAACCCGCAGATTCGCCAGCTGTTGAAAAAGCGCATTTGTGCGATCGCCGAGGCCGTGGCCATGGCCCACGACCTACAGCTGGAACTGAACTACGACGAACGCATCGGCGTACTGCTGAACACCCCGGCCGAAACCACTCTGCTGCAACAGGTGGCGCGCCAGATCAGCGGCGAGCAGGGCGTGCTCACCAGCATGCCCAGCGGCTACCTGGGCAGTGAGGACTTCGCCTCCATGCTGGAGGTACGCCCCGGCTGCTACATCGTCACCGGCAATGGCAATGGCGGGCCGAGCGGCTGCATGCTTCACAATCCGGGCTACGACTTCAACGACCTGGCCATCCCCTTCGGCGCGAGCCTGTGGGTGCGCCTGGTGGAAACCTACCTGAACGAGGCTTGAGCCCCATGCAGTCCCCTTCCGACCAGGGCCGCGGCCTGGTGATCCTGATGCTGCTGGCTGTGATGGTCATTAGCGTGCTGGACAAGACCATCTTTGCTTTCGCCGGCCCGCAGATCATCGACGAGCTCAAGTTGACGCCCGAGCAGTTCGGCTTTATCGGCAGCGCGTTCTTCTTCCTTTATTCGGTGTCCGGGGTGCTGGTGGGCTTTCTCGCCAACCGCGTGTCCAGCCGCTGGATTCTCTCCGGCATGTCGGTGGTGTGGATGGGCGCGCAGATCCTCACCGCCATCTCCACCAGTTTCTATGCCCTGGTCGCCAGCCGCATGCTGCTCGGTGCCGGCTGCGGGCCGGGTACGGCGGTGACCCAACACGCCGCGTTCAAGTGGTACGCCCCGCGTGACCGGGTGATGCCGGGCGCCTGGATCCATATCGCGATCATGGTCGGCGCCATCCTCGGTGCACTGTCGCTACCGTTGCTGATCCAGCACCTGGGCTGGCGCATCGGCTACCTGATCCTCGCTGGCGTCGGCCTGGTGTGGCTGGTTATCTGGCTCTTCGTCGGGCGCGAGGGCCAGCATGACGAGGCGGGCGGGGAAGTGGTCGGAGGCACTGCCAGTTACCGTCACCTGTTGCTCAACCGCACCTTCATCTTCATCACCTTCCTTGGCTTCTGCAGCTACCTGCCCAACGCGCTGATTTACAGCTGGGTGCCGACCTATCTGCAGAAGGGCCTGGGCATGAGCCCGATGCAGTCCGGCTACGTGGTGATGGCGGCCACCCTCGGCGTGATCGCGCTCAACCTGGCGGTCTCCAGCCTGTCGCAACGCGCCCTCAAGCGCGGCGCCAGCGTGCGCCTGGCGATGGTCTTTCCGCCGGCCATCGCCTGCGTAGTCGGCGGCCTCGCCATGGCCCTGCTGGGCTTCGTCGAACAGGACGTCGCGCTGACCATCACCCTGTACCTGATTGGCGGCATCGTGGTGAACCTGGTGACCACCTTTTCCAACACCACCATCGCCTACATCGCCCCGGCCAAACAGCGCGGCAGCATGCTGGCCCTGCACATCGGCCTGATGACCAGCGCCGGCATGGTGGCCCCGCACGTGGTCGGCCAGGCCATCGGCTGGGAAGGCGGCGATCTGGTGATGGGCTTCGAGCTGGCCGTCGGCCTGTTCGGCATCGCTCTGATCGCCGGCGGCGCGCTGGCCCTGAGCCTGGTCGACCCGGAACACAACCGTCGCGAAGTAGCCGCCCGCACCAGCCAGGGCATCCACGCATCCAACAACGAGCCGGCTACGAGCCAGGCCTGAGTCAGGAGATCCATCCAATGCACAAACGAGTTCCCTCGCCGCAGCAGCGCCCCGAACGTATCGTCCTGCAGGACAACTGGCGCGCTGCCGATGTGGCCGACGGCTTCTGCGTGGTCGCCGTCGGTGACATCATCATCACTCACGCGATTGCCGACAAACTGGCGCGTAAGTCGCCCGAGCTGCTGGCCATCCTCAAACGTGGCGACGTGGTGGTGGGCAACTACGAATGCACGGCCATCGACTTCAAACGCTACGACGGCTATCCCGAAGCACTGTCCGGTTTCTCCTGGTTACTCAGCGATGCAGACGCCCCGGCGGACCTGGCCAGCCTCGGCTTCAACCTGATGGCGCGCGCCAACAACCACGCCCTGGACTGGGGCGTGGCTGGCCTGCGAATGACCGACGAACTGCTCGACGAGGCTGGCATCGCTCACGCCGGCACCGGCACCAGCCTGGCCGCCGCGCGTGCGCCGGCCTTTATCAACACGGCCAAGGCGCGGGTGTCGCTGATCTCCTACGCCACCACCTTCGAGGCCAACGCGCCGGCCGCCGATGGTCTGGGCCAGGTGCCGCCACGCCCTGGCCTGAGCCCGCTGCGTACCACGCCGCATCGCCTGGTCAGCGCCGAGGACTTCGCCGTGCTCAAGCGCCTCAACGAGCAGGAAGCCTTCCAGGATCACTACCTGCTGCGTACCCTGCACGGCGAGCACAGCGTGCACCTGGGCATGGCACTGCACTACCGCGTCGACCCCAATGCCGCGCCGGGCACCGTGCGCATCCACTACGAGTGCGACAAGCTCGACCAGGCCGACATCGTCCGTAACCTGCGCCAGGCCAAGCAGAGCAGTGACTTCAGCATCGTCGCCCAGCACACCCACGAGCCGGACAACCAGTGCATCGAGGTGCCCAACTACCTGCCGACCCTGGCCCGCCAACTGGTCGACAGCGGCGCCGACATGCTCTGCGGCCACGGCCCGCACCAGCTGCGCGGCATCGAGATCTACAACGGCAAGCCACTGCTCTATTCGCTGGGCAACTTCTGCTTCATGGACAACAGCATGCAGCTGATGCCTGCGGACAAGTGGGAGAGCCGCGAGTGGCTGGCCGCCGAGGCCTTCGTCGGGCCCAAGGGCATCACTAACCCGCGTCTGACCACTCCGGCCGAGTTCCTCGAATGGAAGCGCGTGGTCGGCATCTTCAGCGAGCCGGTTTGGTTCGAGAGCGTGGTCGCCGAATGCCACTTCAGGGCCGACGGCACCCTGCGCGAGATGCTCCTGCACCCGATCGAACTGGGCTTCGCCGGCCGTGACGCCGAGCGCGGCATT
The DNA here is from genome assembly GCF_031764535.1 of Pseudomonas sp. SG20056. Classification (NCBI taxonomy): domain Bacteria; kingdom Pseudomonadati; phylum Pseudomonadota; class Gammaproteobacteria; order Pseudomonadales; family Pseudomonadaceae; genus Pseudomonas; species Pseudomonas sp. SG20056. The sequence goes on from NZ_CP134499.1 coordinate 979,145, forward strand.
CCGCGCCTGGCCGTCGACAGCGAGGCCAACCAGCAGCAGGCACTGCGTATTCTCCAACGCTTGCGCGAGCTGTCCGCCGAGTTCGGCACCCACATCGAAATCGAGACTGTGCAGCTCGGCGCACAACAGAGCAGCATCGGCCGCATCGTGATCGACTCATGACGCCCAGCTAGGGCTAGCGACCCACAAGGTTGTCCGCCCGAGGCCACCCGCCTGGGGCCCGCCCCACTCCCACCACCGCTCCGTCGCCCGGCACAGGCCACAAGCCTGCACCGCAGGCCCGGCCATGCCCGCGAAACCCCGCGGGCCGTTTTCACCACAAGGAATGCCACCCGTGGATCTCTCCAGCTTCTCGCAGAGCTACGCCGAAGCCCGGCAGAAATTTCTCCAGGCCAGTGCCGCCGCCGGCATGGTCGTCGAATCCCACGTCCACCCGCTGCGCGGCCGCGATGGCGAGGAACTGGCGATGGACGTCGCCCGCCTCGGCGCCGCCGACGCCGCCAACCTGCTGATCCTCAGCAGCGCCTGCCATGGTGCCGAGGGTTTCTGCGGCTCCGCTATCCAGGTCGAGCTGCTGCGCGACAGCACCTGGATCGAGCGCTGCAGGCGCGACGACCTGGCCGTGCTGTTCATTCATGCGCTCAACCCGCACGGTTTTTCCTGGCTGCGCCGGGTCACCGAGGACAACGTCGACCTCAACCGCAACTTCCTCGACTTCAGCCAGCCACTGCCGGACAACCCCGACTACCGCGCCATCGCCCACCTGCTGCTACCCAAACGCCAGCCGCCGACCCTGCTCAGCACCCTGGGCCTGATCGGCTACGCCCTGCGCCACGGGCGCATGGCCCTGCAGGGCGCCATCTCGCGCGGCCAGCACAACGACCCGCAGGGTATGTTCTTCGCCGGCACCGCGCCTACCTGGAGCAACCTCACCCTGCAACAGGTGCTGCGCCAGCACGGCCAGCAGTGCCGGCGCATCGGCTGGATCGATGTGCATACCGGCCTCGGCCCGCGCGGTGTCGGCGAGCGCATCTACAAAGGCCGGCAGACGCCGGAAGACATCGCCCGCAGCCGCCGCTGGTGGGGCGCGCAGGTGACCAACAGCGCCGAGGGCAACTCGGTGTCGGCCAGGCTCAACGGCACCATTGACAACGTGGTGCTGCAAACCTGTCCGCAGGCCGAATACAACGGACTGACCCTGGAGTACGGCACCCTACCCGGCCTGCAGGTACTCAACGGCATGCGCGGCGACCACTGGCTGTACCGCAACCCGCAGGCCCCGGTGGCCCAGCAGCAACGCATCAAGCAGCGCCTGCGCGATGCCTTCTACGTCGATGCCGACGACTGGAAACAGCAGATCCTGGAACAGGGCCGCGAGGTGGTTGAGCAGGCCCTGAACGGCCTCTCATCGCCACTGCTAGCTCGCCAGTAGGAAGATTCTACCTGAGGTGCCATAAGCAACCCGGGCTATCCCGAAAAATTTCAAAATCGAAGTAGTTAACCAGGTGGTCGAGCGAGGTGAGTGTTATAGACATAACTTACATCCGCACCTGCGGGGTAGTGGCGATTCATTTGTTTTCGTGGCAGGAAATCAAAGGTCAATGAAGGCGCAGATGTTCAGCAATCTGCCAATTTAAGCATTGCTGATAGCGGTTTGGCGGCGTATGACAAAGTAGGAGGTGATGATTCATTCTCACCAAATTAGCCAGTTCAGCAGTAACGACTGGCAGATCTTTCTGAATGTCTAAAACTTACTTGGCAGCATGAGCCGACGCGGTAAGTGCCACGGCAACGCGGTTGCTGAAGCATCTTCCAGTTGCTAAAACGGGAGCTGGTTAGACGAAAGATCTACAGCACCAGGCAAGATGCCAGAGCCTATCTATTCGATTACATCGAGATGTTCTGCAACCCAAAACGTCGGCATGGTTTCAACAACCAGCTGTCACCGGTTGAGTTTGAGAAGCGACATTTGCTGAGCCTGGAAAGTGTCTAAGAAATCCGGGGCGATTCAATGGTCCATCGAGATGATTGGGCGAGACGTGAGCGTCTTTACACCGTTTTGGATTACCTAGCAAAAGATGACCAGCATCTGCGTGTGAAGCCTGCGGGGGCGCGCTGCCTGCGTAAAGGCATGCTGGGTAGTCATCACCGAGGATGATACGGCCTCAGTGCGTCCCTGAGTCAGCCCTTAGCAGCTCTCGATTGTGGCGGTCTAGAAGAGTTTGCGGGCTATCCCGAAGATGGCACTATGATGGCTGCAGGTCACCTCATTCGCGGTCTCAACTGCCAGTCGTAAGCAAGGGAACCACATTAGATGGAACTTCTCCTCCTCGGTGCCGTTGTGGCGCTGATCTATTTCGTTATCCAGAGTGTCAAACACCAGAAAGCCAGAGCTGCGCTTCTGCTTGAGCGGAGCTATCTGCAGGACAGGGTCAAGCAGCTTGGCGAGCTGACTGAGGCACAGCGTCGTGAAATCGAGGCTTTGCTTGATGAGGCTCGTGTAGCTGCTCAGCGCTATGTCGTTCAGGCAAGCCGACTTACAACTCTCCAGGCACAGATGGAGCGTTACCAGGCTCTTGCCGATGTAGAGGCCGAAGTCGCGCGATTGGATGAAGAAATCAAATCGCAGAAAGACGTGATGCTCAAGACTACCCGCCAGCGGCTAGAGCAAGCGGAGGCACGACTATCAGCAGCGTTGCTTGAGGCCGAGCGAATTGTTGGTTCTGCCCATGTAAAAGCCGAAGAGATTGCAGGTGAGGCCTATGCAGCTGCTGGGCGTCTGAAGGAACTGACGGAAGCGGCTGCCGCGATCAAGAACAAGATCGAAGGCTACGGCGATTCGTACATCATCCCGACCTACCACCTGCTGGATGATCTGGCCGAGGAGATCGGTTACTCCGAGGCTGGACAGAAACTCAAGGATGCCCGCGAGCTTTCCAAACTTATGGTCAAGAATGGACAGGCCGCTGTTTGTGACTATGCCGAGGCAAACCGTCGCACGACGGCGATCCGGTTTGTTACGGACGCATTCAACGGCAAGGTGGACTCGATCCTTTCTCGGGCCAAGTCGGACAACCACGGCACGCTTGAGAAAGAGATCAGGGACTCATTTGCCTTGGTCAATGTCAACGGTGCGTCATTCCGCAACGCCAGGGTCACTGAAGCCTACCTTCAGGCTCGCCTAGAGGAGTTGCGTTGGGCGGCTACTGCACAGGCAATTCGCGATCAGGAGCGTGAAGAGCAACGGAGGCTGCGTGAGCAGATTCGTGAAGAGGAGAAGGCTCGTCGTGAATACGAGCGCGCTATCAAAGAAGCTGCTAAAGAAGAACAGAACCTGCGTAAGGCCATGGACAAGGTCGAAGCTCAGGTAGCTGCCGCTTCCGAGGCGCAGCGTGCAGAGTTCGAAGCCAAGCTGGCAGCTCTTCAGGAGCAGTTGCGTCAGGCTGAAGAGAAGAACCAGCGTGCGCTCTCGATGGCTCAGCAAACGCGCACAGGCCATGTCTATGTCATCTCCAACATCGGCTCATTCGGCGAGGACGTGTTCAAGATCGGTATGACTCGTCGATTGGAGCCTGCTGACCGTATCCGTGAGCTCGGTGATGCCAGCGTGCCTTTTGAGTTTGACGTGCATGCCATGATCTTCAGCGAGGATGCTCCTGGCTTGGAGAAACAGCTGCACCGCCATTTCCTGCGGCAGCAGGTCAACAAGGTCAATCCGCGCAAAGAGTTCTTCCGTTTAGGGATTGCCGACATCAAGCAGGAGCTCGAAGTGTTAGGCGTGCAGACGCAATGGACTATGGCTGCTCAGGCTCGCGAGTACCGTGAAACGTTGCAGATCGAACAGCAGATCCTTGAAAACCCGGCTGTTGCTGCGGAATGGACGCGTCACCAGATGGAGTATGAAAAGGTGGCGGATGAGGCTGAGGCCACCATCGATTGATGCCACTTTTGGGGGACGATGTCGGCAAATTACGGGTTGCAGTCACGGCCATAGGCTCTGACCAGTTATTGGTGTAAGCGGGATGGCGAAACTCTAAATAGAGTTTTCCGAGTTTGCCCCCCTGACCTGTTATCGGTGCCTGCGTAGAGTCGCCTTTGACGCATCAGCGTCTCCACTGACTCTTTACAGGAAACTGAAATGTCCAAGAAATCCGTAAGCAAGCCCATGACCCAAGACGCCAAGGCTCGAATCTATTCGGCAACTGCCCGTGACAATAACGGCATCATCCCGCCGGATAGCTTTGCTTCACGAGCTGCAAGTGCTGCGGACAAGGCAGGCCGCAAACAGTGAACCAAGGATGCCAGGGGGGCTAGCCTCCCCTGGCAGAGGTGCCCAGATGAAACTCCCCGTATCTCCCTATCCCTCAATCGGCGAGATTGTCTATGAAGTTGCCGTTCGTAGCGGCCTAGTGCTGTCTACAGATATCAGCAATCTTTACGAGGATCTGAAAGCATTCAAGGATGACCGTAAACGACCGGGTCTGGACCCCATCGAGATTCCAACAACCATTCTCTACAGCTTGGAAGCGCGCCTGGCTGACTATTTGGGGGATCCATACGCAGCGAATTTGATCTTCGTGGGCGCTCGCCGATGGCTTGAGTTCTATGCCGGGTTTGTAACACGGCACGATGCAGGCCTGCTTGAGCGTCAGCATATGCGTGAGCTCCTCTGGCCAACAATTTTTGGAGTAGGCGGTTATTTGCTTTTGAATGCAGTCTACCTAGTCCTGCCGTTGGTTAAGCCTACTGTCGTTCTGAATAGTTCTGCGCCATTCGGGTGTGTGATCAAAGCGCTATGCACCCGAGGTAGCAAGGATTACAGCCTAATTTGCGAACATCGAGCAAAAGAACACGGCATCGACTTCGATAACTGTCGCGACACGCTGGATGCATGGCTGAAAGGTCCCGCTGTGCCTAATTTAGATCGTGCGCTTGAGCTTCTAAAGGCGTTGGGCCTCGATTATGAAATGGGGCCAAAGCTGTGGGTCGTGGCTGGTCGGTTGTTATCTCGAACGCCACTTGAGTACCGTAAGTCGATCGCCAATCATTTCAGCCTGACAGAACTCACTATTGCTGACGCTGAAGAAGCATTCTTCTGGCGTAAGCGAGAGGTCGCGATGGACAATGTGCGGCAGTACAGCATTGGCCCTGATCGCCCCTACGGTGCTTTGCGCGAAGCGCTCTACAACCCTGATGTGCCGCGCGATGCGGCAGCCGTTCAGGACATGCTCACTCGTCTTGAGCGTACATGGGAGCCTATTGCTGGGCAGACATATCACATCGTCGAATGGCTTCGTGCTCGATTCTTGGTGCTATGCAGGCAAAATGAGAAGGCGCTAGAGCATTACCAGGCAGCCTATAACCTCGGTGTTGGTCGCGATCCTGATATTTTCAAAAATGTGCTCGCAGAGGCACTGGCACTTGCTGGAAAACTAGGTAAGAAAAAGCTGGTGAAACGCTACGACTCTCTGCTTGGTTTGCACTGGATGGGCGAGTGGGATGGGGAATCGAGCAGCCTTCCCGAGCTGTTCGACAAGCGCTTTGACCCTAGGCTGTTTTACGACTGATGCATCATGATTCTGCCAGCTGCCCTTACTGGTGCGGTTAGGGCTAGCCAGGCCACCAGTCTTAGGCTGGAAGCATGTTCTCGATGGCCCAGCTCTGTGCACTAAGCCAAAAAAATAGTCCGCATTAATGCGGACTCTTGATTATCTGGGTGCTCAAGCTATTCCTCTTGGATCTCCGCGACCATGGCATCGAAGCAGGCTTCAGTACCATGATCGACATCCTTTGAGTTGCTTGCTTTGTAGGGCGTATAGCCCCGTTGTGGGCCGACATCGACGCGATACGCAGTCGTGCGACCATTGCTGTCATAGTCCAGATACCAGCCCGATTCGACGATGAAATAACCGTTGGCCCCTTTTCCCATCATCGTGCCCTTCGGAAACCCAGGCTGATTCGAGATCGTCGCGCAGCCGTATTGGTCGCAGAGCACGTTCAACGAGCCGGGTACTTCTTCCAGTGTCTTGGTGCCGGTCTGAGTGTCGATGAAGGGCAGGCGTTTGATCCGTGGCGTACGGTCGCCTGCAGGGCGGCAGTCGTAGCTACCGATGCTTCTGTGTTTCGTGGTTGAGCAGCTAAAGACGTTCTCGCCGACAACGTAGTCCACCTCACGTTGTTGGGCGGTGGCAACGTTGCTCGCTGTGACGGCAGTGATCAGCGTGGCCGCAAGGCCGAAAATCAGTTTGAGGTTTGTGGTCAGGTTCATGATCGAACTCCCTTCGTATGGTGAGCGGCTGGCCACTCGGTATGGGGTGGGTTACTTCTTCTTTTTCTTGTAGCGAACGACGATCCGGTTATGCACCGGGTACTTCTCGATCTCGTAGTCGGGGTTGAAGGTCACCAGGTTGTGCAAGGCAATACTGGTCGCCGAGAGCAATCCGAATGCCCCCGTGACTCCTCCTGCAAAACTGCCGGCTGCCAGGCCAACGCGGCCTACGGTGTAAACGCGACAGGTCAGTCCGGTGACCTCAATCATGCTTTCGACCAGGCGAACGGCCTCGATCAACTTGCCGCTGAGGCCTACGACCTCAAACGACTCTTTGCGGCTGATGAGTTGAGGCAACTTGGCGGTGGCCAAGTCGTCGAATGTCAGTTGTGTCATGGTGAAGGTCTCGCTTATTGCGCAATGAAGGGTTTGCAGTGTCGACTTAGATGGATACATATCGACTCTATGGGTTGGATAACAACCTTTGAAGCCCTTCATGTCAAGAGGATGGCATTCGACCATTCAGGTTGACCTGGAGGGTGTATGCCGAAGTCTGAAGAAACGAACCTGGCCAAAGTGGTGGGCTTGGCGATTGCCAGGCAGCGCATGCTGTGCGAACTGACTCAAGAGCAGGTCGCCGAGCGGCTGGGGATTGGTGGTGAAGCGGTGTCGCGTATCGAGCGTGGCATCGTGATGCCTAACATCGAGCGCCTGATGCAGTTCGCCGAGATATTTGGCTGTGAGGCTGCGGATCTGCTGACCCAAGCCAGCCACCGGCCTGAAGACCAGGCCGTGCGTATCAGCCAGATGCTCAACCAGCTCACACCAGCAGATCGTCAGCTGGTGCTGGAGATGATCGAGCGTCTCACCCAACGCCTGAGTCAGGATTGAGTTCAGGTTCGGGTGCCCGGTTAAACAGCGCCCCGCAACGCAGGCACAGGCAATCGTGTTGCATGAACTGAAAGCGCCGGGTGTCTTGCAGAAAGGGTTGGTTCTCAGCCCACTGCCGCTGAGCCAGTTCAATCCCTTGCGTTACAAATCCCAGCACCTGTTCCAAGTTGATCGGCTCCACTCCAGGTGACGCAGCCTTTAGGCCGGAAGGTCGCCGTGCCGCATTCATAAAACCGCCTATTACGCTGGCCAGTATGACCAGCGTGCCGACCGATTCGTTGGACAGCACAGCGGATGATTCACAGATCAAGCAGCGTGTGGACATGATCGCTCCTCGGGGCGTGATGGTGCCCGCAGCAAAGGGTGGTTAGAGCAAGCCCTGTTCAGCCAGCGACACGATGCCTTCTGACCCCACGATGAAGTGGTCCAGCGTGGTGGTGCCGACCATGGCCAGGGCGTTTTTGAGTGTCTGTGTCAGGCGTATATCTGCCTGGCTGGGCGTGGGATCGCCGGAAGGATGGTTGTGCACCAGGATCACAGCCGCGGCGTTTTGCGTTAGCACTGTTTTGATCACTTCACGCGGATAGACGCTGGCTGCGTCGAGGGTGCCGCGAAACAGCTCCTCGAAGCTGATCACTCGGTGTTTGCTGTCGAGCAGCAACACCGCGAAGACTTCGTGTGGCAGATCCTGCAGCAACACCTGCAGGTGCTCCCTGACTTTGTGTGGATCAGTCAGCGCGCGGCCTTTACTCAGTCGGTGTGTGGCTAACTGCTGGGCTATGCGCAGGATGTCGTTTTCGCTGACGGGCGAATCCACCAGGTAACTGCCGGCGACTTCACCGGCTCTGAGCTTGTGAAATTTCATGGTGTGTCTCCGGATGGCGAGCCGATTCGGCCCGCCCGTGGTTAGGCAGATGGTTCGAGCTGTTGGGATTGGGCTTCGAGTTTCTCAGCGAGTGACTGGGTGTGAACGGTGCTGTCGGGTTTCGACGCGGCGGGCTGACCGTCCGGAAAGAACTCTTCAGCAATGGCGCTGCTGTCCTCGCCGTCATCTTCGAAGATGCCGTTGCCCAGACCGACACGCGCGGTGGCATCCAGCGCGGTCTGATCAAAGCCCGCTGCCTGACGTGCCTCATCCAGTTCACGAGCAGTGAGTAACGCTTGCTCCACGGTCATGCCGCTGCGCAGCGTCAGATCGACGTAAAAGATCGGCGTGCCATGGCTCTGCCGGGTGGATTTGCCACGTAGACGCAGCTCCAGCGGCAGGCACGCCAGACGATCACCTGAGATGGCCCGGAAGTACTGCAGTCGGGCAATCAGCGTGCGGATGCTATTGAAGCCCGTGGTGCGAAACACGAAGCTACCCAGGGCATCCTCATCACCGATCACCACATTCATCCGTCCGTAGGGCTTGCAGGCATTGCCCTTGGCCAGCGGGCAGGCATCGGGTGACGGGCAGGGCAGCGATTGGACGCCGTCCTTACCGATGCGCTTGCAGGTCTCACCGTTACCGACACACACCGGTCGACCGTTCTGCCGATCAAACAGGGTGTAATCAGCGCGGAAGTTCAGCTCCGGTTCGTTGAACAACAAGCGCACCGGGATACTGCGCAGCTTGTCGTCTTTCCCCTGGCGCAGTTCGTCATTGAGCGGGTGCAGCAACCAGCCGTCTTTGCCCTGCACCTGAGAGGTGATGGTGAATTGATCGTCTTTCTCCGGCAGGCGCTTTCCGTTCTTCTCGACGACCTTGCCGATGGAGATGCGTCCGAGCACAGGAGGGGTAATTGCCAGACCTTTGAGCATGATGGCGTTCCTTGAAATAAAAAAGGCCAGCCAGCAGCGCGAACTGCATGGACTGGCCAAGGGGGAGGGATTGAGTGGAAGAGGGTGATCAGCCGATAAGAAAGCGCCGGCTACCTTCCTTGAGCTTTGGATAGCGGGCCTGCAGGTAGGGCTTTTCCTGGAGCAGGCGCTCGACATCGAGCACGGTGCTGTCCTTGGCTTTGCGCCAGCTCACGTAGCCGCTGGAGAAGTCGGCACGGGTGGATTCACCCATGGCTTGCTGCAGCATCTGCTTGAGCTCGGCTTCGCGCTTTTCCTTCTCAGAGATTGATTGACGCACAGCCTTCAGTTCCAGGAAGGCCGCTGCCAAGCCGGCGTTACCACTGAAGTCGACGACCTGGCCGTTGTCCTGCGGATACAGGCAACGCAGCGCCAGCTCAGCCGATGCACTGCCATCTGCGGGCGGTGGGGTATCCGTTTCGACGTACTGCCAGAAGCGGCGCTCCAGTTCGATGAGGCGAGCGATCATCTGCTCGTCCCGCTCGATGCGATGGATCTCCAGCGTCTGACCACCGAGCAACACCGCCACATCAGCCGCCTGCTTGCCGGTTACGGCGAGCTGGTGCATCACCTGCAACTGCACATATTCGGGGACGCCTTCTTTCCAGAGGCGTGCCCCGTTTATGCCGGCTGTCTTGCATTCGAGGATCTGCACCTCGTCTGTACCAATCACCTCGCGATCGATGTTGGCCAGCATCCAGGGCAACTCCGGATTAGGATGCTGCAGCACGGCGTTGATGCGACGTACCTTGTGCTTCGTGCGCTTGCTGTAATGCCAAGCCACTATGGGCTCCAGCACGTTGCCCCAATAAGTCGGGTTTTCCTCGTCATGGGGATCAGTCTTCGGCAGGTTGCTGTCGCGGCCGGTTTTCTCCAGCCACAGCTCCAGCTGAGATTTGTAGGGATTGAGGCCGACCGCCGCCGCTGCATCCGAACTGCCGATACCTTTCTTACGGATCTGCAGCCAGTCCTCGCGCGGCAGCTCCTTGGTGCTGACCAGACGCAGGGCAGGGCGTTTCTTGCTGGTGCTGCCATTCAATGACGTTGCTTTCATGGTGTTCACCTCGCGGACACAAAAACGCCCGATCAGCGCTGAACTGACCGGGCGTTAGGGATTGGATGAAATGGAAAAGGGGAATCTCAGGCGACCAATTGCAGGGCCGCATCCAGAGCGCGTTGCTTGACCTGAGCGCCTTGGCCAAACCAGGCCGAGTCAAGGCGGTACTCGGTGCTGCGAGCACGACGCTCATGATCGACGTACTCGGTCACCGCGTTGAGCAGGCCCCATGCAGTGCCGCGAGCCGACTCCAGATCCGAACCACGCCCGCGTCCTTCGTACAGCTCCTGCACGCGGCGCAAAGCGCGTTCGTTGGGCAACTGCTCGGGCAATTGCCCGGTCGGACTGACCTCGCACAGCACGTTCATGAAGTAGCCCAAGGCCTCATGCCACTGCACCTTGCGTTCAGCCAGTGCGCGCATGCGGTACATGAAGTCGTCCCATTGCGAGACGGCGATGCCGAGTTGCTTCTTCACCACCTTCGGATCGAAGCGGGTGTTATGTGGCACCTTGATCGCACGGCTGGTGCCGTCCAGGGCCACCGTCAGGGTGTTGTTGCACACCACGCGCACGGTGGTTGGTGTCGCCGTGGTCGCCAGGGTGCCGTCACAGGAAGTCGCCAGCAGCAAGTAGCCGTTCACCCGGTCGTTGCCCTTGATTGAAGCGCCTTGTCCGGTACGCGCCAGCGCCCAGAACTTACGACCGCCCTTGAGCACGCCTGCCGTTTCCAGCTCATAACCGGATACTTCGGTCAGATCGCGATAGAACTCCAGCACCTCGCGCGGTTGCACGGTGTGATAGCGGTTGGAGACGACCGATAACGGAGCCTTGGTATCGGAGCGGTAGAGCACCTTCTGCTCTGGGAAGGAATGGATCGCGCCCAGGTGCCCGACTGCATCGGACTTGAAGTGCACGGGGCTTTCCATGATTTGCCAGTCCATGCCGGCTTCACGCTGCCAGACCTCGATAGGTTGCTTGCGAGGCAGGTTGTTGCCCAAGCCATGCCAGGGAGTGGCGCCGACGTAGGCCATTTGTTCGACTTGATGAGCCATGATGAATTTCCTTTGAGCAATAGCCGGCATAAAGCGCTGCGCATGGCGCAGCACCGGCATTTAGAGATGAATGAGAGAGAAGGGCGCCGGATCAGACCGGCTGGTTAAAGCGGTGACCGCAGTTCAGGCAGAGGTTGTGGGCCAGCACATGACGGTCGAGTTTTTCGCCAAGCTGAGCGCCCATCGCACAACCACCAGCAGCGCCAACCAGTCCGTTGAGAATGGCCGATGAGAGGGCATTGAGGTTTACGTTGGGAGGCTTGGCGAGGCCGCTGCTGGGAATGGCCGGGCCGGTAAGCAGGATTGTACCGGCACCACGCAGCGCACCGCCCAGCATGCCGATGAAGGCAGCAATCCGCATGGCGGTGAGGTGCGTAGAGACCTGAGAAGAGCCGCAGCTCGGGCAGTGCAATGACATGGTTGAAGACTCCATGGTGGGGATGTCATTGCGGTGATGTGTGACTGAGAGTTTTTGGAATCGAATAGCCGCTTCGTGGGAGCGAAACTATAGCTGCGATAGGGCAGCTGTCGGCCAAAAGCGGACGCGAAACCGTTGCCACTGCTACGGTGACCGGCCGCCCTGCCTCTTGGCATTTGGGTGGCCAGGTGCCGCCATCGCATGGACTATGGCCTCGGAATCCCCTAGATTCTCGGCAAATTGTCACGGACGTCGAGATGGAATCAAATGATTCGGGCGGTGTTGCCGCCAAGCACGGTTTTCTATTCCAAGACTGTGTAGCCGCTTACCATGTAACTCGAATGCTTCGTGATAAGACTATCCGCAGTGTTCGCTGCGAGGTCACAGACGATATCGACATCGTATCTGACGGGCACGTCGACTTCGTGCAGGTGAAAAGTACCGAGAAAACGCGCTGGAATATCTCCGACATCGTCAAGAATTCCAAGGGGGCCGATAAGAAAACAATCCCCTGCAGTTCGATATTGCACAAATCGATGCAGTGCGAGTCCGATCCCGGTCTGTCCCGAAGGTATTCGATCATCACCGAAGATAAGGTGAACAAAACTCTGGAGTACCTGACAATCAGCCCAACAGCCAGGGCGGGTAAGTCCGGAAGGCAGGAACTGATCGACGACCTCAACAAGCGCACGGGGGGCTACCAGACTGCGTCAGGTGTGAGCGTCGCCGCCTGGGTCGACGCGGCCATCTGGCAGGTCTATCACTCAGTCCGCGAACTGGAACTTCTGGGGATCAAAAACATACGGATGGCCTCCCAGGATCTGCACGGCGTAATTCTCAGTTCTGAAACCGTCGCCGAAGACATATGGCGACGTATCCTCGACACCGTGACGCGCAAGGGCGAGCATTCACGGCGGATCCACAGTGTTGATGACAAGTCCTACACCCGACCTGACCTCTTTGATTGGTTCAAGTTGCGCGTCGAGGATGACCAGTCTCGATCAGGCCGAAAGATCTATGTCAGACGGGACTTGCCCCACATCCTTATGCCATTTAGAGCACCTTTGGCTTCGGTCTGCGCTAAGCGTAAGGGGCAGGTTCTGCATCAGCAGTATTCACTTAAGCGATACCGCTACAAACACATCGTGGACAACGTCTGCCAATGGTTGGATGAGGTCTTTCTTCGGCCAAAAGAAATGGCCGATATCCACAAGCTGACGCTCGTGGAAAAGCGCGAGCGGCTGCGAACGTCTGTCTTCAAATCACTCCACGATGTTGGGGAGTTTCTAGGCCGCGTGCTATTGCACGCCACGATCAGGCAGCACCATGAAAGCCAGCCCATACCCTGCATGCTGCACGTGGAAAGACCAGGGCCAGAAAAAATCCTTGAAAACGTGCACATCGTTCGCCGCGATCCGGAAGGTGATCAACTCTGGATTGGCTTCAGCGAGTTAGTGACTGATACCGACATCGCTGTCCGGTTGCCGGAGATACGGGATCGTCTCTATGAGGACATCTCGGATTGCTTCGATTCTGCGCGCAGCAAGATCCTCGACGTCAAAGACGATGACTACCTGCTTCGCCATGACATCGACGAAATCCTCGATGGCAGCCGGCCCTTTGATGCCCACCTTGATCGCTTCACTTTCGTCCTATTCGTAGGATATGACTCTCACCTGCTTACCGACCCTGAAACACCGGGGCACGAAGATGAATTGGAGCGGGAAACGGTAGCGCTATTTGAGCAATTCGCCGCCGACCTCATGGAGAATTCTCCGTTCGCGGATCTGTGCGTACACGTATTTCTCTACCCCGCTCCGAGCCTTGAGCGGCTAACCAAATTGGTCGAGGAAAAAGTAAGGGCGGTGGTATGACACAGGTGTATGAACAGGCGAAGCACAGCCTGCAGAGTGAGGATTTCTCGTCCTTCAGGTACCTATCCGCGATCAACACGTTGCTGTCCAACCCTGTGTCGTACGACCTGGGCCGAGACTTAATCGTACGGGCCCTAGATGCGCGCGATCGTTTCTCTGACCACATTATCCTCCTGAAAAATATGGTGAGAAAAGCAGGCCTGTTCCCATACCTGAAAAAGGAGTTCTCCGACCTTACGCCGGAAGAGCTGAGGGTTCTGGATTTGTACCGTACGCCGTTCTCGAACAGTTACGTTTTTCACTCGATGCAATTCCACATATTCGATCTGCTCAAGGCTGGTCAGAATGTGGTGCTCAGCGCGCCTACAAGCATGGGAAAAAGCGCCATCGTGGACTCGCTGCTTGGCCTGGGTGACATAAAGCGGCTCGTCTTGGTTGTTCCGACCGTGGCGCTTGCCGACGAAACGCGTCGCCGCTTGCAGGTGCGGTTCGGCGAGCGTTACCAGATCATTCACCACAGCTCGCAAGAGTGTCATTCCGATCGGGTCATCTACGTCCTGACGCAGGAGCGGGTGAACGAGCGAGACGACATTGCCGATATCGACCTCTTCGTCATCGACGAGTTTTACAAGCTGGCATTCCGAGAACTCAAAAACGGCAAAGTGGATTACAAGGACGAGCGAGTTATTGAGCTCAATATCGCGCTGAGCAAGCTGCTGAAAGTCTCCAAGCAGTTCTACCTGACCGGGCCGTTCGTCAACAGCATTCGCGGACTAGAAAAACTTGGCTACCCACACACTTTCATTTCCACCGACTTCAACACGGTCGCACTCGATGTCCAGACCTTTGGCATCAAAGCGAATGAGGATGAAGCGAAACTCAACGCGCTGGCGGAAATTGCGCGCGCATGTGTCGGCGCAACGATCATCTACTGCAAGTCGCCAACTGTGGCCGGGCTCGTTGCACGCGAGCTGATCAGGCTCGGACATGGCACGCCGACTGAGAGTCCTCATATCGATTGGGTGAGCAAAGAGTTCGATGCCGATTGGGACTACACCATTGCCCTGAAGAACGGCATTGGGTTGCATTTTGGTGCGCTGCCGAGGGCCCTACAGCAATACACTGCCGACCAGTTCAATGCGGGAAACCTGCGCTTCTTACTCTGCACCTCCACTATCATCGAAGGCGTTAACACCGTCGCGAAGAATGTCGTGATTTACGATAACCGTGATGGTACTCGCAGTATCGACAAATTCACCCACGGAAATATCAAGGGGCGCGCCGGGCGGATGGGCGTTCACTTCGTGGGAAAAATCTTCTGTCTGGAGGAAATTCCGGAGGACAATCTCAACCAAGAGGTGGAGATTCCGCTCGGTATTCAAGACGTCAAAACCCCGATCAACCTCCTAGCGAGCGTTCAGCCAGATCATCTGTCCGAGTTTTCACAGGATCGCTTCGATGAAGTTTTCACGAGTGATCGCGTCTCTATTGACCTCGTGAAGAAACACTCGTACTTCCGCGTTGAGCAGTTCGAAGAGCTGCAAAGCATGGTCGAGATGATGGACGACACCGAATTCGCCACTCTGGTGTTTCACTGGGCTCCTGCGACTAATTTCCTCAAGACCTTCGCGAAGATCATCGCCAGGCTGGTACCCCAAACGTTCACTCGCAACGGAGTCACGGTTAAACCAACGGACGTTATGGTCGCCAAGCTCGCTGGCTACCTCAACGCTTCGAGCTATTCGGACTACCTGAAAAGCCAGATTGATTACGCACGGAAATGGGTGGCTGAAGGGGAGAAGCGCACGCTTTCCGGCGCGCTCAACAATGATTTGAAGATCATTACCAATACCTTCGGTTACACGTTACCCAAGCTGCTCAGCTTGATGGAGGATGTCGTCAAGCGCCAAGCGCTGAAGCAAGGTATCCGCAGCAAGATCGATTACACGCACGTCAAAATGGCATTCGAAAGCTTCCATCTACCAGCAGGCGTCAATGCCCTGGAGGAGATCGGTATTCCCATTCAGACGTTACACCGTCTGGCAGACTTGCTGGAATTTCCCAATCAGGCTGATGTAGATCAGTTGGGCCAGTATCTTCGGGATACTCAGGAAGTCTGGAGTCGGTCGATTGGGTACGTGGATTTGACTTTCATCAGGCGCGCGCTCGGTATTGGATGACATCAGCCCCGAATTCCAGCAATGGCTTGTTAGCCCTGAAGAAGCAGCCAGTAAATATAAGGGGGCTGATTAATTTTCCGGCAGCCACCGCCCGCTTTTGGCCGGTTGCGGCTCATTGTCAGAGGCGGCAGTCGGCGATTAGCAGGTTTCGGGTGTCTACGATTGCTGTGATGTCGAAGAGACGCGAGCTTTTGCGATTAGCTACGAAGAGCGGCTAACGCGGAGTAAACTCGCCCCCATTACACAGAATGCTGCACACCCTCGTCATTCCTCACTCCACCACTTCTCCAGGCCCTGCTCTAGGCGCCATGCCTTTGCCAATCGCTCAAACAACTCCACCCTGCGGACTTTCAGTTCTGTGAGCGTCCACTGGGAATAGCTGCGCACCTCGTTGGTGAGGGTGAAAGCACAGGTATCACCGGATGCGAAGTACTTGGTCTTCTTCTTATCGAAGTCATAGTTTTGCGCTGCCGAGTTTTTACGCGAATTGAGCAGTACCAGGTTCGCTAGACTGTGCACCCAGGCCGCATGATCATCAGCATCGTGGAACCATTGCGCCCACTGCGACCCAGGCGCGATGGTTTGCGGACAGACGTGCTCAACCGAAATAACCGGATAGTCGTAGTTGGCCGAGCCATCGGTGGAAGCTTGTTCAAGACGAAGCAGGAGCGGTTTAACTACCTTAGAGACGAGGTACACATTCCCGTCCAGTGCATCAAAGAGCATCGCCGCTTCAGCCTGCTCAATATCCAATCCTGTGGAGCGTTCCCGATGGGTCAAACGAACTCTGGGCTCAGCCGGCGGGTCGAGATCGTCCAATACATCGGCATAGCGCGACATACGTGCGTTGACATCGGCGCGTGTCAAGAACAGAAAGTAGGCAAGCCTTTCGAGGTGGAATACAAATTCTGGAACGTCGATGTCAGCCCCACCATTGCTCTGGCGCAGGCAAAGCAGTAGAGGCGGTAACCAGTCCCGGTTGTCCAATCTCTCCAAGGAGCGCACCAGATCGGCTCCCTTGGCACCGAAACGCTTACGCAGTTTCTGGTCATCCATCGCCAACATCAGAGCGTCAGCATAGGGCTCCAAGACCGCATCAATGAATCCGACCGGATTATCGCGAAACACTGGGACATGAACAGGAAAGCCGCTTTCAAGCGCAGAGCGAGGTTTGTCACGCTCATAGATCATCCGGATGTGCGTGAACAAAGCACTGAACTTGTCGCGGCCGAGTGCTGTTTCAATCTCCTCCCAGCGTTGAGACAGAAACGACTCCTTATCGGCACCTGCTCGCTCAAGCAGGTCGGCTTTGAGGATATCTGTGGCCGAAAGATCGAGGCCGCGAGCATTCAAAACGGTAAAGATGCGCCGCGCGGCGGTATCAGAGGGAACTTCGACAACCACGAGATAACAGTTCTGCAGCAGGAAACGCAGCAACTCAGCGCGCCCCTCCTCACCCATAGCCTCTAACCGATCACGGATGAGCTTTGCGTTTTCAACGATGCGTGCCTTTGCGTCTGTCAGACCATCCAAGGACGGCAGCTGGTCAGTCGCTCCACGTGTCTGAATGTGCTTTTCAAAAAAGCCCTGGTCCTTCTGCCGCAGCTGCAGACGCAAAGCCTCTGGGATACCTTCATCCTCATTAGCTACCTGTTTGATGTACCGCTCTCGCTGCGCTTTCTTCTCAGCGTCTGTCGTCAGGTCGCGAATGACACTGAACAAGATCGTCAGCGTGGTTAGGCGCTGCTGACCATCGACCACACGCGATGCAGGACTTCCATGTGCCTTCACCAAAACAATGCTACCCAGGAAGTAAAAGCCGCCCGCCGCAGAATCTTGCGCCATGGCGTCCTTCAAGTCCGCCAGCAACTCCTCAGCCTGAGTCTTCTCCCATGCATAAGGGCGCTGATAAGCCGGGATAGTAAAGGCGTACTCTTTGGAAAAGGCTTCCGCGACTTTCTTGTGTGCGGCCTCAATTCGCAGCTGCGAAGCATCAAGCATGGAACCTCCTTTTTGGTATTGGTCCGACGTGCCTTCGCTGGCACAGATGTTCCCCGCGGATGACTATCTGCTGTTTGTTGGTGGCAACGCCGCTGGAGTGATCGAGGTTCAAAAGGCAGACATTTCCTTGAGTAAAGTTGCTGAGCAGTCGGCCAGCAGGTAGGCAAAATTCGCTAGCTGCCAGAGTGCCACAACCTGCAAAGATGCGCCAAAGGGAGCTCAGCAGTTCAAGGTTGCGGGCGCCTTATCAACTGTCCGCTATCGGCCGATAGCCGACAGTTTGTCACCGTATCGAAACGACTTTTCTCTCCTTGGTTGCAGATACTGAAAGACTGCCGGTTGCAGCCCTCTGAATATGCTCACTCCACCAGGTCATCATCGGGCGTCTCCGCTCGATGTAGTCCGCACGGTTGTAGGCACTGCGCACTTCGTCCTTATCCACATGCGCCAGCGCTACTTCGATCAGCTCAGGCTCCCAGCCGTGCTCGTTGAGCGTTGTACTGGCCATTGATCGCATTCCGTGGCTGACCAGGCGTCCCTCAAAGCCCATTCGCTTTAGGGCCATGTTGGCCGTTTGGCTATTGCAGTGAGTGCGCGGATTGCGGTCAGCAGGGAACACGTATTCACGGTGCCCGCTATAGGGTTTGATCGCTTCAAGAATGGCCAATGCTTGATCTGTAAGCGGCACCGTATGCGGGCGACGTTTTTTCATGCGCTCAGCCGGGATCGTCCAGATCCTTTTCTCGAAATCGATATCAGCCCAGCGAGTAGTGGCAGCCTCAACGGGGCGAGTCATCGTATGCAGTTGCCACTCGATCAGGCATCGAGTGGTTCTTTTTATGCTGGCGTTCGCGATTGCAACCATGAGCTCTTTGAGCTCATCGGGGTGTAAGGCCGGCATGTTCTTTTTCTTCGGCTTTTTGAACACGCTACCAATCCCGGTAAGTGGGTTGGCGGGTATCAGGCCTGAGTTGACCCCGTAGGTCATGATCTCGTTGAGTCGCTGTGTAAGGCGTTTGACGGTTTCCAGGCTGCCTTTAGTTTCGAGCGGCTTGAGAAGGCTGATGACCTTCGGCGCTGTTATGGACGCGATCGGTGTAACGCCCAAGTCGGGGAAGACGTGCAACGTAAGCGAGCGCCAAATGTCTTCGGCGTAGGCGGGGGTTACCGCATCTTTTTTGAGCTCATACCAGGACGTCGCTACGTTCTGCAGCGTGTGTTCAGTTGCGGCCTTTTTGGCCTGTCGATCTGCGTCGCGTCTCTCTTTGGGATCAATGCCCTGTGCTACGAGCTCACGCGCTTCAATGGTCAGTTTGCGGGCTTGAGCAAGGCTTACTTCCGGGAAGGTGCCGAGCCCCATATTCAGTCGCTTCTTGGTGATGGGGTGGATGTAGTTGAAATTCCACAACCTTGATCCATTGATTCTCACTCGCATCTGTAGGCCGTTGCCGTCAGTCAGGGTGTAGTCCTTTTCTTTGGGCTTTGCGGCTTTGACCTTCAGGTCTGAAAGGCGCGTTGTTGCGGCACCCATGGTGTACTCCAGTGCGATTTGTGTATTCCAAAAAATACCGGCTTAGGGCTTGGAATACAATTTGGAATACACGAAGGCATGGATGCAGTCAGACGTCTTTGTACGTCTATGACGCTGAAGGTCCCGTATTTGCTGGGTTTCAGGCACAAAAAAAGACGTCCGTGGACGTCTTTAGATGTTGTAATGGTGGAGCCGGGGGGATTTGAACCCCCGTCCGCCAGTTCTCCACTTTCGGTACTACATGCTTAGCCGTGTCTATTGAGTTAATCCGCAGCCGCCCGACGGGCAGGGTGCTTTGGACGAGTTGTGTAAGTTTTAGCCGCTTTGTCCACAACGTACTACGCGGCGATCCTGTTCTGCATGACAATCACTTCAGGTTTACAGGCATCCCCTAGTGATCGCTGGAGCCGAAGCTACCAGAAGGACTAGTCGCGCCGCTTACGCAGCGAGAGCGTAGCCCTCGTAGTTTTCGTCATTGGCAACTATAGAAAGTTGCAACAGTGGATTTACGACTTCTGTTACCAAGTCGGCATGCACCTAGAGCTTCGCTACCGGCGTCGAATCCTAATCGGCCCCAAAGCTTTTGCTGCTGGTACTGGGACGCGAGTTTACGCCAAAGGTTCCACAGCGTCGACCCGACAATTGCCTGGCGGACGCTGATTGGGCTTGCCGGCTATGATTGCATCCTGCACATTCGCTATGTCTTCTGGATGAGACCCTCGTATGCCGCGCGCGTCGCGTTACCCTTTGCGTCAGTGGATCTGGCGCGCTTTTGTGCAGAGTGCCCTGATTCCGTTGATTCTGGTCGAGTCGGTGTTGATCACGGTGTACCTGCTGAGCAACGCGGCGATTCGCGATGCGCAGATCGAGCATTTGCAGCAGAGCGCGTTGGATGATTTGTCTGCGGCGGTGGTGCGTGAAGGCCAGGTGATCGATGGCCGCCTGCGTTCGGTGGAGGCGCAGGTACAGATATTCCGTGATGCTGCGCTCAATGCTCTGGATAACCGTAGGTTTGAGCCTGATGCGCTGGAGCGTCAGCGGCATGCGTTAACTGAAAACGGTGTGTTCTACAGCCGTAGCGATGATGGCCGGGCGGCCTCCTTTTATGCCAACAGCACGCCGTTGGCCCAGCAGGATCACGCCAAGGCCCTGCGCCTGTCGCAGCTCGATCCTTTGATGCGTTCGATCCAGGCCGCCAACCCGCGAGTGGCGGCGGCCTATTTCAATACCTGGGACAGTTACAACCGCATCTACCCCTTTTTCATGACGCCCGAGCAGTATCCCCATGACATGGTGATACCCGATTACAACTTCTATTACCTAGCGGATGCCAAGCACAACCCCGAGCGCAAGGTAGCCTGGACCGATGTCTACCTCGACCCGGCAGGTATGGGCTGGATGATGTCTGCAGTGGCGCCGGTGTATCGCGGTGATTTCCTCGAAGGGGTGGTGGGGCTGGATATTACGGTCGGGCAGATGCTGGGTGAGATTGGCGAGCTGGATGTGCCCTGGCAAGGCTATGCCATGCTGGTCAGCCGCGATCACAACATCATGGCCTTGCCTAGTGCTGGCGAAGAGGATTTCGGCCTGCGTGAGCTGACCGAATATTCCTATGCCGAGGCGGTACGCCGCGAGGTGCTCAAACCCGAAGACTTCAGCCTGGCCAAGCGCGCCGAGATGCAGCCGCTGTTACAAGCCATGGCGGCGGGGCAGAGCAATGTGCAGGAAGTGGTGCTGGGCGGTCGCAATCGGCTAATTGCCTGGAGCGAGATCCCGCAGACCGGCTGGCAACTGCTGCTGGTGGTGGATGAGGAGCACATCTTCAGCGAGACCAATCGCCTGGCCGAGCGCTACCTGCATATTGGCTACCTGCTGATTGTCGGCCTGGCGCTGTTCTATCTGCTGTTCTTTGCCCTGATGTGGCTGCGCTCGCGGCGCTTGAGCGAGCAGCTGGTGCGACCGATTGACGGGATTGTTGGGATGATGCGCGAGCTGGGCCAGGGCAACTATCAGCCCACTGCGCCGAGCAGCCAGATCCGTGAGCTGGTGAGCATGGCGGAGGCGGTGCAGCAGACTGGCGAGCAGTTGCAGGCCAGTGAAGCACAGCGTGTGGAGGCGCAACGAATTCTCCAGCTGGTGCTGGAAAGCACCACGGAAAGCCTCTGGGAGGTCGAAGCGGAGACGATGAGCATCACCCTCAGTGAGCGCTTCCTCCGGCGCTTTGGGCTAACTCACTCGAACATGAGCTTCAGTGCGTTCAACCAGCGCGTGCACCCCAATGATCTGGAACGCATTCGCCATCTGCGTCAGCTGTTCGCCAGCAGTGGCGAGGACCGTTTCGAGGCGGAGTACCGCTACGCCGATGCTCTGGGTGAGTACGTCTGGCTGCTCAGTCGCGGCAAGGTGCTGGAGCGCGATAGCGAGGGCCGTGCACTGCGCGTTGCCGGTACCCATGTGGATATCACCCGGCTCAAGCAGGTGCAGGAAGACCTGCGCCGCGCCAGTCTGGATGCCCAGGCTGCAAGCCAGGCCAAGAGCCGTTTTCTGTCGAGCATGAGCCACGAGCTGCGCACGCCGCTCAATGCGATCTACGGCTTTGGTCAGTTGATCGAGATGGAGGCGCAGGACAAGCCCGAGGCCAAGCTGGAGGCCGATTACGCCCGCGAGATCGTCAATGCTAGCCGTCATCTGACTTCATTGGTGGACGATATTCTCGACCTGTCGAGCATCGAAAGCCGCCGTCAGCAGCTTAAATTGCAGCCGGTGGAAGTCGGCGCCCTGCTGCATGGCTGCGCCGAGCTGGTACAGCCGGAAGTGCAGCAGCGTCAATTGCAGCTGCAGGTACTGGCTGAAGCCGACGCTGGCCTGTATGTACAGGCAGATGTGCGCCGGGTGCGCCAGGTGGTGCTCAACCTGCTGTCCAATGCGATCAAGTACAACAGCCCACAGGGGCTGATTCGCATGGGTTATGAGGTGCGCTCGAACTGTGTGCGTTTGTGGGTCGAAGACAACGGCGCGGGGATGACGGCCGAGCAGCAGGCCAATCTGTTCCAGCCGTTCCAACGTCTGGGGCGGGAGAACTCCAGCATTCCTGGCACTGGGATCGGCCTGGTGCTGTGCCGTGAGCTGGCCACCTTGATGGCCGGCGAAATAGGCTTTAGCAGCAACGCCGGTACGGGCAGCCGTTTCTGGATCGACCTGCCCGGCGCGGCGGCACCGGCGGCACCGGCTGTTGCCGATGTGGAGTCCATGTCGGCGCAACCCAAGCAGCTGGCCGAGGTGCTGTGTGTGGAAGATCACCCGGCCTGCCTCAAGGTGGCTCAGGAAGCCTTGCGTGAATTTGCCGAGGTGCGTGGCGCAGGCTCGGTGCAGCGGGCATTGGCTGAGCTGGAGCACTGTACGCCGACCCTGCTGTTGCTTGATCTGGATCTACCCGATGGCGACGGCATGCAAGTGCTGGATGCCATGCGCCTTAACCCTCGGTTGCAGGCGGTGCCGGTGTTGGTGATCAGTGCTGCGGCAGATGAGGCGGTGTTTGCCGAAGCACGCCAGCGCGGTGCCCAAGCCTGCCTGGCCAAGCCGATTGACCTGGCCCAGGTGCGCCGCGTGGCGCTTAGCCTGCTGGGACAGGCGCTCTAAGCAGCGCCTGCTCTGCCGCTGTTCGGGTTATTCGCTGGCTTCGAGCAGTTGCAGCGCTTCGCCCAGAACTTTGACCGATTCGCTGTGGTTACCAGCCTTGTGCAGGGTTTCGCCTTCGGCGCGTAGCTGCTGCACTTGCGCGAGTACGGCGGTATCGCTTGGTGGGTCGGTTTTCAGCAAGCCATCGATCTTGGCCATATCCGCCGGGCAGTGCATGGCCCAGAGCGAGGTGCTGAGGAGTGCGGTTGCAAGGAAAGCGGCAAGACGGCGCATGGCAAGGCTCCAGCGATGTAGGTAGGGCTTTCAGTATAGAAAGCCCTCACTCATTGACTGGGCCGTTGGTCACTCAAGGCCTGACGTGGCTGACCCGATCCAGTAGATAGACCAGCCCGTGATAGTCGATACCGCCGTGCTGGCTCAGGCCGATTTCGCAGGTGCGGCTGGTGCTGATGCCTTCCTCGCAATACTGCACGGCGGACTTCAGGCTGCGCAGGGCATGATCGTTCAGCTCGGGCGTAGTGAAGCCCTTGTCGCCAGCAAAGCCGCAGCAGTGAATGCCTTCGGGAATCACCACCTCTGAGGTGCAGCGCCTAACGATATCGATCAAACCTTGCGCCTCGCCCAGATGCTGGGTGCTGCAGGTGACATGCACCGCCACGGGTTTGTTCTGCGGGGTGATCTGCAGGCGGTCGAGCAACTGCTCGCGGATAAATTTAACCGGGTCGTGCAGTTTCAGCCGTGCATCCAGGCCGTCTTGCAGCAGGCGTAGGGTGCAGGGGCTGGTGTCGCAGTAGATGGGATCGAGGCCGCCACGACTGGCCTTGAGCAGCGCGTCGATCAGCTCCTGTTTCTTGCGCTCGGCTTGTTCGGCATAGCCCTTGGAGGCAAACGGCTGGCCGCAGCAGAGGTTGTCCAGCTCAGCCGGGAACACCACCTGAAAGCCGCCTTTTTCCAGCAGCGCGCGGGTTTTGTCGAGCAGTGGCATTTGCTCGCTATCGCTGGCGGCCGGGCCCATGGCACGGGATACGCAGGCGGCCAGGTAGACCACCCGTGGCCGCGTATCGTCATTGGCCGTTGGCAGTCGCAACCGCTGCAGCGGTTGCGGCATCGCTGGCGTCCACTGCGGTACGCGACCCTGGCTGGCCTTGCTAAGCGCCGCCGAGGTGCGGCTAAGCAGCGGTGCGCCCATCAGCATGCGTGCGCCGTTGGCCACATGCAGCATCAGCCGCGCGCCCTGCATGACACGGTGGAAGTTATTCGCCAACCAGTCGGCGCTGCGCGGGCTGTTGGCGTCGCGGGCGCGTAGCTGGCGCACCAGATCGCCGGTGTTGATGCCCACCGGGCAGCGCTGGGCGCACAGGCCGGTAGCTGCGCAGGTGTCGACGCCCTGGTACTGATAGGCCGCTTCCAGCTCAAAGGTGTCGATGCCGGCGCGCTTTTTCGCCTGAATATCGCGCCAGATCACGATGCGCTGGCGTGGGCTCAGGGTCAGCCCTTTCGATGGGCACACCGGCTCGCAGAAACCGCACTCGATGCACTTGTCGATGATGTCGTTGGCGGCCGGCAGTGGCTTGAGGTTTTTCAGGTGAATGTCGCGATCCTCGGAGAGGATCACGTCAGGGTTGAGGATGCCCTGGGGATCGAGCAGGCGCTTGATTTGCCACATCAGCTGGTAGGCGTCTGTGCCCCATTCCAGCTCGACAAAGGGCGCCATATTGCGCCCGGTGCCGTGCTCGGCCTTGAGCGAGCCGCCGAACTCCACCGCCACCAGCTGCGCCACGTCGTCCATAAAGGCCGAGTAGCGAGCGATCTGCTCAGGCGTTTCGAAGGCCTGGGTAAACACGAAGTGCAGGTTGCCTTCCAGGGCGTGGCCGAAAATGATCGCCTCGTCGTAGCCGTGCTTATCGAACAGGGCGAGCAGGCGGTTGACGCCCTCGGCCAGCTGTTCGATGGGGAAGGTGACGTCCTCGATAATCACCGTGGTGCCGGTTTGGCGCACGGCACCGATGGCAGGGAAGGTGTCTTTGCGGATCTTCCACAGCAGGTTGTAGACGGTCGGGTCTTCGCTGAAATTCACCTGCTTTTCCAGCGGGAAGTCAGCGATGGAGGCCATGATCAGTTGCAGCTGCTCATGCAGCAGGCTCTGGCTGGCAGCGCGTGATTCGATCAGCAGGGCACAGGCGCTATCCGACAACCCCTTGACCCATTCCGGCATGCCGGGCTTGTGCTGCACCGAGCGCAGGCTGCGGCGGTCCAGTAACTCCACGGCGGATACCGGCTGCTGCTTGAGCAGGGTGACGGCGCGGCAGCAGCTCTCCACATCGGGGAACACCAGCAGGGCGCTGGCCTTGTGAGGGTGATCCGGCACGGTGTTGTAGGTCACCGCGCTGATAAAGCCGAGGGTGCCTTCGGAGCCCACCAGCAGGTGGCTGAGGATATCCAGCGGCTGATCGAAGTCCACCAGGGCGTTAAGCGACAGGCCGGTGGTGTTTTTCAGGCGGTATTTGTGGCGGATCTTTGCGGCCAGCGCGCTGTTGGCACGGGTCTGTTTGCCCAGCTCGTTCAGTTGCGTCAGCAGGTCCGCATGAGTGGAAAAGAAACGCGTGACGCTAAGCGGGTCTTCAGTATCCAGCACCGTGCCGTCGGCCAGCACCAGACGGATGCCGGCAAGGGTGTGGTAGCTGTTTTGTGCAGTGCCGCAGCACATGCCGCTGGCGTTGTTGGCAACGATGCCGCCGATTTTGCAGGCGTTGATCGACGCCGGGTCAGGGCCGATCTTGCGCTGAAAGGGCGCGAGTACGGCATTCGCCTGGGCACCGATCACCCCTGGTTGCAGGCGGATCTGGCTGCCCTGGCCGCGGATTTCCCGACCGTTCCAGTTATCGCCGAGCACGATCAGCACCGAGTTGCTGATGGCCTGGCCGGACAGGCTGGTGCCGGCGGCGCGGAAGGTCACCGGCACCTGATGCGCGCTGGCCAGTTTGAGCAGATCGACCACTTCCAGCTCTGCCTCGACACCTACCACCAGTTTGGGGATTAACCGGTAGAAGCTGGCATCGGTGCCAAAGGCCAGGGTCGACAGCGGGTCGTCGAAACGCCGCTCGGCGGGGATCAGGCGTTCGACGGCGGTGAGAAATGCGCTGGGCAGGCTCATGCAGGCTCCGAAGTTAGAGGCAGCGTCAGGACGCGGCGTGGCGCAGTTCGCGCACCAGCGAATCGGCATTGATCTCGCTGATTGACTTGGCCCCGGTCAGCACCATGGCCACGCGCATTTCCTTCTCGATCAAATCCAGCAGGTTGCTTACCCCTGCGCCACCGTCGGCGGCCAGGGCGTAGATAAAGGCGCGGCCGAGCATCACTGTGTCCGCGCCGAGGGCGATCATGCGCACTACATCCAGGCCGGTACGGATGCCCGAGTCGGCAAGGATCGCCAGCTGGCCTTTCACCGCGTCGGCAATCGCCGGCAGGGCGCGGGCGCTGGATATCACGCCATCGAGTTGGCGGCCGCCGTGGTTGGACACGACGATGCCGTCGGCGCCGAAGCTCACGGCGTCCTTGGCGTCCTGCGGGTCGAGAATGCCCTTGATCACCATCGGGCCGTCCCAGAATTCACGAATCCATTCCAGGTCCTTCCAGCTGATCGACGGGTCGAAGTTGTTGCCCAGCCAGCCGATGTAATCGGCCAGGCCCGTGGGGTTGCCACGGTAGGCGGAGATATTGCCGAGGTCATGCGGCTTGCCGAGCAGGCCGACATCCCAGGCCCAGCGTGGGTGGGTCATGGCTTGCAGCATGCGCCGCAGCGGTGCGTTCGGCCCGCTCATGCCGGAGTGGGCATCGCGGTAGCGCGCGCCGGGTACCGGCATATCCACGGTAAATACCAGGGTGGTGACGCCAGCGGCCTTGGCCCGTTCCAGGGCGTTTTTCATAAAGCCGCGGTCTTTCAGCACATACAGCTGAAACCACATCGGCCGGTCGATGGCCGGCGCGACTTCTTCAATCGGGCACACCGAAACGGTGGACAGGGTAAAGGGGATGCCCTTGGCGGCAGCTGCCTTGGCGGCCTGCACTTCACCACGGCGGGCGTACATGCCGGTCAGGCCGACCGGGGCCAGGGCCACCGGCATGCTCAGGGTTTCATTGAACAGGCGGGTTTCCAGGCTCAGTTCCGACATATTGCGCAGCACGCGCTGGCGCAGGGCAATGTCCGCCAGGTCGGCGACGTTGCGTTTGAGCGTGTGCTCGGCGTAGGCGCCGCCGTCGATGTAGTGGAACAGAAACGGCGGCAGCCGGCGTTGGGCGGCAGCGCGGTAGTCGGTGGAGGCAGAAATGATCATGGAGTCACCCAAGCAGGAAAAAGGGTTGCAGCGAAACGCCAATGCGCGCCGCCCGAGCAGCGCGCATTCAGGCGTGTATCAGCTCGCCATCAGCGGGTCGCTGACGCCCAGCACGTACACGGCAAACAGCGCGATCAGGCCGGTAAACAGCACGTAGTACAGGGTAGGCCAGACGGTCTTGCGCAGGATGCTGCCTTCGCGTCCCAGCAGGCCAACCGTAGCCGATGCAGCGACCACGTTGTGGATTGCCACCATATTGCCGGCAGCTGCACCAATCGCCTGTACCGCGACAATCAGCGCGCTGGAAATCCCTAGGCTGCTGGCCACACCGAACTGGAACTGGCTGAACATCATGTTGCTGACGGTGTTGGAACCAGCAATAAAGGCGCCCAGGGCACCCACGCTCGGCGCCAGCAGCGGGTAGATGCCGCCCACGCTATCGGCCACCCAGCGCGCCATCAAAATCGGCATGCTCGACAGCTCTGCGGCGTTAACCCCAGAGTTGATCAGGATGCGCACCATCGGCACGGTAAATAGCAGCACAAAGCCGGCGCTCAGCAGCACGCCCGAGGATTCCTTGACCGCCGAACCGAGGTCGCGCAGCTTCATGCCATGGAAGAAGAAAGTGGCGATGACCACGGCCACCAGAATCCCGCCCGGCAGGTACAGCGGTTGGAAGTTTGCACCGATACCGGTTTCGCCCAGCAGGTCGGGGAAGTTCAGCATCACAGCTTTCAGCGCGGCGCTTACCTCGGGGAATACCCGGCTGATCACCAGCAGCACACCCACCAGCACATAGGGCAGCCAGGCGCGCAGGGCGCTCATTGGCTTGGCGGTGAGTTGGTCGAGCTTCATTTCCACGGTGCCCAGCCATTCGGCTGGCCATTTGTCTGCCGGGGCGAAGTCCCAGGTGGTTTTTGGCAGCAGAAAGCCCATGCGCGCGGCGCTGGTCACAATCGCCAGGCCAATCAAACCGCCGCCCAGCGACGGAAACTCAGGGCCGAGGAACACGCCGGTCAAGGCGTAAGGGATGGTGAATGCCAGGCCGGCGAAGATGGCAAATGGCAGTACTTCAAAGCCGGCTTTCCAGCTTTTCTCGGTGCCGAAGAAACGCGTCAGCATCAGCACCATCACCAGCGGCATCACAGTGCCGACAATGGCGTGGATGATCGCTACTTCGCTGGTGATCAACTGCAGGAATTGCGCCCAGGATGAACCCTGTTCAGCCAGCTGCGCGCCGATGGTGGCGCTATCCAGGCCGGTGTTGACCCCGACGATTATCGGTGTACCCACCGCGCCGAAGGATACCGGTGTGCTCTGCACCAGCATGCCGAGCATCACTGCAGCCATGGCCGGGAAGCCGATGGCCACCAGCAATGGTGCCGCGATAGCGGCGGGTGTGCCGAAGCCAGACGCGCCCTCGATAAAGCAGCCGAACAGCCAGGCGATGATGATCGCCTGGATGCGCCGGTCCGGGCTGATGGTGGCAAAGCCTGCGCGAATCGCGGTGATGCCGCCAGAATGCTTGAGGGTGTTAAGCAGCAAAATCGCGCCGAATATGATCCATAGCAAACCGAGGGTGATCAGCAAGCCCTGCACGGTGGACGCCAGCACGCGGTTAAAGCTCATATCCCAGGCAAACAGCGCGACACCGGCGGTAAGCAGATAGACCAGGGGCATGGCATGTTTGGCCGGCCAGCGCAGGCCGATCAGCAGGATGGCGGCCAGCAGGATAGGCGAGAACGCCAGTAGGGCAAGAAGACCAGTGGACATGGTGGTCTCTCCTTAACGCTGCGCAATGCGCATGGGTGAATGCAGGTGCGCGTCGGGCTGTAGCGCTGCGGCGGATATAAGCAATAGAGCCGGCATAGGGAGACCTCGTTGGATTCTTGGAATTGTTCTTGTTTGGTTAATTGGTAATACCAATTTACAGGGCTGCGCGGTCAGGGTAAAAGTGCGGGCTCCAGCCTGTCAATTAGCTGCCTTACGACTTTGGTAGTAAGGCTTCACCTTGCGGGGCTGAGGAGGCGGCGATAGGCTTGCCGGCAGCGGGCCGCAAAGGCCCATTGCAGGTGGTCAAACCAGTGGAGTGTGGATGATGGAAGTAGGTTCGGTGCGGCAGCGCCGTTTGTCGGACGATATCGTCAGCCAACTGGAAACCATGATCCTCGAAGGCACGCTCAAGGCCGGCGAACGCTTGCCGGCGGAGCGGGTGCTGGCCGAGCAGTTCGGCGTATCCCGGCCATCGCTGCGTGAAGCGATTCAGAAGCTGGCAGCCAAGGGTCTGCTGGTCAGTCGGCATGGCGGCGGCAACTATGTGGCGGAAACCTTAGGCTCGACTTTCAGTGACCCGCTGCTGCACCTGCTGGAAAGCAACCCCGAAGCTCAGCGCGACCTGCTTGAGTTTCGCCACACCCTGGAAGGCTCTTGCGCGTTTTATGCCGCGCAGCGCGCCACCGAGCTGGATCGCCAGCGCCTGACTGATGCCTTCGCCGCACTTCAAGATTGCTACAGCCGCAGCGGCAAGGTGACCCGCGCCGAAGAGGGCGCGGCCGATGCCAACTTCCACCTGGCGATTGCCGAGGCCAGCCACAACGCCGTGCTGCTGCACACCATTCGCGGGCTGTTCGACCTGCTCAAGCGCAACGTGGTGACCAATATCGGCGGTATGTACGCCCAGCGCGATGAAACCCGCGACATGCTGATCGAACAGCACCGCATGCTGTATCAGGCGATTATCGAAGGCCGCGCCGAAGACGCCCGCGCGCTGTCCAATCGGCATATCGACTATGTGCAGGAAGTGCTGGCCGAAGTGCAGCAGCAGGCGCGCCGCGAAGAGCGCGCGCAGCGCCGGGGCGGCCCTGCACCGCGCTAACGGGGGCGCAAGGTGTGTTGTAGGAGCCAGCTTGCTGGCGATCAGGCCACAGGATCGCCAGCAAGCTGGCTCCTACGGAGGGCTTGGTTTCTCGGCAAGCGCACCGCGACTTCCAGTCCGCCGAGGGGCGAGTCGCCGAGGTTGATGCTGGCGCGGTGCAGTTCCACCACCCGCAGCACGATGGACAGACCCAGCCCCGCGCCCTGGCCGTCGCCGAGGCGATAGAAACGCTCGAAGAGCTTCTCCCGCTGCGCCTCGTCTACACCCGGGCCGCTGTCCTGCACGCGCAGCACTATGGCATCGGCCTGGGCTTGCAGCAGCACCTGAATGCGTCCGCCATCGGGGGTGTATTGCACGGCATTGCTGACCAGGTTCTGCAGCAGGGTAGCCAGGCTCGGGCCATCGGCCAGCAGCCGATAATCCGCCGCCTCGTCGGCCTCCAGGCTGAGTTCCTGGTGGCGCTCCAGGGCCAGGGGAATCAGCTCGGCCAGGTCGTTGCGCAGGTAGTCGAGCAGGTTGATGGGGCGCATCGCCAGTTGCACCACATCTGGGTCCAGACGCGCCAGGGTGAGCAGCTGGGCCACCACGCGGGTGGCGCGATCCACTCCCGCGCCAAGCTGGCGCAGGGCTTCGCTGCGATCCTCAGGGTCGGGGGCTTCCAGGGCGTTCTGGGCGTGGATGCGCAGCACCGCCAGCGGCGTGCGCAGCTCGTGGGCGGCATCGGCGATAAAGCGTTTTTCCTGATCGAGCAGCTGGTTGACCTGCAGCAGCAGGCGGTTGAGCGCCGCGCCCATGGGTTCCAGTTCCAGTGGCAACGGGCCAAAGACCAGCGGCGCCAGATTGTCCGGCGCGCGCGCCTTGATCGACTCGGCCATGCGCCGCAGCGGCCGCAGGCCCCAGCCAATCGCCAGCCACACCAGCAAGGCCAGCAGCGGCAGGCCGACCAGATCGGGCAGCAGGCTGCGCAGGGTGATCTTGTCCACCAGCTCGCCGCGCACGTCTTCGCGCTCGGCCGCGAGGATCAGGTGCTGGTTCTGCCGATCACGCAGGATAAACAGCCGCCACTGGTGACCGTTGAGCGCCACCCGGTGATAGCCGCCTAGCTGCTCGGCCAGCCCCGCCAGCGCGGTATCGACCTGCTGCTGCGTGGCCCCGGCATCGTGCTGGCGCTCGGCGAGCAGTTGCGGCAACAACCCGGGGGGGGCGCTGGCCGATTGCAGCAGCATGTCGCCCTGGGCATCGAATACCTGAAAGGCCAGCTTGCCCTCGTAGGCATGACCTGTGATCAGGGCTTTATCCTGAGGTTCATGTCGGGCTTGCAGGGCCAGATTGAGGGCGCTTTGCAGGGCGTGGCGTTCACCTTCCGGCATCTTGCGGCCTAACATGCCTTGGAGCAGACGAGCCGACTGCGCCAGCTGGGCATCGAAGAGCTCTTCGATTTCATGCTGGGCATCGCGGTAGCTCTTGTAGGAAATCGCACTCATCGACAGGCTGAGCAGGCCGAGTACCAACAGCAGGGTGCGTGCACGAATCGAGCGCATCAGGCTTTATCCACCAGGTAGCCGACGCCGCGCACGGTGCGGATCAGCTCGGGGAAGAACTTCTTGCGCAGATGGTGCACATGCACCTCCAGGGCGTTGCTCTCCAGCTCCTCGTCCCAGCCATAGAGAGCCTGTTGCAGCTTGTCACGGGTCATCACCCGGCCCGGTTGGGCGAGCAGTTCGTGCAGCAGGAGAAACTCCTTGCGCGGCAGATTGACCGCCTGGCCCTGGTAGCTGACGGCCTGGCTGACCGGGTCGAGGCTGATGCCACGGTATTCCAGCGCCGGTTGCGGGCGGTTGAAACTGCGCCGTAGCAGGGCGCGCAGGCGTGCCTTGAGCTCGGCGACATCGAAGGGTTTGACCAGGTAATCGTCGGCGCCGGCATCCAGCCCGGCGATGCGGTCGCTGGTGGAGTCGCGGGCGGTCAGTACCAGCACCGGCACCGGGTTGGCGGCGGCGCGCAGGTGTTTGAGCACCTGCAGGCCGTCCATACGCGGCAGCCCAAGGTCGAGAATGGCCAGCTCGAAACTCTCGCTGCTCAGGGCGTGCAGCGCGCTGCTGCCATCCTGCACCCAGTCGACGGTGTAACCCTCGGGCTTGAGGGCGGTGCGAATACCTTCGCCAAGGGCGTTGTCGTCTTCGACCAGCAGAATGCGCATGCAGTAATTCCCGATTTTTCCTATTCAAGCTCGCGTAGGCGAGATTAGTCCAGCTTGGTTTTGACCTTGCTGAGCAATGCTGCGATTTCCTCTTTGCGGCCGGCGTCTGCGGACAGACGATCAGGCCGTGGTGGTGCCTGCAGGGCTTTTTCCAGGGCAACCTTGGCTTCTGCGAAGCGTTTGGCGCGGGCCAGGTAATCGCCATAGAAGTAGTTGGGGTCGATGCCATCCGGGTTGATCGCCAGTGCCTGCTTGAGCATGGTTTCGGCTTTTTCGTCATCACCAAAGCCCACCGGCCAGCCGGGCACCTGGTAGTACAGGCTGCCGAGGCTGGTGTAGGCCGAACCGGACAGCGCCTTGGGGTCGAGTGCCAGGCCCTGTTCCAGGCTGGCCTTGGCCTGCTTGACCAGACCCAGCGCCCCCAGGCCGCCTTTGGCGCCGGCGTAGGTGCTGAGGATGATGCCGTTCCAGATCTGCAGTTCGGCGGCGTTCGGCTCCGCGGCGACGGCTTTTTGCGCCTGCTCGCTGAGGCTGGCGAAGGCTTTCTCGCGTTGTTCCTTGGGCAGCTGATAATTGATCTCGGCCCAGCGGTCTTGCAGGCTTTGCAGCTGCGCCTGGCCTCGTTCGCTCAAGGCGAAACTTGGCAGGCTGATGAGGCAGAGCAGGGCGCAGGCGGCGGTGCGGAAAAGCGTCATGGGGTGTGTCCTCTTAAGGTTTGCTTCGGGCAAAGCGCTGGATGATTGGCAGTTGTTTGCGCAGGGCCTGATCAACCAGGCGCGGCAGCAGGCTGTTGAGGCGCACGAAGAGCTGTTCCGGCCAGCCGAGGTAGCGCTCGTCTTTCTCGCGGCGAATGGCCGCCAGTAATTGCAGGGCGACGCTATTGGGGTCGTCCATCGCCACCTTGAGTTCGTTATTCATAGCCACCACGTTGGCGGCGTTCATGCGTGTCTGGGTGGCGCGCGGGGCGAAGTAGAGAACCTTGATCTGGGTGTCGGCCAGTTCGCGGCGCAGGGCTTCGGAGAATCCGCGCAAGGCGAACTTGCTGGCGCAGTAAGCGCTGAAACCGGGGTAGCCGATGGAGCCGAAGGTCGACCCCAGATTGACCACCAGTGCCCGGCCCTGTTGCCGCAGCAGCGGCAACAGGCGATGGGTCAGTTGCAGGGTGGCGGTGACGTTGAGCTCAATCAGTTCGGCGATGGCGCTTTCTTCATGCTGCTCCAGCAAGCCGAAGTGATTGACCCCCGCAGCATTGATCAGCGTGTTGATGCCGCCAAAGCGTTGCGCGGCGGCGACCACGGCTTCACGGCCGCTGCGTTCGCGGATGTCCGCAGTCACCAGTGTGACCTTGCCGGCATGGGCCTCGGCCAGCGCTTGCAGGGGTTCGGGCTGGCGGCCAACCAGCAGCAGGTGGGCACCGTCGCGCAGCAGTTCGGCGACCAGTGCCTGGCCAATCCCACCACTGGCCCCAGTGATCACGGCGCGGCATTCAGGAATATTCATCGCTAGTCCTCAGGCGCTCAGCGGCAAGCTGCGGAACATATCGCCGTAGAGGCGATAGACCACTTTGGCGGTGTGCACCACGGCAGCTTTGTCGTCGTCGTTGTCGAGCTGATTCATCAGTTTTTTGAAGAATTCGATGTGTTCCAGGTCCAGGCTGCCGTGGGAACTCAGGTAGCTGAAGGCCTTGTTCGGCAGTTGCAGCTTGTCCTGAATCACTCCGGCCACCTGGGTAGCCAAGGCAATGCTGGTGCCTTCCAGCACATTGACCATGCCGAAGAAACTCACCGGGTTGTGCCGGGCGATGCGGTCGTAGACGTAGCTGACCATCAGTTCGGTCGGCAGCTTGGGCGTGCCGTGGCGCACCGCTTCTTTGTCTGCACCACACACGGCGATGTCGTTGAGCACCCATTCCTGGTGGCCCGTTTCTTCCTCGATGTATTCGCCGATAGCTTCGCGCAACCACTCCAGCCGCTCCGGCAAACGCGCGCCGCAGGCCATCAGCAAGGGCACGGTGTGTTTAACGTGGTGATAGGCCTCGGTGAGAAAGGCCACGTAGCTGTTCAGGCTGACGCTGCCAGCCATGGCCTGGGCAATGATCGGCGCACTGAGCAGGTAATTGCGTTCAGCGCTGGTGTGTTCAAGCAGGGATTCGTAGAAGCTCATCAGGCATTTCCATAGCAGGATTCGGTGGCCATCAATTGCTCGATGGCGTGCTGGTAGTGGTTAAGCAGGGCGGTGCGGCGCAGGCGGCCATTGCTGGTGGCCAGCGTATTGGCACTGCTGAAAGGTTGTTCGGCGCGCAGCCAGTGGTGCACACGGGCGTAGTCGGGCAGGGCTTGGTTGGCCGTCGCCACGGCTTCGGCCAATTGGCTGTCGCTGGTATTCGGGAAGCGCGGCACCAGCACGGCAACGTTGCCTGGCAGTGCTTCGCCATGCAGCCAGGCCTGGGCGATTGGCAGTTGCTGGACCAATTCGGCCTCGACCCATTCCGGGTTGACGTTGCGGCCAAAGGCGGTGATGAACTGGTGTTTCTTGCGCCCGTGCAGCACCAGGAATGGCCCGTCGAAATGGCCCAGATCACCGGTGCCCAGCCACTCCTCGTCAGGGCATGGTTCGCCCAGGTAACCCAGCAGGCGTGGACCTTGGACCATCACCTCGCCGTCTGTAGCCAGGCGTACCTGCAGGTGCGGCAACGGTTGGCCGACGGTGCCGATACGGCGGTTTTCCGGGGTGTTCAGGCACACCACTGAGGCGCACTCGGACAGGCCGTAGCCCTCGAACACCGGCAGCCCCAGGGCGTCGGCACGTTGCAGCAATTGGCTGGCGACGCGGCCACCGCCGACGGCGATAAAACGCAGGCTGCTCGGCAGGGGTAGGCGATTTTCGCCGGCGCTGACCAGCGCCAGCAGCAGTTGCGGCAGCAGGATCAGGCTATTGGGCTGCGCCTGAGCCAGGGCGCCGAGAAAGCGCGGCAGATCGAACTGGCTGGCACCGAGCAGACCGATCTGCGCCATCGGCATCAGCTCGATCCGCGCCCCAGCCAGCAAGGGCGCATAAACCCCAGCAATGTTTTCCAGCAGGGTGGCCAGCGGCAGGACGCACAGGTGGCGTTCGACAGCGCAGCTGGCGCTGGCCTGCACCAGGCTCTGCGCCACCGCCAGTTGCGTGGCGATATCCAGGCACACCCCCTTGGGTTGTCCGGTGGTGCCGGAGGTGTAGGTGATTTTGCAGGTGCCGACCGGCAACGCGCTGACCTGCACCTGTGGGCGTTGCAGCACAGTGGTGGTAGCGGTTGTTGCACTCGCCGCTGCGCTTGCGCTGAAACCCCGTGCGCTGAAAAGCGGGCTGGCCGGGCCGATCAGGCAGTCGATGCCCGCGCTGTCGAGGACATGCACCTGCTGGCCGCTGGAAAAGAATCCCGGCAGTGGCACGCAGACCAGCCCTGCATGCAGAGTGGCCAGGTCCCAGAGCACCCAGTCGATTCCGTTATCCAGCACCAGGGCGACACGTCGGGCGCCGAGGTGCTGCAGGTATGCGCTGCGCTGTGCGACCTCGCTCAGCAGCTGGGCGTAGCTCAACTGTTGCTCACCTTCGCGCAAGGCAATCGCCCCGCCGAAGGCGGCCAGGCGGTTAAACAGGGATTCAGCGGCAGGCCACATCAGGCATGTCCTCCAGGGCATAAAAGGCTTGGTGGGCCAGGCGTGGGTAAGCACCCAGCTGCAGCAGACGCTGGTGGCCGGCGTAGATGTCGCCGGCCATCACCTGCGGCTGGTTGTCGTAGTAGGTGCCCCAGTCCGCCTGTTCATCGCCCATGCAGTCGGGGCTGGCTGGGCCCAGCGGCAAAGGCGTCAGGCCCAAGCGCTGAAAACTGTTGAGCAGGGCCAGGGTGCCGGTGAAGCACACCCAGCGATAACCCAACGCCACCAGCAGGTCGGTCAGTGCGACGATCAGCAGGCGTGCGGCACCTGGGCTGCCAGCCGCCAGGTTGCCGACCTCCACCAGTTGTGTGCGCTGCGGCGTATTGACGACCTGCTGCGCGCCAATCACCTGTTCCGCCGGTTGCGTCAGGTAGCGCTCAAGGAACAGCGGGCCACTGGCTGCGCTGCGCAAACCCACCGCGCCGAGCAGTTGCCCGTCGCGGTCTTCCAGGCTGAGCAGGCAGGGCATGAAATGGCGGATGCGCGCCTGATGCTGAGCGGCGAAGCGCTCGCCGATAAAGGCTTCAATCCCCGCGCGGCGAGGGCTGGCGGCGTTGGCCAGATAGAGACTGAGCGGCTGCTCGCGGCCGATCTGTGCAAGCGCAGTGTCGTGATACACCCAAGGCAGCTCCATAACAGGAACCTCTTCTGAGAACTTGGGTGCGAGTGTCTGCGTCCAGGCTTAACGGCAAATTAAGTCGCAAATTCTTTTGTGCATTGTTCCGCGAGCATTTCATTGCTTGCGCTGCAACCGCATCAGCCCATAGCCTGCAAAGCCCGACTTGCTGGATAACGGCAGGTTTGATTTGCCCTGAACTTAGACGCCAAAACGCTCGGAGATAGTTATGCCCCCTATGGATACTGAGCAACAACTGGCGGCCCGTCTGGCCATTCTGGAAAACCCTGAGGCGCAGGACTGCACGGTCTACCGTGCCGATGATCAGGACCCGGAAGCAGAGGAAGTGGATCTGGGTGATGCCAAAGTGCTGTTCTGCGGCCCGTTCGAGGCTCCGGCCGATTGGGATGCGGCGGAGCGTGAAGATTATTTCGGTGACAGCGCGCCTGAGCTGTTCGTCAATGCGCGCATCGAATGCGAAGCCAAACCGGGCTCAAAGGGCCATTTCACTGTCGACATTGGTGATTACGTGGCCGCGCAGCCAGGCCAGGGTGAGGTCGTGATGTTCTATGTGCACGACTACCTGGACGACGACAGCGGCTGCACCTATGTGCTGCTGCGTGATGAAGAAGTGCTGGAATAATCCGGCTACCGCGCTGCATTGCCATTCACTTAATGCAGGTGAATGGCACCTTCCTGTAGCCCGGATGTAATCCGGGACGTTTGTGGTCGATATAACCACTCTCGGATTACATCCGGGCTATAGGCTGTCTTTCTCCATTTTCTCGTTGACCGTCTATCCATCGCTTGCCCTGTAGTACCGGGTTATTACCCGTGCTGGGCGGATCGGGATAACACTCTGTGCTTCTCAATTTATTGAAGGGAGCAGGCACATGGCAGCGAAGAAGATTCTGATGCTGGTCGGCGACTACGTCGAAGACTATGAAGTGATGGTGCCGTTTCAGGCACTGCTGATGGTCGGTCATCAGGTGCACGCGGTGTGCCCGGACAAGACCGCCGGGCAGAGTGTGCGCACCGCCATCCATGATTTTGAAGGCGAGCAGACCTACAGCGAGAAACCGGGGCATAACTTTGCCCTCAACTTCGATTTCGCTCAGGTTAACGCTGACGATTACGATGCCCTGTTGATTCCCGGTGGCCGCGCGCCGGAGTACCTGCGCCTGAATGCCCAGGTGCTGGCACTGGTGCAGGCCTTCGACAAGGCTGGCAAGCCCATCGCTGCGGTCTGCCATGGCGCGCAATTGCTCGCTGCTGCTGGCGTGCTGAAAGGTCGTGAATGCAGTGCCTATCCGGCCTGTGGCCCGGAAGTAACTTTGGCGGGTGGGCGCTATATCGATATCGCCGTGGATCAGGCTCACGTGCAGGGCAATCTGGTCACCGCTCCGGCCTGGCCGGCGCATCCCAATTGGCTGGCAGCGTTCCTTGCCCTGCTGGGTACGCAGATCACGCTATAAACGTCTGGGTAAACCCGGAGCCCGGATGAGATCCGGGGAGCGTCTATAAATGAGGGCCCCGGATTGCATCCGGGCTACGCATGTATGAGGACCTGCTTGCAGGCCTCTGTCGTCGAGGAGCCGCCATGTGCGAGCTGTATGTCAAAGCCGATCCGATTCTCTACGAATCCCGCGCCCGCTCGCTGCGTATTCGTGGTGTGGTCACCACCCTGCGTCTGGAAAACCAGTTTTGGGACATCCTGCGAGAAATCGCCGAAGTCGATGGCATGACCACCAATCAGCTGATTACCAAGCTGTATGACGAGGTGATGGACTATCGCGGTGAGGTAGTGAATTTCGCCTCGTTTCTACGCGTCAGCTGTACCCGCTACCTGAGCCAGCGCCGTGCGCCGGCAGAGCTAAGCCTGGTGCGCTCCATCAGCCAGTAACCGTTACTGCGCCGCTGGGGCCGTGATGCGTAGTTGCGGATCACCCAACGGATGGCTGAGCGCATCGAAGAAACGCAGCTCCACATTCTGCTCGGCGAACAGGCTGGCGTAGTGCTGCTTCTGCTGGGCGATAAACAGCGGGTTGTGCGGGTAGATCGAGATCGCCAGGGTTTTCAGTCCGGCCTGCTGCAAAGCCTGGGTCAGGTGCTGATCCTGCGCAGCCAGGCTGTGGCCGAAGATGCACAGCTTGTCCTTGGGCTGCGCCAGCTGGCTGTAGCAGAACGACAGGTAGTCGGAGCTACGGATGGCCTTGAGTTTGTCCGCGCTGCTGCCTTCGTTGACGAACAGCGGAATATCACCCAGCTGGTTGATGGCGAAACTGGCCAGCAGGGTGCTTTCCGATGAATTGAGAATGCGCGTGCTGCCGTCGATATTCTTTACCAGGTGCATGCCGCCGTGCAGGTAGAGCATGCGCGTGGCCTTGCCCTGGCGCTGGCAGTCGCCGGGGGCGAAGGTTGAATCCGCGCCACGGAACATATCTTCAAACGCATCCGGGGCCTGCATCACGGCCCAGTAGTTGAGCAGGTCGTAATTGCCGGAATAGACGGTCTGATACTGGCTAAGCGCGTTATTGATCCGCGCCAGGCTGGCAGCCTGCATCTGGCTCCAGGGGATATGCACCGAGCGCACGGCGTGGATCAGCGCTTCCTTGATGGCGAAGTAGCGATGGCGCGGCGACGAGGAGTTGATGGTCAGCGCGGCATTGACTCGAATGCTGTTCTTCAACGCGCTAAGCACCTGCTCGAAGTTGCTGGTATCCAGGGCGCGGAACACGCTGAGTTCGGTCGCGCTAAGCGGACGATTGCGCGTGGTCTGCGCTTCGTCGAACAGTGAGAAGTAGGCGAACTTGCGCCATACCGCCAGGCTCGCGCCATTGCCGATCAGCAGCTCGGGGAAGCCGATGCTGCTGTTCAGGGTGTTCCAGTCTTCCAGTTCGCCAGTAAATGCCGGGGTTTGCATAATCGCTAGTTGTCACCTTGTGATCAGGGCGCGACTTTAACATGGGGCGCGACAACTGCCGGCTTGACTGACGCCGCCCATTGCACCGCCAGGATGCTGCCCAGCACCGCGATCAACCCCAGCAGCGCCACGCCGGTGATGCTCTGCCCGAGCAATGCCCAGCCCAGCAGCACCGCCACCAGCGGGCTGAGCAGCCCCAATGACGACACCGCCACCGGCGCCAGCCTGGCAATGCCGCGAAACCACAGCACATAGGCCAGCAGCGCGCCGAACAACGACAGGTAGGCGTAGCCCAGCCACTGCAGCGGGCTTAATTGCGGCAGTGGTGGGTCGATCAGCCAGGCCACCGGCAGCAGGAACAGACCGCCAATCAGCAACTGCCAGCCGGTAAACGCCAGCAGCGGCACAGTCGGCCGCCAACGCCGCGTTAGGTAAGTGCCGCTGGCCATGCAGGCGGTGCCGATAAAGGCGGCGGCAATGCCGATCGGGTCCCAGCTGGCCCCCGGCGCCAGCAACAGTGCAGCCATGCCTGCGATACCCACCACACTGGCGGCGACCGCCACAGACTCAGGCCGCTGGTGATCCATCGACCACACCAGGCCCATCACCAGCAGCGGTTGAATCGCCCCGACCACCGCCGCCAAACCGCCCGGCAAGCGGTACGCGGCAACAAAGAGCAACGCCTGAAAGAAGCCAATATTCAGCGCCGCCAACACCAGCAAGCGTGGCCATTCGCTGCGCCGGGGCAGGTAGCGGCTGTACAGCACCAACAGCAGGCCGGCGGGCAGGGCGCGCAGCAGCGCGGCGGTAAACGGCCGGTCCGGCGGTAGGATTTCGGTGGTGACGATATAGGTGGAGCCCCAGATGGCAGGCGCCAGAGCGGTGATCAACACATCCAGCCAGGTATTACGTGATGCTGAGCGGTCCATGCATTTGTCTCGTATTCAAGATAAAATGCGAGGCTAATAGCAACTTGTCTTGGATTCAAGATAAATTTCAGGGGTAAGCCAATGGCAGTCCAGCGACAGATGGATGCGGTCGATGCAATTCTTCAGCAGTGGCACCGCGAGCGACCGGACCTGGATGTCAGCCCGATGGGCGTGATTGGCCGGCTGGGGCGCTGCGCGGCGCTGCTGCGGCGCGAGCTGGACAAACTTTTCAGCAGCTTTGGCCTGACCGCCTGGGAGTTCGACGTGCTGGCCACCTTGCGCCGTTCTGGTGAACCCTACCGCCTGGCCCCGACGACGCTGTTCTCGACCCTGATGGTCACCTCCGGCACCATGACCCGGCAGCTGCAGCAACTGGAAGCCGCAGGCTGGGTCAGCCGTATAGCCAACCCCAGCGACGCGCGCAGCATGCTGGTGCAGCTGACCCCGGCTGGGCTGGAACTGATCGACCGCGCGGTGACCGCGCATGTCGCCAACGAAGCGCGACTGCTGGCGCCGATTGCCTCCACCGAGCTGGCGCAACTGGAAGCGCGGCTATCCCAGCTGCTGACGGTGCTGGAGCCGGCTGGCGAGTGAGTTTTCCGCAAACCCGGCCCTGAGCAGGCCTGCTAGAAGAGGTGATTAATGAGCAATGAATTAGTGATCGAAGATATTCAACTGGGTGACGGCAAGGAAGTGGTCAAAGGAGCGTTGATCACCACGCAATACCGTGGCTGCCTGGAGGATGGCACCACGTTCGACTCTTCCTACGAGCGCGGCAAACCATTCCAGTGTGTGATTGGCACCGGCCGGGTGATCAAGGGCTGGGACCAGGGTCTGATGGGCATGAAAGTCGGCGGCAAGCGCAAACTCTTTGTACCGTCGCATCTGGGCTACGGCGAACGTCAGTTCGGCGCGCATATCAAGCCGCACTCCAATCTGATCTTTGAGATTGAGCTACTGGAAGTGCTGACGCGGGATGATTGAGGCGAGGTCCGGCCAGCACAGGTGTAATGTGCTCAACTGATAGGGGCGGCCTCTACGCGGTTGCGTCCGGCATGCTTAGCCCTGTAAAGCGCGGCATCGGCTCGTGCTACCAATTCGCCTGGCGTGTCTCCCGAGGCATACGCGGCCACTCCGAAGCTGCCAGTTTTGTAACCGACGACGGGGTGCAGTGTGTTTTCCAGAGCCCGACGCAGCTTTTCTGCCAGCTGTGTAGCGTCCGCGAGGTTGGTATTTGGCACGATGACCAGAAACTCTTCGCCCCCCCAACGACCAACAACCTCCATGGTCCGAGTATTGGCCACCAATACCTGGGCGACCTGAACCAGAACAGCGTCGCCGACCAGGTGTCCGTGAGTGTCGTTGACCAGTTTGAAATGGTCTACATCCAACAGAATGACGGCGAATGGCGTGGCATAGCGTTTAGCCAGCGCGATTTGTTCATCGATCACCTGATCCAGACGGATGCGATTGACCAATTGAGTGAGGCGGTCAGTGATCGACAGTTTGGTGACTTCCTCTATGGCCTCCTCAAGCTCTGAGGTCACAGCGTCAATGAAGCGCAAAAGCCGGGACACCACCCGCGTATGTTTATTGGCGTATGGGTCGCGATCATCTGTGCGTGGCGCCAATTTACTGGTGTGCTCGGTCTTGTCTTGAGCCTGCTTCTCGCCTTCACGCAGGCCTACCGCCACCATGGTCGAGTTGAGTAGGGTTAGTTTTGATGAGCCGAAGAACTCGCCGTATGTATAGAAACCAAAGGTCGGCGCGGTTTGCTCGAAGGGCAGGGTTTCCAGTTCGACGTCCTCCTGCATGAGAAAGCGTCGGCAGCCGCAGGTGTAGAGGAAGATTGCCTGGGGGGCAAACTGCTTCATTGATTGGTGTAGGACTTTGGCATTTTCGGCAATCAGCTCGATATCGCCATAGCCCAAGCGAAAGGTTTCGCCTTCTTGGATGTCGGCGACAAATCTCAGCACGCCGTCGTTGCAACTGGCGACTGGTACGCGCGCCAGCAATTCGCCTTCACGTTCAAGCAGAAAGGGGAACTCCAGGGCATTGAGAAAGAACTGCTCGTCGTCGGCGATATTGAGGTAGCGGCGGTAAACATCAAACGCAGGCAGGTCATCAATACGTTGCACGTGCAAACCGTCGACCTGGGTGATGCGCATTGAGCGACTCAGCGGCTGCCAGCCCAGGTAGGTTTTCGACTCAATGTGCAGGTCCGGGCCGGATAGAACAACCGCGATGGCGCCCTGAGTGATGTGCTCGTTGCCGGCAAACAGCAGCGAGTTGCTGATCTCTGCGTAATCCCCGGCACCGCCGCCAAATACCGGGTAACCGTTTAGTGTCGACTCAAGGCCTTGCAGCAAGGCTGCCGCATCCAGGCTCAAAGGGGTCGAAAGCAGCAGAACGCCGGCAATGTCTGGGGCGCAGTCGTTTATTCGCAGGCCCAGCTCTGCCCCTGCGTTGCGTTCTTCGCCGTTGTTGCACGCTAGCGCCAGCAGATTGATTCGTGAGGATACAAAGAAGGTAAAGCCGATGATCACTTGGTTGGTCATCAGTTGGCCATGTGCCACTTCGCCAACCGTTGTGGCGCCAATAATTATGGCTGTAGGCAATCTGTCGCTGATCATGCGGGTGATTGTTAGTATCTGCGGCTGATCGGCTTGTGCTGTGTAAATCTGTATTAGCTGGGCCTGAGAGTCTGCAGCCTTTTGGGCAATCGTCCCGGTGGATAGTGCTGCGCCAAGCGTGGCTAAGTCCGTAAAGACATGTGTTACATGCTGAGTCATGAATCACTCCCTAGAGCACGGCACTGCAGCCAGTGTAGGTGTATTTCGATGCTCGCCTCCAGTTTGCCTGGGCTTTAGACGGGTTACTGCGGCAGAGACGAGTGCATATCAAAGCCACTGATCATTACGCTTACGCCTTACCCGCAACATCGTCGGCAGGATCAGCCCTGCGAGTAATCCAGCGCCGGCAATGCCGCCGCCGTAGGTCATATAGCGCATCAGCACTTGCTGGTTTTCCTCGCCTAGCTGCGCTTGCAGTTCGCGTAATTCAGAGTTGGCTCGGCTCAGTTCGATATCCAGCGCCGAGCGCGCGGTTTGCAGTTCGTCGATCAGGGTTTTGCGCGAATCCAGGGTTTCCTGCATGCCCTGCACGCGGGTTTTCCAGGTGTCGTTGATGCCTTCCAGTTCGCTGCTCAGCTGCGCCACTTGCTGTTCCAGCTGCGGCAGGCGCTCGGCCTGGCCGGGCACGTCTTGCAGGTCGCGGTTGGCAATCCATACGGCGCTGCCGTTTTCACCACGCACCTGGCTGTAGTCGCCGGAGGTTTGCAACAGCGTGACCTTTTGCCCTGAGACCAGGGTGCCGACGATCCGGTAGCCGTCGGTTGGACCGCTGCGTACGTAGGTGTTCAGGCTGTCACTGACCCAGCGGTTGCTGCTGGCATTTTCTTCGGCTTGGGCGCCCACGTTTGCCAGCAGGCAGGTAGCGAAGGCGATGCTGTGCAAAGGACTAAAACTGGATGGGAGATGGTGAGATAAGGACATGGGGCAATCTTCACATGGCGATTAAACGAAACCCTCAGGCGGGGGCGATAAAGGCCGGCCAAGCGCATTGCCATGAGCAGTTAGGCGCTCGGGATGGAGTGGCGCTTGCAGCTGCGCGCTGGGCAAATGGCCATGCAATCCACCCGGCGGGCCGACAGCAGACAGACACTTGGCGAGCGCGGGGAGTTCACCCAGCGGCGGGGTGCGGGATGGATGGTTGGTATTTCTGCGTAGCTTGCCGGGTGGTTCACAGCCTGGCTGGCAGCTCAATCTGAGGCTGCGTTCGCGAGTGCTAAAAACAACAAACCTGGCACGTGGCCGGGTTTGTTGTTTTTGCCGCAGGGCTTACTTGATCTCGACGGCCAGGCTGTCGTGGATCTTTTTGTTCCAGATCGCAGGTCCTGTGATATGCACCGACTCGCCCTGGGTGTCGACCGCCACGGTAACTGGCATGTCTTTTACGTCGAACTCGTAGATGGCTTCCATACCCAGTTCGGCGAAGGCCACCACGCGCGACTTCTTGATCGCCTGGGCGACCAGGTAAGCGGCGCCGCCAACGGCCATCAGGTACACGGCCTTGTTGTCCTTGATCGCTTCGATGGCAATCGGGCCTCGCTCGGATTTACCGATCATGCCGAGCAGGCCAGTGCT
Organism: Pseudomonas sp. SG20056; assembly: GCF_031764535.1. Classification (NCBI taxonomy): domain Bacteria; kingdom Pseudomonadati; phylum Pseudomonadota; class Gammaproteobacteria; order Pseudomonadales; family Pseudomonadaceae; genus Pseudomonas; species Pseudomonas sp. SG20056. The sequence continues at coordinate 1,023,678 of NZ_CP134499.1, forward strand.
TTCGAGGATCTGACGGGTGAACTTGTCCATCCGCGTGGCGGTGGTCGGGCCGGCTGGGCCGACGACTTCTTCGCGCACCGGGTCGACCGGGCCGACGTAATAGATAAAGCGGCCTTTGAGGTCTACCGGCAGCTCTTCACCCTTGTTGAGCATGTCGACCATGCGCTTGTGCGCGGCGTCGCGGCCGGTGAGCATCTTGCCGTTTAGCAACACGGTTTCGCCCGGCTTCCAGCTCTGCACGTCTTCCGGGGTCAGGGTGTCGAGGTCGACGCGGCGCGCGCTCGGGCCGGCTTCCCAGACGATTTCCGGGTAGGCGGACAGGTCCGGCGCTTCCAGCTCGGCCGGGCCAGTGCCGTCGAGCACGAAGTGGGCGTGACGGGTGGCGGCGCAGTTGGGGATCATGCACACCGGCAGGGACGCGGCGTGGGTCGGGTAATCCATGATCTTCACGTCGAGCACGGTGGTCAGGCCGCCGAGGCCCTGGGCACCGATGCCCAGCTGGTTAACTTTTTCGAACAGTTCGAGGCGCATTTCCTCGATCTTGTTCTGCGGGCCGCGGGCTTTCAGCTCATGGATGTCGATGTGCTCCATCAGCACTTCCTTGGCCATTACCGCGGCTTTCTCGGCGGTGCCGCCGATGCCAATGCCGAGCATGCCTGGCGGGCACCAGCCAGCGCCCATTTCTGGAACAGTCTTCAGCACCCAGTCGACGATCGAATCGGACGGGTTGAGCATGGCCATCTTCGATTTGTTCTCGGAGCCGCCGCCTTTGGCTGCGACATCCACTTCCACCTTGTCGCCGGGGACGATGGAGTAGTGGATTACTGCCGGGGTGTTGTCCTTGGTGTTCTTCCGCGCGCCAGCTGGGTCGGCGAGGATCGAGGCGCGCAGGACGTTTTCCGGCAGGTTGTAAGCGCGGCGTACGCCTTCGTTGATCATGTCGTCGACGCTCATGGTGGCGCCAGTCCACTGCACGTCCATGCCGACGCGGATAAACACGGTGACGATGCCGGTGTCCTGGCAGATCGGCCGATGACCGGTGGCACACATGCGCGAGTTGATCAGGATCTGCGCCATGGAGTCGCGCGCGGCGGGGGACTCTTCGCGCAGATAGGCCTCATGCATGGCCTGGATAAAATCCACGGGGTGGTAATAGGAGATGAACTGCAGTGCGTCGGCGACGCTCTGGATCAGGTCGTCTTGCTTGATCACGGTCATGCTTGGCGCTCCTTTTTGTAGGGGAGGAGTAGGGCAGGAACTTCGAACAGCGCAGGGGCACGGCCCGGCGCAGGGCTATCAAGGTCAAAGGACAAGGCCAAAGCACAAGATAAAAAGGCGCGGCAGTATACCGCGCACACCGCCAGGCGGACACCTGTGCCGGCCCAGACCATGGTCGCTGGTCGGCTGTTTGAGCCGACTAATGACGCGGCAGCGGCCTAGGCATTCTGTGATCACAGGGGTAGAGTGGCGGCTAGATGCCAGCATGGGACGGAGCCCATAAACCCATGAGCCTAAGTAGCCAGCGGGTAACCCAGCGATCTCTGCAAAGCCTGCTGCTGAAGCGTTTCGGCATGGCAGTGGCGACCTATGCACTGACTGGGCTGTTGTGCTGGATCAGCGTATTTGCCGGGCTGTTTCATGCCTCGCCTCTTACTGCGCTGACCATCACTGCCTTGGCCGCCGCTAGCCAGCTGGTGTTCCTCGTGCTGTTTCTGTCCCGCATCAACCTGCGATTTTCCGACCCCAGCCTGACTGAACCCCAGGTGCTGGTGGCGTTGGCCTGGCTGACGGTGCTGCTGTCACTGTTCAGCGAAGGGCGCGGCAGCATGCTGGTGATCTATCTGCTGATTCTGCTGTTCGGCGTGTTTCAGCTGCCGCCACGGGTCTTCGCCCGTTGCGCACTGTTTGCCTTCTTCGGCTTTGCCGGCTTGAACCTGTATGAAGCCTATACCTTGCAGTTGAGCGAACCGCGTGTAGCGCTTATGCAGGCGTGCGTGCTGGCGGTGGTACTGGTCTGGCTGTGTCTGTTTGCCAGTTACGCCCAGGCCATGCGTCAGCGTATGCGTCAACGGCGTTTTGCCCTGCAGGCGCATCAGGACACGCTGCGTGGCATGATGCGCCAGCTGGAAGACCTGGCCGCCACGGACGAGTTGACCGGCCTGTGCAACCGTCGGCACTTTCTGCGCCTGGCCAGCCGTGAGCTGGAAGGGCTGCGCAACGGGCGCCAGCATGGCCTGGCGTTGCTCGATCTGGATCATTTCAAGCGGATCAACGATATCCACGGCCACGCCGCCGGGGACCGCGTTCTGCAGACGTTCGCCGCCGTCGCCCGCGCCTGCCTGCGCGATGGTGATGTGGTAGCCCGCTACGGCGGTGAGGAATTTGTGTTGTTGTTACCCAATACCGAAGCCGATCAGTTCACCGCCTGCTGCGAGCGCCTGCGTGAGGCGTTCAGTCGCGCCGAGCCGCTGGGCGTGAAGGTGGCCAGCCTGAGCGTGTCCATCGGTATGACGTTGCTGACCGTGCACGATGATCTCGACGAAGCCCTGCAACGTGCCGATCAGGCGCTGTACCAGGCCAAACGCGACGGGCGTAACCGTTGCGCGGCGACCTGGGAGGATGTGGATGCCTGAGTTACGGGCCGCTGATCGCTGCCTTGAGGTCGCCCCCGCCAGTAACCTGCTGGACAGCCTGCTGGCTGCCGGCATCGCCGTGCCCTACAGCTGCCGCGCCGGCAGTTGTCATGCCTGCCTGGTGCGTTGCGTGGGCGGCGAGTTGCTCGATGGCAAACCGGAAGCCCTGGACGCTGCGCGGCGTGAGCAGGGTTGGCGCCTGGCTTGCCAGTGTCGGGTGATCGAGGACGTGAGCGTCGAGGTGTTCGACCCGCTGCGTGATGCGGCTCCAGCCGTTATCCACAGTTGCGATTGGCTCAGCAGCGATGTGCTGCGTCTGCGCCTGACCCCAGAGCGACCGCTGCGCTACAGCGCCGGCCAGCACCTGCAACTGTGGGCCGAGGACGGCATTGCCCGCCCCTATTCCCTTGCCAGCCTGCCGGGCGAAGACCCATGGCTGGAGTTTCACATCGATTGCCGTCAGGGCGGTGCCTTTGCCACGGCAGCGCGGGCGTTTCAGCCGGGTGGCAGCCTACGATTGGGCGAATTGCGCGGTGCGGCGCTGCACTATGACCCGGACTGGCAAGCCCGACCGCTCTGGCTGTTGGCCGCCGGCACCGGGCTGGCGCCGCTTTATGGTGTTTTGCGAGAAGCATTGCGCCAGGAACATCAGGGCGCTATTCGGCTTATTCACCTGGCCCATGATGCGTCCGCGCATTATCTGACTGAGCCCTTGCAGACGTTGGCGGCCCGCCATCCGCAGCTGCAGGTCGAGCTGCTCACCACGGCCGAGTTGACGGCTGCTTTGGCCGAACTACGCCTTGTGTCGCGGCAAACCATCGCCTTACTCTGCGGCCACCCCGACAGCGTCGAAACCTTTGCGCGCCGCCTGTATCTGGCGGGTGTACCGCGTAGCCAGGTTTTCGCTGACGTCTTTTTGCCCCACGCGCGCTAGCCGTTCAGGTTTTCAGCGCGCGGGTGGCCTGCCGTGAGGAGTGATGATGAGCGAGCATCTGCTGGTTGAGCGTGAACAAGGGTTGCTGACCTTGCGCATGCACCGCCCCGACAAGAAGAATGCCCTGACCCGCGCCATGTACAGCGGTATGGCCGAAGTGCTGGTGCAGGCCGATCAGGATAAAAGCGTGCGCGCTGTGCTGATCACCGGCAGCGAGAGCTGTTTTACCAGCGGCAATGATGTCGCCGACTTTATCAAGGCGCCGCCCACCGGGCTGAACAGCGAAGTGTTCCAGTTTATGCAGGCGCTGTTCGAGTTCAGCAAGCCAGTGGTGGCCGCCGTCAACGGCCCTGCGGTGGGTATCGGCACCACCATGCTGCTGCACTGCGACCTGGTGTATGTCAGCCGTGATGCCACGCTGAAGATGCCCTTCGTCAACCTTGGCCTGTGCCCCGAATACGGTTCCAGCCTGATTCTGCCGCGTTTGCTCGGCCACGCCCGCGCTGCCGAACTGCTGTTGCTCGGGCAGAGCTTTACCGGTGAGCAGGCTGCAACCTGGGGCATCGCCAATCAGGCGCTGGATAGCGGCGCGGCAACCCTGGGCAAGGCCCGGGAAATGGCGATGCGCTTTCAGCAGTTGGCTCCAGCTGCCGTGGCCGATAGCAAACGCCTGATGCGTGCGCCGGATCGTGAAGAGCTGCGCCGGGTGATTGAGGAAGAGGGCGCCTTATTCGGGCAGCGCCTACGCTCGCCGGAAGCCATCGAAGCGCTGACGGCCTTTATGCAGCGGCGCACGCCGGATTTCAGCAAGTTCGCCTGATGCCTTGAGGCAAACAAAAAGGCCGCTCAATTGAGCGGCCTTTTGCATTGCAGTGCAGCAGTTATACCAGCGCTTCACCGACATGCAGAAGCTTCATGGTGTTGGTGCCGCCGATGGTGTGGTAGCTGTCGCCCTTGGTCAGGATCACCCAATCACCGGCCTGCACCACGCCGCGCTTGAGCAACTCGTCCACCGCGGCCTGGCTGACTTCCGCCGGTTGCAAGGCGGCTGCGTCGAAAGGCACGGTGTAAACGCCGCGGAACATGGCCGCGCGGGCCTGGGTTTCGCGGTGCGGAGAGAAGGCGAAGATCGGCACCGAAGAACGGATGCGCGACATGATCAGCGGCGTGTAGCCACTTTCGGTGAGGGCGATGATCGCTTTCACGCCGGGGAAGTGGTTGGCCGTGTACATGGCCGCCAGGGCGATGCTTTCGTCGCAGCGCTCGAACTCGGTGCCCATGCGGTGGCTGGATTTTTTGCTGGTTGGGTGCTTTTCCGCGCCCAGGCAAATGCGCGCCATGGCCTGCACGGCTTCCAGCGGGTAGGCACCGGCGGCACTTTCCGCCGAGAGCATCACCGCGTCGGTGTAGTCGAGCACGGCGTTGGCCACGTCGGAGACTTCCGCGCGGGTCGGCATCGGATTCTGGATCATCGATTCCATCATCTGCGTGGCCGTGATCACCGCCTTGTTGTGGCGGCGGGCGTGCAGAATGATTTTCTTCTGGATGCCGCACAGCTCGGCGTCGCCGATCTCCACCCCCAGGTCACCACGGGCCACCATCACCGCATCACTGGCGCGGATCAGGCCGTCGAGGGTTTCGTCGTCGGCCACCGCTTCGGCGCGTTCGATCTTGGCCACCAGCCAGGCGGTGCCGCCGGCTTCGTCGCGCAGCTTGCGCGCGTAATGCATGTCGTCGGCATCGCGCGGGAAGGACACGGCCAGGTAGTCCAGCTCCATCTCGGCAGCCAGTTTAATATCGGCCTTGTCTTTCTCGGTCAGCGCCGGCGCAGTCAGGCCGCCGCCACGGCGGTTGATGCCTTTGTGGTCGGACAGCGGGCCGCCGATGATCACTTCGCAGTGCAGGGCATCTGCGGTGGCTTCCATCACGCGCATGACCACACGGCCGTCGTCTAGCAGCAGCTCGTCACCGACGCCGCAATCCTTGACCAGGTCCGGGTAGTCGATGCCGACGATGTCTTGTGTCCCGGCGGTGAGCGGGTGGCTGGTGGAGAAGGTGAAGCGGTCGCCGAGTTTGAGTTCGATGCGCTTGTTGGCGAATTTGGCGATACGGATCTTCGGGCCTTGCAGATCACCCAGTAGCGCTACGTGGCGGCCGTGTTTGGCCGCCAATTCACGCACCAGCTTGGCGCGGGCTTTGTGCTCATCGGGCGAACCGTGGGAGAAGTTCAGGCGGGCGACATCCAGGCCGGCGATGATCAGTTGTTCAAGCACCTCTGGACTGTTGCTAGCGGGGCCGAGGGTGGCGACGATTTTGGTGCGGCGAAAGGTCATGCACAGACTCCTGAGTGGCAGCTGCGCATGAGGCTACTATGCCGCAACCCTGTAGTCATTGTTCCTCTGTACTACCTTGGCCCACCTGCTAGCGATTAAGTGCCTGGTCCAGATGGCGGGCGGCCTTGGTGTTCAGGTCGCTATCGGGGAATTGCACCAGTAGACGGCGCAGGTAGGTGATGGCCTTGTCGCGGCTGGCCTGCGGGTTGTCTGGTGCCAGGTACATCAGGCCGAGTTGGTACAGGGCTTTTTCCTTGATGTCGGCGGGGATGCCGGGGTCGCTCAAGGCCAGCAGGTACAGCTCTTCGGCTTCACTGACGCGGTTTTTCAGTACGGCGCGGCGCGACAGCAGGGTCATGTCGGTATCGAGGCTGGGCTTGTACAGGTCAAGTTGCTGGTTGGGTTTCCAGTGTGCCAGCAGTTCGCGCGAGGTCTTGTGCACAGGTTCGTCTGCGCGCTCGCGGATCATCACAATCCGCGCCTCGGCCCGTTCGGCAGCCCGGCTGGATGGGAACTGGTTAAGCACCTGATAGAAATAGTTGAGCGCTTTATTGTCGTCGCGCTGGTCGTTGAAACGGTTCATATAGAGCAGGCCGATCTGGTACAGCGAGATGGCCCGCACCTCATCGCTGAGCTTCTCGTCACGGTAACCGGTGAGGTACAGCTGCTCGGCTTGTTCGCTTTTGGCGTCGCGGATGGCCTGGGCGCTGTAGGTCAGCAGGTCGCCTTCATCCTCAATGGCTGCGAGCATGCGGTTGTTCTTCAGGGTTTTGTATTCGACCACTTCGTTGGTGGTGATCTGCGCAATAAACAGCGGTGTGGTGGGCGAGCAGGCGCTCAACAGAGCGGTACACAGCAGCACTAACAGGCGAGGTGACGACGACATGACAGCTCCTGGGCGCAATGGCCGTTGCGCGCTAGTCTAGTCAGGCGAGCGGGCGGTGGCCAAGTGGCTGGCGGCATTACCCATCAGAGGATATGTTGCTGCAGAATTTTCCTGGGCAGTCGATACACTGCTCATCGGAGGAGAGGCTTATGCGCTTAGTGTTTATTGTTCTGCTGGTGCTGGGTGTAGCGGGGTGCAACCGTTACTCGTTTGATCACCACCTCAATAGTGCCTATGAGGCCTATGACCGTGGCGAGTGCGAAGCAGCGATCCTGTCGCTGTCCAAGGCCGAGCGCAACAGCCGTTCGCGGCGTTACATGCAGCCGGAAATCTCCCTGCTGCGCGGCCAGTGCCTGGAACGTCAGGCGCTGTTCGTTGATGCGATGCAGACCTATCAGTTCATCGTCACCAACTACCCGGCCAGCGAGTACGCCTATCGCGCCCGTGCACGCATGGATACTCTGCGCGAGCTGGGGCATGAAGGCGCTGGTGCGGCGGTCAAGGTCACCCCGGTCAAGCCCTGACCGTTGGTCGTCACAGGACAAAGAAGGGTCTACACGGCAGTAAGCTGAGTTTTTACGGGAGGGAATCCATGCGCGTCTTGTTGTGCCTGTTGCTATTGCCGGGGTTGGCGGCGGCGGAAATCTATCGCTGGACCGACGCCAATGGCCAGGTGCACTTCGGTCAGCGTCCAGCGGCGGCTGGAGCCGAAAAGGTCGAAGTCAAACCGCAGGTGGTCGAACGCGATCAGCTGACCCGTGAGCGCGAAGAGCGTACTAATCGTTTTTACGATGCACGCCGCGACGAGCAGGCGCAGGTTTCGGCTGTGGCTGCGGAAAAACAGGCCAAACGCGCCGAGGAATGTCACGAGCTGCGCAAAAAACTGGCCTCGATCCCTGAGGGGCGAAGCTATTACCGCACCGAGGCGGATGGTCAGCGCAGCTATTACAGCGATGAGCAGGTTGATACCGCCCGTCAGCAACTCCAGAGTCGGGTGTCTGAACGCTGTTCCTGAAACTGGTTTAAGCGCAGTAGTGGGGCCATACTCAATGGCCATCAATAGCGATTTGCCACTATGCAAAAGCATATTCAGCGCAGCATCGAACGCCATCAACTGCCCTACTACCTGAAGGTATTCAATCGCATCACCGACAAGCCCATGGGCTATATCGGTAATGTCTCATTGGACGGGTTGATGTTAATCAGTCAGCTACCCCTGTTAGTGGGCGCGCGTTTTGATATGCGTCTGAAAATTCCTGGGCACGATGCCCCGCACTACATCGACTTTTCGGCCACCTGCCAATGGTCCCGAGAGGATGTAACGCCCGGCAGTTATGACTCGGGTTTCGCCCTAGTCGCGCCCCCAGGTGATTACGTCGAGATGGTTGATGCCTTGCGGCATTACTTCAGTTTCCGGCCGATGCCCGCATCCGCTTAAATACGCGATTAGCCTGAAACGGCCTTCAGCGAATGAAAGGCAATAAAAAACCGCCCCGAGAGGCGGTTTTTTATTGCAGTACGGTTTAGGCGCTGACGGCTTGTTCCAACTGCAGCAACGCGTCGGAGCGCGATTGCACTTCGCGGTAGCGCTCGGCATCGCTGGCGAGCACTGCGCCCATGGCTGGGAAGATCTCGTTCAGCTTGCTGCGCCACTGCTCTGATTTGACCTGCGTGCCGAAGCAGCGCTGGATCAGATCAAGCATGATCGACACGGTGACCGAGGCACCTGGCGATGCGCCGAGCAGGGCAGCGATGGAGCCGTCCTGGGCAGCCACCAGTTCGGTACCGAACTGCAGGATGCCGCCGTTCTTCGCGTCCTTCTTGATGATCTGCACGCGTTGGCCAGCCATCTCCAGGCGCCAGTCTTCGGCTTTGGCCTCTGGATAGAAGCCGCGCAGGGTTTCCAGGCGCTGTTCTTCGGACTGCAGCACTTCCTTGACCAGATAGCGGGTCAGGTCGAAGTTGTCGCGCGCAACTGCCAGCATTGGACCGATGTTGTTCGGGCGTACCGACAGTGGCAGGTCGAGGAAGGAGCCGTGACGCAGGAACTTGGTCGAGAAGCCGGCGTAAGGACCGAACAGCAGCGAGGTTTTGCCATCCACTACGCGGGTGTCCAAGTGCGGTACCGACATTGGCGGCGAGCCGACTGCGGCCTGGCTGTAGACCTTGGCCTGGTGCTGTTTGACCACTTCCGGGTTGTCGCAACGCAGCCACTGGCCGCTGACCGGGAAGCCGCCAAAGCCCTTGCCTTCCGGAATGCCGGACATCTGCAGCAGCGGCAGTGCCGCGCCACCGGCGCCGAGGAAGACGAACTTGGCCTGAATCTCACGGCTGCTGCCGTTTTGCTGATCTTTGACGCTGACACGCCAGCCATCGGCATTGCGTTTGAGGCCGACAACCTTCTGGCTGCAGGTGACTTTGGCGTCTGCCTGCTGGCCGAGGTGGTCGAGCAGGTGCTTGGTCAGGGTGCCGAAGTTGACGTCAGTACCGGCCATTACGCGAGTGGCGGCAATCGGCTCGTTCGGGTCGCGACCCGGCAGCATCAGCGGCATCCACTCGGCCATGGTGGCACGGTCTTCGGTGTATTCCATCTCGGCGAAGGCGTGATGCGCGGTGAGTGCGTCAAAACGCTTCTTCAGGTAGTCGATACCTTTCTGGCCGCGAACGAAGCTCAGGTGCGGAACCGGGTTGATAAACGACTTGGGCGAGCCGAAGCGACCTTTCTCGACCAGGTAGGCCCAGAACTGCTTGGATTCTTCGAACTGGGTGTTGATGGTCACCGACTTCTTGATGTCGATCGAGCCGTCCGCCGATTCTGGCGTGTAGTTCAGCTCGCACAGGCCTGCGTGGCCGGTGCCCGCATTGTTCCAAGGGTTGGAGCTTTCAATCGCTCCTGACTCCATCATCTCGAGCACTTCCAGCTTGATCGCCGGGTCGAGCTCTTTGAGCAGTACGGCCAGGGTCGCACTCATGATGCCGGCACCAACCAGCACCACATCCATTGTTTCGTAATCGTTTTGCGCCATTACCACTTCTCCGCAAACCAGCACTCAATAGACGTTAGTCAGCTTATGTATGCACACAGCCAATCAGCAGTCGGCGAGACGCTCAGGGTTGAAGGAAGCAGGCTTCTGGGGGCAGATGCCAACCGCGAGATCGTTCATTTTCGCCACACTCTTGTGAAGTTTTCCAAACCGTTTTTTCACGCTCTTTTGGAGTCGTGAACCTCAAAACACGTCTGCCTGGGCCGACTTTTCCTCGACGTAAAGCGACCATTGCAGCAACTGCATGGCGTTTCACAGTGGGAAAAAGCGGCAGCCGGAAGGCAGCGCGAAGTGGGCGACTCTCTGGGGCGCGGCCGATGAATGGTGCATCAGCGTGACGGCAGGGCCCGAACAGGAGGCGTCCTTATAATCGGGGCGCGATTATAAGGGCAAAGCAGGAAAATTGATCGCCTGGCGTGACTTTTCTTCTTCCGCCGGTCAGGCCGCCAGCGTTTGGTGCGGGCGCAGGCATGGCGTGACCTGCACGGTTCTGACGCCAGCTGGCAGCGGGCGATTGAGCCAGCTCAGGCAGCTGTGTTGCACCTCAATCCAGCCGGAGCCTTGTGGCGCCTGGGCTGACTGGCGCAGGGCGCGGCAGGTGCCTTGCGCATCGACCAGGGCAAATGAGCGCATCGGGCGGCGTGGGGCGAGCAGGTTGCGCAGTGAGAACATGGCGGATCACTCACGAACAGAGAAGACTAAAGTCTTATGCCTGACGCGCATGACAAGGGCGTTACGGGAACCAGTGGCCGCGATAAACGTCTTAGGGGCTGTTGCCGTTTCATCGCGAGCCGCGTTGCCGCAGGAAATGGCAGCAGACCCTTTAAGCAGCGCTGTCAGGCATTTACCGCGCTGGTTATACTGCGCGCCACTTCTACCCCTTATTTATGGAGAGTTGAGCATGCTGCATCGTCTGCTGTTTGGTCTGGTGGCTGTTGCCAGCCTTACTCTGGTGGGTTGTGCCCACAGCCCGCAACAACTCAGCCCACAACCCAAACTCAATAGCCCACTGACCGCCGTTGGCCAGGGCCAGCCGGTGGTGGTACGGGTGGCCGATGGTCGTCCCTCGCCTGTACTGGGTACCCGTGGTGGCCTTTACCCGGAAACCAGTGCCATCAGCGTGACCGGCCAGGACATCCTGCCCAAGCTGCAGGCCCAGGCTGAAGCGGCTGTACGTCTGCTCGGCTTTACCCCAAGCGCCAACGCCTACAACGCGCCACAGCTAACCCTGACCCTGGCCGAACTGAAGTATCAGTCGCCGAAAGAAGGCCTGTACGTGACTGAAGCTGACATGACCGCGACTTTCCGCGTGGATGTGCAGAACAGCAGCCGGCGCTACAGCGGCCGTTACGGCGCGTCGCTGAACCAGCGCTTCGGTATGGCGCCGAATCAGGCGACCAATACCAAGCTGATCAGCGATGTGTTGAGCGATGCCCTGACTCGCGCCTTCAAGGATCCGACCATCGGCCAGATGCTCGCGCAATAACTCTTGCTGCGGTAATGAAAAAGCCCGGACTCTTCCGGGCTTTTTTACGTCTGTATCTTGCGGCCTGCGGCGATGTCCCTGGCTTTAGGCGGCCTCGCTGTAAAACTCCGGCATGCTCATGCCGGTCAGCGCATCGACATCTGGCAGGGCGTAATGCTCATGGCCGCCCATGGCGCAGTAGACCAGCCAGTGGTCGTCCTGCACATTGAAAGACAGTCCGTCGATGACGGCTTCCACGTCATCCAGTGAATCGATCAGGTAGTCACGGTCTTGCGGTTGCGCGTGCAGCATGGTGCGTTCCTCCATGGATGTTTAAGACCTGTCACCGTGCTTGAAGCCTTTTGGGCTAGGGCGTTGGGACGAGTGTTAGACCATAGCTCAGGCAGATGACAGTGTTTAGACCGCTTGGTCATAGCGACTGCGATTCGTCGGAATCGAACCGCGAGTGCGGCAACCTTCGGTAGACTCCGCGGCCGTATTTGGACTGCCCGATGCTGCATCGGGTGTGTTGCTAATCAGGCGTGACGTTGACCGCATGCCTTATAGACGTAGTCGAGGTTGAGCATGTCGTTGCAAGCGCTCTGGTTGCTGATTGAAGGTCAGCCTGGGCAGTGGCTGAATGGGCTGGCGCTGTTTTTCGCCCTGGCGGGTGCCTGGTTACTCCTGGCTACCCGTTTGCGCGAACAGCGTGCGCAGGCCCGCTTGCTGGCGGGCAATCAGTTGAATGAACTGGCGGATGAGGCTTTTGCCTGCGATGAGCCGACACTGCGCCTGAACCAGTTTTTCTACCGCTTTGGTTATGCCTGCCTGGCGTCGTCACTGCTGCTGTCCTGGCTTAGCACACAGCTGTAACCTGGTTTCTCAGGCAATAAAAACGGCAGCCATTGGCTGCCGTTTTTTCTGGCTGCGATTTGCCTACAGCGGCAGGCCAGCCTTGATCCGATACTGGTTACGCACCGGATTGGCGTATTGCAGGATCAGGTAGGGCTGCTGCTCGCTCGGGCAGTTGGCCAGGCGCCGCTGCCATTCGTTCTTGGCGGCGCTGAGCTCAGCGGCTGGGAATAACTCGGCAGCGTTGGGCACGGCTAGCTCCGGGTCGCGGTCAGCCCACATGGCATAGGCCAGGTAATGCACGGGAAACAGCCGGTAGCCGCTGAGAATCTGCCGGTCCATTTCCGCAGCCAGCAGTTTGCTGTCTTCCAGGCCCTGGCTGACTGGCGCTCCGAAGTGCACATGCACGCGGCCTTTATAGCCGGTGATACCGAGGGCGATGCTCTGATCATCCTCGCCTGCCACCTTGGTGTAGCTGCCAGTGTTGGCGCGGATAAACAACTCGCGGGCCTTGGCCTGGTCGCAGGGGTCGTACTCGTAGCTGATCGACACCGGGGTCAGGCGCAGGGCATTGATCACCTCGGCGAATGGCTCACCCTTGCGGCTCATATGGAACATCTTGAGGATCGCCGAATCGGTGCGGTCATCACCATCCTTGGCGCGGCCTTCGGCCTGGGCGATCCAGATTGATTCGCCGTCGTTGCGGATCGAGTGATTGATATAGGCCGACAGCAGCTGATAGGCCGCCAGCTTCTCGCGCCGTCCGCTGATCGAACGGTGCACGATAAAACTCTTGTTTAGGCGCATCAGGTCGCTGACAAAGGGCTTCTGCAGCAGGTTGTCGCCGATGGCAATACGCGGCGTTGGCAGGCCGGCGTGGTACACCGCGTAGTTGACGAACGCCGGGTCCATGACGATATCGCGGTGGTTGGCCAGGAACAGATAGGCGTTGCCGGCTTGCAAGTGTTCGATGCCGGAATAGCTCACGCCATCGGTGGCCTGCTCAATGGTGCGGTCGACATAACTCTCGATGCGCGTCTGCAATTGTGCCACCGAGCTCACGTCACGAAACTCAAGACGCAGGCGATAGGCTATAAGTGGTTTAAGCAACCAGCCTAAAGGTGCCGCAAGGCGCGGGAAGCGGAACTGGGTGAGGATGCCAAGAAACGCATCATCGGCCAGCAGGCGCGCCAGCACGGCAGGGACTTCGGCGTCGGCGTAAGGTCGGATGGCATCGAATTCGCCCATCATGCTCTCTTGTTGTGGTTGGCTGTGGAGATGCTCATTGCACCGGTCGTCGCGCGTGGTATGGATAGTGCGCGACTGCAGGGCCAGCTATAGACCGGCGATTATAACGCCAAGTCACAAGGAGACAGCGATGCTGGAAAGCCAGGACTACCAATGCCCCTACTGTGGCGAGCAGGTAGAGGCGCTGCTCGACCTTTCTGCTGGCGATCAGCAGTACATCGAAGACTGTCCGGTGTGTTGCCGGCCCATCGTGTTTTCGCTGCAGACCGACGGTGAGGACTGGAGCCTGGACGTGCGCGGGGAGAATGACTGATGCAGCGAATCTACGAGCCGCAGGACCTGATGGAGGGCGAGTTGCTGCTGGCTATGCTGGCCAGTGAGGGCATCGAAGCCTATCTCACTGGGCGGCATCTGGCTGGCGCTGTGGGTGAGTTACCGGCCTGCGGTTTGCTCGGGGTGATGGTTGAGGATGACCAGGCGCACAGCGCACAACAACTGATCGCCGCGTACAATGCCGCGCTGCCGCTGCCCGGCGATGAGCCGGATAGTTTCCAAGGTACGTTGCTCTGCTAAGAGCCTTACGGTCTGCTTTGCGTCGTCCCTGCTGTCTTTATTTCGACTGTTATCGAGTTTTCCATGTGTGGACGTTATGCCCTGTTCCGTTGGACGCCTGCATTTGCGGCGATTCCCGGTTTTCCCGCTGATCAGTTGCCGCACTGGAGCATTTCCCCCAATAGCCAGGTGTTGCTGCTGCGCAACGTCGAGGGTGAGCGCCAGTTGACGCGCGCGCGTTGGGGCCTGACGCCGCCCTGGTTGACTGATCTGACCAAGACCCCGGCCCAGGCACGTGCAGAGACCCTGGTCGAGCAGCCGATGTTTCGCGAGGCGTTTCGCCTGCGTCGCGGCCTGCTCCCGGCCAACGGTTTTTACGAGTGGCGCGGCACGGCGCGCAAGCGTCCGTACTGGCTCACTGGCGAGAGCACACCGTTGTATTTCGCTGCTTTGTGGGAAGCCTATCCGGTTGAAGGTTGCGTCTACCTGAGCGCGGCAGTGGTGACTCAGGCGGCGGCCAGTCAGCGGCGGCCACTGATCCTCGATGACGCCGGGCAGGCCGCCTGGTTGGCTGCCGATACCCCGATGGCCGATTTGCAGGCTTTATTGGCGAGTGCGCAACCGGCGCTGCGCGAGCGGGTGCTGGCGAATCTGATCAATGATCCCAAGCTCGATGCGCCTGAGTGCCTGACGCCGGCCTAGGCCATTATCAGGGCGCAAAAAAGGGCGGACTGCATGGCAGTCCGCCCTTTTTGTTGCAGCTAGATCAGACTTTGAACTGGTTGATCAGGCGGCGTTGCTGTTCGGCCAGCTTGGTCAGCTCTGCACTGGCCTGGCTGGCCTCGTCGGCACCGCCGGCCACTTCATTGGCCACCTGGCCGATATTGGTGACGTTGCGGTTGATGTCTTCGGCCACCGCGCTCTGTTCCTCGGCGGCGCTGGCGATCTGCGTGTTCATGTCGTTGATCACCGAGACCGCCTGGGTGATCGATTCCAGCGCTTCGGCGGCCTGACTGGCTTGTTGCACGCTGATTTCGGTCTTGCTCTGGCTGTCTTCCATGACCGTGACCACATCGCGGGTGCCCTGTTGCAGTTGCTGGATCATGGTCTGGATTTCTTCGGTAGCCTTCTGGGTTTTCTGCGCCAGGTTGCGCACCTCGTCGGCCACCACGGCAAAGCCACGACCTTGTTCGCCCGCGCGGGCCGCCTCGATGGCCGCGTTGAGTGCGAGCAGGTTGGTTTGCTCGGCAATCCCGCGGATAGCCACCAGGATGGCGGTGATGTTCTCGCTGTCCTTGGCCAGCGTTTGCACCACAGTGACTGCGCGGCCGATTTCCTGCGCCAGGGCGGCAATTGCGTCGGCCGTGTGTTGCACTGTCTGC
This sequence comes from Pseudomonas sp. SG20056, assembly GCF_031764535.1. Classification (NCBI taxonomy): domain Bacteria; kingdom Pseudomonadati; phylum Pseudomonadota; class Gammaproteobacteria; order Pseudomonadales; family Pseudomonadaceae; genus Pseudomonas; species Pseudomonas sp. SG20056. The sequence goes on from NZ_CP134499.1 coordinate 1,039,007, forward strand.
TTGCCCTGATTGGCGGCGCGGTCCGCGTGATTGGCTGCTTCGGCCGCATGGGTGGCGTTGCGCGCCACGTCCTGGGCGGTGGCGGTCATTTCATGCACGGCAGTGGCGACCAGTTCGATCTCCGCCAGCTGCTTCTGCACGCCGGTGTTGGTGCGGATGGCGATGTCGGCGGTGTGTTCGGAGGAGTCACTGACTTTCTGTACCGAGCTGACCACCTGGGTAATCATGCTTTGCAGCTTGCCGAGGAAGGTATTGAAGCCCTTGGCAATATCACCCAGTTCATCACTGCGGTTTACTTCCAGGCGGCAGGTCAAGTCGCCGTCGCCCTGGGCGATATCGTCGAGCATGGTCACCATCTGCCGCAGCGGGCGGGCGATACCGTAGCCGACAAACCAGATCACCAGCATGCCAATGCCGGCCACCAGTAGGCCCACCAGAGCCATACCCAGGGTGTCAGCCTCGGCTTGCTCAGTAAGTCCGGTTTGCAGCTCATTCAGGTCTGCGAATACCGCACTGGTCGGCAGTACGATGGCCAGGGTCCAGCGTGTTGATGTACCGGCAACCTGGAACGGCAGCAGCAGCTGGAGTAGTTGGCGCTCTTCGTCGAGTTTGTTGATCGTCTGGTCGTTGCTGCTCTGCTTGAGCTGACTCAGCAGCTCGACATCAATGGCCTCGCTCGCCGGCTGGCCAATCAATGCTGCGTCCTGAGTGGCGGCGATCAGGGTGCCGTTGGAGGCAATCAGGGCCAGTTCCCCTGCGCCGTCATACAGCTCGGCTTTGGCAGTTGTGAGCAGTTCTTGAATAAAGTCCAAGGCCAGATCATTGCCGGCAATGCCGCGGAACTGGCCATTGACCATGATCGGCGCGTTGAAGGCGGCGACCAGTACCTGCTTGCCGCCAAAGTCGTAGGAGGCCGGGTCAATCACGCAGGGCTTGCCGGTTTCCTTAGGGCACAGGTAATACTCGCCGGTGCGCACGCCGGTGGGTTGAACTTCCTCGCTTTCCATCTGCTCCACAGTCAGGGCGTCGAGCTTCAGTTGGTCGCCATCCCGGTACCACCACGGCATAAAGCGACCGGTATGGTCGTAGCCGCTTTCCTTCTGATTAACGTAAAGGTCGTCGTCCTGGTCGAAAGCGTTGGGCTCCCAGCCGATGTAGAGGTCAAGTAATTCCGGGTTAGCCTTGAGGTAAACACCGACCAGATTGCTCAACTCTTCTCGGGTCAGGCTGATACCGGCGCTGCCATCTGTGCTGCCCATCTGGCTGTTGAGGGTGGCGAGGGATTTGGCGACGGTCATAGGGTGTTCAAACTGGCGCTGCAGCTGGCCGACCTGAGCTTTGGCCAGAGCGTTGAGGCGTTGGTCGATCACATCCTCTAATAGGCCTTGAGTGCGTTCTTGCACTTGGGTCTGGGTGCGCGCTCCTGCGAATAGGGCGTAGAGCACCAGGGCGACGACTACTGCCAGGATGCTGGCCCCCGCCATAAGTGCTACGGAGGACTGGATCGACTTGAATCGCATAGGGACTCCTCAACGTGTCAGTTGCGCCTGTCCCTAGCTTATCGGCAGCGTAGCTTCAAAGCATTAGCTCGCCGCTGTATCTAGCAAAGAGCCTGAGGGGCCATAGTGCAAGTCGTGCGGGTTGTTTTGCCCTGGTGCACGGCCTAGCATACGGTCCCTGTCGTGAAGGAGAACTGACATGAATACCCCATTTCGTCTGGCCAGTCTGGCGCTCTGCAGCCTGCTGACGGCTTGCCAGGCTGTGAACACCACCAGTGGCGGCGCCGTAGGTGTTGAGCGCAAGCAATATATGTTCAGCATGCTCTCGACCCAAGAGGTCAATCAGATGTATGCGCAGTCTTACCAGCAGACCCTCGGCGAGGCGTCCAGCAAGGGCGTGTTGGATAAAACCAGCAATAACGCCAAACGCCTGCGCACCATTGCCGATCGCTTGATCAAGCATGCTCCGTTGTTCCGTCCGGATGCGGCGCAGTGGCAATGGGAGGTCAACCTGATCAAGAGCCCTGAGCTGAACGCCAACTGCGGCCCAGGCGGCAAGATCATTTTCTATAGCGGTATTATCGAGAAGCTCAAACTCACCGACGATGAGATCGCCGCAATCATGGGCCACGAGATGGCCCACGCCCTGCGCGAGCACAGCCGTGAGGCGATGTCCAAGGCCTATGGTGTCGAGATGGCCAAACAGGGTGCAGGTGCCTTGCTCGGTCTGGGCTCCGACAGTTTGGCCTTGGCCGATGCGGCCGTGCAGTACGGCATGATGCTGCCAAACAGTCGCGGCAATGAGAACGAAGCCGATCTGATCGGCCTGGAACTGGCAGCCCGTGGTGGCTACAACCCCAATGCTGCGGTCAGTCTGTGGCAGAAAATGGCCGCAGCCAGCGAAGGTGCTCCGCCTGAGTTCATGAGCACGCACCCCTCGTCGAGCAGCCGAATCGCTTCTCTGCAGGCAGCGATTCCCAAGGTGATGCCGTTGTATGAGCAAGCGCGCTAAAACGCGGTAAATAAAAAGCCCCCGATTGGGGGCTTTTTATTGGGTGTTATTTGTTCAGGGTAATGCCTTGGCGGCAAAGGGTTGGGTGGCCAGGCCCAGTTGTGAGCGGAAGCTTTCCATGTCGAACATGGTGCAGATTTCCTGAATCTCATTGCTCGGGGTGATGGTCCAGAAGGCCATGGCTGAAATGCTCAGCACTTTGTCGCTGGGCGGGTAGCCGAGTGCAGGTTTCTGGATGGTGCCGATCAGGGTGCTCCAGGTAACGACTTTGTTGCCCTCGGCGATGCATTCCTCGATCACCACCTGCAGATCCGGCATGGCATGGCGGATGTCCTGCACCATCTGGGCAAAGGCGGGACTGGTCAGTGGTCGGCCGATAAACGAACTCTTGTAGAGAAAGTCTTTGCTGTGCAGTTGTTCTGCTAGCGCGGTACGGCCTTTGTTCCACGACAGGTCGATATGATGGCGTACCAGTCTTTTCCGATCATCCAGTGACATAAGTGTCTCCCTGACGGCTGAGTGGGCAGGATGTTGCGCACTGTAGCAGCCGTCTGGAAACTGGGGTATTGGCCGAAACGCCAGAGCCCTGGCGTCAACTTGATGTCAAATTAGCCCGCTGAACTTCAGTGCTTGATACCCCGCATAGGCGGCCAGCGCTGCAAAGGCGCAGGCGGCCAAGCGGCGAATCAGGGTCAGTGGCAGGCGTTCGGCGGCAAAGTTGCCCGCCAGAACTACCGGCACGTTGGCGATCAGCATGCCCAGTGTGGTGCCGATGACCACCAGAATGAAGTGCGGATATTGCGCGGCCAGCATCACCGTGGCGATCTGGGTCTTGTCGCCCATCTCCGCGAGAAAAAAGGCAATCAGGGTGGTCAGGAATGGGCCGTAACGCTTGAGCTTGGAGTCTTCATCGTCATCCAGCTTGTCCGGGATCAGCGTCCACAGCGCTACGGCAACAAAGCTGGCGGCAAGAATCCAGCTAAGCGTGGTGGGGGAGAAGAAGCTGGCAACCCAGTTGCCGATGGCGCCTGCGGCGAAATGATTGGCCAGGGTGGCGACCACAATGCCCCAGATGATCGGCCAGGGTTTGCGAAAACGCGCGGCCAGCAGCAGTGCGAGCAGCTGCGTCTTGTCGCCGATTTCGGCCAAGGCAACGATAAAGGTGGGGACAAACAGGGATTCGAGCATCAGGCTTTCCTAAAGGGGCGGGTCGACACGGCTATGACACGTACAGCCTTCCCGCCCCGGGTAAGGTGTGCGTGTCATAGGTCTTGTCAAACCGCCGGCCCCTCTGAGTGGGCCTTGGGTCGCACGCGCCATGCTCTGCTGAGCAAGTATGTTGACGCGTGCCGGGCGAGCTGGCGCTCGCGGGAGACTACTCCCCTAGGACGCGCGCATTCTGCCCGCGCATCCGTGATAGGGCAAGCCCCGTTTAGCTTTTGCTGGCGCGGTAGATGCGAAAGCCCTTGGCGTCGGCCAGGGTCTTGCAGGGGCCTAGGTGTTGCTCGATCAGCGGTGGGTATTTGAGAAAGCTGTTGGCGACCAGGCGCAATTCGCCTTTGCTGGCCAGGTGCTGGCTGGCCTGCTGTAGCAGATGCTCGGTGGCCTGGTAGTGGGTGTGCACGCCTTGGTGAAAGGGCGGGTTGCTGAGGATTGCACTCAATCCCGTGGGAGCGGCATCGATACCATCACCATTGATGACATTGGCTTCAAGACCATTTGTGGCCAGGGTCAGGCGGCTGCTTTCGACGGCAAACGCATCGACATCCAGTAGGGTGATCTGGCTGTCCGGATAGCGGCGCTTCAGCGCCGCGCCGAGTACGCCGGCTCCACAGCCGAAATCCAGGATATGCCCGCTTGGCAGGCCATCGAGGTGTTCGAGCAGTAGCGCACTGCCTACGTCCAGGCGACCATGGCTGAATACGCCCGGCAGGCTAAGCACCTGCAGCGGTCCGTCGGTCAGGGCCAGTTCGTAGCGTTGTGCCAGGCTGTGTAGATCCGGCGCGGCGGGTGCGTACTCAACCCGTACTTGCCAGAGCTGGCAGTGCCGCGCGCTGTCGAGCTTGCGTGTTTGACCGAAGTTCGCCAGCTGCTTGGCGGCGCGCTCAATGCCGGCACGTTTTTCACCGACCAGAAACAGTTCGCGGCCATTCAGGCGCGCCGCCAGGGCATTGAGCAGGTATTCGGTGAGCTCGCGGGACTTCGGCAGAAACAGCACGGCTGCCTGGAAGTCGCGTTCTCCAGGTTGAGTGCCAAAGTGACAGCGAGTGCTGAAGCGGGCGTCCAGCAGTGCGTGCTCGCCGGCATGCCAGCTCCAGCCGTGGGCTTCAGGGAGTTGGCCAAGCAGATCATCTGCTGGTAAACCGGCAAGCAGCAGCGGGCCGTTGAATAGATCAGCCTGGCGTAGCAGTACTTCGCTTCGCGGGTCCATAAGCGCTCCTTGAAAAAAGTCGCGTAGCTTAGCTGACAACGCGCATAGGCGTGCCGTTGAAGAAGGCCAGAGCGTTTTCACTCAGTTGGCCGACGATACGTTGTCGCGCTTCGCGGCTGCCCCAGGCGCTGTGCGGGGTGATGATCAGCCTTGGAATATCGTCGGCGAGCAAGGGATTGCCGTTTCTCGGCGGCTCCTGAGTCAGTACATCGGTCGCCGCGCCGCCCAGGTGGCCGGCACGCAGTGCGTCAGCCAGGGCTTGTTCATTGATCAGGCCGCCGCGGGCAGTATTGATCAGAAAGGCGGTGGGCTTCATCAGGCTGAGTTCGCGGGCGTCGATCAGGTTCAGGGTGTCGCTGTTCAGCGGGCAGTGCAGGGTCAGTGCATCGACCTGAGGCAGTAGCTCATCCAGTGACAGGCGGTTTTCACGTGCAGGGCGGCCTGGCAGTTGGCCGAGCAGCACGCGCATGCCGAAGGCTTCGGCCAGTTTGGCGACTGCACCGCCCAGCTCACCATGGCCAAGCAGACCAAGGGTTTTGCCGTGCAGCTCGACGATCGGGTGATCAAGCAGGCAGAACTGCTGCGCCTGCTGCCAGTGTCCGGCGCGAACGTCGCGCTGGTAATCGGGTAGGCGTGTGGCCAGGGCAAGAAGCAACATCAGGGTGTGTTGTGCCACCGAAGGCGTGCCGTAACCCTGGCAGTTGCTGACGATCACGCCGTGGGCGCGGGCGGCGCTGAGATCAATCGGGTTGGTCCCGGTAGCGGCCACCAGTACCAGCTTCAGCTCCGGGCAGGCGGCGAACACCTCGGCATTCAGCGGCACCTTGTTGCTGATCGCCACCTGCACGCCCTGCAGGCGTTCGATGGTTTGCACCTGGGTGCTGTGCGGGTACAACTGCAGGTCGGCAAAGCAGGCGCTCAGGCTGGACAGGTCGAGGTCGCCCAGGTCGAGTGAGCTGTGGTCGAGAAAGGCGGCGCGGTGACTGTTACTCATCAGCTGTATCTATCCTGCAGGTTTGAGCGGGGAGTAAGGTGGCGAGCCTAACAGAATCATTTCGACGTCGCGGAGCCGCCCCATGTACTGGACCGAGTTTTTAGCTGTGGCCCTGATCCACCTGCTGGCTGTGGCCAGCCCTGGCCCGGATTTCGCGATTGTGGTGCGCGAGAGTGTGGCGCACGGGCGGCGTGCCGGCATCTTCAGTGCGATTGGCGTGGGCTGCGGGATTTTTATCCATGTGGCCTATTCGCTGCTGGGTATCGGCTTGATCGTGTCGCAGTCGATTGTGCTGTTTAACGCCCTGAAATGGCTGGCGGCGGCTTACCTGCTGTATATCGGCATTCGGGCATTGCGCGCCAAACCGGCCAGCCCGAGCGATGCCGAGTTGAGCCTGGATGAAGGTGAGCGCTCGCCGCGTGCCGCCTTTGTTGCCGGTTTTGTGACCAATGGCCTTAACCCCAAGGCCACGCTGTTCTTCCTGTCGCTGTTTACCGTGGTGATCAACCCGCATACGCCGCTGCCGGTACAGGCGGGCTATGGGGTTTATCTGGCGGTGGCCACGGCGCTGTGGTTCTGCATGGTTGCCCAACTGTTCAGTCATCAGCGCGTGCGTGCCAGCTTTGCCCGGATGGGCCACTGGTTTGATCGGCTGATGGGGGCGGTGCTGGTGGGCTTGGGCGTTAAGCTGGCGTTCAGCGAGTTGCGTTAAATCCAGAGCTGCAACGAAAACGCCCCGCATTGCGGGCCGTTTTCGTTAGGGCAGAGTCGATTTACTCGTCTTTGCCTTTGCTGCGCATGGCGCGCTGCACTTCGCGGTCGGCGTCGCGTTCTTTCTCGGTGTGGCGCTTGTCGAAGTCCTTTTTGCCCTTGGCCAGGGCAATTTCGCACTTGATCAGATGCGCCTTCCAGTAAATCGACATCGCCACGCAGGCGTAGCCTTTTTGCTGCACGGCACCGAATAGCTTGTCCAGTTCACGTTTATTCAGCAGCAGCTTGCGGGTGCGCGTCGGGTCAGCGATCACATGGGTGCTGGCCGCAGTCAGTGGGGTTATGTGGCAGCCCATCAGCCAGGCTTCGTCGTTCTTCAACAGCACGTAGCTGTCGACCAACTGGGCCTTGCCGGCGCGCAGACTTTTCACTTCCCAGCCGGCCAGGACCAAGCCTGCCTCGAACCTGGATTCGACGAAGTAGTCGTGCATCGCCTTCTTGTTTTGCGCGATGGTGCCTTGCGGGTGTTTCTTTTGTTTAGCCATAGGGCGCGCATTATAGGGAGTCACTGGCGCGGGCGCTATGTGTACGGCAGGGCAAAATCGGCTCTGCTTGGCGGCTAGGCACTGCGCGGTGTCGGCTGTGCTTGAGCCGCCCTGGCGAATCCCCGACAATGCGCGATCTTTTTTCAATAGAGCAGGCTAGCCGAGCATGGCGAACGATAAGGTTTCGATACACGGCGCCTGGGCCAGCCGTTGGGTGTTTATTCTGGCTGCGACTGGTTCGGCTGTTGGCTTGGGCAATATCTGGAAGTTCCCCTATATGACCGGCATGTACGGCGGTGGGGCTTTCGTGATGATGTACCTGGTGTGCATCTTTATGGTCGGCTTGCCGATCATGCTCGCCGAAACCCTGATCGGTCGGCGCGGCCGGCAGAGCCCGGTGAATACTCTCAAGACCCTGGCTATCGAGTCGGGTGCTTCGCCGAAATGGTCATGGGCGGCGCTGGTGGGGATGGTTGCCGCTCTGCTGATTCTGTCGTTCTACAGCGTGGTGGCCGGCTGGTCGCTGGACTACATCCTCAGCATGGGCGGCGGGCAATTTGCCGGCGTCAGCGCCGAGGGCGCCGGTGCGGCGTTTGGTGCGCTGACGGCTGATCCATGGCGGCTGACCCTGTGGCATACGCTGTTTATGTTGCTGACCGGCTTTGTTATCGCCCGTGGCGTGGTGGCCGGGCTTGAGCGCAGCCTGCGGATCATGATGCCGCTGCTGTTCGTGCTGCTGCTGGTGCTGCTGGGTTACAGCATGACCACCGGACACTTTATGCAGGGCTTTCACTTTCTCTTCGATTTCCAGCCGGATCGCGTGCTTGATGGTGTGCTGGCAGCCATGGGGCATGCCTTCTTTACCCTGAGCGTCGGTGTGGGCGCGATCATGGTTTACGGCTCGTATATGCCGAAGAACGCCTCGATTGGCGGCACCATTCTCACCGTCGGTATTCTCGACACCCTGGTAGCTCTCACTGCTGGTATGGCTCTGTTCCCCATCGTCTTCGCCGGTGGTCTGGAGCCTGGCGCAGGGCCAGGGCTGATGTTTGTTACCCTGCCGGTGGCGTTCGGCAATATCGCCTTTGGCCAGGTGATGGGCACGTTGTTCTTTATCCTTGTGCTGATCGCTGCCTGGACCTCGTCGATCTCCATGCTGGAGCCGGCGGTGGCCTATCTGGTCGAGCGCACCAAGCGCGGCCGGGTACTGGTGACCAGCGTGCTGGCGTTCCTCTGCTGGGTGGTCGGCATGGGTACGGTGCTGTCCTTTAACCTGGGGGCTGAAGCGAAGTTCTTTGTCTTTGGCGAGGATGGTTTCCACCTGTTCCAATGGGGCGCCGAAGGTGGGCGGAATTTCTTCGACACCATCGATTACCTGACCAGTCGCATTCTGTTGCCGTTCGGCGGCCTGGCGTTCGCCATCTTCGCCGGCTGGGTACTCAAGCGTAAAGCTGTGCGCGAAGAGCTGGCGATGAAAAGCCCGCTGCTGTTCAACGTGGTGTACTGGTTGATTCGTGTGGTCGCGCCAATTGGTGTGCTGATTGTGTTTGTCGCAGAGCTGAGCAAATGATCGCCTGCATCCTGTTTAGCCAAGTGGTTGCGTTATGAGTACTCATATTCAGCGTTCGGCGCTGTTGCCTTATCCCGCGCGGGCGCTGTTTGATCTGGTCAATGATGTGGCCAGTTACCCGCAGTTTTTGCCCTGGTGTTCTGCCAGTGAAGTGCTTGAGGTCAGCGACACGCATATGCGCGCCAGCCTTGCGGTGGCTAAAGGCGGCTTGAGCCAGCGTTTTGTCACGGCCAACACGCTGGTGCCGGGCGAGCTGATCAAGCTGACTTTGGTCGAGGGACCGTTTACCCAGCTGTATGGGCATTGGGAGTTCAAGGCGCTGGGTGACAAGGCCTGCAAGATCAGCCTCGATCTGACTTTCGACTATGCGGGGCCGCTGGTGCGGGCGACCCTCGGGCCGCTGTTCAATCAGGCCACCAATACCCTGGTCGATGCATTCTGCCAAAGGGCCAAACAACTCTATGGATAAACCAAATATCGTGGTCGAAGTGGTCTATGCCTTGGCCGATAAGCAGAAGCTGCTGCGCCTGAGTTTGCCTTATGGCACTACGGTGCGTCAGGCAGCGGTGCAGTCCGGAATGCAGGCGCATTTTCCCGATCTGGATCTGCACAACAGCCCGTTGGGGATATTTGGCAAGGCGGTGAGCAAGCCCGATGAGCGTGTGCTGGAAGAGGGTGAGCGGGTGGAGATTTACCGGCCGTTGATCGCTGACCCGAAAGAAGTGCGCAAGCAGCGTGCTGCCAAAGCAGCGCAAGCCAAGGCCGAGGAAGCTGGGCAGTAAGTGCGGAACGTGTGATTTGCAGAGATACAGGCATAAAAAAGCCCGGACATGCCCGGGCTTTTTTATCAGCAAATATTACTGCGGGGTGCTTTCCAGAGGTTCTGGAGTCGGCACTGGCACGACTTTCACGTCGTCCACTTCGCGCTGAATCTGTTCAAGCAGCGAGCCTGGCGCAGGCTTCTCTTCAACTTGCGGCTGCTGAGTGGTTTGCGGAGTGGTTACGCCGCTGTCTTCACCCAGAATGGCCTGGTCGCGGCTGACGCCCGGCATAAAGTCGCCTGACAAGCCAACCAGTTGGTCGTCGGCATTGAAGTTAACGCTTACACGCTCCTGCAGGCGCTGGCCGCCGCCAGGCTGGATGCTGTACAGGTAGTCCCAACGATTGGCGTGGAAGGTGTCAGTGAGCAGGGGGTTGCCCATGATAAACCGCACTTGCTTGCGGGTCATTCCCGGCCGCAACTGGTCTATCATGTCCTGCGTGACGACATTGCCCTGTTGGATGTCGATTTTATAAACCCCGGGGAATGAACAACCGGCGAGTGCGAGTAGCCCCGTAAGGGTGAGGCTGGTCAGCAGGAGTTTGGTTTTTTGCATCGGTGGGCGACTTCCACTATCTTGGCTGGGCAATATAACCCCGGATCATACCCGCAATAAAGGAAGCTGCGAAGCCGCTTCCGTGAGAAAGCAGACCATGGTTGAAAATAGCGAACTACGCAAGGCTGGCCTGAAAGTGACCCTGCCACGGGTCAAGATACTGCAAATGCTCGACCACGCCGGTCAGCGCCACATGAGTGCTGAAGACGTCTACAAGGCACTGATGGAGGCGGGTGACGACGTAGGTTTGGCGACTGTGTACCGCGTGCTGACCCAGTTTGAAGCAGCAGGTCTGGTGGTTCGTCATAACTTCGATGGCGGTCATGCGGTCTTCGAATTGGCGGACAGCGGCCATCACGACCATATGGTCTGTGTCGATTCCGGTGACGTGATCGAGTTTTTCGATGCCGAGATCGAAAAACGTCAGAAAGAAATCGTAAAAGAGCACGGTTTCGAGTTGGTCGATCACAATCTTGTGCTGTATGTGCGCAAGAAAACCTGATTGATGCAGGCATAACAAAGGCGACCCTAGGGTCGCCTTTGTGCTTTCTAGGGCCTGCTCAATCAGGCCTGGGCGCTGCCGACCATCTGCCGGGCATGTGCCAGGGATTCTTCGGTGAGGTCAACGCCGCCGAGCATGCGTGCAATTTCCTCGACCCGTTGCGCAGGGCTGAGTTTGCTCACCGCGGTGCGGGTGGCATCGCTTTCGCGCACTTTGTGCACGAACAGGTGCTGATGGCCTTGCGCGGCAACTTGCGGCAGGTGGGTGACGGTGAGTACCTGGCCGCGTTCACCGAGGCGGCGCAGTAGCTGTCCGACCACTTCGGCGGTGGGGCCGCCGATGCCGACGTCGACTTCATCGAATACCAGGGTTGGCACCCGCGAGGTTTGCGCGGTGATTACCTGAATCGCCAGGCTGATGCGCGACAGCTCGCCGCCTGAGGCGACCTTGGCCAGAGCCTTCAGGGGCTGGCCCGGGTTGGCGCTGACCAGAAACTCCAGCTGCTCCAGGCCATTGGGGTGAGGCTCGCTGTTGCTATTGACGGTCAGCTTGATGTTGAAACGCCCACCAGGCATGCCGAGGGTCTGCATTTCCTGCTCGACCGCGCTGGCCAGCTGGCTGGCGGCGTTGTTGCGCAGGGTGCTGAGTTCCGCTGCTTTTTCCTGGTAATGCCGTTCGAAAGCGGCCAGTTCGTCGCTCAGGCGTTCGGCGGCCTGGTCATCGGCGTTAAGGCTTTCCAGTTCTTCGAATAGCTGTTGCTGCATGGCGCTCAGCTCGGTTGGCTGGATGCGGTGCTTGCGCGCCAGGGTGTAGATCGCGTCCAGGCGTTCTTCCATTTGCTGCAGGCGCTCGGGGTCGGCGTCGAAGTGGTCGAGAAAGCGGTTCAGCTCGCCGACGGCTTCTTCTACCTGGATCTGTGCGCTGGCCAGCAGGTTGGTGGCTTCGCTGAGTGCGCCGGGCTGACCCTGAAAAGCGCCGAGGCGATTAAGGCTGCTGGTCAGGGCGGACAGCACGTTGCCGGCGTCATTCTCGCTGCATTGTTCAATCACCAGGCGACAGGCGCTGAGTAGGCTTTCCGCGTTGGTCAGGTTTTTATGTTCCTGCTCCAGTTGTTCTAGCTCGTCCTCACCCAAGGCCAGATTATCCAGCTCCTCAAGCTGGTAGCTGAGCAGCTGATGACGTGCGCGCTGTTCGTCGCCGATGCTGGAAACCCGCTCCAGCTCATTTTTGGTCTGCTTCCAGCGCTGTGCGGCGAGCTGCACCTGGCGCGCCAGCTCCTGGCTGCCGGCGTATTCGTCGAGCAGGCGGCGGTGGGTGTCGGGTTTGAGCAGGGATTGGTGCTCGTGCTGGCTGTGGATGTCGATCAGCAGCTCGCCCAGAGCCTTGAGATCGCCTTGCGGGCAGGGTGAGCCATTGATATAGCCGCGCGAGCGGCCTTCGGTGGTGATCACCCGGCGCAGGATGCACGGGCCGTCATTGTCCAGATCACGCTCGGCCAGCCAGGCGCGGGCTTCGGGGATGTCATGCAGGTCGAAACTGGCGAGGATGTCCGCCTTGTCCGCACCGGGGCGCACCACGCCGCTGTCGGCGCGATCACCCAGGGTCAGGCCGAGGGCGTCGAGCATGATCGACTTGCCGGCACCGGTTTCGCCGCTGATCACGCTCATGCCGGCGTCCAGCTCTAGATCAAGGTGTTCAACGATGGCGTAGTTGTGTACGGACAGGTGCACCAGCATGGCGAGGCCTCCCAAGTTCATGTCTGGTTATTTATACAGTGTTTTTTTGTGAGCTGACAATCCGTCTGCAGTCCTTGAAACCACATTTTTTGACCCCATATAGCGGTCAGGTACGTGAGTTGAGGCTCGCGTCGGATTTATAAGAGGAGAGACGCATGGCTGACGAACAGACCCTGGATACGCAGAACCCCGATGTACAAACAGCTGCCGAAGCGGCTGCGGGTGATGACCTGGTTGCCCGCGTGCAAGCGCTGGAAGAGCAACTGGCTACTGCGCAGGATCAGTCGCTGCGCATGGCTGCCGATCTGCAGAATGTGCGCCGCCGCGCCGAGCAGGATGTAGAGAAGGCGCACAAATTCGCTCTGGAGAAATTCGCCAACGACCTGTTGCCGGTGGTGGATAGTCTGGAGCGCGGTCTTGAACTGTCGAGTCCTGATGATGAGGCGATCAAGGCAGTACGTGAGGGCATGGAACTGACGCTCAAACTGTTCGGCGACACCCTCAAGCGTCACCAGTTGGAAGCCATTGATCCGCATGGTGCACCGTTCAACGCCGAACACCATCAGGCGATGGCGATGCAGGAAAGCACCAGTGTCGAGCCAAACAGCGTGCTCAAGGTGTTCCAGAAGGGCTACATGCTCAATGGTCGTCTGCTGCGCCCCGCCATGGTGGTGGTCAGCAAGGCGCCGGTAGAAGCGCCGCCATCGATCGATGAGCAGGCTTGAAATTCGCCGAGCTGCCCCCATTAAACAGTCAAGCGTTTTAGTGCTACCGCCGCTGGCAACGATCAGCGGCGGGATTATCAAAGTTTCGGGAGAGTGAAGATGGGCAAAATTATTGGTATCGACCTGGGGACCACCAACTCGTGCGTCTCGGTTCTGGAAAACGGTGTTGCTAAAGTTATCGAAAACGCTGAAGGCGCGCGTACTACGCCGTCGATCATCGCGTATGCCAACGACGGTGAAATCCTCGTCGGCCAGTCGGCCAAGCGTCAGGCCGTGACCAATCCGCATAACACCCTGTATGCGGTAAAGCGTCTGATCGGCCGTCGTTTCGAAGAAGACGTCGTGCAGAAAGACATCCAGATGGTGCCGTACAAGATCGCCAAGGCGGACAACGGTGACGCCTGGGTTGAAGTGAACGGCCAGAAGATGGCTCCGCCGCAAATCTCGGCTGAAATCCTGAAGAAAATGAAGAAAACCGCCGAAGACTACCTCGGCGAGCCAGTGACCGAAGCGGTGATCACCGTGCCGGCCTACTTCAACGACAGCCAGCGTCAGGCCACCAAAGACGCCGGCCGTATTGCTGGTCTGGATGTAAAGCGCATCATCAACGAGCCTACCGCAGCTGCTCTGGCGTACGGTATGGACAAGGCCAAGGGCGATCACACCGTGATCGTCTATGACCTGGGTGGCGGTACTTTCGACGTATCCGTGATCGAAATTGCTGAAGTTGACGGCGAGCACCAGTTTGAAGTGTTGGCCACCAACGGTGACACCTTCCTCGGTGGTGAAGACTTCGACATTCGCTTGATCGACTACCTCGTTGACGAATTCAAGAAAGAAAGCGGCATGAACCTCAAGGGTGACCCGCTGGCCATGCAGCGCCTGAAAGAAGCCGCTGAGAAAGCCAAGATCGAACTGTCCTCGAGCCAGTCGACCGACGTGAACCTGCCGTACATCACTGCAGACGCCACCGGTCCTAAGCACCTGAACGTGAAGATTTCCCGCGCCAAGCTGGAATCGCTGGTTGAAGACCTGGTGCAGCGCACCATTGAGCCGTGCCGTATCGCGCTGAAAGACGCCGGTATCGACATCGGTGCGATCAACGACGTGATCCTGGTCGGCGGGCAGACCCGCATGCCTTTGGTGCAGAAGCTGGTGACCGATTTCTTCGGTAAAGAAGCGCGTAAAGACGTCAACCCGGACGAAGCTGTGGCCATGGGTGCTGCGATCCAGGGTGCGGTACTGGCTGGCGACGTCAAGGACGTGCTGCTGCTCGACGTCAGCCCGCTGACTCTGGGTATCGAAACCATGGGTGGCGTGATGACTGCGCTGATCGAGAAAAACACCACGATTCCGACCAAGAAATCGCAAGTGTTCTCGACCGCCGATGACAACCAGGGCGCCGTGACCATTCACGTGCTGCAGGGCGAGCGCAAGCAAGCCAGCGGTAACAAGTCGCTGGGCAAATTCGACCTGGCCGAGATTCCACCGGCTCCGCGTGGCGTACCGCAGATCGAAGTAACCTTCGATATCGACGCCAACGGTATCCTGCACGTCGGCGCGAAAGACAAGGCGACTGGCAAGACTCAGTCGATTGTGATCAAGGCCAACTCCGGTCTGTCTGAAGAAGAAATTCAGCAGATGGTGCGTGACGCCGAGGCTAATGCTGAGGAAGACCGCAAGTTCGAAGAGCTGGCTACCGCGCGCAACCAGGGTGATCAGCTGGTGCACGCCACCCGCAAGATGATCACCGAGGCTGGCGACAAGGCTACTGCCGACGAGAAGACTGCTATCGAAACCGCATTGAGCGCGCTGGAAGTGGCGATCAAGGGTGACGACAAGGCCGATATCGACGCCAAGATGACCGCGCTGTCCGAAGTGACCGCGCCACTTGCGCAGAAGATGTACGCCGAACAGCCGCAACCAGGCGCGCAAGCCCAGGATGCTGAACAAGCCAAGGACGCAGGCGACGACGTGGTCGACGCTGAGTTCGAAGAGGTCAAAGACAACAAATAAATAGGCGCAAGCTTATGCCGCTCTGGCCGGGCGCGACGCGAGTTGCGTTCGGCATGATCCGCCGCGCGGGAGCTTGCTCCCGCGTTGGCGTGTCTGGAGTAGACGATTTAAAGGTGTTGAAGACTTATGGCTAAACGCGATTTTTACGAGGTGCTCGGTGTCGAGCGCGGTGCCAGCGAAGCGGAGCTGAAAAAAGCCTACCGCCGTCTGGCCATGAAGTATCACCCCGACCGTAACCCGGACGATAAAGCCGCCGAAGAGAAGTTCAAAGAAGCCAACGAGGCTTATGAAGTGCTCTCCGATGCGGCCAAGCGTTCGGCTTACGATCAGTACGGTCATGCCGGTGTCGACCCGCAAATGGGTGGCGGCGGTGGCGGCCCGGGCGGGGCGAACTTCTCCGATATCTTCGGTGATGTATTCAGCGATTTCTTCGGTGGCGGTGGTCGTGGTGGTCAACGTGGCGGTGCACAGCGCGGCAGTGACTTGCGCTACACCCTGGAGCTGGACCTGGAAGAAGCGGTGCGTGGCACTACGGTGACCATTCGCGTACCGACGCTGGTCAATTGCAAGCCTTGCGATGGCTCAGGCGCGAAGAAGGGCACCACGCCGGTGACCTGTACCACCTGTGGCGGTATTGGTCAGGTGCGCATGCAACAAGGCTTCTTCTCGGTGCAGCAGACCTGCCCGCGCTGCCATGGCAGCGGCAAGATGATCACTGACCCGTGCGGTTCTTGCCACGGCCATGGCCGGGTGGAAGAGCACAAAACCCTGTCGGTGAAAGTGCCGGCTGGCGTCGATACCGGCGACCGCATTCGTCTATCTGGCGAAGGCGAGGCGGGTGCCATGGGTGGCCCAGCGGGCGACCTGTACGTGGTGGTGAATGTGCGTGAGCACGCGATCTTCCAGCGCGACGGCAAGCACCTGTACTGCGAAGTACCGATCAGCTTTGCCGATGCGGCCCTGGGCGGTGAGTTGGAAGTGCCGACCCTGGATGGTCGGGTCAAGCTGAAGATCCCGGAAGGCACGCAGACCGGCAAGATGTTCCGCCTGCGTGGCAAGGGTGTTGCCCCAGTGCGTGGCGGCGGTGCAGGGGACCTGATGTGCAAGGTGGCGGTGGAAACCCCGGTCAACCTGGACAAGCGTCAGCGCGAACTGCTCGACGAGTTCCGCAAAACCCTGGAAGGCGACAGCTCGCATTCGCCGAAGGCCAATGGCTGGTTCGAAGGTGTTAAGCGCTTCTTTGGCGACCTGTAAATCCCGCTGACAGGCTGCGCGGTCGCTAAGCGGCTGCTGCAGTCTGGGGCGACAGCTTGGAGCTGATAGATATGCAACGTATTGCTGTGATGGGCGCCGCCGGGCGCATGGGCAAGACCCTGATCGAAGCCGTGCAGCTGGTCGATGGCGCAAGCCTGAGTGCGGCGATTGATCGTGCCGACAGCAGTCTGGTTGGCGCGGATGTCGGTGAGCTGGTGGCGCAGGGCAAGATTGGCGTCAATCTGTCCGGCGATCTGAATGCGGTGCTTGATCAGTTCGATGTGCTGATCGACTTTACTCATCCATCGGTCACCCTGAAGAACCTGGAAATCTGCCGCCAGGCCGGTAAATCCATGGTGATCGGCACTACCGGTTTTTCCCCAGAGGAAAAGCAGCTGCTGGCCGAGGCCGGCAAGCAGATTTCCATCGTGTTTGCTGCCAACTTCAGTGTCGGCGTCAATCTATGCCTGAAGCTGCTCGACACTGCGGCGCGGGTGCTCGGTGATGACGTGGATATCGAAATCATCGAAGCCCATCACCGCCACAAGGTCGATGCGCCGTCCGGCACCGCTTTGCGTATGGGTGAAGTAGTGGCCAATGCACTGGGGCGCGATCTGCAGAAGGTCGCTGTCTATGGTCGTGAAGGCCAGACCGGTGCGCGTGAGCGCGAAACCATTGGTTTTGCCACGGTGCGCGCCGGTGATGTGGTCGGTGATCACACTGTGCTGTTCGCTGCCGATGGCGAGCGTGTGGAAATCACCCATAAGGCATCGAGTCGCATGACCTTCGCCAAAGGCGCAGTGCGTGCGGCGTTGTGGCTGCAAAAACGTCAGCCTGGTCTGTATGACATGCAGGACGTTCTGGGGCTTAACTGAGGCATTCTGTCGCAGGAATGTGTTTTACCTGGGTCTGAGTCGCAACTGGCGGTGGACCCAAAAGGCAGTTTCCTGTAAGCTTTCTGCTTTAGTGTGTCCACTAAAGTTGCGCAGAATGAATCAGATAAAAAAGCGGGGTGACGGTCGATACGTCATCCCGCTTTTTTACAATCTGCGTTTGCTTCACGTTTTGATTTCCGGAGGTTTTCTTGAGTAAGCCAGCCCTTAAACCTGCCATTTTGGCTCTTGCTGATGGCAGTATTTTTCGCGGCGAGGCCATCGGTGCCGATGGCCAAACTATTGGAGAGGTGGTTTTTAACACCGCCATGACCGGCTATCAGGAAATCCTTACCGATCCTTCCTATGCCCAGCAGATTGTCACCCTGACCTATCCGCACATCGGCAATACCGGCACCACGCCGGAAGACGCCGAGTCCAACCGCGTATGGGCCGCTGGCCTGATTATCCGTGACCTGCCGCTGACCTCCAGTAACTGGCGCAACAAGCAGCCGCTGGATGAATACCTCAAGGAAAACGGCACCGTCGCCATCGCTGGTATCGACACCCGTCGCCTGACCCGCATTCTGCGTGAGAAAGGCTCGCAGAATGGCTGCATTTTGGCCGGCGATGACGCCACTGAAGAAAAAGCCCTGGAATTGGCGCGTAGCTTCCCTGGCCTGAAAGGCATGGATTTGGCCAAGGTGGTCAGCTGCACCGAACGTTACGAGTGGCGCTCCAGTGTGTGGAACCTGAAAGACGATAGTCATCTGCAAATCCCGGCCAGCGAGCTGCCATACCATGTTGTGGCCTACGACTATGGCGTCAAGCTGAACATCCTGCGCATGCTGGTTGAGCGAGGTTGCCGTGTGACCGTCGTGCCGGCGCAGACGCCTGCTGGCGATGTGCTGGCACTCAATCCCGATGGCGTGTTCCTGTCCAACGGCCCAGGCGATCCCGAGCCTTGCGATTACGCGATTCAGGCGATCAAAGATGTGCTGGAAACCGATATCCCGGTATTCGGCATCTGCCTCGGTCACCAGCTTTTGGCCCTGGCTTCCGGCGCCAAGACCCTGAAAATGGGCCATGGCCACCACGGTGCCAACCATCCGGTGCAGGACCTGAAAACCGGCGTGGTGATGATCACCAGCCAGAACCACGGTTTTGCCGTGGATGAAAGCAGCCTGCCAAGCAACGTGCGCGCCATTCACAAGTCGTTGTTCGACGGTTCCCTGCAGGGGATCGAACGGACCGATAAGGACGCCTTCAGCTTCCAGGGTCACCCCGAAGCGAGCCCCGGCCCAGCCGATGTGGCGCCGCTGTTCGACCGTTTTATCGAAGCCATGGCCAAGCGCCGTTAAGCCAGCCGACTGACCCAAGGATTCGAGAGAGAGAACATGCCAAAGCGTACAGACATTAAAAGTATCCTGATCCTCGGCGCTGGCCCGATTGTTATCGGCCAGGCCTGCGAGTTCGACTATTCCGGTGCCCAGGCGTGTAAAGCGCTGAAAGAAGAGGGTTACCGCGTCATCCTGGTCAACTCCAACCCGGCCACTATCATGACCGACCCGGCCATGGCGGACGCCACCTACATCGAGCCGATCAAGTGGGCCACTGTGGCCAAGATCATCGAGAAGGAGCGCCCTGATGCGCTGCTGCCGACCATGGGTGGCCAGACCGCGCTGAACTGCGCCCTGGACCTGGAAAAGCACGGCATCTTGGAAAAATTCGGTGTCGAGATGATTGGTGCCAACGCCGACACCATCGACAAGGCCGAAGACCGTTCGCGCTTCGACAAAGCGATGAAAGACATCGGCCTGGCCTGCCCGGTTTCCGGCATCGCGCACAACATGGAAGAAGCTTACGGTGTGCTGGAGAAGGTTGGCTTCCCGTGCATTATCCGTCCGTCCTTCACTATGGGTGGCACCGGCGGTGGTATCGCCTACAACCGTGAAGAGTTCGAAGAAATCTGCGCCCGCGGCCTGGATCTGTCGCCGACCAGCGAACTGCTGATCGACGAGTCGCTGATCGGCTGGAAGGAATACGAGATGGAGGTGGTCCGCGACAAGAAGGACAACTGCATCATCGTCTGCGCCATCGAAAACTTCGATCCAATGGGCGTGCACACCGGTGACTCCATCACTGTGGCCCCGGCGCAAACCCTGACCGACAAGGAATACCAGATTCTGCGTAACGCCTCGCTGGCGGTACTGCGCGAGATCGGCGTGGAAACCGGTGGCTCCAACGTGCAGTTCGGCATTTGCCCGAACACCGGCCGTATGGTCGTGATCGAGATGAACCCGCGCGTATCGCGTTCCTCGGCGCTGGCCTCCAAGGCCACCGGTTTCCCGATCGCCAAGATCGCCGCCAAACTGGCTGTGGGTTACACCCTCGACGAGCTGCAGAACGACATCACCGGTGGGCGTACCCCGGCTTCGTTCGAGCCGGCCATCGACTATGTTGTGACCAAGATCCCGCGTTTTGCTTTCGAGAAATTCCCGAAAGCCGACGCCCGCCTGACCACGCAGATGAAATCGGTCGGCGAAGTCATGGCCATCGGTCGTACTTTCCAGGAGTCCCTGCAGAAAGCCCTGCGAGGCCTGGAAGTGGGCGTCTCAGGCTTTGATGAAAAGCTCGATCTGGCTGACCCGGAAGCAGAAAGCACTCTGCGCCGTGAGCTGACTGTGCCAAGCGCTGACCGTATCTGGTACATCGCTGATGCCTTCCGCGCTGGCAAGACGGTTGCGGAAATCTTCGAGCTGACCAATATCGATGAATGGTTCCTGGTGCAGATCGAGGATCTGATCAAGGACGAAGAGCGCATCAAGACACTGGCGCTGTCGAGCATTGATCGTGACTCGATGTACAAGCTCAAGCGCAAAGGCTTCTCCGACATCCGTCTGGCCAAGCTGCTGGGCGTGACCGAGAAGACCCTGCGCAGTCAGCGCCACAAGTTGAAAGTGCTGCCGGTGTACAAGCGGGTCGATACCTGCGCTGCCGAGTTCGCCACCGACACCGCCTACATGTATTCGACCTACGAGGAAGAGTGCGAGGCCAATCCGTCGACCCGCGACAAGATCATGATCTTGGGCGGTGGCCCTAACCGTATCGGCCAGGGCATTGAGTTCGACTACTGCTGCGTACACGCCGCGCTGGCGCTGCGCGAAGACGGTTACGAGACCATCATGGTCAACTGCAACCCGGAGACCGTTTCCACTGACTATGACACCTCGGACCGCCTGTACTTTGAGCCAGTAACACTGGAAGACGTACTGGAAATCGTCCGCGTTGAGCAGCCTAAAGGCGTGATCGTCCAGTACGGCGGGCAAACCCCGCTGAAGATCTGTCGTGCTCTGGAAGAGGCCGGCGTGCCGATCATCGGTACCAGCCCTGACGCCATCGACCGCGCTGAAGATCGCGAACGCTTCCAGCAGATGGTTCAGCGTCTTGGTCTGCGTCAGCCGGCCAACGCCACGGCACGCAGCGAAGACGAAGCCCTGGCTCACTCCAAAACCATCGGTTATCCGCTGGTAGTGCGTCCATCCTACGTGCTGGGCGGTCGGGCGATGGAAATCGTCTACCAGGAAGACGAGCTCAAGCGCTACATGCGTGAAGCGGTAAAAGTCTCCAATGACAGCCCGGTGCTGCTCGACCATTTCCTCAACTGCGCCATTGAAGTCGACGTGGATGCGGTGTGCGACGGTGAAACCGTGGTGATTGGCGCGATCATGCAGCACATTGAGCAGGCGGGCGTGCACTCCGGTGACTCAGCCTGTTCGCTGCCGCCGTACTCGCTGCCGATGCACATCCAGGACGAGATCCGTGAGCAGGTCAAGAAAATGGCCCTGGAGCTCAATGTGGTTGGCCTGATGAACGTGCAGATGGCCGTGCAGGGCGAGGACATCTTCGTCATTGAAGTGAACCCGCGCGCGTCGCGTACCGTGCCGTTCGTCTCCAAGTGTGTTGGTGTTTCTCTGGCCAAGGTGGCTGCCCGTGTCATGGCTGGTAAATCCTTGGCTGAGGCCGGTTACAACGCCGAGATCATTCCGCCGTATTTCAGCGTCAAGGAAGCGGTATTCCCGTTCGCCAAGTTCCCTGGCGTCGATCCGATCCTCGGTCCAGAGATGAAGTCCACTGGTGAAGTGATGGGCGTTGGCGATACCTTCGGCGAGGCTTTTGCCAAGGCGCAGATGGGTGCCAGCGAAGTGTTGCCGAACGCAGGCGTGGCTTTTATCAGTGTGCGTGATGACGATAAGCCGTTGGTGGCTGGCGTTGCGCGCGATCTGATCGGGCTGGGCTTTGAAGTGGTGGCGACCGCCGGTACTGCCAAACTGATCGAGGCGGCTGGTTTGCCAGTGCGTCGCGTGAACAAGGTGACCGAGGGTCGTCCGCACGTGGTCGACATGATCAAGAATGATGAAGTCACCCTGATCATCAACACCACTGAAGGCCGTCAGTCCATTGCGGACTCCTACTCTATTCGTCGTAACGCTCTGCAGCACAAGATCTACTGCACCACCACCATTGCGGCGGGTCAGGCGATCTGTGAAGCGCTGAAGTTTGGTCCCGAGAAGACCGTGCGCCGGCTGCAGGATCTGCATGCAGGAATCAAGGCATGACCAAATACCCGATGACCGTCCAGGGCGCTCGCGCTCTGGAAGAAGAGCTGGCGCATTTGACCAAGGTGGTGCGTCCCAAGCTCAGCCAGGATATCGGTACCGCGCGCGAGCTCGGTGACCTCAAGGAAAACGCCGAATACCACGCTGCGCGCGAGCAGCAGGGCATGGTTGAGGCGCGTATCCGCGATATCGAAGGCCGTCTGCAGAATTCGGTGATCATTGATGTCACCAGCATCGAACACACCGGTAAGGTGATTTTCGGTACCACCGTGGAAATCGCCAACTGCGAGACTGATGAAAGCGTGGTCTATCAGATCGTTGGTGAAGACGAAGCTGACATCAAGCAGCGCAAGATTTCCGTCGGCTCACCTATCGCGCGCGCCTTGATCGGTAAGAGCGAGGGTGATGTGGTGGTGGTGCAGACGCCGAGCGGTGCGCTTGAGTATGAGATCGTCGAGGTTCGCCATCTCTAAGCCGGGCGTGCGTGATGCCGGTGCAATCAGCTGGCTGCTGGCTCAGACGCTTTGGGTTGGCGGCCTCTGGTTGCTGCATTTCCTGCTGTTACCGGCGATTGCCAAGATCGGCCTGGCCTCGTTGCTGGTCGAGGAAATCGGCAATACCCTGCGGTCACTACTGGTTGGCCTGGCGGTGGTTTGCGCCGGGTTGCAGGTGCTGGTGCTGATTCGTGCCGAGCGCCTGGCAAGCCTGTTGCGTGATACCCGCGGGCAATTGCTATTGGTCGTAGTGGCGATGGCGGGCAGTTACTTTGCTGCGCGCCAACTGCTGCCAGAGGCTGAACTGTGGCTGATGTTCAGTTATCTGGTGATGGCATTTTGTGGGTTGTTATTGGTCTTGCAGCCCGTGCCGCAAAAGCTCAGGCATAGGCTCTAGGCAGTAAGATTGGGCGGGACAGGTAGTTGCAAAGGCGCTGACCGCGCCTTGCAGCGGCCGACTAATCAACCGTGATTGCGATGAACGTTGGACAGATTCTTGTTCACTTTCGGGTTCTTGCGGTAGATCAGCGCCATTTTGCCAATCACCTGAACCAGTTCAGCTTTGCCGGCTTTGCACAGTTCATTGATGGCCGCGAGGCGGTCTTCGCGCTCAGTGATGCGTAATTGCACTTTAATCAGTTCATGATCGCCCAGTGCGCGTTCCAGTTCAGTCAGCACACCTTCGGTCAGACCGTTGTCAGCCACGATCAATACAGGCTTCAAATGGTGACCGATAGATTTGAATTGTTTCTTCTGCTCTTGAGTGAGCGGCATAATCTGATTCCTGCATTTAATCTGGTAAAAAACGGCGGTTAGTTTACCCGAGCGCCTTCGGGGCCGCCCAGATATTCATGCGTTGCACATTCGAGGTATTGCGTGGCCCGTTCCAAGACCAGTCAAGGTTGGCTGAAAGAGCATTTCAACGACCCCTACGTCAAAATGGCGCAGAAGGATGGCTATCGTTCGCGCGCCAGCTACAAGCTGCTGGAGATTCAGGAGAAGGATCGCATCCTGCGGCCTGGTATCACTGTAGTTGATCTGGGCGCTGCGCCGGGCGGTTGGTCGCAGGTCACCAGTCGGGTGATCGGTGACAAGGGGCGGTTGATCGCTTCAGATATCCTGGAGATGGACAGCATCCCCGACGTTACCTTTGTCAAAGGTGACTTTACTGACGATGAGGTGTTCGCGCAGATTCTTGAAGCCATCGGTGATCATCCTGTAGACCTTGTGATTTCCGATATGGCCCCCAATATGAGTGGGGTAAGGGAGTCAGATCAGCCGCGGGCGATGTATCTGTGCGAACTGGCGTTGGATTTGTCGACTCGGGTATTGCGACCGGGTGGTGATTTTCTGATCAAAATCTTCCAGGGTGAAGGTTTCGATCTGTATCACAAGCAGGTGCGTCAGTTATTCGACAAGGTGCAGATGCGCAAGCCGCTGTCCTCGCGTGATCGCTCCCGCGAGCAATATCTGCTGGCACGAGGCTTTCGCGGCCTCTGACGGCGTCAGGATTTGCAGCGAATTGTGGTGGGGCTTTGCGGTCTCACAACAAATAAAGGGTTACAGACGGCGCCTGCCAGGTGTGGGCGTTGTGTAGTAAGTTAGATCGGTACATAACTGGTCGTCATGCGAAGTGCGCTTCGACACGGGGCCTGCTTCAGAGGGTAGCTAATTGAACGACATGGCAAAGAATCTGGTCCTGTGGCTGATCATCGCCGCCGTCTTGGTGACGGTGATGAACAATTTCTCCAGCCCGACTGAGTCGAACAAACTCAACTATTCGCAGTTTATCCAGCAGGTTCAGGATGGCGGCGTTAAGCGAGTGACGGTTGATGGCTTCATCATCAGCGGTACCCGTACTGATGGTTCCTCGTTCGAGACCGTGCGTCCGGCGATTCAGGACAATGGCCTGATCAAGGACTTGATGGACAACAACGTCGAGATCGTCGGCAAGCAGCCTGAGCAGCAGAGCATCTGGACTCAGCTGCTGGTGGCCAGCTTCCCGATTCTGGTGATCATTGCTGTGTTCATGTTCTTCATGCGCCAGATGCAAGGTGGTGCGGGCGGTAAAGGCGGGCCGATGAGCTTCGGTAAGAGCAAGGCGCGCCTGCTCTCGGAAGATCAGGTCAAGACCACCTTTGCTGACGTCGCTGGTTGCGACGAGGCTAAGGAAGAAGTCAGTGAGCTGGTTGAGTTCCTTCGTGATCCAGGCAAGTTCCAGCGCCTCGGTGGGCGTATCCCGCGCGGCGTGCTGATGGTTGGCTCGCCAGGTACCGGTAAGACACTGCTGGCCAAGGCGGTTGCTGGCGAAGCCAAAGTGCCGTTCTTCACCATTTCTGGTTCGGACTTCGTAGAAATGTTCGTTGGTGTCGGTGCATCCCGTGTGCGCGACATGTTCGAGCAAGCCAAGAAGCACGCGCCATGCATCATCTTTATCGATGAGATCGACGCCGTGGGTCGTCATCGTGGTGCTGGCATGGGCGGCGGTCACGACGAGCGTGAGCAGACCCTCAACCAGTTGCTGGTAGAGATGGATGGCTTCGAAATGAACGACGGCATCATTGTTATCGCTGCTACCAACCGTCCTGATGTGCTCGACCCTGCTTTGCTGCGTCCGGGGCGTTTCGACCGCCAGGTCGTGGTTGGCCTGCCGGATATCCGTGGCCGCGAACAGATTCTTAAAGTGCATATGCGCAAAGTGCCGATGGGTGAAGATGTTGCCCCGGCTGTGATTGCGCGTGGTACCCCGGGCTTTTCCGGCGCGGATCTGGCCAATCTGGTCAACGAGGCATCGCTGTTCGCTGCCCGTGCCGGTAAGCGTCTGGTCGAAATGAAAGAGTTCGAGCTGGCCAAAGACAAGATCATGATGGGCGCCGAGCGCAAAACTATGGTCATGTCGGACAAGGAAAAGCTCAATACCGCCTTCCACGAAGCTGGCCATGCGATTGTCGGGCGCCTGGTGCCTGAGCATGATCCGGTCTACAAGGTGTCGATCATTCCGCGCGGTCGTGCCTTGGGCGTGACCATGTTCCTGCCCGAGGAAGATCGTTACAGTCTGAGCAAGCGTGCGCTGACCAGTCAGATCTGCTCGCTGTTCGGTGGTCGTATCGCCGAAGAAATGACCCTGGGCTTCGATGGAGTCACTACTGGTGCGTCCAACGACATCATGCGTGCCACCCAGTTGGCCAAGAACATGGTCACCAAGTGGGGGTTGTCGGAAAAACTCGGTCCGCTGATGTATGCCGAGGAAGAGGGTGAAGTATTCCTCGGCCGTAGCATGGGCAGCAATCAGAGCAACGTCTCTGCCGATACCGCCAAACTGATCGATCAGGAAGTGCGCAGCATCATTGATGAGTGCTACGGCACCGCCAAGCGTCTGCTGCAGGAAAATCGCGACAAGCTCGATGCGATGGCTGAAGCGCTGATGAAGTACGAAACCATCGACGCTGAGCAGATCGAAGACATTATGAATGGCCTCGCGCCGCGTGAGCCGAAAGGCTGGCAGGGTGGTGACGACAGCAACGGCACGCCGACTGCGCCAGTTGAAGTCGCTGAATCCACAGAGAAGCCAATTGGTGGCCCGGCCGCCGAACTCTAAGGTTTTCCATGTCTGTTGCACCAACCTTCGACCGGCTGCCCTGTGGCAGCCGGTTTCTTGATTTAAGCCGTCCGCAAGTGATGGGCATCCTCAACGTCACTCCCGACTCCTTCTCCGATGGTGGGCGCTACGGTCAGCGTGATGCGGCTTTGCGCCATGCTGAGGCGATGCTGCAGGCGGGGGCGACACTGATTGATGTCGGTGGGGAGTCGACGCGTCCTGGTGCTCGCGCGGTTTCTCCGTTTGAGGAGTTGGAGCGAGTTGCGCCTGTCGTCGAGGCTATTGCGCGCGAGCTGGATGTGATTATTTCGGTGGACACCTCAACGCCAGCAGTCATTCGCGAAGCGGCGCGGCTGGGTGCTGGGTTGATCAATGACGTGCGCTCACTGCAGCGTGATGGTGCGCTGGATGCGGCAGCGGACAGTGGTTTGCCGGTATGCCTGATGCATATGCGCGGCGAGCCCACCACTATGCAGCAGAACCCTCAATACCCTGATGTCGTCGCAGAAGTGCGCGAGTTTCTGCTTGAACGGCTGGCTGCCTGTTCGGCAGCTGGGATTGGCGCTGAGCGCGTCATCCTTGATCCGGGTTTTGGTTTTGCGAAAACCCTTGAGCACAATCTTTCGCTGTTCAAGCATTTGCAGGCGCTGCATGAGTTGGGTCGACCTCTACTGGTCGGGGTTTCGCGCAAGAGTATGATCGGCAAGGTGCTGGGGCATGAAGTGGGCGAGCGCCTCTATGGCAGTCTGGCCTTGGCTGCGTTGGCGCTGAGCAAAGGTGCGCACATTCTGCGAGTGCACGATGTGGCGCAAACGGTTGATGTAGTACGGATGATTGCTGCGGTTGAAGCGGCCGAATAAGTTAGAAGGAATTGTGGGATGGGTAGAAAATATTTTGGTACTGACGGTATTCGTGGACGTGTCGGTGACTTCCCTATTACCCCGGAATTCATGCTCAAGCTTGGCTGGGCGGCCGGGATGGCGTTTCGCAAGCAGGGCAAGTGCCGCATTCTGATCGGCAAGGACACGCGCATTTCCGGTTATATGTTCGAGTCTGCCCTAGAGGCTGGTTTGTCCGCCGCCGGCGCAGATGTAATGTTGCTCGGCCCGATGCCGACGCCAGCAATCGCCTACCTGACTCGTACCTTCCATGCCGAGGCTGGCATCGTTATCAGTGCCTCGCATAACCCCCATCACGACAACGGTATCAAGTTCTTCTCCGGGCAGGGCACCAAGCTGCCGGACGAAATCGAGTTGATGATCGAAGAGCTGTTAGATCAGCCGATGACCGTGGTCGAGTCCGAGCAGCTGGGCAAGGTCTCGCGAATCAACGATGCCGCTGGGCGCTATATCGAATTCTGTAAGAGTAGTGTGCCGAGCAGTACCGACTTTGCTGGGCTGAAGATCGTTGTCGATTGCGCCCATGGTGCGGCGTACAAGGTTGCACCTAGCGTATTCCGCGAGCTGGGCGCACAGGTTACGGTGCTTTCAGCGCAGCCCAATGGCTTGAATATCAATGACAACTGCGGTTCGACCCATGTCGAGGCGTTGCAGGCTGAAGTATTGGCGCAGCAGGCTGATCTGGGTATTGCCTTTGATGGTGATGCGGATCGGGTGTTGATGGTTGATCACTCCGGCGCCGTGGTTGATGGCGATGAGTTGCTGTTTATCATCGCGCGTGATCTGCTGGAGCGCGGCAAGCTGCAGGGTGGGGTGGTTGGCACGCTGATGAGTAACCTCGGGCTGGAGCTGGCGCTGGCCGATCTGGGTATTCCGTTTGTGCGTGCCAAGGTTGGTGATCGTTATGTGATTGCCGAGTTGCTGTCGCGCAACTGGCAGTTGGGTGGGGAAAACTCCGGTCATCTGGTGTGTTTCCAGCACACCACGACTGGTGATGCAATTATCGCTGCGCTGCAGGTGTTGATGGCGCTCAAGCGTCGTGAGCAAACCCTGGGCGAGGCCCGGCTCGGGATGCAGAAGTGTCCGCAGGTGTTGGTGAACGTTCGCTTTGCTGGCGGTGTTGACCCGCTGGAACACCCTGCTGTGCAGCAGGCCAGTGCGCGGGTGACCGAGCAGATGGCCGGTCGTGGGCGGGTGCTGCTGCGCAAATCCGGCACCGAGCCGTTGGTGCGGGTTATGGTTGAAGGTGATGACGAAGGCCAGGTGCGCGGCTATGCCGATGAATTAGCTAAAGTTGTTGCTGATGTATGTGCTTGATTCGGCTTGCCAGTCGGGTAGCTGTTGGGTAACATCTGCGCCCTCTTTGACCGACGAGGTAAAGCATGCGTCGCCCAATGGTTGCTGGTAACTGGAAAATGCACGGTACCCGCGCCAGCGTCGCAGAGCTGATCAACGGTCTCAATCAGCAGGTCTTGCCTGTTGGTGTGGATGTTGCGGTTTTTCCCTCTTGCCTGCATATGGCCCAGGTTGTTGATGGTCTGGCGGGCAAGGCGGTTGTAGTAGGTGCGCAGGATTGCGCGACTGAAGCGCAGCAAGGTGCTTTGACGGGTGAAGTAGCGGCAAGTCAGTTGCGTGATGCGCGCTGTTCGCTGGTGCTGGTTGGTCACTCCGAGCGTAGATCGTTGCTGGGCGAGAGTGATGAGGTTGTGACGCGCAAGTTTGCTGCGGCGCAATCTTCGGGCTTGCTTCCAGTGCTGTGTGTTGGTGAAACGCTGGCTCAGCGTGAGGCGGGCCGGACGCTTGAAGTGGTTGCGGCGCAGTTGTCTGCGGTGACTGATGCTTTGGGTGTTGAGGTGTTTGCCGATGCAGTCATTGCCTATGAGCCGGTTTGGGCTATTGGTACCGGTTTGACTGCGTCACCTGCGCAGGCGCAAGAGGTGCACGCGGCGATTCGCGAGCAGTTGGCGGCCAAAAACGCTGAGTTAGCAGGTAAGGTAAGAATTCTTTATGGCGGCAGCGTCAAGGCCGCCAGTGCAGCCGAATTATTCGGTATGCCGGATATCGATGGGGGGCTTGTGGGTGGAGCCTCTCTGAATGCGGATGAGTTCGGTGCGATCTGTCGCGCCGCAGGAAGCTAAAGAAATGCTGGAAACAGTTATTGTTGTTCTTCATCTGCTGGGTGCTATCGGTGTTGTTGTGCTGGTTTTGCTGCAGCAGGGTAAAGGTGCGGACGCAGGTGCTTCTTTTGGCGCGGGTGCTTCATCTACCGTATTCGGTAGCCAAGGAACTACTACCTTTTTGAGTCGCGTTACTGCTATACTCGCCACCGCTTTTTTCATGACTAGCTTGGGTTTAGCGTTCTTTGCTAAAGATAAAGCTGATGGTATGGCTCAGGTTGGTTTGCCTGATCCTGCGGTCCTGGAAGTACAACAGGCTAAGCCAGCTGTTGAAGATGTACCTGTTCTTGATGCAGCTAAGCCGGCTACTGAAGCGGCGGACGTACCTCAGGCTCCTGAGCAGCAGTAACACCCTGTAGGTTGTAAGCAACAAACGATTTTGCCGAGGTGGTGGAATTGGTAGACACGCTACCTTGAGGTGGTAGTGGCCATAGGCTGTAGGGGTTCGAGTCCCCTCCTCGGTACCAATTTTCAGGAAGGCCCGCTCGATGCGGGCCTTTTTGTTGCTGGAGTGTTGATTGACCCTGGTTGGGGTTCAGTCGTATAATCCGGCCCCAGCTTTGATGTGGGATTGAGCAGCAAGGTCGCTCCTCGGATGTTTAATCCGAAGCTGGCTGGGTTAAACCAGCCCCCGCATTGAGTTGCAGAGGAGCCCCTTTTAAGGGGCTTTTTGCTAGCTGGGCGACAGCTTTGCCGGCCTTTAGAGGGCGGTTTGATGATGGGCGATTCGCCCATTTTTTATTTTTACAGCATGCGCGAGGGGTTCAGGTGTCGAGCAAGCTAGAACAGTTGCAGGCCTTGGTGGCCCCGGTAGTCGAGGCTCTTGGCTACCAATGTTGGGGTGTCGAGTTCCTGTCACAAGGGCGGCATTCTCTGCTGCGAATTTATATTGATAAACAGCCTGACGGCGTGTTGATCGAGGACTGTGAAATTGTCAGTCGGCAGATCAGTGGCGTGCTCGATGTCGAGGACCCGATCAGTGCCGAGTACACCCTTGAGGTGTCCTCGCCAGGTATGGATCGGCCTCTGTTCACCCTTGAACAGTTCGCCAGCCATGCCGGTGAGCAAGTAAAGATCAAGCTGCGTTCGCCTTTTGAAGGTCGACGCAACTTCCAGGGCCTTCTGCGCGGTGTGGAAGAGCAGGACGTGGTAGTGCAGGTGGATGACCATGAATTCCTGTTGCCGATCGACATGATCGACAAGGCCAACATTATCCCCAGGTTTGATTGAGACGCGGATCCCCCGCAAGTGGCGCGGATAGCGCGGATCCAATGGATTGCGAAAGGCGAGGCGTACGATGAGCAAAGAAGTACTGCTGGTTGTTGAGTCGGTATCCAACGAAAAGGGCGTACCGGCTAGCGTAATTTTTGAGGCGCTGGAGCTGGCTTTGGCCACAGCGACCAAGAAGCGTTTTGAAGACGAAGTAGAGTTGCGTGTGGCGATCAATCGTCAGACCGGCAACTACGAAACATTCCGCTGCTGGACGGTGGTGGAAGAAAGTGACTTTGATGATCCTGCACACCAGGTCACTACTGACATGCCGCGTGCAGTCGAGGCCAACGCCAAAGTTGGTGACGTGCTGGAAGAGAAGATCGAATCCATCGAATTTGGTCGTATTGCCGCGCAAACCGCCAAGCAAGTGATTGTGCAGAAAGTCCGCGAAGCTGAGCGTGCTCAGGTGGTTGAGGCTTATCGCGAGCGCCTTGGCGAAATCATCTCCGGCACCGTGAAGAAAGTTACTCGTGACAGCGTCATCGTTGACCTGGGTAACAATGCTGAAGCAATGCTGGCTCGTGAAGACATCATCTCTCGCGAAACCTTCCGCGTCGGTGTGCGTCTGCGCGCACTGCTCAAGGAAATCCGTACCGAGAACCGCGGCCCGCAGCTGATCCTCTCGCGTACCGCGCCAGAAATGCTCATCGAGCTGTTCCGCATCGAAGTGCCGGAAATCGCCGAAGAGCTGATCGAAGTCATGGGTGCGTCCCGTGATCCGGGTTCGCGCGCAAAGTTGGCGGTGCGTTCCAAAGACAAGCGCATCGACCCGCAAGGTGCCTGTATCGGCATGCGCGGTTCGCGCGTGCAGGCGGTTTCCGGCGAATTGGCGGGCGAGCGTGTGGACATCGTGCTGTGGGATGACAATCCCGCGCAGTTCGTGATCAACGCCATGTCGCCGGCCGAAGTTGCAGCCATCATCGTCGACGAAGATGCCCATGCCATGGACATCGCCGTCGGCGCAGACAACCTTGCTCAGGCCATTGGCCGTGGTGGTCAAAACGTACGTTTGGCCAGTCAGTTGACTGGCTGGACCCTGAACGTGATGACCGAAGCGGACATCCAGGCCAAGCAGCAAGCAGAAACAGGCGACATCCTGCAGCGCTTTATTGACGAGTTGGAAGTCGACGAAGAGCTGGCCCAGGTGTTGGTCGAAGAGGGCTTCACCAGCCTTGAAGAGATTGCCTACGTACCGATGGAAGAGATGCTCAGCATCGATGGTTTTGACGAGGATATCGTCAACGAGCTCCGCGCCCGTGCCAAAGATCGCTTGCTGACCAAAGCCATCGCCAACGAGGAAAAGCTGGCAGATGCCCACCCAGCCGAAGACTTGCTCTCGCTTGAGGGGATGGATAAGGCGCTTGCGCATGAACTGGCAGTGCGCGGCGTTGTTAACCGCGAAGACCTGGCCGAGCAGTCTATTGATGACCTGCTCGACATCGACGGTATCGACGCTGAGCGAGCCGGCAAGTTGATCATGGCCGCCCGAGCCCATTGGTTCGAGTAAGCAGTTGCGGCCTGAGGAGAGAAATGCATGACGCAAGTCACGGTTAAAGAACTGGCCCAAGTGGTCAATACGCCGGTTGAACGCCTGCTGCAGCAAATGAGTGAGGCAGGTTTGCCGCACAAGAGTGCTGAGCAAGCAGTGACTGACAGTGAGAAGCAGGCCCTGTTGGCCCACCTCAAGAGCAGTCACGGCGACAGCAAAACAGAAGAGCCGCGCAAGATTACCTTGCAGCGCAAAACTACCAGCACCCTGCGAGTTGCCGGTAGCAAGACCATCAGCGTTGAAGTGCGCAAGAAGAAAACCTTCGTCAAGCGCAGCGCTGAAGAAATCGAAGCTGAAAAGCAGCGTGAGCTGGCTGAACAACGCGCTGTAGCTGAAGCGGCCAAGGCAAAGGCTGACGAAGAAGCCAAGCGCCGCGCCGCAGAAGAAGCGCAGCGTCCTGCGCCTGCTGCTGAAGCGGTAGTTGAAGCAGCTCCAGCTGTAGCGGCTGAGTTGCCGGTAGTGGCTGCTCCTGTGGTTGAAGAGCGCAAGAAGGACGAGCCGCGTCGTCCGGACAAAGCGCGTAATGATGATGCCGATCGCCGTGGTGGTGAGCGCAAGACCACTCAGCATCGTCCGACCGTCAAGGAAAAGGCTCCAGCACCACGTGTTGCGCCGCGCACCATCGACGAAGAAAGCGACAGCTTCCGTCGTGGCGGTCGTGGCAAGGCCAAGCTGAAGAAGCGTAATGCTCACGGCTTCCAGAGCCCAACAGGTCCGATCGTGCGTGAAGTGAAGATCGGCGAGACCATCACTGTGGGCGATCTGGCTCAGCAGATGTCGGTCAAAGCCGCTGAAATCATCAAGTTCATGTTCAAGCTGGGCACTCCCGCGACTATCAACCAGGTGCTGGATCAGGAAACTGCTCAGCTGGTTGCTGAGGAACTGGGCCACAAGGTCATCCTGGTCAGCGATACGGCTCTGGAAGACTCCCTGGCGGAGTCGCTGAAGTTCGAAGGCGAGACCTTTGCTCGTGCGCCGGTTGTTACCGTAATGGGTCACGTTGACCACGGTAAGACCTCGCTGCTCGACTACATTCGTCGCGCCAAGGTGGCGGCTGGCGAAGCTGGTGGTATCACCCAGCACATCGGTGCCTACCACGTAGAGACCGAGCGCGGCATGGTCACCTTCCTCGACACCCCTGGTCACGCCGCGTTTACCGCCATGCGTGCCCGTGGTGCCAAGGCGACCGATATCGTGATTCTGGTGGTTGCAGCGGACGACGGCGTGATGCCGCAGACCATTGAAGCCGTTCAGCATGCACAGGCAGCTGGCGTGCCGCTGGTGGTCGCAGTGAACAAGATCGACAAGCCGGGCGCTGACCTTGATCGCATTCGTAGCGAGCTGTCGGTGCACGGTGTGACCTCGGAAGAGTGGGGCGGTGATACTCCGTTCGTTCCTGTGTCGGCGAAAGTCGGTACCGGTGTCGACGAACTGCTCGAAGCCGTACTGCTGCAAGCCGAGATCCTCGAGCTGAAAGCCACTCCGTCGGCCCCGGGCCGTGGTGTTGTGGTTGAATCGCGTCTGGATAAAGGCCGCGGTCCGGTTGCGACCGTACTGGTTCAGGACGGTACTCTGCGCCAAGGCGACATGGTGCTGATCGGCTCCAACTACGGCCGTATCCGCGCCATGCTCGACGAGAACGGCAAGCCGATCAAAGAAGCGGGCCCGTCGATTCCAGTCGAGATTCTCGGTTTGGACGGCACTCCGGATGCTGGCGATGACATGAGTGTGCTGGCTGACGAGAAGAAGGCCCGTGAAGTTGCACTGTTCCGTCAAGGCAAGTTCCGCGAAGTGAAACTGGCCCGTGCTCACGCCGGCAAGCTGGAAAACATCTTCGAGAACATGGGCCAGGAAGAGAAGAAGACGCTTAACATCGTCCTCAAATCCGACGTCCGTGGTTCGTTGGAAGCACTGCAAGGCTCGCTCAGCGGCCTGGGTAACGATGAAGTGCAGGTGCGTGTGGTCGGTGGCGGCGTCGGTGGTATCACCGAGTCCGATGCCAACCTGGCACTGGCCTCCAACGCTGTACTGTTCGGCTTCAACGTGCGTGCTGATGCCGGTGCGCGCAAGATCGTCGAGCAGGAAGGTCTGGATATGCGTTACTACAACGTGATCTACGACATCATCGAAGACGTTAAGAAAGCCCTGACCGGCATGCTCGGCAGCGATGTTCGCGAGAACATCCTGGGTATTGCCGAAGTGCGTGACGTGTTCCGCTCGCCGAAATTCGGTGCGATTGCCGGTTGTATGGTGGTCGAGGGTACGGTCTTCCGTAACCGTCCGATCCGCGTACTGCGTGACGACGTGGTGATCTTCGAAGGCGAGCTGGAATCCCTGCGTCGCTTCAAAGACGATGCCTCCGAAGTGCGTAATGGCATGGAGTGCGGTATCGGCGTGAAGAGCTACAACGACGTCAAGGTCGGCGACAAGATCGAAGTGTTCGAGAAAGTCCAAGTGGCTCGTAGCCTGTAAGCACGAGTCGCAACATGCAGCGCCCGGCCCCGCTTTTGCGCGGCCGGGCGTTTGCCGCTTTTAGGTCCGCTGCTTTTTCGAGCAGCGTGACGAGTGAAGGTAGTAGAAATGGCCAAAGAATTTAGCCGGGCCCAGCGCATCGGCGACCAGATACAGCGCGAACTGGCGCAGTTGATCCGCCTGGAAATCAAAGATCCGCGTCTTGGTGGCTTGGTAACCATCACGGCGGTAGAAGTCAGCCGCGATTCCAGTCATGCCAAGGTGTTCGTCACCATCATGGGTGGCGAGCCTGAAGAAGGTGTTGATCCAGTCGTGCAGAGCCTTAAGGTGCTCAACGATGCCAGCGGCTTCCTGCGCATGCAGTTGGGTAAGGCAATGAAGCTGCGCAGCGTGCCGAACCTGCGTTTCCATTACGACGAAAGCGTGATTCGCGGTGCGCAGCTGTCGGCACTGATCGAGCGTGCAGTCAGCGAAGACCGTCAGCACGCTGAT
The DNA here is from genome assembly GCF_031764535.1 of Pseudomonas sp. SG20056. Lineage (NCBI taxonomy): Bacteria > Pseudomonadati > Pseudomonadota > Gammaproteobacteria > Pseudomonadales > Pseudomonadaceae > Pseudomonas > Pseudomonas sp. SG20056. The sequence continues at coordinate 1,073,822 of NZ_CP134499.1, forward strand.
GAACCCGAGGCCAAGGAGTAAGCGCGTGGCCCAGGTCAAACGTATTCGTCGTGCCGTTGATGGCATCATCCTGCTGGATAAGCCCAAAGGCTTTAGCTCCAATGCTGCGCTGCAGAAGGTACGCTGGTTGCTGAATGCCGAGAAGGCTGGGCACACCGGTAGTCTCGATCCCCTGGCCACCGGCGTATTGCCGCTGTGCTTCGGCGAGGCAACCAAGTTCTCCCAGTACCTGCTGGATGCCGACAAAGGCTACGAAACCCTGATGCAGCTGGGGGTCACCACCACCACGGCTGATGCCGAAGGTGAAGTGTTGGAGCGTCGCCCAGTGACCGTTGGTCGCGCCGATATCGAGGCTGTTCTGCCCGGTTTTCGTGGTGAAATCAGTCAGATACCGCCGATGTACTCGGCGCTCAAGCGTGATGGGCAGCCACTCTATAAGCTGGCTCGTGCAGGTGAAGTAGTGGAGCGCGAGCCGCGTTCTGTTACTATTGCGCGCCTGGAATTACTGGGCTGCGAGGCGGAGCAAGCGCGCCTGGCGGTCGATTGCAGCAAAGGCACCTATATTCGCACCTTGGTCGAAGACATCGGCCATCTGCTGGGTTGTGGTGCGCACGTTGCAGAGCTGCGTAGAACCAAAGCCGGCCCCTTCGATTTGAGCCGTACCGTAACGCTCGAAGAGCTGGAGCGGGTGCACGCTGAAGGTGGCAACGAAGCGGTTGATCAGTTCCTGCAACCGGTCGACAGCGGTTTGGAACACTGGCCGTTGCTGCAGTTCTCCGAGCACAGTTCGTTTTACTGGCTGCAAGGGCAGCCGGTACGTGCCCCGGAAGCGCCGAAGTTCGGCATGGTTCGGGTGCAAGATCACAACGGTCGTTTTATCGGTATCGGTGAAGTGAGCGAAGACGGGCGCATTGCGCCGCGTCGTTTGATTCGGTCAGCATGACCGTAGCGCATACCTGGGGTTTCGGCTCTGGTGTGCGTGTATCGAGGGTGGCTGTTAATAGGCACGGTCATACCTCACTTAAAAACACGGGAAGATATTCCCGGCCTATTGAAATGGTTGCTTTGCAGCCGTTTCTTAACTGAGAGGATTGCCCCATGGCACTCAGCGTTGAAGAAAAAGCCCAAATCGTAACTGACTACCAGCAAGCTGCTGGCGACACCGGTAGCCCGGAAGTGCAAGTTGCACTGCTGTCCGCCAACATCAACAAGCTGCAAGGCCACTTCAAGGCCAACGGTAAAGATCACCACAGCCGTCGTGGTCTGATCCGTATGGTTAACCAGCGTCGTAAGCTGCTGGATTACCTGAAGGGTAAGGACACCAGTCGTTACAGCGCCCTGATCGGTCGCCTGGGTCTGCGTCGCTAAGCAATGCTTACGCGTAGCTGACTGCCGAAGCTGGAAGTGGGGTTTACCCTGCTTCCAGCTTTTGCTTTTCTGCTTTAGCTGTTTTGGACGATAGCGGGTCCGATTCCCGCAACCGCCCACTCATTCTGTAAGACCCGTCTGTTCACATGCTGAACAACGGCTGCAAGAAACGCTTTCCCCAAGGGCAACAAAGAGAAGGAAAACACCGTGAACCCGGTAATCAAGAAGTTCCAGTTCGGTCAATCGACCGTTACCCTCGAGACAGGCCGTATCGCCCGTCAAGCCTCCGGCGCAGTGCTGGTCACCGTTGACGACGACGTCGCTGTACTGGTCGCCGTAACCGGCGCCAAGACTGCTGACCCAAGCAAAGGCTTTTTCCCGCTGTCCGTGCACTACCAGGAAAAAACCTACGCTGCCGGCAAGATCCCAGGCGGTTTCTTCAAGCGTGAGGCCCGTCCTTCCGAGAAAGAAACCCTGACCTCGCGTCTGATCGACCGTCCGATCCGTCCGCTGTTCCCAGAAGGTTTCCAGAACGAAGTGCAGGTCATCTGCACCGTGATCTCCACCAGCAAGAAAACTGATCCGGACATCGCTGCGATGATCGGTACCTCGGCTGCGCTGGCCATCTCCGGCATCCCGTTCAACGGCCCGATCGGTGCCGCACGCGTCGCTTTCCACCCGGAAACCGGCTACCTGCTGAACCCGACTTACGAGCAACTCAAGGCCTCGAGCCTGGACATGGTCGTTGCCGGCACCAAAGACGCCGTGCTGATGGTTGAATCGGAAGCGAAAGAGCTGACCGAAGACCAGATGCTGGGCGCCGTACTGTTTGCCCACGACGAATTCCAGGTGGTTATCAACGCTGTTGCCGAACTGGCTGCTGAAGCCGCCAAGCCGACTTGGGACTGGCAGCCGAAAGCGGAAAACACTGCGCTGCTCAATGCTATCCGCAGTGAGTTTGGTGAAGAAATCTCCAAGGCCTACACCATCATCATCAAGCAGGACCGCTACGCGCGTCTGGGCGAGCTGAAAGACCAGGTGGTTGCCAAGTTCTCCGGCGAAGAAGGCCAGCCTTCTGCTGGTGAAGTCAAAGATGCCTTCGGCGAAATCGAATACCGCACCGTGCGCGAGAACATCGTTAACGGCAAGCCGCGTATCGATGGCCGTGACACCCGCACTGTGCGTGGCCTGAACATCGAAGTGGGTGTTCTGGACAAGACCCACGGTTCGGCGCTGTTCACCCGTGGCGAAACCCAGGCTTTGGTGGTTGCCACCCTCGGTACCGCGCGCGACGCACAGCTGCTCGACACCCTGGAAGGCGAGAAGAAAGACCCCTTCATGCTGCACTACAACTTCCCGCCTTACTCGGTCGGTGAGTGTGGTCGCATGGGCGCTACCGGTCGCCGCGAAATCGGTCACGGCCGTCTGGCCCGTCGTTCGGTCCAGGCCATGTTGCCGGCTGCTGACGTGTTCCCGTACACCATTCGTGTGGTTTCGGAAATCACCGAGTCCAACGGTTCCAGCTCCATGGCATCCGTCTGCGGTGCTTCCCTGGCGCTGATGGACGCCGGTGTACCGATGAAGGCGCCGGTTGCCGGTATCGCCATGGGTCTGGTTAAGGAAGGCGAGAAATTTGCCGTTCTGACCGACATCCTCGGCGACGAAGATCACCTGGGCGACATGGACTTCAAAGTAGCCGGTACCGCTAATGGCGTTACTGCGCTGCAGATGGACATCAAGATCCAGGGCATCACCGAAGAAATCATGGAAATCGCTCTGGGCCAGGCCCTGGAAGCGCGCCTGAACATCCTCGGCCAGATGAACCAGGTCATTGCCCAGTCGCGTACCGAGCTGTCGGCTAACGCGCCGACCATGATCGCCATGAAGATCGACCAGGACAAGATTCGCGATGTGATCGGCAAAGGTGGTGCAACCATCCGCGCGATCTGCGAAGAAACCAAGGCGTCGATCGACATCGAAGACGACGGTTCGATCAAGATCTTCGGCGAAACCAAGGAAGCTGCAGAAGCGGCGCGTCAGCGCGTACTGGGTATCACCGCAGAAGCCGAGATCGGCAAGATCTACGTCGGTAAGGTTGAGCGCATCGTCGACTTCGGTGCCTTCGTCAACATCCTGCCGGGCAAAGACGGTCTGGTGCATATCTCCATGCTGAGCGATGCTCGCGTTGAGAAAGTGACTGACATTCTGAAAGAAGGTCAGGAAGTTGAAGTACTGGTGCTGGACGTGGACAACCGCGGCCGTATCAAGCTGTCGATCAAGGATGTAGCTGCTGCCAAGGCTTCGGGCGTTTAATCGCCGCGTTTCTAAACAGCAGAAAAGAGGGCCCTTCGGGGCCCTCTTTTTTTGTCTGTAGATAAAGCGTTTAGCCTCGTCGTCCATAGAGGTCGCAGCTGTCGTGCAATATGCCTTGCTCGGTAGGCCCTAGCATGCAGATTGCACGAGGCTGGCTGATCTATTTTGTATTTAAGTTATTGATATTTAAAGATTATTTAATTTTAAGAGGGTTGGCACAACGCTTGCGATAGTACTGGGGAGACTGCAGCTCGTAGTGGCTTGCAGATTGTTCAGTACACGCAGGAGGCATTATTTATGAAAAAGCCAATCAAGCATTTCGCAGTAACCGCCATGACCGCTACCGCGCTGGGTCTGTTGCTCGCCGGGCCGGTTATGGCAGCGGACGCCCCGACCGTGCAGCCAACCCTGCTGGCCGCCAGTGAGACGATGGATAAAGCAGAAGATGCGGTTTCCGACACCTGGATCACCAGTAAGGTGAAGTCGACTTTTCTGGCCGACAGCAGCTTGAGCGGTATCGACATCAAGGTCGAAACCAATAAGGGCGTTGTTACGCTTTCCGGGGTTGTTGCCAGCTCCGCCGAACGTGATCTGGCCATTGCCAAGGCCGGCGAGATCAAAGGTGTGAGCGCTGTATCCGCCGAAGCGCTGAAAATCGCTCAGTAATCCATGGAAGCGTGCCAGGCGCTGCGATAGGCCTGGCAGCCACTCAACGACGAGGACAAGCAGATGAATGCTGACGTAATCAAAGGCAAGTGGAAGCAAATCAATGGTCGCATCAAGGAGCGTTGGGGCAACCTGACCGATGATGACCTGGACGTCGCTGAAGGCCATAGCGAGTACCTGGCCGGCAAGCTGCAAGAGCGTTACGGCTGGACCAAGGAAAAGGCTCAGGATGAGCTGCGCGATTTCAGCAGCAAGCTGTAATCAGGCGTAAAAAAGCCCCGCAGGCATAACCTGCGGGGCTTTTTTGTGGCTCTTATGGAAAGGCTTAGCTGCCGCGTTTACTTTCCACGCTCTTCAGGCGGCCGCCTTCGAAGCGCAGGTAGTAGTTCATGCCGTTACGCGGGCCATAGACCCACTCCTCGACGAGGAACTCGTTATTGCCGTGGGCATCCAGGGTGTAGCCGAGCATGTCGCGGGCAATCGGTTCGCCACATTTGCTGGCGACCTCTGTGGTGCGGTCGCCGGTGCTGGCGATGCCCTTCTCACAGCGCAGGGTGCTGGCCTGGGCGCTGGTTGCCAGCGCGAGCAGGGTCAGGCTGAGTGCTATCCGTTGCATGGTGCAATGTCCTTATCGTGGGTGTGTGAGTTTCAGGGGGGGCCTAGTTGCCGCGTTTACTGTCGATCTTGATCAGTCGATTGCCTTGAAAGCGCAGAAATTGGTACATGCCGTTGCGTGGCCCGTATGACCACTCTTCGACTGCGACCTCATTGTAAAAACCGTATTCATCCAGCACTTCGCGGTAGCCGAGAAAATCACGACTCAGGGGTTCGCCGCATTTGCTGCTGACTTCGCTGGTGGTGTCGTCGAGGCTGACCAACCCGCTGTCGCAACGTAGGGTCGATGAGGCCTGTGCACAGAAAGGCACAAGTAATAGCAGGGCGCTGATCAGGGCTTTCATCTATTAGCGGCTACGACGGCGTTCGATGGCGCGCAGGCGCGTGCCTTCGAAGGTGAGAATACTGAGCATGCCGTTATCGGGGCCGTAGACCCATTCCTCGATCTGGTATTCGCGCCGCTCGTTTGGACCGAGCGAGTAACCGACCAAATCGCGGAAGGCTGGTTCGCCGCATTTCTGCAGTACCTCGAAGCGCCGGTCATCCAGGCTTACCAGTTGGCTGCCGCAGCGCAGCGTTTCGGCCTGGGCCAGCGACGAGATACCTGTGCAGGCAAGGACCAGGGTTGTGACAAGAGCACGCATATGACGAAGACCTTACTCGCTGCCGAGATGCAGGGTGGTGGCGACGCGGCCATCGGCGTCAGCCTGTGCAATATTGACATCCAGCAGGTAGATACGTTCGTCGGCCAGGCCGCCGCGCTCGACCAGATAACTCTTAATTTCTGCCGCCCGCGCCTGGGCCAGCTGACGCTGCAGCAGTTCGCTCTGCGCCCAGGATTGCAGCACACCTTCGCGCATCTTCACGCTGCGCTCCTCGTCGGGCAATTCGGCCCACTCGGCTGGTGGCTGCTGCTTGAGGCGGGTGCGGTAGATGCCCTCAAGCAGTACGGCCTTGTCGTCCTCATCCACCACCAGCTCACTGGCTTCGGCAGGTACATCCTCCCCACGGCGTTGCAGCATCTTGTACCAGGTGTTCTGGTATTCGCGCTCCAGGCGCGCGGCGGCCAGTGGTGGGCCGTCGCTGCTCTGCACGCTCATGCCTTCGACTTCCAGGCGCAGAGTCGGACGTTCCTTCAAGGCGCTGGCCAGGGTATCCAGCGCTTTCTGTGCATCGCCGTCGAGCTCGCTGTCGCCGGCATTAAAGCGCACGGTGCTGAGGTCAACGTCACTGCCGCCGCTGACCAGGCCGCCGATAAATTTGAACGGTGCTTGCGCGGCGCGCAGGACCAGATTGCGCAGGGTCTGCCAGACGATCGGCATAACGCTGAACTGCGGGCTGTTGAGGTCGCCCTGCACGGGCAGCTGGATACTGATATTGCCCTCGGTATCTTTGAGCAAGGCAATGGCCAGGCGAATGGGCAGGTCCATAGCGTCCTTGCTGTCGACTTTCTCGCCCAGCTGCAGGTCTTCCAGTAGCAGTTTGTTCTCGGCATTGAGCTGGCCTTTCTCGATCTGGTAATGCAGGTCGAGGTTGAGGCGGCCCTTGCGGATGCGGAAGCCGGCGAACTTGCCGGAGTAGGGCGTGAGGGTGGTCAGTTCGACATTCTTGAAGCTGGTGGCGATATCCAGGCTGTTCATCGGGTCGAACGGCGTCAGCTTACCCTTGATGCTGACGGGCGCGTACTTGTCGACTTTGCCTTTTATATCGACGCTGGCGGTTTTCGGGCTCTGGTTGTCGAGTGTACCGATCTGGCCGTTGAGTTGCTGGATGGCCGTAGCGAAGTTAGGCGTCAGGCTGAAGTCGGCAAAGTTCGCCGAGCCGTCCTTGATGCTGATACCGCCGATGCGCATCGGCAGCGGTTTACTCGCTGCAGCGGGCTTGGCGTTGGCCTCTGCCTGCTGTGGAATCATCAGGTCGTTGATATTGGTGGTCAGGTCTTCATTGATGATAAAGCGCACATAGGGCTGCTGCAGTTTGACCTGGCCGATCACCAGGCCCTTGCCGTGTTGATAGTCGATTCCTTCCACCAGCACTTGCTGCCATTTGAGGAAGTCGCGGTCCTTTAGCGTGTCGAGAGTATGCAGCTGGTTGATCTCGGCTTGCCCGCCAATGCTGAAGACCAGCGGCTCGACGCTCTGCAGATCAACCGCCAGGTCGCTGCCGAGCTTGCCGCTGCGCAGTTCCAGACGGACGAAGGGGCTCAGGTAGGTCTGCGCCAGGCGCAGGTCTATATCGCGGGTGGCAACCTGCAGCTTGGCCGTGGTTGGGCTCAGTTGCACCTGGCCTTCGGCCTTGATCTGCCCGGTCTTGTTTACCCCTGTATCGAGTTTGAGGGCAAAGGGCGAGGTGCCCAGGCTGTCAAAGTCGCTTAGGTCGAGATTAAGCGGGGCCAGGTCTATTTTGACTTCCGCGCCGCCGGCGCGGTCGGCTAGATGCACCTGATAGTCGCGCAGTTGCACGTCACGCAGGATTACCTGCCAGGGTTTGCTGGGCTCTTCCGGCTCGGCGGCAGTGGCGGTTTCCAGCTCAGCGGATTGCTCCGCAGTGCTCGGTTCGCTTGGCTCTTTAACCGGCTCGGCTTCCGTTGCTGCCGAGCCTGCGCCACCCTCATTTGGAGCTGGAGCTGGAGCTGGAGCTGGAGCTGGAGCTGGAGCTGGAGCCGGTTTGGCGGGTTGGCTGGCCAGCAATTTCTGCCAGTCGAGCTGACCATCGGCCTCACGCGCGGCCCAGGTTTCCAGCTTCTGGCTACGAATTTTGCCGACGATGACCTGCTGCTTGGCCAGGTCCACGCTGGTTTCGCTGATATCCAGGCTTTCCAGGCGCAGCAGCGGTTTGTCCGCCGGGCTCTTGATGGCAAAGCTGCTGACACTGAGCTGAGTGTTGCTCAGTAGCAGTTCGGTGCCTTTGGCCAGATTCAGGCTGTAGTCGCTGCTCAGATCGACGGTGCCGTCCTCCAGGACCAGCGGCACCGCATCGCGCACGTAGGGCCAGATGGCTTTAAGTTTGCCGTCAGTGACTTTCAGACTGCCGCTGGAGCTGATTGGCACCAGACTGATGCGTCCGGTCCAGTCGATGCGCCCGCCGGTGGGGCCCGTGGCGACCAGGCTCATGTCGGCATTGTCGTCAGGCAGGGTGCTGAGGTTGAACAACTCGAAGTTGAGGTCGTCGTAAATAAACTCGATTGGCTCGCTGGGGCGCAGATCCTGAAAATGCACGTTGCCGCCACTCAGTTTGATCCGCGAAATACGCAGCGGGAACGGCTCGCCGGCCGGCTCTTCAACCGCAGGCTCGGTGCTAGGCGGGACGTTAAACAGTTGCGTTAGATTGAGTCTGCCATCCTTGCCGAACAGCACTTCACTGTGCGGCTTGTCCAGTTCTATATCGGCCAGGTGCAACACGCCGCTCCACAGGCTATCGAGTTGCAGATTGGCATACAGGCGTTCGAAGGCGATCTGCTGCTGGTCGGTTTCGCCAATCTGCAGGCCCCAGAGGCTGAGCTCCAGGCTGAACGGGTTGAGTTGCAGGCGCTGCAGGGTGGCGGGTACTTCGGCGTAGTGCGCCAGTTGCTGGTTGGCGATGCGCAAACCGATACCGGGCAGAATCAAAAAGCCCAGCAGGCTGTAGAGGGCAACGGCGATGGCAATGGCGCTGGCAGCGCGCTTTATTCCTTTAAGCATAAAAACGTCATCTATCCCGACGAGAAGTGCCTTGGAGTATGGCACGCGTGTGCAGTTCCGCAGAGGCTCTGCGCGGGGATTTTCTGCGAACTTGCGCGTGGATCAGAACTGCAGGATCAAGGTTTTCAGCGGCGGCTGGCCATCCTGTGAGGGGAAGTCGCTGGCTGGTGGCAGCAGCTGCCAATCGCGCACCGGGCGGCCGAGCTTTTCCGCGCAGCGCAGCACCTGTTCGCGCCAATCGGCCAGGGCGACTTTTGCCAGGTTGTTGCAGCAGATCAGCACACCATCATCGGCGGTGGCGAGGATCGCCGGCTTGAGCAGGCTCTGGTAATCGCGCAGCAGGTCGACAGTGCCGAACGCACTTTTGGCCCAGGCGGGCGGGTCGAGCAGTACCAGATCAAACTGACGCTGCTCAAGGCGCGGATAGTGCGGCAGTTTCTGCCCGCGCCGCGCATTGATCGGCAGCCCCGCCAGTTGGCGAATCGCTGGAAAGTAATCAGATTGCACAAACTGCATGGGTAATAGCTGCGGATTGAGCTGGCCATTCTCGCGCCCGACTGCCAGGTTGCCCTCGGCAAAATCCAGGTTGACGACTTCGCTGGCTCCGCCTGCTGCTGCACTCAAACCGACGCCACAGGTGTAGGCGAACAGGTTAAGCACCGATTTACCGGCGCTGTGCGCTTTGACCCAGCCGCGGGCATTACGCAGGTCGAGAAACAGCAGCGGGTCTTGCCCAGCATGGCGGCCACGTACGCGGTAGTTGAGGCCCCATTCATGGCCGATCAGGTCTTCCAGTGCAGCAGGCTCGGCCTGGTAGACAGCATCAGTGCGGTCGATCCGCGAGTTGCCCTGGGAGCGATCGTTGTAGACCAGTAGCAGTTGTGTGCCGAGGCTGGCCTGGCACTGCTCGGCCAGTTGTAGCAGTTCGTCGCGACTCAGGCTCTGGTGGAAGCTCTGTACCAGTAATTGCGGGCCGTAACGGTCGATGGTCAGGCCGCCGGCGCCTTCCTGGCTGCCATGGAACAGGCGATAGCAGTCGGTGCCTTGCTGATGCAGTGCAGTCAGCAGATCTTGACGGTTATGCAGTGCGGCGCGCAGCGCCTGATCGTGAGAGGGCATGCGCTGCGACTCGAAAAAGGAGGGCGCGCAGTTTATCAAGATTCACCTGCTGGGACGCAGGCTCGGCAAAAACAGCAAGGGCACCCTAAGGTGCCCTTTAATTTGCGAGTGTTATTTGATCAGACGATGCGGTTAACGCCAGTGCGGTCAGCGCCATCAGCAGCGATGCGGTTGCCACCAGTGCGGTCAGCGCCGTCAGCAGCTACGCGATTACCACCCGTGCGATCTGCACCGTCTTCGGCGATGCGGTTGATGCTGGTATGGTCAAAACCATCAGCAGCGATACGGTTGCTCAGGCTGCGTTCGGCGCCGTCTGCGGCGAAAACGTTGCTGGTCAGGCTGGCGGCAAGCAGGGAAGCGATCAGGTACTTGTTCATCTGGGTGTCCTCGCAAGAGTGGGGGTAAGTGGCTACGGGGCTCATGTTGCGCCGCAGCCCGACTCTTGAGAAACGCAGGCGGTCAATAGCAATCATCATTGCTGTCGATGGCAAATAAAAAAGCCGGCCCCCTGATTGATGGGCGCCGGCTTCTCTGTCGCAATCACTGAGCGGTGTTATCAGGCCCGTTCGATCGCCAGTGCCACGCCCTGGCCGCCGCCGATACACAGGGTGGCGAGGCCTTTCTTGGCGTCGCGTTTGATCATCTCGTGCAGCAGGGTCACCAGCACGCGGCAGCCGGAGCCGCCAATCGGGTGGCCGAGGGCAATGGCGCCGCCGTTGACGTTGACCTTGCTGGCATCCCAACCCAGTTCCTTGCCGACCGACAGGGCCTGGGCGGCGAAGGCTTCGTTGGCTTCGATCAGGTCCAGGTCGCTCAGCTGCCAGCCAGCCTTGGCCAAGCAACGCTGGGTGGCGCCGACCGGGCCGATGCCCATGATCGCCGGGTCGACGCCGGAGTTGGCGTAGCTGGCAATTTTTGCCAGCACCGGCAAACCGAGGGTCTTGGCCTTTTCTGCGCTCATCAGCATTACGACGGCCGCACCGTCATTCAGGCTGGAGGCGTTGCCGGCGGTGACACTGCCGTCTTTCTTGAACGCAGGCTTGAGTTTGCTCAAAGACTCGGCGGTGGTGCCGGCGCGCGGCTGCTCGTCAGTGGCGAAGGCCAGTGGCTCGCCCTTGCGCTGGGGAATCATGATCGGGGTGATTTCATCGACAAAGCGTCCGGCTTCGATGGCTGCCACGGCTTTTTGCTGTGAGGCGGCGGCGAAGGCGTCTTGCTCTTCACGACTGATGCCGTATTTGTCGACCAGGTTCTCGGCGGTGATGCCCATGTGGTAGTCGTTGAAGGCATCCCACAGGCCGTCAGTGATCATGGTGTCGACCAGCTTCGCGTGGCCCATCCGCAGGCCGGTGCGTGCGCCGGGCATGACGTAGGGGGCCAGGCTCATGTTTTCCATACCGCCGGCGATGATCACCTCGGCGTCGCCGCAGCGAATTGCCTGGGCACCCAGGTGCAGGGCTTTCAGGCCCGAGCCGCAGACCTTGTTCAGGGTCAGTGCGGGTACGGCGTGCGGCAGGCCGGCGAGGATCACCGCCTGACGTGCCGGGTTCTGCCCGCTGCCAGCGGTGAGTACCTGGCCAAGGATCACTTCGTCGACCTGCGCGCCGTCCAGGCCGGTCTGTTCCAGCAGGCGGCGGATTACCGCTGCGCCCAGTTCTGGTGCCGGGATATTGGCCAGCGAACCCTGGAAGCTGCCGATGGCGGTGCGGGTGGCGGCAACGATGACGACGTCTTGCATAACGCGATCCTCACAAGTGACAGGCGCGGCTGGCCGCGAAAGGTCGCTATGGTGGCACAGCGGCTTTGTTTACGGCCAGCATGCGAACCGGCCGGTCAGCGTGGCGGTAACTGCAAACGTTTGCGCGCGCGGTGGATGGCGCCGCCGCGTACTGCCCAGCGCAGCACGGGGGCCAGGCTATGCACGCCGCTGTAGATCACTCGGCTGCGCGCCGGGCTGATGTGCTGGCCGAGCATCTCTTGTGCCCAATCTGGCAGCAAGTCGATGCCAGCCTGCATCAGCAGCTTGGCCGCCGGGGCAGCGGAGGCGCTGGGTGCCGGGGCGTTGAGCAGGATGCGCAAGATTTCCAGCGAGCGTTCATCACAGAGCAGCTCGGGGCGCACAGCTGCCAGGTAGGCGGCGACCTCGGCGCGTGAGCGCGGCACCTGGGTGGCGCCCAGGCGTTCGGCGATCAGTGCAATTTCCGCGTAGTAGCGGTCCTGATCGGCTTCGCTCAGTTGTGGGTTGCGGTAACGCAGGTGGGCCTGGAGGAAACTGTGCACCTCGGCCACATGCACCCAGGTCAGCAGCGTCGGGTCACTGGCGGCATAGGCGCGGCCATCCGGGGCGGTGCCTGTGACCCTGAGGTGAATGGCCTTGACCTTGTCGATCAGCCAGTCGGCATCGGCACGCGAGCCGTAGGTGGTGCCAGATATAAACTGGCCGGTGCGACGCAGTCGGCCGAGCAGATCTTCGCGAAAATTCGAGTGATCCCACACGCCGGCCAATGCCAGTGGATGCAGAGCTTGCAGCAGCAGGGCGCTGATACCGCCGATCAGCATACTGGTGAAGTCACCATGCACCTGCCAGCTCACCGAGTCCGGGCCGAACAGGCCGGGGTCGCCCTGGGGCTTTTCGAAGTCGATCTGGCCAAGGGCGATACCGCTCAGGCTAAGGACTTGGCTTTCGATACGGCGGCGCAGAAATTCCATGGCGGCTCTGCAGGGCGGCCATGTTTTTGTGCATGGCAGCCCTGCGTCTGGGTCAGCGGTTTAGGCGCTGCTCGATCAATCCGTCGACCACCGTTGGGTCGGCCAGAGTCGAGGTGTCGCCCATGTTTTCCAGTTCGTTGCAGGCTATCTTGCGTAGGATGCGCCGCATGATCTTGCCCGAACGGGTCTTCGGCAGGCCGGGTGCCCACTGGATCAGTTCGGGTTTGGCGAAGCTGCCGATTTCCTTGCCAACCAGGGCCAGCAGTTGCTGCTTCAGCGCATCGTTGATTTCCACGCCGTTCATCGGTGTGACGAAGGCGTAGATGCCCTGGCCTTTGAGGTCATGCGGGTAACCGACCACGGCGGCTTCGGCGACGGCGTCGTGCAGCACCAGAGCGCTTTCCACTTCGGCAGTGCCGATGCGGTGGCCGGAGACGTTGATCACGTCATCCACCCGGCCGGTGATCCAGTAGTAGCCATCCTCGTCGCGGCGCGCGCCGTCGCCGCTGAAGTAGTAACCGGGGTAGGGCTTCAGATAGGTGTCGATCATCCGCTGATGGTCGCCGTAAACGCTGCGGATCTGGCTCGGCCAGCTGTCCTTGATTGCCAGCACGCCGCTGCCAGGGCCGTCGATCTCCTTGCCCTGTTCATCCAGCAGCACCGGCTGCACGCCAAAGAACGGCCGGGTCGCCGAACCCGGTTTGAGGTCGGTGGCCCCGGGCAGTGGGGTGATCAGAATGGCGCCGGTTTCGGTCTGCCACCAGGTGTCGACGATTGGGCAGCGGCGTTCGCCGACCACGTTGTAATACCACTCCCAGGCTTCCGGGTTGATCGGCTCGCCGACGCTGCCGAGCAGGCGCAGGCTGGTGCGTTCGGTGCATTCGACCGGGCCGCTGCCTTCACGCATCAGCGCACGCAGGGCGGTGGGCGCGGTATAGAAGATGTTCACCTGGTGTTTGTCGATCACCTGCCAGAAGCGCGAGGCGCTCGGGTAGTTGGGCACACCTTCGAAGATCAGACTGGTCGCGCCGTTGGCCAGCGGGCCGTAGACGATATAGCTGTGCCCGGTGACCCAGCCGACGTCGGCGGTGCACCAGTAGATATCGCCCTCGTGGTAGTCGAACACGTACTTGTGGGTCATCGCCGCCATCAGCAGATAGCCACCGGTGCTGTGCAGCACGCCCTTGGGTTTGCCGGTGCTGCCTGAGGTGTAGAGGATAAACAGCGGGTCCTCGGCGTCCATCGGCTCCGGCGGGCAATCGCCGTCGGCTTCGCGCAGGGCTTCGTGGTACCAGATATCGCGGCCTTCCACCCAGTCGATCTCACCCTGGGTGCGTTCGACCACCACCACTGTGGACACTGCTGGACAGCTCTGCAGCGCCTTGTCGACGTTGGCCTTGAGCGCCACGTACTTGCCACCGCGCACGCCTTCATCGGCGGTGATCACCGTGCGGCAATCGGCATCGAGAATGCGGTCCCGCAAGGCGTCCGGAGAGAAGCCGCCGAACACCACCGAATGCACCGCGCCAATGCGTGTGCAGGCGAGCATGGCGTAGGTGGCCTCGGGGATCATCGGCATGTAGATGCACACCCGGTCGCCTTTTTTCACCCCACGGCTTTTCAGCACGTTGGCCAGGCGGCTGACGTTGTGGTGCAGCTTCTTGTAGGTGATATGAGCCGATTCGCTGGGGTTGTCACCTTCCCATATCAGTGCGATCTGCTCGCCGCGCTGTTCCAGATGGCGGTCGATGCAGTTGTAGCTGACGTTCAGTTGTCCGCCCTTGAACCAGCTACCCGAGCCGCTGAGCAGGTCGCCCTGCTGCACGCTGTCCCAGGGCTTGCTCCAGTCGAGGAAGGCCTTGGCCTGCTCGGCCCAGAAGATTTCCGGTTGTTCGATCGATTGCTGGTAAAGACGCAGGTAGTCGTCGTTGTCCAAGTGTGCGCGTTGGCGCACGGCATCGGGCACGGGGTGGCGGGTGATTTCGAACATGGCGGGTCCTTGTTGTTGTGTTCCGCGATGTTCGTAGGGTGAACCAAGCGGGTGCTTGGTTCAAGTGCTGGCCTTGTGCTCAGTCGCCGTGGATCAGCCGCGATGCCGTTCGCGGAAGTGCTGGATCAGACCCTGGGTCGAGGCGTCGCTGGCAGGCTCGTCGAGCTGACCGGTGAGGCGCTGATAGACGCCCTGGCCGAGCTCCTTGCCCAGCTCGACGCCCCACTGATCAAAGGCATTGATACCCCAGATGGCGCTCTGCACGAAGACCTTGTGCTCATACAGCGCTACCAGCGCGCCGAGGTTGAACGGGTCGACGCGGTTGAGCGCAAGGATATTGCTCGGGCGGTTGCCGGGAATCATTTTGTGCGGGGCTAGGCGCTGTACTTCTGCCTCATCCAGGCCTTTGCCACGCAGCTCGGCCTCAGCCTCGGAACGGGTTTTGCCATGCATCAATGCCTGGCTCTGCGACAGGCAATTGGCAAACAGCCACTGGTGATGGTCGGCCAGTGGACTGAAACTGTTCACCGGCACGATAAAGTCCGCCGGTATCAGCTCGGTGCCCTGGTGCAGGAGCTGGTGGTAGGCATGTTGGCCGTTGCAGCCAACGCCGCCCCAGATCACTGGGCCGGTGCTGAAGTCCACGGGGCTGCCATCCTGGCGCACGCTCTTGCCATTGGATTCCATGTCCAGCTGCTGCAAGTGCTTGGTGAAGTTACGCAGGTAGTGGTCGTAGGGCAGGATCGCCTGGCTTTTCGCGCCCCAGAAGTTGCCGTACCAGATACCCAGCAGGGCCATCAGCACTGGCATGTTTTCCGCCAGCGGCGCCTGGGTGAAATGCTGGTCCATGGCGTAGGCGCCGGCCAGCAGCTCCTTGAAGTTGGAGATGCCAATCGCCAGCGCAATTGGCAAACCGATGGCCGACCACAGCGAATAACGCCCGCCGACCCAGTCCCACATCGGGAAGATGTTTTCCGCCTTGATACCGAATTCGATGGCGGCCTTCTGATTGCTGGTGACCGCAATAAAGTGTTTGTGCAGCTCGGCTTCCGGACCGCCCAGGGCCAGGTACCAGTCGCGCGCGGCGAGGGCGTTTTTCAGGGTTTCCAGGGTGCCGAAGGATTTCGACGAGACGATAAACAGGGTGGTCTGCGGGTTCAGCCGTGCGGTCAGTTCGCGGAATTCGCTGCCGTCGATATTGGCCAGGTAATGACAGCGCACGCCGCGCTGGGTAAAGGGCCGCAGTGCTTCGGACACCAACTGCGGGCCGAGGAACGAACCGCCAATGCCAATGTTCACCACTTCGGTGATCGGTTTGTCGCTGTAGCCGCGCCACAGACCGCTGTGTACGCGGCTGACCAGTTCGGTCATCTGATGCAGCACGCGATGCACTTGCGGAATCAGGTCGACACCGTCGAGTTTCAGGCTACGGCCAATTGGGCTGCGCAGGGCCGTGTGCAGGGCTGCACGCCCTTCAGAGGCATTGACCTGATCGCCGCTGAACAGCGATTGAATGGACTCCTGCAGCTGGGTCTGTTCTGCCAGTTGTACCAGCAGTGCCAGGGTCTTTTCGTCGATCAGGTTCTTTGAGTAATCCAGCAGCAGGCCGCAGCTGCTCAAGGAGAAGCGGTTAAAACGTTGCGGATCACTGGCAAAGGCCTCGCGCATGCTGAAGTCGTTCATCTGCTCGCGCTGCTCGCGCAGCGCCTGCCAGGCGGGCAGGCTGGTGACGTCATGCGGCTGCTGGAAATAGGCCATTGGTGCGTGTTCCTTGCTCTGGGTGCGACGATTTATGCAAAAAAGCCCGGTGTGATCCGGGCCTTGAGTGTAACTGGCGGGCGTGGGGCCAGCATCTACGCCGTGGATCAGCCTGGAGTATCGAGGTCGAAAGCCAGGTTGTCGATCAGCCGGGTGCTGCCAATAAAGGCGGCCACCAGAATCACCAACTGGCGATCATCGGCGCAGGCCGGGCGCAGGCTGTTGGCTTCGCGTACTTCCAGGTAGTCCGGGCGAAAACCGGCGGCGCTGTGCTGCTGCTGCGCTGCCGCAACCAGCGTGGCGTAGTCGCGCTCACCCGCGCGGATCGCCGCAGCCATACCCTGCAACGAACGGTACAGCACGGGCGCAGCTTCACGCTGTTCGGTAGTCAGGTAACCGTTGCGCGAGGACAGCGCCAGGCCATCTTCGGCGCGTACGGTCGGCTCGCCGATAATCTGGATCGGCATATTCAGGTCACGCACCAAGGTGCGGATCACCGCCAGTTGCTGGAAATCTTTCTGCCCAAAGATCGCCAGATCCGGCTGCACCATGTTGAACAGTTTGCTCACCACCGTGGCGACGCCTTCGAAGTGCCCTGGGCGGCTGGCACCACACAGTCCTTCGGACACACCGGGCACGCTGACGCGGGTCTGGCCATCCATGCCGTTGGGGTACATTTCCTCGACATCCGGAGTAAACAGCAGGTGGCAACCGGCTTCGACCAGTTTTTCCTGATCGGCGAGCAGGGTGCGCGGGTATTTGTCGAGGTCTTCGCTGGGGCCGAACTGCAACGGATTGACGAAGATGCTGGCGACCACGAAGTCGGCGCGCTGGGCGGCTTTTTCCACCAGTGCGGCGTGGCCGGCATGCAGGTTGCCCATAGTCGGGACAAAGGCGATCTGTTTGCCTTCGGCGCGCGCCTGGGCGACAGCGGCGCGCAACTCGCGCACGCTTTTAACTGTGTTCATGCAGAAAATCCGTGTTCGGCTGCTGGGAAGCTCTGGTCTTTGACCGCTTTGACATAAGCGCTGATGGCGTTCTGGATGCTGCTCTGGCCGGCCATGAAATTCTTCACGAACTTCGGTGTACGGCCGCTCAAAGACAGGCCGAGCATGTCGTGCAGTACCAGCACCTGGCCGTCGGTGGCCACGCCGGCACCAATGCCAATCACCGGGATTTTCACCGTCTGGCTGATTTCGGCGGCCAGTTCGCTGGGCACGCATTCGAGCAGCAGCATGGCGGCGCCGGCTTGTTCCAGGGCCATGGCGTCGGCACGCATTTGCCGTGCCTGGGCTTCCTGGCGGCCCTGCACTTTATAACCACCAAGGATATTCACTGCCTGTGGGGTGAGGCCGAGGTGGGCGCATACGGGTACGCCGCGCTCAGCCAGTTGGCGAATTGGCTCAGCCAGCCAGGCTGCACCTTCAAGCTTGACCATGTGGGCGCCGGCTTGCATCAGTGCCGCGCTGTTGTTCAGGGCCTGCTCAAGGGTGGCGTAGGCCATAAAAGGCAGGTCGGCGAGAATCAGCGCGCCCTGGTTGCCACGTTTGACGCTGGCGGTGTGGTAGGCCATTTCGGCGACAGTGACGGGCAGCGTGCTGTCATGGCCTTGCAAGACCATGCCGAGGGAATCGCCCACCAGCAGCACATCGACACCGGCCTGGCAGGCCGTTTGGGCGAACGTGGCGTCATAGCAGGTCAGCATGGCGATTTTCTCGCCGCTCTGCTTGAGGCTTTGCAGGGTGGTCAGGGTTACATCAGGCATGAAAACTGTCCTCACTCAGGCGTTCAGTCAGCAGTTGTGCTGCTTCAAGTTGGCCTGCATTGGCCTCGAATTGCACCGGTGCGGGGCAACGGGACGCCTATAGTCCTGATGGGGGGGCTCGAAGTCAATTGCAGGTGTTACCGGCTTGTTACTGGCGTTACCGCCAATGTGCCTGCTGGCTGCCGAGGTTATCGCTGTGCCGATAGGATGACCCGTCAGTCGAGATTGCCCTGCTTTCAGTTCAGCTCTGCTTTGTTAAGGCGTTCCAGCCCGACAAAGGGGCAGGCGTCCAGCAGTTCGGTCAGCGTGCGGCCATCTGGCAGCTGCAGGTTGGGGGCGATCTCAGCCAGCGGGTAGAGGACAAAGGCGCGGGCATGCATGTGGTAGTGCGGCACGGTCAGGCGTGGTTCATTCAGCTGGTGTTCACCGAACAGCAGGATATCCAGATCGAGGGTGCGGGGGCCCCAGCGTTCGGCCTTGCGCGTGCGACCCTGCTCCAGTTCGATGCGTTGCAGCTCATTGAGTAAGGCGAGAGGGCTGAGCTCGGTATCCAGCGCGGCCACGGCATTGACGTAGCGCGGTTGATCCGCCGGGCCCAGCGGGTCGCTGGCATAGAAGGACGATTGCGCAACCAGGTGCGTTTGCGGCAGCGCGGCCAGGGCGGCCAGGGCGCTGCGCAGCTGTTCGAGCGGGGTGGCCAGGTTACTACCCAGGCCGATATACACGCGTTCCATTATTCGCCAGCAGGGTTGCTTGGGCTTTCGCCCGCCGGACCACGTTTGCGCTTGCTGTTGCTGCGTTTGCGCTTGCGCGGCGCGCCAGGTGCGTCGTCCTTGTTGCTGAGGTCGCGGATCATATTGCGCCGCTCGCTGTCACTGACGTCCTGATAACGGGTCCACCAGTCGCCGAGGCCGCCGGTTTCTTCACCGGCGCTTTCACGCAGCAGAAGGAAGTCGTAACCGGCGCGGAAGCGTGGGTTTTCCAGCAGCATATCGGCGCGTTTGCCGCTACGACGTGGCAGACGTTCCTGCATATCCCAGATTTCGCGGATAGGCATGGTGAAGCGCTTGGGCACGGCGATGCGCTGGCATTGTTCGCTGATCAGCTCGTGAGCGGCTTCCTGCATGGCCGGGATCGGCGGCATGCCGCGATCCTGCAGCTTGATCACGCGGGCCGGCAGGGCTGGCCAAAGCAGTGCTGCAAGGAGGAAGGCTGGGGTGACGGTCTTGCCCTGATGGATGCGCAGGTCGGTGTTGTCCAGGGCGTTGCGGATCAGCTGGTCGGTGTAATCCGGGTTGAGTTTCAGCGCCTCGGCGCTGGCTGGGAACAGTTGGCCGAACAGGCCGTAGTCGACCAGCAGCTCGTAGGTGTACACCGCGTAGCCGGCGAGAAACAGCTTGAGTACTTCGTCGAACAGGCGTGCGGCGGGGATGCCGCCGAGCAGCGGGGCCAGTTTGTAGATCGGCGCGGCGCTGTGTTTTTCGATGTCGAAATCCAGCTTGGCGGCAAAACGCACGGCACGCAGCATGCGCACCGGGTCTTCCTGGTAGCGCTGGGTCGGGTCGCCGATCAGGCGGATTAGGTGGTTGCGGATATCGTGCACGCCATTGGCGTAATCGAGAATGCGTTCGGTGACTGGGTCGTAGTACAGCGCATTGATGGTGAAGTCGCGGCGCTGGGCATCGTCTTCGAGGGTGCCGTAAACGTTGTCGCGCAAAATACGCCCGCTTTCGTTGCGCGAGGACAGGTTGCTGTTCTCTTCTTCATCACCTTCGGGGTGATTGGCGCGGAAAGTTGCTGTTTCGATTATTTCCCGACCGAAGTGCACGTGAACCAGCTTGAAGCGCCGGCCAATTACTCTGGCGTTACGGAACTCGGCGCGCACCTGTTCCGGAGTGGCGCTGGTGGCCACGTCGAAATCCTTGGGGTCGATATCCAGCAGCAGGTCGCGCACGCAACCACCGACCAGATACGCCTGGTAGCCGGCCTGTTGCAGGCGTTCGACCACGCTGATGGCGTAGCGGCTGATTTCACCGCGCTCGATAGGGTGCTGGCTGCGGCTCAGCACTTCGGGCGTGCTATGCGAGTGTTTGCCACGGCGGATGGGGGTGCGAAAGGATTTGAACAGCTTTTTCAGCATGGGAGGCACTGTTTGACTAAATGACTGGCCAGAGTATATGCCGGCCGCAGGAATGGCGCGGATTCTAGCATTGAGTCGGGGTTTGATGCAGGAAACGGCGGGAGGCTGCTGCAGGCGGGGAGTTTGAAGCTACTGGGGGAGCCGAAGCTCCCCCCCAAATTGGTGCGTGCTCTTTTTTTATTATTATGGCGGGCTTGTTGTTTTTGTTGATTTACCCGTTCCATCCAGTCAAGGACTTTTGGAAAACTTCCCAAGCTGGGAATCAAGAGCAAACGGATTTCTTTGGATGCTGATGCTGCCATGATCACACAGTGACCCAACCAGTTCCGGCGCTGCCTTAGGGCAGTTTTATTATTCTCAGCCTGGTTTTGGGGCGAACCCCAAAGGCAATTCCTTTCCAAAAGAATCAGTTAGCTGCGCCTCCGCGTTGTTGTTTTTATTGTGCTGGAGTCGGTACGTCTTATTTTTATATAGGTTTGGAGCGTGCTTGTTATTGTTGTTGTGCCAGTAATAAAGCAGAACCCGTGCCAGTTTTTACAATTCCTTTAAAAACAAGGGCTTGAGCTGTAGTTAGGGTGCTTGGGTGGCATAAAAAAGCCGGGCTCTCGTTACCATAAGACCCGGCTTTTGTTACTAAGTGTTGAATGGGTAACAGGCTGTGGAACCTCTTGCGCACACATCTGTCACCCATGCGCAGGGCTCTAGCCTGCGGTTGCCCCCGAAGATTTGCGCCGTGGGATACCCAGGCGCTGGCGGCGTTCCCACAAACATTTGCGGCTGATGCCGAGTTTGCGCGCCAGTTCGGTCTCGGTCATATGGTCCTGGTGTTCCAGTACGAAGTGCTGAAAGTAGTCTTCCAGGGACAGGTCTTCGGTCGGTTCGCTCGGTTCATGCCCCAGGCCGCCGCTTTGCGCGGGCAGGCCGGTGAAGTCGTCCTCCAGGTCATCCAGCTCGATGTCGATGCCTAGCAGCTCGGCTGAGATGCTGCTGCCTTCGCAGAGAATCACCGCGCGCTCGATGGCGTTTTCCAGTTCGCGCACGTTACCCGGCCAGGGGTAATGGCGGATGGCCTGTTCAGCATCGCTGGCAAAACTCAGGTCGAGACGGCCCTGGCGAGTGCTTTGACGGATCAGGAAGGCGCGGGCGATTTCGATTACGTCCGCCCCGCGCTCACGCAGCGGCGGCAGTTTCAGCGCAATCACGTGCAGACGGTAATACAGGTCTTCGCGGAACTGGCCGATCTTCGACAGGGTTTTCAGGTCACGGTGCGTCGCGGCGATCAGGCGCACATCGACCTTCTGTGATTGCACCGAGCCAACCCGGCGAATCTCGCCTTCCTGCAAAACGCGTAGCAGGCGCGCCTGAGCTTCCAGCGGTAGTTCACCGATTTCATCAAGGAACAGGGTGCCGCCATCGGCGGCTTCCACCAGGCCGGCGCGGCCGGCGCTGGCACCGGTAAAGGCACCTTTTTCATGGCCGAACAGTTCGGACTCGATCAGCGATTCCGGAATGGCCGCGCAGTTCACCGAAATCAGCGGGGCCTTGGCGCGGCGCGAGAGGTTGTGCAGGGCGCGGGCGACCAGCTCTTTACCGGTGCCGGACTCGCCTTGAATCAGCACGTTGGAGTCAGTTGGCGCGACCTTGCGGATCTTGCTGTACATCTCCTGCATGGCGGTGCAGGAGCCGATGATGCCGATTTCGCCATTGCTGTTGTCCACCACCTTGTCGGTGCTGGTTTTTGCCGAGTTGGCGGCCGGCGCTGGTGCACTCTTGGCCTGCTGGTGATCGCGCAGGATACGCGCCACGGCCTGGAGCATTTCGTCGTGGTCGAAGGGTTTGGCGATGTAATCCACCGCGCCCATCTTCATCGAGTCGACTGCCGAGCGCAGGCTGGCGTAACTGGTCATGATCAGCACCGGGGTGCCTTGGCCGAGCTTGATCAGTTCGGTGCCGGGCGCGCCGGGCAGGCGCAGGTCGCTGACAATCAGGTCGAAGCTGGGGATGCTGAAGCGCTCTTGCGCTTCCTGCACCGAGCCCGCTTCGCTGACTTCGTATTGGTTACGTTCCAGCAGACGACGCAAGGCAGAGCGGATAATGGTTTCGTCTTCGACGATCAAAATATGAGGCATCAATTCGGTCTCTCGACGGTCTCGGGGCATGCCGCTGGACTAAAGGGCCTGGCAGGCATGCTCGCTGGTAGCTGGTTTAAGTCGCTATGGACGTCGCCTCGACATGCCTCGGCAGGCTGACCCTGATACGGGTGCCGCGTTGAAGCTCGGGGTCGGCCGGGCTGTCGATTGTTATCTGTCCATAATGCTCTTCCACGATCGAATAGACCAGTGCAAGGCCCAGTCCCGTACCTTTGCCCGGGTCCTTGGTGGTGAAGAAGGGTTCGAACAAACGATCGATGATCGCCTTGGGAATACCGCTGCCTTCGTCCTCAACGATCAGGTCGACGGTGTGCTCGAAACGTTCGCTCTTGACCCGGATCGCGCTGCCCGGCGGTGAGGCATCGCGGGCGTTGGAGAGCAGGTTGATCAGCACCTGAGCCAGGCGTTGTGGGTCACCGACCACCCAGTGATCGGAGTCGCAGAGATTGAAGAACTGCACTTCGACGCTGCGCCGGTTGAGTGCCAGCAGGGCGATGGCGTCCTGGGCGACCTGCGCCAGGCACACTGGTTCCTCACTGTTCTGGTGGCTGCCGGAATGGGCAAAGCTCATCAGCGACTGGACGATGCGCGACACGCGTTTGGTCTGCTCGATGATCTGTTCGCTGATCTCGGTTAGCTCGCTGTCACCTTCGCGTTCTTCGCGCAGGTTTTGCGCCAGGCAGGCAATGCCGGTGATCGGGTTGCCGATTTCGTGAGCCACCCCGGCAGCCAGGCGACCAATGGAGGCCAGGCGCTCGGAGTGCACCAGCTTGTCTTCGAGCATCTGGGTTTCCGTGAGGTCTTCAACCAGCAGCACCAGGCCGCTGTTACCCGGCGCCAGGGGCTCGTCGATGGCCGCCTTGTGCAGGTTGAGCCAGCGGGTCTGTCCATCGAGGGCCAGGCGCTGTTTGTGTAAGTGCTCGTCGGGCAGTTCGATAAACCGTTCCAGCAAGCCGCGCCAGGGTTCACCCAGAGTATTCAGGCGCGAGCCAACGACGCGCTGGGCGGGGATTTCCGTGAGCTCTTCCATGGCCTTGTTCCACATCAGGATCTCCTGATCCTTGGCCAGCGAGCAGACACCCATGGGCAATTCCTGCAGGGTCTGGCGATGGTAACGGCGCAGGGTGTCGAGTTCGGCGGCCAGGCCGGTGAGGCGCGAGTGGTAGTCCTCCAGGCGGTTCTCGATAAAGTGAATGTCCTCGGTGACATAGGTTTCGCTGCCGGCTTTATAAGGCAGGAAGGTCTCGACGATGTCCTGGGCCACGCTGGGGCCCATTAGCCCGGAGAGGTTGGCTTCGATGCGGTCACGTAGGCGGCGCAGGGCATAGGGGCGGCCTTCGTCGAACGGTAAATGCAGGTCGCGCAGTGCTTGCTCGACTTCGTGCTGCGCGGTCTTGGCGCCCAGGGGTTTGGCCAGCTGCGCGGCAAACTCCTGCGGCGAGGCGGCCAGCAGTTCGCGGCGTTGCGGACGGCGCACGTTATCCACGGCGCAGGCTTCGGCGGCGCTCTTTTCTTCCGGACTGGCTTCGGTAAATACCGACACCAGGGTGAACACCAGCACGTTGGCGGCCAGCGAGCCGATTGCGGCCAGGTGCCAGCTGCTGTCATCCAGTACATAGATGACGTTGAACCAGGGCAGGTAGAGACCCTGCAGATTGCCGAGCATCGGCAACAGCATGCTGACTATCCACACGCCGATCCCCGCCAGCAGACCGGCAATAAAGCCTTTGCGGTTGGCGGTCGGCCAGTACAGTACCGACAGCACGCCGGGGAGGAACTGCAGGGTGGCGACGAAGGCGACGATGCCCAGGTTGGCCAGGTCCTGTTCGGCGCCGAGTAATAGATAGAAGCCATAGCCAGCCATGATGATCAGCAGGATCAGCGCGCGCCGCGTCCACTTCAGCCAGCGGTAGATATTGCCTTCCGAGGGCGGCTGATACAGCGGCAGCACCACATGGTTGAGCACCATGCCAGACAGCGCCAGGGTGGTGACGATGATCAACCCGCTGGAAGCCGACAGGCCGCCGACATAGGCAATCAATGCCAGGGTCTGGCTATTCACCGCGATGCCGACGCCAAGGGTGAAGTATTCCGGGTTGGTGGTGGCACCCAGCTTGAGCCCTGCCCAGAGGATCAGCGGCACCGCCAGACTCATCAGCAGCAGGAACAGCGGCAGACCCCAGCTGGCGCTGACCATGGCGCGCGGGTTGAGGTTCTCGGTAAAGGTCATGTGGTACATGTGCGGCATGACGATGGCCGAGGCGAAAAACACCAGCAACAGGGTGCGCCAGGGGCCTTCCTGCAGCGGCGTGTGCAGGCTGGTCAGCGAGGACTGGTTCTGCACCAGCCAGGATTGCAGGTCCTGCGGGCCGTCGAATACGCCATACAGCGCATACAGACCGATCACGCTGATCGCCACCAGCTTGACCACTGACTCGAAGGCGATGGCGAAGACCAGGCCTTCATGTTTCTCGCGGGTGGCGATATGCCGGGCGCCGAACAGGATGGTGAACAGAATGATCAATCCGCAATAGGCCAGCGCTACGCGTTCCTGCACCGGCTCGCGGGTGAGGATGCCGATGGAGTCGGCCACCGCCTGAATCTGCAGGGCCAGCAGCGGCAGTACGCCGACCAGCATAAAGACTGTGGTCAGTGCGCCGGCCCAGGTGCTGCGAAAGCGGAAGGCAAACAGGTCGGCCAGTGATGAAAGCTGGTAGGTGCGGGTGATGCGCAAAATCGGATAGAGCAACACCGGCGCCAGCAGAAACGCCCCAGACACCCCCAGATAACTGGCGAGAAAACCGTAGCCGTATTGATAGGCCAGCCCCACGGTGCCGTAGAAGGCCCAGGCGCTGGCGTAGACGCCTAGTGACAGGGTGTAGGTCAGTGGATGGCGAATTATCCAGCGCGGAATCAGGCCGTGCTCACTGATCCAGGCCACGCCGAACAGAATAAGAAGGTAGGCGGCGCTGATCAGAATCAGCTGGCTCAGGCTAAAGCTCGTCAGCATTACGTTGGCTCTGTAGCGAATAAGGGTAAGGAGCGGTCACGCAGGTCGCGCCGCAGCAGGTCAGAGCTCATCGGCATCACGCTGACTCTGCAGGATGAAGGTCACGACTATCAGGATCAGCCACAGCAGGTAGGGGCGGTACCAGGCCCCATTGGGGTCGATCCACCAGTCCATGATGGCCGGGGAGAACAGGTAGATCCCCACCACCAGGATCAGCACCAATCGATAGATATACATGCCGCATCTCTTCGCTTAATTGCCGGCGATGGTAACGGATGCGTGACGCTCTGGGCTATTGGTCGGGAGGCGTGGGCTGAGTGCGTGCGGGGGTTGGCTTTTTCTTATTAATTGGTACTATCGTTCCACTTAATAAGAACAACGCTGGAGATTGCCATGCGCCTTGCCCCGCTTTCCGTGCTTGCCCTGTCCGTGCTGCTTGCCGCCTGCAGCGAAGAACCGGCCCCAGTGGCCGATCTGGATTTCCAGAAAGACCTGCAGACCCAGCTGATCAAAGCCAAGCCCGGTAGCGTGATCGAGATTCCTGCCGGCACCTATCAGCTTGATCGCAGCCTGAGCCTGAAAGTCAGTGGCGTGACCATCAAGGGCGCGGGCATGGATAAGACCATCTTGAGCTTCAAGGGGCAGAAGTCCGGCGCCGAAGGCCTGCTGGTGGATGCTTCTGATTTCACCATCGAAGACATCGCCTTCGAAGACACCCTGGGTGATTCGCTGAAAGTGGTAGGCGGTAAGAACATCATCATCCGCCGCGTGCGCACCGAGTGGACTAATGGCCCTGCCACTGAGAACGGCGCCTACGGCATCTATCCGGTGCAGACCGAGAACACCCTGATTGATGGCGCGGTGGCCATCGGCGCCTCCGATGCTGGCATCTATGTCGGCCAGTCGCGCAACGTGGTGGTACGCAACAGCCGCGCCGAGCGCAACGTCGCCGGCATCGAGATCGAAAACACCATCGACGCCGACGTGTATGACAACGTCGCCACTGGTAACACCGGCGGCATTCTGGTGTTCAACATGCCCAACCTGCCGCAGGCCGGGCGGGTGACGCGGGTATTCCGCAACAAGATCGAAGGCAACAACCACAAGAACTTCGGCCATAAAGGCACACCGGTGGCCAGTGTGCCGGCAGGTTCTGGTGTGGTGATCAACTCCAACGATGATGTCGAGGTGTTCGACAACGATATCGGCGATCACAAGACCGCCAACGTGATCATCAGCAGCTACTTCAGTACCGGCTATACCGACCTGTCCACGGCGGAGAGTTTTGACCCCTATCCGGAAGGCATCCATATCCATGGCAACCGCTTCGGCCCTGGTGGCGACAGCCCGGATCACCTTGAACTGAAGGCGCTGAAGGTCAGCCAGTTCGGCTTGAACGGCCGCCTGCCGGATATTCTCTGGGACGGCTACGTCAACCTCGACATTCTGGTGGACGGCAAACTGCCGGCGGATCGGGCGATCTGCATCAATAACGGCGAGGCGGGGATGATCAACGTCGACGGGCCGAACAGCTACAAAAACATCAGCACTGACATGACCGACTACCGTTGCAGCCTGCCGCCATTGCCTGCCGTCAAACTGGCTTCGGCTGACGCCGACCAGGGGGCCTGATGCGTCGTCTGTTATTGGGGGCGCTGTTGCTCCTCGCTGGCTGCGAGCAGCAGCCGGCGCCGCTGTACTTGCCGCAAGGTGACAACTACCCGCAAACCCTCAGCGAGTGGGGCATGCTGCAACGCGCCGATGGTTTTATCGCGCCCGTTGCTGAGGCCTTGCCCTACGACCTGAACACCCCGTTGTTCACCGACTACGCGCACAAACTGCGCAGCGTGTGGATGCCGGCGGGTACAGCGGCGAGTTATGGCGACGCGCACTTCGATTACCCGGTGGGCACGGTGCTGAGCAAGACCTTCTACTACCCCAAGGATGCTCAGGGCCGCCTGCTGCTGAACGAGCGGGATGATCGCGATCCGCAGCGCGGTCTGGAGCTGGCGCGGGTGCAGTTGATCGAGACACGCATCCTGCTGAAACAGCAGGACGGCTGGGTAGCGTTGCCCTATGTGTGGGATGAACAGCAACAAGAGGCGCATCTGGAATGGGCGGGTGACAGCCGCGAGTTGAGCTTGCTGAATGCCGAGGGCAAGACTCAGGCAGTGGCCTATCAGGTGCCGGATGCCAACCAGTGTGCTGGTTGCCATGAAGAAACCGCAGGGCAGGGCGTCAATCCGCTGGGGCCGAAGGCGCGGCACCTGAACAAGGATTTTGCCTACGCCGACGGCACGCACAATCAGTTGCAGCACTGGCAGCAGCAGGGCCGTTTGCA
Source organism: Pseudomonas sp. SG20056 (assembly GCF_031764535.1). Lineage (NCBI taxonomy): Bacteria > Pseudomonadati > Pseudomonadota > Gammaproteobacteria > Pseudomonadales > Pseudomonadaceae > Pseudomonas > Pseudomonas sp. SG20056. The sequence continues at coordinate 1,101,446 of NZ_CP134499.1, forward strand.
GGCTGTGCCGGCCGAGTTGCAGGGCGTGCCGCAGAACGCCTTATGGCCGACGCCGCGCGCTGGCGAAAGTCTGGAGCAGCAGGCGCGCAGTTACCTGGACGCCAACTGCAGCCACTGTCACAACCCCAAAGGGCCGGGGCGTACTTCGGGGCTGTTGCTCGACCCGGCCACGGCCATCGGCATCAGTTATGGCTTGTGCAAGCAGCCGGTGGCGGCGGGCAAAGGCTCGGGTGATCGGCTGGTGGATATTCACCCGGGCCAGCCGGATAAGTCGGTACTGCTGTTTCGCGTGGAAAGTGTCGACCCGAGCATCATGATGCCGGAGCTGGGACGCTCCACCGTGCATACCGAGGGCGTGGACGTACTGCAGCGATGGATTGCCAGCCTGCAAGGAGACTGTTGAAGGGCGCGACCTGTTTTCGTGCGCCGCAGCAAGTGTGGGGCATGGCTGGCCCTGTTGTGGTGCGTGCCTGTAGCGGATGAATGCGCCAGGCCGCGCCAGCTCTGGCTTGGGCCACTGGCATAAGTCTTGCGCTGCCTGGTTATCGCCCAGGCTCGCAGGAGGCCCGCTGTGTCGATTCATATCGCCTTGCACCATGTCAGCCACTACCGCTACGACCGCGCGGTCAATCTTGGCCCGCAGGTCGTGCGCCTGCGTCCTGCACCGCACAGCCGTACCCGGGTGCTGTCCTACGCGTTGAAGGTCGAGCCGGGCGAGCACTTTATCAACTGGCAGCAGGACCCCCAGGGCAACTACCTGGCGCGCCTGGTGTTTCCGGAAAAGACCCGGGAGTTGAAAATCGAGGTCGATCTGGTCGCCGAAATGGCGGTGTTTAACCCCTTCGATTTCTTCCTCGAACCCTACGCCGAAAAAATCCCCTTCTCTTATACCGAGGGCGAACAGCTGGAGCTGGCGCCTTATCTGGTCAAGCTGCCGGCCGGCAAGCTGTTTGCCAAGTACCTGGCCAGCATCGAGCGCACGCCTCTGCCGAGCGTGGATTTTCTGGTGGCGCTGAATCAGCGCCTTTCCACCGATATCAGCTACCTGATCCGCCTGGAACCCGGCGTGCAGACGCCGGAAGAAAGTCTGGAGAAAGGCTCCGGCTCCTGCCGCGATTCGGCCTGGCTGCTGGTGCAGCTGTTCCGCCACCTGGGCCTGGCCGCGCGCTTTGTTTCCGGCTACCTGATCCAGCTGAAAGCCGATGTGAAATCCCTCGACGGTCCATCCGGCACCGAGGTGGATTTCACCGACCTGCATGCCTGGTGCGAGGTCTATTTGCCTGGCGCCGGCTGGATTGGCCTGGACCCGACCAGCGGCCTGTTTGCTGGGGAGGGCCATATCCCGCTGGCCTGCAGCCCTGAGCCGTCTTCGGCCGCGCCGATCAGCGGTGGCGTGGATGAAAGTGAATGCGAGTTCAGCCATGAAATGTGGGTCGAACGTATCTGGGAAGCACCGCGGGTGAGCAAGCCTTACAGCGAGGCGCAGTGGCAGGCGATTGTCGACCTCGGGCAAAAGATCGATGAGGACCTGCAGGAGCAGGACGTGCGCCTGACCATGGGCGGCGAGCCGACCTTTGTCGCCCTCGATTACCCGGATGATCCGGAGTGGAACACCGCCGCCCTCGGGCCGAACAAACGCCGCCTGGCCACCGATTTGTTCCATCGCCTGCGCGAGCACTACGCAGCGCAAGCACTGGTGCATTTCGGTCAGGGCAAGTGGTACCCCGGCGAGCAGCTGCCGCGCTGGTCGTTGAATGCCTACTGGCGGCGCGATGGCGAGCCGATCTGGCACAACCCGGCGCTGTATGCCGATGAGCAAAAAGACTACGGCGTCGATGCGGCCAAGGCCGCCGACTTTCTTACCCTGCTCGCCGAGCGCCTGGGCGTGGACGCTAAATACTGCGTGCCGGCCTATGAGGACCGCTTCTACTACCTGTGGCGCGAGCGCAAGCTGCCGATCAACGTCAGCGCCGAAGACCCACGCCTGGCTGACCCGCTGGAGCGCGAGCGCCTGCGCAAGGTGTTCGAGCAGGGGCTGGACAAAGTGATCGGGCATATCCTGCCGTTGGCCCGGCAGGCCAAGCAGCTGGGCTGGCAGAGTGGCAGCTGGTTTTTGCGTGATGAGCACTGCCGGCTGATCCCCGGCGATTCGGCGATGGGCTACCGCCTGCCGCTGGATTCGCAACCCTGGGTCAGTGAGGCCGACTACCCCTACATTACCCCGGAAGACCCGAGCCAGTGCTTCGCTCCGTTGCCGGCAGCGGCGCAGATCAAGCCGCAGTCGCGCGGTGTCTGGTCGGGCAGTCAGACCAGTACGAACAAACGTCCGCTGCTCGGTCAGTCGGCTGCCGGTGTGGTGCGCACCGCGCTGTGCGCCGAGCCGCGTGACGGCAAGCTCTATCTGTTTATGCCTCCGCTGGTGCGCCTGGAAGATTACCTGGAGTTGGTGGCCGCCATCGAAGCCACTGCTGCCGAGATGAAGTGCCCGGTGCTGCTGGAAGGTTATGAACCGCCACTGGACCCGCGCCTGCAGTTCTTCCGTGTAACTCCGGACCCCGGCGTAATCGAGGTGAATATCCACCCGGCCGCCAGTTGGGATGAGCTGGTCGAACGCACCGAGTTTCTCTACGAGCAGGCGCGCGAGTGCCGCCTGTCCAGCGAGAAATTTATGATCGATGGCCGTCACACCGGCACCGGTGGCGGTAATCACTTTGTTCTCGGCGGCGCGACGCCAGTGGACTCACCGTTTCTGCGGCGGCCGGATCTGCTGCGCAGCCTGATCAGCTACTGGCACAACCATCCGTCGCTGTCCTACCTGTTCAGCGGCCTGTTTATCGGCCCGACGTCCCAGGCGCCGCGTATCGATGAAGCGCGTAACGATGCGCTGTATGAGCTGGAAATCGCCTTCGCGCAGATGCCCGAAGTGGGCCGCGACTGCCAGCCCTGGTTGGTCGACCGCCTGCTGCGCAACCTGCTGGTGGACGTGACCGGTAACACCCACCGCTCCGAGTTCTGTATCGACAAGCTGTACTCGCCGGACTCGGCCTCTGGGCGCCTTGGTCTGCTGGAGCTGCGCGCCTTCGAGATGCCGCCCCATGCGCAGATGAGCCTGGCCCAGCAGCTATTGATTCGCGCGCTGATCGCGCGTTTCTGGCGTGAACCCTACAAGCCGGCGCGACTGGTGCGCTGGGGCACCGAGCTGCATGACCGCTACCTGCTGCCGCACTTTATCGAGCAGGATTTTGCCGACGTGCTGCAGGAGCTCGACGGCTGTGGCTATCGCCTGCACAGCGAGTGGTTTGCCCCGCACTTCGAGTTCCGCTTTCCCAAATCCGGGGATTTCAACGTCAAGGGCATCGAGCTGGAACTGCGTCAGGCCCTGGAACCCTGGCATGTGCTGGGCGAGGAGGGCGGTGGTGGCGGCACGGTGCGTTATGTGGATTCCTCGCTGGAGCGTATGCAGGTCAAACTCAGCGGCCTGCCGAGTGACCGCTATGTGTTGACCTGCAACGGCGTGCCGGTGCCGTTGCGGCCCACCGGCAAGGTCGGCGAGTTTGTCGGCGGCGTACGTTTCCGCGCCTGGCAGCCGGCCAACTGCCTGCACCCGACCATCGAAGTACACGCGCCGCTGGTCTTCGACCTGGTGGACAGCTGGATGAACCGCTCTCTGGGTGGCTGCCAGTACCATGTCGCCCACCCCGGCGGACGTAATTACGACAGCCTGCCGGTGAATGCCTACGAGGCGGAGAGCCGGCGCATGGCGCGCTTCTTCCGTTTGGGCCACAGCCCCGGCAAACGCCCTACATTGCCGCCAATCAACAATAATGAACTGCCCATGACCCTGGATTTGCGCCTGGTTTAGCCGCGCATACGAAATGCCTTTTATCGAGCCTGCCATGCCCGACCTGCTTGCCGACTACCCCCTGACGCCAGGGGCTTACCACGAACTGTTTGACACAGACGGTCAGGTGCGTCCGCACTGGCGCCTGTTGCTGGAGCGTCTGCAGCGCAGCAGCCCGGCGCAGCTGGCGCAGCGTCAGGCCTTGCTGGCCCGACAGATTCAGGAAAATGGGGTGACCTACAACGTCTACGCCGACCCCGATGGCGCCGACCGGCCGTGGGAGCTGGACCTGCTGCCTAATCTGATTCCGGCCGAAGAATGGCAGCAGATCGCCGCCGGCGTGGCCCAGCGGGCCGGTTTGCTAAATGCCGTGTTGGCCGACCTGTATGGCCCACAGCAACTGCTGGCCGACGGGCTGTTGCCGGCTGAGCTGGTGTTTGGCCACAACAACTACCTGTGGCCCTGCCAGGGTGTGCAGTCGCCTGGCGGCACCTACCTGCACCTGTATGCGGTGGATCTGGCCCGTGCGCCGGATGGCCGCTGGTGGGTCACCGCCGACCGCACCCAGGCGCCGTCTGGTGCGGGTTATGCCCTGGAAAATCGGCAGATCGTCTCCCGCGCTTTTCCCGAGCTGTACCGCGACCTGCGCGTGCAATACCTGGCCGGTTTCTTCCGCACTCTGCAGGACACCCTGGCGCGCCAGGCCCCGGCCGGCAGTGAAACACCGCTGGTGGTGCTGCTCACCCCGGGGCGTTTTAACGAGAGCTATTTTGAGCACCTGTACCTGGCGCGTCAGCTCGGCTATCCGCTGGTGGAAGGCAGCGATCTGACCGTGCGCGACGCCAAGGTCTACCTGAAGACCCTGGCTGGCCTGCGCCGTGTGCATGCAGTGCTGCGCCGTCTGGATGATGACTTTTGCGACCCGCTGGAATTGCGCACCGACTCGGCCCTCGGTGTGCCAGGCCTGCTGGAAGCGGTGCGCCAGGGCCATGTGCTGGTGGCCAATGCCCTCGGCAGCGGTGTGCTGGAGTCCCCAGGTTTGCCGGGCTTTCTGCCGGCCATTGCGGAAAAGCTATTGGGCGAAGAACTGCTGCTGCCGAGTGTCGCCAGTTGGTGGTGCGGCGAACCGCCGGTGCTGGACAAGGCCCTGGAACAGCTCGACGAGTTGCTGGTGCGCGCCAGCTTTCCCTCGCAGAGTTTTGCCCCGGTGTTTGGCCGTGATCTGGATGAAGCGCAGCGCGCCGAGTTGGCTGAGCGACTCAAGGCGCGGCCTTATGCCTATGTTGCCCAGGCGCTGGCGCAGCTGTCGCAGGCACCGGTCTGGCAGCCTGAAGAAGGCCAACTGGCGCCGCGCGCCATCGGCATGCGGGTATTCGCTGTGGCGAGTGCCGAGGGTTACCGGGTCATGCCCGGTGGCCTGACTCGGGTCGCCGCCGAAGCCGATGCCGAAGTGGTGTCGATGCAGCGCGGCGGCGCCAGCAAGGACACCTGGGTGCTCGGCGAACGGCATGCCGGCGGCGAACCCTGGCAATGGCTGCGCCCGCTGGGCGTGGCCGACCTGGTGCGCAGCGACCCCTATCTGCCTTCGCGGGTGGTGGAAAACCTCTACTGGTTTGGCCGCTACAGCGAACGCTGTGAAGACGGTGCGCGGCTGCTACGCATCATGCTGGCGCGCTATGTCGATGACGACGATGACCCGCAGGCGCTGCAAACCGCCCTGAGTCTGGCCGAGAGCCTGGGCCTGCTACCGGATGCTGAAAGCGGCGAACTGCAACAGCGCCTGCTTGAAGCGCTGCTGGGTGAGGACTGGCCGGGCAGCCTGCGTGGCAATCTGCAGCGCCTGCAGTGGGTGGCCGGCAGCGTGCGCGGCAAGCTGTCCCAGGCCAACTGGCAGGCCCTGCTCGAATTGCAGCGCGAGGCCCAGGGGTTGAGCAGCGAGCAGGCCGACTTCGGCGAACTGCTGGATTTTCTCGACCGCCTGCTGCTGTCATTGGCGGCGCTGTCGGGCTTTGCCCTGGACGATATGACCCGCGATGACGGTTGGCGCTTTCTGATGCTCGGGCGTTGTATCGAACGCCTGCAGTTTCTCTGCGACAGCCTGGCCAACTTCCTCACCAGCAGCGCGGCGCAGGATCAGTCGGCGCTGGAATGGCTGCTGGAGCTGGGCAACAGCAGCATCACCTACCGCACCCGTTACCTGGCTTCCGCGCAGCTGATTCCGGTACTCGACCTGTTGCTGCTGGATGAGCAGAACCCGCATGCCGTGCTGTTTCAGGTGCGCACCCTGCTGCGCTCGCTGGCGCGCCTGGGCGAGCGTTTCGAGCTGCCCAGCGAGCGTCGGCTGAAACACCTGGAAGGGCAGTTGGCGCGCTTTAGTCTGGCCAGCCTGGAGAATCCGCTGTTTGGCGCGGCGAGCGTGCAGGAGGTGCTGGATGGTTTGTCTGGGCTGTTGGAAAGCATCAGCCAGGCCAGTGCGGACATCTCCGACCGTTTAGGCTTGCGCTTTTTTGTGCATGTCGACGCCAGCCAGCGGACGCAATCCTCATGAGCAGCGCCTTCTACCAGATTCTTCACGACACCCATTACCGTTACGCCAGCCCGGTGTCGCTGGCCCAGCAGCTGGCCCACCTGTGGCCACGGGCTTGCCCCTGGCAACGCAACCATGCACAGCAACTGCTGGTCAGCCCGCAGCCGTGCCAGCGCCAGGATGCTCTGGATGTATTTGGTAACCCGCTGACCCGCCTGGTGTTCGAGCGCCCGCATGACGAACTCAAAGTCAGTGCGCGGCTGCAGGTCGAAGTGCTGGCGCGCCCAGCGTTGGATCTGCAGGCGTCAGCGCCCTGGGAAGACGCCTGCACGGCGTTGCGCTACAGCGGTCAGGCGTTGCTGCCTGGAGTGCTGGAGGCGACGCGTTTTCGTTTCGAGTCGCCCTATGTGCACCTCAAGCAGGTGTTTGCCGATTACGCGGCGGATTGCTTCAGCCCCAGTCGTCCGCTGCTGGCCGCCGTGGACGGGCTGATGCAGAAGATCTTTGCCGAATTCAGCTTTGATGCCGCCGCCACTCAGGTGGCGACGCCGCTGCTGCAGGTGTTGGAGGAACGCCGCGGCGTGTGCCAGGACTTTGCCCACCTGATGCTTGCCTGCCTGCGCTCCATGGGCCTTTCGGCGCGCTATGTCAGCGGCTACCTGCTGACCCAGCCACCGCCCGGCCAGCCCCGGCTGATCGGCGCCGATGCCTCGCATGCCTGGGTGTCGGTGTTCTGCCCGCAGCAGGGCTGGGTGGATTTCGACCCGACCAACAATATCCGACCGTCGCTGGAACATATCACCCTGGCCTGGGGCCGCGATTTTGCCGATGTCTCACCGCTGCGTGGGGTGATTCTCGGCGGCGGCAGCCATGACCCCGAGGTGCAGGTGACGGTGCTGCCGATCCCCGCGATCTAGCGCTTATGTAACGGCGTGCTAGCGTTTTTCCAGTGAATACTCACTGGAGCTGCGCCATGGAAGAAACCAACCTGATCAATCTCGGCACCGAAAAAGTTGCCGATCTCTACAACCTGGTCGCGCAGTACGGCGCGGCGTTTGCCATCAAGATCATCTCGGCAATTGCCTTCTGGGTGATCGGCCGCTGGCTGATCGGTTTTGCCGTCGGCATGGTGCAGCGTGCCCTGGGTCAGCAGCGGGTCGATCCGACGGTGCTGCGTTATGTCGGCAACTTTATCTCGGTGACCCTCAACATCATTCTGGTCATCGGCATTCTCGGCTACTTCGGCGTGCAAACCACCAGCCTGGCGGCGCTGATTGCGGCGGTCGGCCTGGCCATCGGTATGGCCTGGTCGGGGCTGTTGGCCAACCTGGCGGCGGGTGGTTTTATTATCGTGCTGCGGCCGTTCAAGGTCGGCGACTTTATCAGCGCCGGTGGGGTGACCGGCACCGTCACCGAGATCGGCTTGTTCGTCACCGCGATCAATACCCCGGATAACGTGATGACCCTGGTGGGTAACAACAAGATCTTCTCCGACAACATCCAGAACTTCAGCCACAACGCGTTTCGCCGGGTTGATCTGCAGGCGCAGCTGTCCGGCGCGGCAGATTACAAAGCCGCTGTGGCGCTGCTCAAGGAACGTATTGCGGGTATTGCCAATGTGCTGAGCGAGCCGGCGGTGGATGTGGAAATTATCGAGTTCAATCTGGTTGGCCCGGTGCTGGCGGTACGTCCGTATTGCCACACTGACCACTACTGGCAGGTGTATTTCGATAGCAACAAGATGATCAAGGATGCCCTCGGCGAAGGCGGCTTCCCGGCGCCGATGCCAGCGCAGACGGTGATCATGCAGCAGGCGGGGTAACAGAGGAGGCCGGCCGCCAGGGGGCGGCCGGCGCTGGATCAGGCTTGCGTCTTGCTCGGTTTCACCGCTTTCCAGATGCGGGTTGCCAGGCTGACCAGCAGTAGGGCAATGGCCCCGGCGATAATCCCGGCGATGGCATTCAGCAGGGTTGGCAGCAAGGCCGCGAGCAGGCCGCTGCTGGCCGCCACGCTCTGCGCCATCTGGTCGATCCATTCCTGCGCGGCATGTACGCCGTGGGTGAGGATGCCGCCGCCGACCATAAACATCGCTGCGGTGCCGAGAATCGACAGGGTTTTCATCATGTACGGCGCGGTAAACAGAATGCCGCGACCGACGCTGCGTTGCAGGCGGCCGCCCAGGCCTTCGCCGCCACGCTGATTGAGGTAGAGGCCGGCGTCGTCCAGCTTGACGATACCCGCCACCAGGCCATAAACCCCGACCGTCATAACCAGGGCGATGGCGGACAGCACCGCGACCTGCTTGCCAAAACTGGCCAGGGCCACGGTGCCAAGGGTGATGGCGATGATTTCTGCCGAGAGGATAAAGTCGGTGCGGATCGCGCCCTTTATCTTGTCCTTCTCGAACGCCAGCATGTCCACTTCCGGGTCGGCCACGGCCTGCAGCAATTCTTGATGCTGCGCCTGATTATCGGCCTTGCTATGGAGGAACTTGTGCGCGAGCTTCTCGAAGCCTTCGTAGCAGAGGAAGGCGCCGCCAAACATCAGCAGCGGCGTCACCGCCCAGGGCGCAAAGGCGCTGATCAGCAGGGCGGCAGGCACCAGAATCAGCTTGTTTTTCGCCGAACCCTTGGCCACCGCCCAGACCACCGGCAGTTCACGTTCGGCGCGCACGCCGCTGACCTGCTGGGCATTCAGCGCCAGGTCGTCGCCGAGTACCCCGGCAGTTTTCTTGGCGGCGACTTTGGTCATTACCGCCACATCGTCAAGGACGGCGGCAATATCATCAAGCAGGGTTAACAGGCTAGCGCCGGCCATGCGAGGGATTCCTTTCTTGGGTTTCTGGGGCAAATCGCCTGGCAGAAGGGCAGGCGACGGTGCGCAGATTTATACGTGAGTCAGCACGCATCAGCCATAGGCGGCAAAGCCAGTTTTGCCGCAGTGCACGAAAAAACGGTGGTACGGGTTAGTCGCTGCTATTGCCGCACGATCCACTGGCGCCACTGGCATAGGCGGCGAGCAGGCTGCGTAACAGGTCATTGAGCGGCATGGGCGTATCTCCTTGGTGAGTGGAGTGACGTTACGCCTGTGCCCGGTGGCTGGGCTGTTGATTGTCTTGATGGGGGTCATAGCCGGAAGCCGCTTTGGCGTTATGCACAGCCATTGCGGCAGCGCACAGTTAGTTGTGCACAAAGACTGTGGAGCGAATTGTGGATAAGGTGGGCGTAGGCGATTGCAGGCTTAGTCGTGTGGCTGCTTGCGGCCTTTGTACGCTTTTTGATCAGTCAATTATTTACCGTTAAAACAACAGGTTAGCCTGGTTATTCAGGACGTTATGGGGTAGCACTGAAGTTGTCCACGACTACTGTGGGTAGAGCTGTTGATAACTCTGGTATGCCTGGCTGTGAGGCTGATAAAACCTGGTTTTGCGCTCTTTGATCGATTTTTAAGCAGCTTGCCGAGGTCTCGAAATACGTCATTTATGCTCTGCCGAGTCAAGCAATAATCGCGTTATTTCAAGGGTTTGCCGCAGGGCTGCGGCGCACGGTGGATAACTTATCCCAGGTTGCTGTGGAGCGATCTGTGGATAAGCTGAGCACGCTTGCGTTCAGGCCACAGCAGGCGTGGTCTGAACGCGGTAGGTTGTTTTTTATACAGAGTGGCGCGTTTAGTCTTCCAGGGCGCTGATCTGCGTCGAACGCCCGAGCACCTGCAGGGCACGGTCCGGGTAATCGGTGATCAGTGCGTTTGCCCCCAGATCAATCAGGCGGCGCATATCGGGCTGTTCGTTGATGGTCCATAGCTGCACGTTCAGCCCACGCTGTGCGGCAGTCTTGAGCAAGCTGGCGCTGGCGACGTGCAGGCCGCCGTGGGCTTCGGGAATCTGCAGTGCCTGGTAGGACGGCGACAGCAGGCTGCCCAAACCGACCCAGTTGAGTGCTACCAGCAGGCGAACCGAGCCAGGCCCGGCAGAGGTGGCAACGCCCGGGCACTGTTCGCGGAACAGTTGCAGGCTGCGGTCATAGAAGCTGCCGACAATCACCAGGTCGCGTTGCTGGTGCGCCTCAAGTGCATCACACAGCTGCGCTTCCATGCCGACATCCGGCACCTTGATTTCAATCACCTTGGGAATGCTGGGGAAACGTTCGAGCACTTCGGTAAAGGTCGGAATGCGCACGCCCTGGCCACGGTAGGGGTAGCTTTGGCCGCCGTCGGCGCTCCAGCGGTAACCGGCGTCCAGCGCCTGCAGCTGCGCCAGGCTGAGTGCAGCAACCGGGCCCTCACCATTGGTGGTGCGATCCAGGGTGCGGTCGTGAATCACCACCAGTTCGCCGTCACTGGACAGGTGCAGGTCCATCTCCAGCATGTCCACGCCCAGGGCGCTGGCGCGCTCGAAGGCAAACAGGCTGTTTTCCGGCCACAGGCCTTTGCCGCCGCGGTGGGCAATCACCAGCGGTTGTTCGGCAAGGCTGCTGAGCACTGCGGCTGGTTGGGCCGGTTTACTGGTCAGGGCCAGTACGCCGAGGGCGATGGCCAGTAACAGCAGTGGAACAGAGAGAAAGCGGGCAACGCGCAGCATGGTCAGGGTCCAGGGCAATCAAGAGAGAGGAGGTTTAATACGCCTCGACTATGACAAAGCCATGGCGGCTGGGCGAGAGGCGAAATGCGCCAGCCGAGCGACCTATGCGGTCAGGGGGCGGATGCGGGTGGACGCTGGCCGTCCACCCGAGCCAGTAACTCAGCCGGCTAGCAGCCAGGCGCCGGTGACTGCTGAAGCCGCGCCAAGTACGCGCACCACCGGTGCAGCGGCCTGGGGCAGCAGGCGCACCAGGGCGTAGCCGCTGGCGTGCAGGGCAGCGGTGGCCACCACGAAACCGGCGGCATAGCCCCATGGGCTGGCCAGCTCTGGCAGCTCCAGGCCGTGGGCGACGCCGTGAGTCAGGGCGAACACTGCAGTCAGGGCGATGGAGAAAATCATTGGTAGGCGAATGGCTACAGCGACCAGCAGACCGAAAGCCAGAACAGAGGCGGCGATGCCGGTTTCCATCAGCGGAATCTGCAGACCGTTAAAGCCCAGCAGGCCGCCGAGCAGCATAGTGCCGACAAAGGTCAGCGGCAGCGCCCAGCGCGCCGCGCCGGATTGCTGAGCAGCCCATAGGCCGACGGCGAGCATGGCCAGCAGGTGGTCGAGGCCGAACACCGGGTGCGCCAGGCCGGCCATTAGGCCGGAGTGATCGTGGCCAGCGTGGGCGAACGCCACTGCGGGGCTGAGAAACAGGGCGAGGGCGAACAGGGATTTACGCAGGTTCATCGGGTGTCTCCTTGACTGAATAGGTTCTCAAGCGGCCGTGAGCATGCCGTGTTGTTCGATAAAGGCGATGATCTGCTCCAGACCCTGGCCGATCTTCTGGTTGCTGAAGACAAACGGCTTATCGCCGCGCATCTTCAGGGTGTCGCGCTCCATTACCTCCAGCGAGGCGCCGACCAGCGGGGCCAAGTCGACCTTGTTGATAACAAGCAGGTCGGACTTGCAGATGCCCGGGCCGCCTTTGCGCGGCAGCTTGTCGCCGGCGGACACATCGATCACATAGATAGTCAGGTCTGACAGCTCCGGGCTAAAGGTGGCCGAGAGGTTGTCGCCGCCGGACTCGACGATGATCAGGTCCAGGCCCGGAAAGCGCCGGTTGAGCTGGTCGACCGCTTCCAGGTTGATCGAAGCGTCTTCGCGAATCGCCGTGTGCGGGCAGCCGCCGGTTTCCACGCCGATGATCCGCTCTGGCGCCAGGGCCTCGTTGCGCACCAGAAACTGCGCGTCTTCCTGGGTGTAGATGTCGTTGGTCACCACGGCCAGGTTGTAGCGTTCGCGCAGGGCCAGACACAGGGCTAGGGTCAGGGCGGTCTTGCCGGAGCCGACCGGGCCACCGATGCCGACACGCAGGGGTTGGCTGTTCATTTTCAAGTCTTCCTTATCATCAAGAACGGAATAAACGGCTGTACTGGCGCTCATGCGCCATGCTCGCCAGGGCCAGGCCAAAGGCGGCGCTGCCCCAGTGTTGCGGTTCTAACTCGCTAGCCTGGCGCTGCGCCTGATCGAGCAGCGGCAGCAGTTGCGAGGTCAGACGCTGAGCGGCTTGCTGGCCCAGCGGCAGGGTTTTCATCAGCACCGCCAGCTGGTTTTCCAGCCAGCCCCAGAGCCAGGCGGCGAGGGCATCCTCGGGCGCGATTTGCCAGGCGCGTGCTGCCAGTGCCCAGCCGACGGCCAGGCCGGGTTCGTCCAGCTCGTCAAACAGCTGCTGCGCCGGTTGATCCAGTTCAGGCAAACCGCTAAGCAGTTGTTGCAGGGAGTAACCCATCTGGCGGCTTTCCAAACGCAGTTCGCGGGTTTCGCGGCTGGCACGTTGTTGTTCGGCCAGGCTGCGCAGCTGGGACCAGTCCTCGCGTGCGGCAGCCTGGCAATGGGCGAGCAGCAGCGGTGCCTCGAAGCGCGCGAGATTGAGCAGCAGCTGATCGGCAATCCAGCGCTGGGCGCTTTCCGCGTTATCCACCAAGCCCTGTTCCACGGCCATTTCCAGGCCCTGGGAGTAGCTGTATCCGCCAATAGGTAATTGGGGGCTTGCCAGTCTCAGTAGCGCCCAGGCCTTATTCATCGGGATGTTCCAAGTCGCGACCGATAGACCCTTCTGCCGAGTACGCTGTAGCCGGCGTGCTACTCGGCAGCTGCGGGCTGGCGAGCCGGAGGAGCTGCCAGGCTTTATTCACTTGCGCGCACCGAATTGATGCAGGCGCGGCGCATAGCTGAACTCGGCATCCCCAGCATGGGAATGGTGATGGCCGCCGCCGTAAGCGCCTTGCTCGGGCTGGTAGGGGGCTTCGATCAGTTCCACCGTGGCGCCGAGTTGTTCGAGCATGGCCTTGAGTACGTAGTCATCCGGCAGGCGCAGCCAGCCATCGCCGAGTTGCAGGGCCACGTGACGATTGCCTAGGTGGTAGGCGGCGCGCATCAACTCGAAGGCGTTGGCGCAGGTGACGTGCAGCAGCGGCTCTGCGCGGGCGATGACGCTTACGATGCGGCCGTCTTCGGCCTGCAGGCATTCGCCATCGTGTAAGGCGGGTTGGCCGCGTTCGAGGAACAGGCCGACATCTTCGCCTGTGCGGCTGTAGCAACGCAGACGGCTTTTGCTGCGGGCTTCGAAGCTCAGTTCGAGTTCAGCATCCCAGTGCGGCTGGGCGGCAATACGGCGGTGGATCACCAACATGGGGCAGTTTCCGGCAGGGCAATGCCGGTTATAGAGCAAGTGCCTTGCCAAACTGCCGTTGCGCCACGCAGAGCGGGGCGCCGGGGTGGGTGTGGCTGAAATTAGAGCGTGATGAGGTTTGGTTTGGTGCGCCTGCTTGGGTTTTGCGCGTTTTTGGTGCGATGGGCCGGCGGTGATCAGTCGCGGGTTTGCCCGAGGCCTTGCCAGTGCTTGGCACCGATAAAGATAAAGCGCAGCTGCTCGATCATTTTGACCTCGGGCGAGGCGTGCATCGGCAGGGGCGCTGCGGGCGGGTCGATCAGCTCGGGCAGGGTGGCGAATACGGTTTTCACCACCAGGTCGGCGATTACATTCTGCGCCGGTGCGTCGAAGTGTTGCAGCTTCGGCATGGCCGCAAGATCCGCCACCAGGTCGGCGGTAATACGTTCACGCAAAGCGCCCACTGCCTGGCGTACCAGTAGTGAGCCGCCATACTGCTCGCGGGCGAGAAACAGAAACTGCGAGCGGTTGGCCGCCACGGCGTCGAGGAAGATGCGCACCGAGGCGTCGATCACACCGCCCACCTCGAACTCATGGTGGCGTACCTGGCGAATGGTTTCGCGAAAGGTTTCGCCGACTTCGGCAATCAGCGCCAGGCCCAGGGCATCCATATCGTCGAAATGCCGGTAGAAACCGGTCGGCACGATGCCGGCGCAGCGCGCCACTTCGCGCAGGCTCAGGCTGCCAAAGCCACGGCCGCTGTCCATCAGGCTGCGCGCTGCGTCCATCAGGGCGTGGCGGGTTTGCAGTTTTTGTTCGGCGCGCGGTTGTAGTGGTTTCAAGCGGGCATGGCTCTGCATGGCGAAATCAGCGCAGCACTCTAACAAACGCTCATTGTTTACGTCGAACCGTGCGTGCGTCGCCGGCTTTGAGTGTACGACTGTTGACTGAATAAGCGTGCTCTGCCAGCCTAGTGAACAATTGTTCACTGGAGTCTTGTCGTGGCCCTTCTTCCTTTTGTCTGGGTGCGCGTGCTCGCCAGCCTGCTGTATCCGCTGCGTGTGCTGGTCGCCCATGGTTGGTTACGAGAAAGTGATGTAGATGCCGGGTTGAAGTGGCTGCACCCGGCGCTGCGGCTGAATCGAGTGTTTGCCCGGGTTACCCAGCGCCAGTGGGTGGCGGATGACATGCTCGAACTGACCCTGCAGGCCAACGGCAACTGGCGTGGCGCGCAGCCGGGTCAGCACCTGCAGCTATTCCTCGAACGCAATGGCGTGCGCCTGAGTCGCAGCTACAGCCTGACGGCGGTGCGGCCGAATGGCTGCGTGCAGGTCGCCATCAAGTATCAGGCCGGCGGCCGGGTGTCACCCTATTTACTGGAACACCTGGCGGTGGGTGATGTGCTGGAACTGGGTCCGGTGTATGGCGAATTGAGTTGGCCAGAGGCGCACGAGGGTGTGTTGTTGTTGGCGGCAGGCAGTGGCATTACGCCGTTGCTGGGTCTTTTGCGCAGTGCTCTGGCGCAGGGTTTCAGTGCGCCGATTACCTTGCTGCATTACGTGCGGGAGCAGGGCCAGCGCGGTTTTGTTGCCGAATTGCAGGCCCTGCAGGCGCAGCACTGCAACCTGCAGGTGCGTTGGTCACTGACCGCTGCTGGTGCTGGGTTGGAAGGATCAGTTGGGCGTTTTACGGATAAGCATCTGGCCGAGGTTACGCAGCTGGATCAGCGCCGTGTGCTGGCCTGCGGCCCGGCAGGTTTTGTCGCCCAGGTGCAGCAGTGGTGGCAGGCCGCTAGCTTGCCTGGCGCGCTGCAGGTCGAAGCTTTCACTGCACCCGTGCTGCGCGCTGACGTCAGCCTGCGCGAAGTCCGCCTGAGGTTTGCCCGCAGCCATCAGCAGGCGACCGCCAATAATCAGCTCAGCTTGCTGGAACAGGCCGAAGCCCATGGCCTGCAGCCGGCCCATGGCTGTCGTCAGGGTATCTGTGCCAGCTGCACCTGCACGTTGCTGAATGGCACGGTGCGCGATTTACGCAGCGGTGTGCTGTTTAGTGAGCCCGGGCAATCCATTCGTTTGTGCGTCAGTGCCCCCCACAGCGACGTCGAAATTGATCTTTAACTTGCGAGTGAATCCCCATGCGTCGTGATCGCGAACTCTCCACGGATGAAATGAACGCCTTCGGCAACGAGCTGGACGCCCTGCGCCAACGCACTCTGGCCGATCTCGGCGAGGCGGACGCCCGTTATATCCGCCGGATTCGCGCAGCAGTACGGTTCTGCTGCTGGAGCGGACGTGGCCTGCTGATGCTCGGTTGGTTTCCGCCGACTTGGTTGCTCGGCACCTTGCTGTTGGGCCTAGGCAAGATTCTGGAGAATATGGAGCTGGGGCATAACGTCATGCACGGCCAGTACGACTGGATGAATGACCCCGAGTTTGCCGGACGCAGCTATGAGTGGGATATCGCCGGGCCGAGCGACTTCTGGCGGCACACCCATAACCATGTGCACCACACCTGGACCAATGTGCTGGGCATGGATGATGACGTGGGCTATGGCGTGGTGCGCTTGTTTCCCGAGCAGCGCTGGAAGCCGTTCTACCGTTGGCAACCACTGTGGGTGACGATTCAGGCCGTGCTGTTCCAGTACTCGGTGGCGATTCAGCATCTGCGCCTGGACAAGGTCTACAAGGGCAAGCTGAGCAAGGCCGAGGTGCGCCCGCTGATCAGGCAGTTCAACGCCAAGGTGCTGCGGCAGTGGGGCAAGGATTACCTGTTCTTCCCGTTGCTGGCGCTGCTGGTCGGGGCCAATGCTGTGGCGGTGCTCGCCGGTAATGCCGTGGCCAACCTGATTCGCAATCTGTGGACCTTCACGGTTATCTTCTGCGGTCACTTTACCGAGCAGGCGGCGGTGTTCAGCAAGGAGTCGGTGGTCGGCGAGAGCCGTGGGCACTGGTATCTGCGCCAGCTGCGCGGGTCCAGCAACCTGAATGGCGGACCGCTGTTCCATATCCTCACCGGTAACCTCAGCCATCAGATCGAACACCACCTGTTCCCCGATCTACCGGCGCGGCGCTATGCGGCGATGGCCGTGGAGGTCCGTGAGATCGCCGAGCGTTATGGTCAGGTCTATAACAATGGCAGCTTGTGGAGCCAGTTTTCGACAGTGCTTAAGCGGATCTGGATCTACCGCCGTCGTCCGGTCGAAGCTATGCCAGCTGGCGCTTAACTGTGCGATCCAAGCTGCGTAGGGTGGGTGACGCTGTTTTCATCCACCATTCATCCTGAGTGACAGTCAGCGCGTAAACACGCACGTCAGGTAACGGTTGCTAAAGCCGTAGCGCAGCATCGAATACAGCCGGCTGAACAGGTACAGCGGGCGCTTGCGGTAATACAGCAGCACCGCATTGCCGACCCCTTCACTGCGGTGCTGTTTCTGTTGATCGACCTGTTTCGAGAACAAACCTTTGAACTGCCACCACTGAATCTGTTCCAAGTGCTGGCTGGCATGCAGCCCTTGCTGGCGGAACAGTGCATAAAAGCTGCGTTTGCTGAAGTCATGCAGGTGGTGGGGGTTGCCGTCCAGGGTTGGCGTGATCGGCACCGAAGCGATCACTTTGCCGTCGTCAGCCAATAAGCGCGCATAGTTGGCCAGCAGCACGTGCGGGCGCGGCAGATGCTCGATGGTTTCCAGGCTGACGATGCAATCGAAGCCCTGGTCGCTGCTGAACTGCTCGGCATCGGCACACTCATAGCGCAGGTTGGGCAGCTGGTAATGCTCGCGAGCGTAGGCAATGGCCGCAGGGTCAATGTCCACGCCAGTGACCTGCTTGTCCGGGTTGCGCTCGGCCAGCAGGGCGGTGCCATAGCCACAACCACAGGCCATATCCAGCACGCGCTGGCCGCTGAGATGCTCGGCGGCGAATTCATAGCGCTGCATGTGAATCTGCAGGCTGGCCTGGTCATCCGGGTTAAGCGGGTTGAGATCCTTCGGGTAAATCCGTTCGATGGTATGCATGGTCATGGCAGCGCAAAGAGAAGCCGGGACTATATGTCAGGCGGCCCAGTTTTCCCACGCGCTGTATTGGCATGCTTCGTGGTTCTGTACTTTCTTTCTCGGCGGTATGACACAAGGATGGTTTGCTATGTCGACATCTTCTGCACCCCGTTATCCCCTGGTTCTGGTGCCAGGCTTACTCGGCTTTGTCAGCCTGCTCGGTTATCCCTATTGGTACGGCATCGTCACGGCGCTGCGCCGCATCGGTGCAAAAGTCTTCCCGGTACTGGTGTCTTCGGTGCATTCGACTGAGGTGCGCGGCGAGCAACTGTTGCTGCGTATCGCCGATGTGTTGCAGGAGACTGGCGCAGAAAAGGTCCATCTGATCGGCCATAGCCAGGGCGCGCTGACGGCGCGTTATGCGGCTGCGCTAAAGCCCGAGTGGGTGGCGTCCGTCACCTCGGTGGCCGGGCCTAATCATGGTTCGGAGTTGGCGGATTTTCTCAAGCGTAAAGCCCCGCACGGCAGCCTGCGTGAGCGCGTGTTGAGTGCTTTATTACGCAGCGTGGCGCGTTGTATGGCGTGGCTGGAGCGTGGTTATAAAGGCGAGCCACTGCCGATGGATGTGGCAGCGGCGCAGCAGTCACTGACTAGTGATGGCGTGGCGGCCTTTAATGCGCAGTATCCGCAAGGCTTGCCTGAAATATGGGGTGGTGAGGGCGCGGCCGAGGTCAACGGCGTGCGCTACTACTCTTGGTCCGGCACCATTCAACCTGGTATCACCGATAAGGGTGGCAACCGCTTCGACGGGCCGAATGTCGCCTGCCGGATGTTTGCCAAAACTTTTCAGCGTGAAGTTGGGCAGTGCGATGGCATGGTCGGGCGCTACAGCTCACACCTGGGCACGGTGATTGGTGATCAGTACCCGCTGGATCACTTCGACATCATCAATCAGACCTTCGGCCTGGTCGGTAAAGGCGCCGAGCCGGTAAAACTGTTTGTCGAGCACGCGCAGCGTTTGGCGGCGGCCGGGCTCTAGAGTTCGTTTAGCTCAACCCAGATGCCCTGATCGTCTTCGCGGATGGCAAGCTCTTGCAGCGCTTGCCCAGCGCAGGGGCCAGCGACGCATTCGCCGGATTCGATGAGAAACAGTGCGCCGTGGGTGGCGCACTGGATCAGGCTGGCGCTGGCATCGAGAAACTGGTCGGGCAACCATTCCAGGGGGATGCCACGGTGCGGGCAGCGATTGCGATAGGCATACAGCTGGCCATCCTTGCGCACTGCAAACAGCTTCTCTCCGGCTATCTCAAAGCCCCGGCTCTGGCCTTCGGCCAACACATCCGGTGCACATAAACGCAACATAAGAACCTCCCCGACAGGCCGGCATTATGCCGCCCTGGCGCGGAAGTGAAAGAGGAGGGCGCATCCATGCGCCAAGTGGAACTCAGTATTGCCAGGAAGCGGATACGCGCAAACTACGTCCGGCTTCGCTGTAGTAGTCGTCCGGCTGCACCAGGGCACTGGTCGGAACGTTCAGGGCATTCCAGTACTTCTTGTCGAGCAGGTTGAACAAGCCAGCCTGTAGTTTCACGCCGTCCAGGGCGGCAGGTTTCCAGTAGCCGGTGAGGTCGACCACACCGTAGCCGGGGGCAGCGAAATCACTGTCGTTCTCCACCTTGTCTCGCGCCGCAGCGGCGGTCAGCATCAGGTCGGCGCCGTAGCGGTCCTGCTCGTAGCTCAGGCCAACGATGCTGGTGAGCGGAGCCACGGAGCTGAGGTACTGGTTGGTTTCGCGGTCTTCACCTTCAGCCCAGGCCAGGGAGCCCCAGACCTTCCAGTGCGGTACGAACTCCCAGTGCGCAGTGGCTTCGGCGCCATAGATCTGCACCTTGGCGCGGTTCTCGGTTCGGGTTACGCCCAGCGGGTAGTCGGCGGTGCTCAGGCCGACGGCAGCCAGGTCGGCAGCGTTCATCGCCACATCATCGTCGATGAAGTTCTTGTAATGGTTGTCGAACAGGCTCAGCGATCCGCCCAGCTTGTGATTACCCAACTCCAGACCGACTTCGTAGCCGTTGCTTTCTTCCGGTTTGAGGCCGGTGTTGCCGAGACGCAGATAGCTGCCTTCGGCGCCGTAGTTCATATACAGCTGGGTGGCATCAGGGGCTTTGAAGCCTTGGGCCCACTGCGCATACACCATCGCCTGCTCGGTCACTTGCCAGGTCGCCAGCAGGCTGCCGGAGAGCTTGTGGTCGCTGCTGGATTGCATGGTTTCCGGATTGGCCGGGTTGACGTTGTTGTTGAAATCGCTAGTGGCCTTGGGATCCTGTTTGTAGTGGTCGTAACGCAGGCCGGGAGTCAGCTTGACGCGGCCGTCAGCGAAGGCGATCTCGTTGGTGGCGTAAAGCGCCCACTGAGTGCCTTCGGCCTTGGGCATGTCGGCCTGGTTGGTATGCAGGAAGCCGCATGCACTTGGGCCCATGAGTTCGTTGAGTACCGCAGGGCAGTTGTCGTAGCCCTCGGATACCTGCTCGGTGGTTATCTGGTAGACCTCGCCACCGAGAGTCAGGCTGTTCGGCAGGCCGGCAATCTCAAAGGTTTTACCGACATCGCCGGAGACCCCAAGGAGCTCCTTTTCGATCTGGTTGTCACGGCCGAAGGCTCCGCTGGGAAACTTGTACGGGTTGCCGCCGGGGCCGAACATTGCATCGGGAAACGCTGCGCGGGCGTCGGTGACAGTGCGGATGCCGTTCTGATCGTCGCGGCGGCGCAGCTTCTGCCAGTAGGCAATGGCATTGGCGCTATCGATCAAGCTGTTGTGGTTTTCTGCCCGGAAGGCATAGTCGACGGACAGGCGCTGGCGCTTGTTGTGCTCCGAGGTGCCATTCTCGCCGATCAGGTAGTTGCTGCCCTGGTTGGTGCGGCTATCGATGTCATTCTCGCGCTCGAACAGTTCGCCAGTGAAGCCGACCTTATGGCCGCCGTCGAAGCGCTGTTGCAGTTTGACCAACAGGCTCTGCTGTTCGGTGTCGGCAGGGTTGGCTTCAGTACGGGAGGTGTCGTAGGTATTGGCATCGCCGCCGCTTTCCAGCTCGTTGCCCTGGCGCTGGCCTGCTTGCAACAGCCAGGAGGTGTCCTGGAAACGGCCGGCGATGGCGCCGTTGAGACCCCAGCTGTGGTCGGCGCTGTCGTAGTCGGTCTTGACCAGGCTGCCGAAGTCCTTGCCGCCCTGCAGCAAGTCTTCCGGGTTGAGTGTGTAGAGCGCTACCGCGCCACCCAGGGCGCCGGAACCGACCACGCTGGAGTTGGCGCCGCGCACGATATCCACCGAGGACAGGCCGTTGAAGTCGATCGAGTCGAGGCCGCCCTGAGCGCCGCCGGTTGGGCCCTGGCTGCGCGCGCCGTCAGTCATCCATGGCACGCGAATGCCGTCGATGGTGGTCAGTACGCGGTCGCGATCCAGGCCACGGATATTGATGCTTTCGCTGGTGCGGCTGTAATTCACGCCCGGCTCGGAGCGCCGCGAAAGATCGTCAAAGCTGCGGATAAACCGCTTGTCCAGCGTTTCGGCGTCAGTGCTCGTGGTGGTGGGCAATGACTCTTCAACTACGCTTCCGATTACCTGTGTATCCGGCAGCGTCGCCGGCTGTTCGGCCAGGACCAGTGAAGGGCTTAGCAACAGCAGCGCAAGCCAGGGGCGGAGGGCAAAGGGAGGACGTATCGGCATGGGACTACTCCAAGAACATGCAGGACGGGTTCTGTGACCGTTCGGGTTGGCGATGGCGGCGAACGATAATAGGATTGACAGTCATATGCAAATGATTATCAAATAGATCCTGTCTTGGAGGTCAGTCTGGCCTGCGAGTGCTGCTAGCCCGACCTGTTCATGCTTGTGTATGGCGCTGGGCGGCTGTGCGTGAATAACCAAGCGCCTTGTTTTCGGCACGGCGTACCCCGTGATGAAGGAGTTTCCATAATGAATACCCAGTCCCCCAGTCAGCCGACTAGCGACCTCTACTTGGCGTGGCAGGTGCTGCGCACTGAGCAGCCGCGCCTGCGCGCGCGCGATGCGGCCGAGCGCCTAGCTGTCAGTGAAGCCGAGCTGGTCGCCAGCCGCCTAGGGGTCGATACCCTGCGCCTGCGCCCTGAGTGGGCGGGGTTGCTGCCTGCATTGGGCGAGCTGGGTTATGTGATGGCACTGACCCGCAACGAGCATTGCGTGCATGAGCGCAAAGGCTATTACCGCGAGGTGACTGTTACCGGCAATGGTCAGATGGGCCTGGTGGTTTCGGCAGATATCGATCTACGCCTGTTCCTCGGCGGCTGGGCCAGTGTATTTGCCATTGAAGAGCAAACCAGCAAGGGCACTCAGCGCAGCATTCAGGTGTTTGATCGCCAAGGCACAGCGGTACACAAGGTGTTCCTCACCGAGGACAGCCAGCTACAAGCCTGGGAGCCGCTGCTGGAGCGTTTTGCGGCGGCTGAGCAAAGCGCCGATCTTGACCTGCAGCCACTGCCGCCGGCTACTCCAGCCCAGGCTGATGAGGTGATCGATGCCGAGGCTTTGCGCGTGGGCTGGTCTGCCCTGAAAGACACTCACCATTTCTTTGCCTTGCTGAAAAAGCACGGCACGACCCGTACCCAGGCACTGCGTCTGGCGGGTCGTGAGTGGGCCGAACCGCTGGATGTGCGCGAATTGCCGAAGCTGATGGAGCAGGCTGGCGCGCGGGAAGTGCCGATCATGGTGTTTGTCGGCAACCGCCACTGCATCCAGATCCACTCCGGACCGGTGAAGAACCTGCGCTGGATGGACACCTGGTTCAATGTGTTGGACCCCGAGTTCAACCTGCATCTCAAGACCACGGGCGTGACTGAACTTTGGCGCGTGCGCAAGCCCAGCACCGATGGTGTGATCACCAGTTGGGAGGCGTTTGATGATGACGGCGAACTGGTGGTGCAGCTGTTCGGTTCGCGCAAACCGGGTGTTCCTGAGCGCGAGGACTGGCGTGCCCTGGCCGAAGAGGCCGTGGCTGTGCCGGCCTGAATCGATTTTCCGCTGTGGTTACAGCGCCGCGTCCCTGGCTTGACCGGGGCCGGCGTTCACCTCTGTTTCCTTAGAGAATTCTCATGAAGCGCCTTAGTTCTCTGCTCGCCCTGAGTGCGAGTTTGTTGTCCTGTTCCTGGCTGATGGCTGCCGAGCCGTTGCCGCAACGCTGGATCAGTTCCGGCGGCTCGCTCAGTGAGTGGGTGGTGGCGCTGGGTGGCGAAAGCCGTTTAGTTGGGGTGGACAGCACCAGTCAGCATCCAGAATCGCTGCGCGAATTGCCGAGCATCGGTTATCAGCGCCAGCTGGCGGCTGAGGGCATGCTGACGCTGCGCCCGGATATGCTGATCGGCAGCGAAGAAATGGGCCCGCCGCCGGTGCTGGCGCAATTACGTGGTGCCGGTGTGCGGGTGGAAATGCTCTCGTCCAAGGCGGATCTGAGCAGTTTGCAGGCCAGCCTGCAGCGCATCGGCACCCTGTTGGGCGAGCCACAACGCGCCGATCAGGCCTTCGCGGCCTACCAACAGCGCTTGCAGCAGCAGGCCGACTGGCTGGTGAGCGCGCAGCGTCAGCAAGCTGCGCCGGGTGTGCTGCTGTTGCTCGGGCATGCCGGCGGTAGCCCGATGGCGGGCGGCAAGGACACCTCGGCAGACTGGCTGATCGAACGTGCCGGCGGGCGCAACCTGGCCAGCCACAGCGGCTTCAAGGCGCTGTCCACCGAAGCCCTGCTGGCACTTGATCCGGAGGTGGTGATCATCGCTGACCGCAGCCTGTCCGGTGACGCTGCGCGTGAGGCATTGCTGCAGCAGAACCCGGCGTTGTCAGCGACCCGGGCAGCGCGTAACCAGCGTGTACTGATGCTTGACCCGACGCTGTTGGTCGGTGGTCTCGGCCCGCGTTTGCCGGATGGGCTGGCGGCCTTGTCCGCAGCCTTTTATCCTGCCAGCCAACCTCTGGTCGCCGAAGCTAAGCCCACGCCATGAATCCTGTTATTCGTCCACGCTCACTGTTTATCGCACTGAGCCTGTTGCTGGCGCTCGCGCTCTGGTTATCCCTGGCGCTGGGGCCGGTCAGCCTGCCGCTGCTCGATACCCTCAAGGCAGCGTTGCGCCTGCTGGGTCTGGCGCAGCCGGGGGATGATCTGGCTCAGGCTGAGCTGATACTCGGGCAGATCCGTCTGCCGCGCACCTTACTCGGCCTGCTGGTCGGTGCGGTGCTGGCGCTGTGCGGCGTGGCGATGCAAGGGCTGTTTCGCAACCCGCTGGCAGATCCCGGCCTGATCGGGGTATCCAGCGGTGCGGCGCTCGGTGCGTCGATTGCGATTGTCGGTGGTGCGGCACTGGGCGGCTTACCGGAAGCGTTCGCGCCGTATCTATTGTCGTTGTGTGCCTTTATCGGCGGCTTGGGGGTGACGGCACTGGTCTATCGCCTGGGCCGGCGTGATGGTGAAACCAATGTGGCGACCATGCTGCTGGCCGGTATTGCGCTGACGGCATTGGCCGGTGCGGCCATCGGCCTGTTCACTTACCTGGCCGATGACGCCACCTTGCGTACCCTGACGTTCTGGAACCTGGGCAGCCTGAATGGCGCCAGCTACGCGCGTCTGTGGCCGTTGCTGTTGGTCACGGCAGCGGTGGCGCTGTGGTTGCCGCGCCGAGCCAAGGCACTGAATGCCTTGTTGTTGGGCGAATCCGAAGCGCGTCACCTGGGCTTTGCGGTTGAGCGGATCAAGGCTGAGCTGGTGTTTTGCACCGCCTTGGGCGTCGGTGCCGCGGTGGCGGCGGCGGGGATGATTGGTTTTATCGGCCTGGTGGTGCCGCATCTGGTGCGCCTGCTGGTCGGGCCGGATCATCGTGTGCTGTTGCCGGCGTCAGCGTTGGCGGGTGCCAGTCTGCTGCTGCTGGCGGATCTGGCCGCGCGGCTGGTGCTGGCGCCAGCGGAACTGCCGATCGGTATCGTCACGGCGCTGATTGGTGCGCCGTTCTTCCTTTATCTGTTGCTGCGGGGGCGTACCTGATGCTGCGCGCGGAAAATCTGGCGGTACAGCGCGGCCCGTGCACGGTGTTGGCGGATATCAATCTGGAGCTGTGTCCTGGGGAGGTGCTCGGCGTGCTGGGCCCCAATGGCGCCGGCAAGAGCACCTTGCTCGGCGCCTTGTGTGGCGAGTTGCAGCCCAGCCACGGCGACGTGTGGCTGGATCAGCGGCGGCTGCAGGACTGGCCCGGCAGCGAGCGTGCGCAACGCCTGGCGGTTTTGCCACAAACCTCGACGCTGAACTTCGCTTTTCGCGTAGAAGAAGTGGTCGGCATGGGCCGTTTGCCCCATGCGAGCGGGCGCGTGCGTGACGCGCAGATCATCAAGCAGGCGCTGGAAGCGGCTGATGCCTTGCACCTGGCTGGGCGCAGCTACCTGGCGTTATCCGGCGGTGAGCGTCAGCGCGTACACCTGGCGCGGGTGCTGGCGCAGCTCTGGCCGGGTGGCGAAGGGCAGATGCTGCTGCTCGATGAGCCGACCTCAATGCTTGACCCGCTGCATCAGCACACCACATTGCAGGCCACCCGCGCATTCGTCGAGCAGGGCGCAGCGGTGCTGGTGATTCTTCACGATCTTAATCTGGCCGCGCGTTATTGCGACCGCCTGTTGCTGCTGGAGCGTGGCCGCCCCCATGCGCTCGGTAGCCCCGAAGAAGTGCTGCGTGCCGAGCCACTGCAGGCCGTGTTCGGTCTCGAAGTGCTGGTGCAGCAGCATCCGGAACGGGGTCATCCTTTAATTGTTGCTCGCTAGGGTTGTGTTTATGCGTATTGCATTACTGCTTGTGGTGGCGCTGTTGAGCGCTTGTCAGGCCTCGTTACCGGCTTTACCCGCTTGGCAAAGCCCGGAAGGTTTGCAGCAGCCTGAGCTGGGGCAGATTGTCGAGTTGCGCACAGGCGCGCGGCTGACCCCTGAGCAACTGCTGACGCGTCTGGCTGCCGCGCCCAAGGTGCTGGTCGGCGAGCGGCATGACAATCCCGATCACCATGCGCTGCAGCTCTGGTTGTTGCGGGCGCTGGCAGCGCAGCGGCCACAAGGCAGCCTGTTGCTGGAAATGTTGACGCCGGATCAGCAGGTCAAGGTCGATCAGGTACGCGCAGCCATCGCGGCCGGGCAGGCGCCGCAGGACATGCTCACTGCTCTGGCCTGGCAGCCGGGCTGGGCCTGGTCGCTCTACGGGCCGCTGGTGCAGCATACGCTGCGTCAGCCGTACCCATTGTTGGCAGCCAACCTTGAGCGCCGCGAAGTCATGCAAATTTACGCTCAGGTGCCGCAGCTGCAAGGCCAGGCTTCTACAGCGCAGCCAGTGCGTGAGGCGCTGTTTGAACAGATTCGCCAGTCGCACTGCAACCTACTGCCGGAAAGTCAGTTACCCGCCATGCTAGCCGTGCAGCAACAGCGTGACCGGCGTATGGCCGAAGCCCTGCTGGCCGCACCTGAGCCTAGCCTGCTGTTTGCTGGTGCTTTCCATGTGCGTCGCGAGCTGGGTGTGCCGCTGCATTTGCAGGATTTAGGTGCAGCTGAAGCTGTGCAGGTGCTGATTCTGGCGGAGGTCGGCAGCCAGATAGCCGCTGAGTCGGCCGATTACGTCTGGTACACCCCAGCGCAACCTGAGCAGGATCACTGCGCAAAACTGCGACCCTAGCCCGATTTGCCTGCGGCTGAGCAGGTAGTCTGCGGTTTTCACCGGAGACTGCTGATGCCAGCTGCTGCCCACGCCCTGCTTACCCGCTACTTCAACGCCCTCAACGAACGCGACAGCCGTGCCTGCCTGGCCCTGCTCAGCGCCGATGTGTTGCTGGACATCAACCAGGGGCCGCGCGAGCAGGGCATACAAGCTTTTGCCGACTATCTGGCGCGCACCCAGCGCTGCTACCGCGAAAGCATCGATAACCTGCAGATTCTCACCGAACCAAGTGGGCAGCGCGCCGCTTGTGAGTTCACTCTGAGCGGCGAATACCTGAGCACCGATGATGGCCTGCCGGACGCCTGTGGTCAGAGCTATCAGCTGACGGCCGCGAGTTTCTTCGAGATTCGCGACGGTAAGATCTGCCGCGTAAGCCAGCATTTCAATCTGCCGGAGTGGCTGGCGCAGGTCGATTTCTAAAGGCTGGTAAGCGTGCTTTTCAACAGGCAAAAAAAGACCCGGCAAAAGCCGGGTCAATAACCGTGATTAGCCTGATGAGGAGATAATCTGAAGAGGCCGACTGAAGGTCTCTTAAGCTTATCGGCTGATCTCGCGATCAGTTGCGATAATAATAACAATTCTCATTTTCAAGTCAACACCATTAATCCAACTTTTTTATCAGCCTGCCAAATGTTTGTTCGCCCCCATAAACAAACAACCCGACACTAGGTCGGGTTGTTGAGGTCGCCAGCGGCTTTCAGGATGCTTCGGCCGGCAGGCGCAGCTGGGTGACTTCCTTGTTCAGCAGATCGATGCGCTTGGCCATGCTCTCGATCAGGCTGTGGGCAATTCGCGGGTTGCTTTGCATCAGGCTGAGGAACTGCTCTTTAGGAATAACCATCACGGTGCAGGGCTCGCTAGCCAATACGGTGGCGCTGCGTTTCTCGCGGGTGAACACCGCCATGGCGCCGAAGATTTCATCCTTCTGCACGTCACCGACCTTGTGTCCGTCGACGTACGCCTCGGCATGGCCTTCGATGATGATAAATACGTTGTCGGCGACATCGCCCTGATGGATCAGCTCTTCACCTGCCGCAAAGTGCTGGAAGCCGGTGGACGGGCGAATTTCCGGCTGTTTCAAGCGCGCCAGGGCATCGGAAAGCAGAGCGGTGTGGCCGATCAGGTACTGGATGAACAGCTCCTGGCGCTGTTCGCTAGCATAGATGTGCTTGAACACGTCGCTGCGTGAGTAGGGAATCAGGCTCAGCTGTTCTTCACTGCTGTAGCGACAGCTGGGCATGTCCAGGCCCTGGCGCAGGCCAACCAGGTCGCCTTCCTGTAAATAAAACAGCGGGCGTTCATCAACCACAGCATGCAGCAGGCCATTCTCAATGATGAATAACTGATTGCCCGGCAGCATCTTGGCCAGGTCTTCTGCGCGTTCGAGTTGTAGTGGCGATCCAGCAGGTGCAAGCCCATCGAGCAATTGAGTGGGGATGCTTTGTAGTCGGTTGATCAGCTGATCGGCGTAAGCCGGTTGCTCCCCGAGTAAATACATGAGCGAATTTCCTTGAACTGGCTGGGCATACTAAACCGCACGAACGTCCCTAAAACAATAGTTGCCAGCGCGCTTCAGGTAAATCAAAAGCCTGAGAGGTTGTGAGCTAGCTCTTGTTGTGGGATGAAGTTTCATCGAGTTGACCATTCAGCTCGGCCTTATGTCCGGGTGGCAGCTCGTTCCAGTGCACGTCCAGCAGTGCGCCTTCAATCGCATACAAAAGCACCTTGGATGCCCTGAAGCCCCGCGCGCGTACCGCTCGATAGGCGCTGACCGCACCCAGTCGACGCAGATCATTGGCGCTGTGAATGCCAACCGCGTGTAACCACTGGGCTGAGGTTTTGCCGAGGTTCTTCAGGTGTTGCAGTTCATCGTTCATCAAGCCTCCTTGCGCTGCTGGGCAGTCGTGCGGGTGGAGTCAGTTTGGCGTGCCTGCCAGAAAGTGTAGCGGCCAGCGGACAAAGCGTGGCTGTTTGGCATCACCCCAGGCCTGGCGCAGCGTTGGTTGCAGTTGCTGCAGTGGATCGACGCCGTTTTGCTGTTCGTAACGTTGCACTGCAGACCAGGTGCGCAGGTAGCCAAATAGTTGTTCCAGCGTCCAGCTGGCTTCGATAGCCGAGGCGGGTGGAGCGAGCGGGGTAAAGGGGTTGTCGATATCGCGGTAGCCGGCATCAACACTGGCGCGGCCTGCAGGCCAATAGCCGTTCAGGGTATTCCAGTAAAGATCGTCGATCAGTGCGTCCAGCTCATCGTCAATGCGCATCAGGCTGTAACACCAGGCACAGAACACGCCGCCAGGCTTGAGTAGGCGACGCACTTCGCTGAAGAACGCTGGAGTGGCGAACCAGTGCAGTGCCTGCGCCACCACGATCAGATCCAGGCTGTTGCTGGGCAGGGGTTGTGTCTGCGCCTCGGCGACGAACAGGTGAAGCCCCGGCTGGTTCGCACCAGCCAGCAACTGCTCAAGACTGGCATCGCAGGCCAGTACCTGCTTGAAGTGCTGAAGCAGCGGGTAGCTGGCCTGGCCATTGCCGCAGGCGATATCCAGAGCCTGTAGGCGTTCTGGGCATTGTGCTGCTAGCCAGGTAAACAGGCTTTCTGGGTAAAGCGGGCGGAAGCTGGCGTAGGCATCTGCTCGGGCGCCGAACAGTCGGCTGACGTGGTTGCCTCTCAACGGGTGTTGTAGCGCAGGCGGGTGCCGAAATTCACCGACATCAGAATCTCGTCAGCCGTCAGTTCGACCGGAAAGTAGGCCCCGGAAATCTGCGCGTGGGCCAGGCTGGCGCCTTCGAGCTTGGCGTTGCGCAGATCGAGGCCGCGCAAGTCAGTACCGCGAAAGTAGGCGTTGGTAAAGTTGATTCCTTGAGCGTCCAGGGCGCGCAGATCAATGCCGCGAAAATCACCGTCGCTCAGGTCGACGACTGTGTCTTTGGGCTTTTGCGCATTAAAGGCGGAGATCTGCTCGTTGCGGATCAGGACATACAGCGGGTTATCCAGTTGGCGGGGCTGGCTCATGGTGCATCTCCTTATGGACTCACCGCCAGTATAGAAGCCGCGGCGCGCTCTGCTCGCGCCGCAACGTCGTTAGCCGTTTTCTGGTTACAGACCTGGCAGGCGTTGACGAATGCGCGCTATCAGGCTGTCCAGGCTGGCGCTTTCGTGGGTGTCGACGCGCTTGCTGTGCAGGCGTTCATCGTCACTCAGTGCTTCGCGGCTGGCTTGCTGGGCGTGCACAACGTCCATGGTGGCATCGGACGGATCGCTGCCGGCGGCTTTGCGCTGTTCCAGCCAACTGGCGATCACTTCGTCTGGGGCGCTGCATTCCAGAATGATGAAGGGGGCGCCGCAGGCTTCTGCCACCTGGCTGGCTGCTTCGCGCTGCGCCTGCTTGAGGTAAGTGGCGTCTATGACTACCGGAAAGCCGGCGTGCAGGGCTGCTTCGGCGAGCTGGTGCAGGCGCTGGTAAGTGGCGGCGCTGGCGCCCTGGGTGTAGATGCCGGCGCTGAGTTTGCCGAGGTCAGCATCCTTCTGTTCGCCGAACAGACGTTTGCGCTCCACATCCGAACGCAAGCGAATAGCGCCCAGAGCCTCAACCAGGCGCATGGCCACATGGCTTTTGCCCACTGCAGAAACACCGTGGGTAATGGCCAGGAAGTTCGAAGGTATGGCGCTGTAGCTTTCCGCCAGGTTGGCGTAGTTGCGGTATTGGCGCAGGGTCACGGCTTTTTGCACCGCATCGGTCTGATGGGCCAGGCTGAATAGCGCGACCTTGGCGCGTACCAGGGCGCGGTAGGCCTTGTAGAAATTCAGCAGTTGCAGGGCAGCGTAATCACCGGTGTGTTCCAGCCAGCCATTGACGAAGCGCCAGGCATGCGCCTTGAGGCCGCGGTCTTCCAGGTCCATGGCGAGGAATGCGGCGTCCGAGGCAATATCAATCAGGCGGAACGGCTCGTTGAATTCGATACAGTCAAACAGCACCACTTGGCCGTCGAGCAGGGTGGCATTGCCCAGATGGATGTCGCCGTGGCATTCGCGAATCGAGCCATTGGCTGCACGCGAGGCCAACAGCGGCTCAAGGCGTGTGCAGTTGGCTTCAGTCCAGGCCTCCAGGGCGTCAAGTTGCTGCAGGTCGGCCGCGTCGCTGAGCATCGGGCGGATCTGTTCGAAGTTCTGCCGCATGGGGGCGACGATTGCTTCAGGTGTGCACAGTGCATGGTTGGTTGCGACGACTGGGGTCGTCCCGTGGAAGTCGGCGATCTGTTTGGCCAGGGCGTCGATATGCGCCTCGCTCAGTTCGCCGCGTGCTTGCACGTCACTGAGTAGCTGGCTTTGCGGGAATTGACGCATTTTCAGGGCGTATTCGATGGCCGGGCCACTGCCGCCGAGTTGTGGCGTATCGACGCTGCCACTGATCGGCAGTACTTCCAGGTAAAGGCCCTGAGTCAGGCGCTGGTTGAGGCGCAGCTCTTCCTTGCAGAAGTGCTCGCGGGCGCTTAGCTCGGTGAAGTCGAGAAAACCGAAGTTCATCGGTTTCTTGATCTTGTAGGCAAAGGGGCCGGTAAGCACCACCCAGGAAATATGGGTTTCGATAACCTGAAACTGCTCCACGGGGTGAGGGTAGAGGGCCGGGTTCTGCAGTGCGGCGATCAGAGCTTGGCTCACGGGCGATCCTTGGCGTTGTACTGAAATAAGAGGCGGCCATTATGGCCGCTCAATGCCAGTCTGCAAACCGCTGCGCTGGCCTGCTGGCAAGTGGGCAAAGTGCGTATAATGCCGCGCCATGACTCGTACCCGATCTTCCCGTCCCCGTTCTAAACGCCGTTCCGGCGGTATGCGCCCCTGGTTGGGCTGGGCTATCAAGCTCGGCTTGGTTGGTTTGGTGGTGCTCGCCGTGTTTGCGGTTTACCTCGATGCAGTGGTGCAGGAGAAATTCTCCGGTAAGCGCTGGACTGTGCCCGCCAAGGTGTACGCCAGGCCACTGGAGTTGTTTGTTGGGCAGAAACTGGCCAAGGACGACTTCCTCAAAGAGCTGGATGCCTTGGGCTATCGCCGCGAAAACGCGGTGGCCGGTCCCGGCGGTGTGTCGGTTGCGGGCAACAATATCGAACTGCATTCACGCGGCTTTCAATTCTATGAAAGCACCGAGCCGTCGCAGCGCGTGCGCGTGCGTTTTTCTGGCGATTACGTTGCAGGGCTGACTCAGGCAGGTGGTGGCAACCTGGCCGTGGCGCGGCTTGAGCCGTTACTGATTGGCGGCTTGTACCCCGCGCATCAGGAAGATCGTGTGCTGATCAAGCTGGAACAGGTGCCACCGTATCTGGTGGAAACCCTGGTGGCGATTGAAGACCGTGAGTTCTTCAATCACTTCGGTGTGTCGCCCAAGGGCATTGCCCGCGCGGTATGGATCAACGCCACTGCCGGTCAGCTGCGTCAGGGGGGCAGTACCCTGACTCAGCAGTTGGTGAAGAACTTTTACCTGACCAACGAGCGCACTCTGGTTCGCAAGGCCACCGAAGCCATGATGGCGGTGTTGCTGGAGTTGCATTACGACAAGAAGGACATTCTTGAGGCCTACCTCAACGAGGTTTTCCTTGGCCAAGATGGCCAGCGTGCAGTGCATGGTTTTGGCTTGGCCAGCCAATACTTCTTCAGCCAGCCCCTCTCGGAGTTGAAACTTGATCAAGTCGCACTGCTGGTCGGTATGGTCAAAGGGCCAACCTACTACAACCCGCGGCGCAACCCGGAGCGGGCGCTGGAACGGCGCAATCTGGTGCTTGATGTGCTGGCCGCACAGGGTGTCGCCAGTGTTGAAGAAGTGGATGCCGCGAAGCAGAAACCATTGGGTATCACGCGGCGCGGTAGTTTGGCAGACAGCTCGTTCCCAGCCTTCCTTGACCTGGTCAAACGCCAGCTGCGCGAGGATTACCAGGAGCAGGACCTGACCGAAGAAGGTCTGCGCATCTTCACCAGCTTCGATCCGATCATGCAGCTCAAAGCCGAAAGTGCCTTGGCCGACACCCTGAAACGCCTATCCGGGCGCAAAGGGGTGGATCAGGTCGAAGCTGGGATGGTGGTGACCAGTCCGGAAAGTGGTGAGGTGCAGGCGATTATTGGCAGTCGTCAGCCGCGCTTTGCCGGCTTCAACCGGGCATTGGATGCGGTCCGGCCGATTGGTTCGCTGATCAAACCGGCGATCTACCTGACGGCTCTGGAGCGTCCGAGCCAGTACACCCTGACCAGTTTGCTCGAAGATCAGCCGTTCTCGATCAAGGGGCAGGACGGTCAGGTGTGGAGGCCACAGAACTATGACCGCAAGGCCCATGGCACCATTTACCTGTACCAGGGTTTGGTCAACTCTTACAACCTGTCTACCGCCAAGCTAGGGCTGGAAATCGGTGTGCCGGAAGTGCTGAAAACGCTTAACCGTCTAGGTGTCGAACAGGAGTGGCCAGCATACCCATCGATGTTATTGGGAGCGGGTGGGCTGAGCCCGATAAACGTGGCGAATATGTACCAGACCATGGCCAATGGCGGTTTCAATACGCCGTTGCGGGGTATTCGTGCGGTGTTGACGGCTGAGGGTGAACCGCTCAAACGTTACCCGTATCAGATTCAGCAGCGCTTCGACAGCGGTGCCATCTACCTGCTGCAGAACGCCATGCAGCGCACGATGTCAGAAGGCACAGGGCGTTCGGTCTACAGCCAACTGCCGCGTTCCCTGGCTTTGGCCGGCAAGACCGGCACCAGTAACGACTCGCGCGACAGCTGGTTTGCCGGCTTCAGTCAGGATGTTCTGGCGGTGGTGTGGTTGGGGCGTGATGACAATGGCCCAACGCCGCTGACCGGTGCGACTGGGGCGCTGCAGGTGTGGACGGACTTTATGCGCAAGGCCGATCCACTGCCGCTGGATATGCCCGTGCCAGATAACGTGGTGCAGGCCTGGGTAGATGCCAGTAGCGGTCAGGGTACTGACCCGAGTTGTCCGAATGCAGTACAGATGCCGTATATTCGCGGCAGCCAGCCTGTCGCCGGACCGGCCTGTGGTATTCAGGCACCGGTCAACGAAGTGATGGATTGGGTGCGCGGCTGGTTGGATTAAGCGAAGAGGGTTTGACGTGAATAAGTGGTTGATTCCAGCTGTAACGGTTTCGCTGGTGCTGGCTGGTTGCAGCAGTGTGCCACGCGGCTCGATTCCGGTCGTTGAAGGCGGTACTGCGGTAGCTGGTGCGCAGTCAGGTACGTCTGGCGGCTATGGTGCTCCAGTTACACAGCCTCAGGCCCTGCCGGAAGACTCCGGCGTGGTAGTGATGGTGCCGGGTGGTGGCGGTAGTTCCGCGCCGATCCAGTCGTTCCCTGCCGGTAATGCTCCGCTGGATACTGGCGTCTCCACGCAGCCGTGGAGTGCTACGCCGCCAGCAGCTACTCAGGGCGGTTATGCCGCGCCGGCGCCGAGTGGCATTCCAGGCAGCGGTTTGGCCATGGATGAGCAGCTGGATGGTCCGGTTCTGGCTTTGTTGACTACGGCTCAGCAACAGCAGGGTGGTGGTGATCTGAATGGTGCTGCTTCCAGCTTGGAGCGTGCCCAGCGTATTGCTCCGCGTGAACCGCAGGTGCTGTACCGCCTGGCTGAGGTTCGCCTGGCCCAGGGCGATGCTGCACAGGCCGAACAGTTCGCCCGTCGCGGCCTGAGCTATGCCAGCGGTCGTCCGGCTTTACAGGCCAGCCTGTGGAACCTGATTGCTCAAGCGCGCGAGCGTCAAGGCGATGCTGCCGGTGCTGCGCAGGCCCGTGAGCAGGCGCGAGTTAACCTCTAATGGATGCGCGTGTGCTTGCGGTGGCAGAACAGTTGCTGCTGATCGAGCGTGAACTACGCCTGCTCGGCTGGTGGGAGATGCAGGCGCCCAGTGCGCAGGCGTTATCCAGTCAGGAGCCGTTCTGCGTCGATACCTTGGCGTTCGAGCAGTGGCTGCAGTGGATATTTCTACCGAGGATGAAACAAATGCTGGAAGCCGGGGCAGCATTGCCTAGTGTTTCCGGGATTCAGCCGATGGCGGAGCAGGTGTACGGTGGTCAGGCCAAAAAGGCTAGAGAACTGATTAAGCTATTGGGCGAGTTCGATCAGCTGATTGTTGGCGCGAGCTGAGTCGCGCCAACTGGCTTACTTGCAGTTTTCCGCAATTGCCTTCTGCGCTGCGCTGATACGACTTTGGCGCTCTTCTTCGCTTAGACGGCGCAGTTCGCCCTCTACTTCCATGCGTAGGCGGGGGTTGTTCTGCAGCTGCGAAAGGTTGGTGCGTACGTCTTCGCAATACTTCTTGCGCTCTATTTCCTTGGCAGCAACCTCTTGCTTGACCTTCTCATCAATGGCCGCCTGCTCGGGGTCGGCGATGCTTTCGAAGGTCGGTGCCGCTTTCTTCTCTTCTGCTGCAACAGGTTTTGGCGGCGGTGTTGCGGTATTGATGCTGGTGGCGTCTTGGCCTTGTGGCGGTTGTGCGCTGAAGTGCGTTACGCCTTGAGCGTCGACCCACTTGTAAACCTGGCTGGCCATGGCGGTGGCGCTCATGGCGAGCAGCAAGCTGCTGGTGATCATCATGCGGCGCATGCGGTTTCCTTATATTGAGCTGCGGTGCCTGCTCACTACTATAACCAAAATGTTCGAATCGTCATCCTGCGCTGCGTCACAGCAGAACATTGCAGATTCAATCACGGATTGCTTGACTTGGCAGCGCCGAATCCGAACAATTCCACGCTCGCTGTAGTGGAGTCCGCCGCAAGCAGGCTTTAGCTCAGTAGACATGAGGTGCACACCCGCGCCGACCTGTTACACCCGCAACGCGTTACCTCGCGCTGGGTGGGAAAACCCCGCAACACTTTGGGGTATTCCCAATACTTGCTCAGTTGTAGCTGACGTAGTCGGCGACCACCGTCGCTCATGCTCTGCTGGCAGTAAACCTATCTTAGGCCGTCCTCCTTGTTGGGCGGTTTTCTGGCGTTTTAGAGGTGAACAACGTGGAGCTTTTATCCGGCGCTGAAATGGTCGTCCGCTTTTTGCGTGACGAAGGTGTTAAGAACATCTATGGGTACCCAGGCGGTGCTCTTCTACACATCTACGATGCCCTGTTCAAAGAGCCGGAAGTGCAGCACATCCTGGTTCGTCACGAGCAAGCGGCAACCCATATGGCTGACGGCTATGCCCGCGCCACCGGTAAAGCCGGTGTGGTGCTGGTAACCTCGGGTCCTGGCGCAACCAATGCCATTACCGGTATTGCCACTGCCTATATGGACTCCATTCCGATGGTGGTGTTGTCCGGTCAGGTGCCAAGCACCATGGTCGGTACTGATGCTTTCCAGGAAACCGACATGATCGGTATCTCCCGGCCGATCGTGAAGCACAGCTTTATGATCAAGCATGCTTCGGAGATCCCAGAAGTCTTGAAGAAAGCCTTCTATCTGGCGCAATCCGGTCGTCCAGGTCCGGTGGTCGTGGATATCCCGAAGGATATGACCAACCCGGCTGAGAAGTTCGAGTATGTCTATCCGAAGAAGGTCAAGCTGCGTTCCTATAGCCCGGCCCTGCGCGGGCATTCCGGACAGATCCGCAAGGCGGCTGAATTGCTGCTGACGGCCAAGCGTCCAGTCATCTACTCAGGTGGTGGCGTGATCATGGGTGGTGCTGCAGCGCCGCTGACTGAGCTGGCGCAGATGCTCAACCTGCCGGTCACCAATACCCTGATGGGCTTGGGCGGCTATCCAGGAACAGATCGCCAGTTCCTCGGCATGCTCGGCATGCACGGCAGCTACACCGCTAACCTGGCAATGCACCACGCCGATGTGATCCTTGCTGTTGGTGCACGCTTCGATGACCGCGTGATCAACGGCGCGAGCAAGTTCTGCCCGAATGCCAAGATCATCCACGTTGATATCGATCCGGCCTCCATCTCCAAGACCATCAAGGCCGATATCCCAATTGTCGGTCCGGTTGATAGCGTGATGACCGAGATGGTCGCGATCCTTAAAGAGATCGGCGAGCAACTAAACAAGGATGCGCTGGCAAGCTGGTGGAAGCAGATCGAGGAGTGGCGCGGCGGTCGCATCATGTTCCCTTACGACAAGGGCGACGGCAGCATCATCAAACCGCAGACCGTGATCGAGACTCTGTCCGAAGTCACCGGTGGCGACGCGTTTGTGACCTCCGACGTTGGCCAGCACCAGATGTTTGCTGCCCAGTACTACCGCTTCAACAAGCCGAACCGTTGGATCAACTCCGGCGGCCTGGGCACCATGGGCTTTGGTTTCCCTGCGGCCATGGGCGTCAAGTTGAGCTTCCCGGATGACGAAGTCGCCTGCGTAACCGGTGAAGGCAGCATCCAGATGAACATTCAGGAGCTGTCGACCTGCCTGCAGTACGGTTTGCCGGTGAAGATCGTCAACCTGAACAACGGTGCGCTGGGTATGGTGCGCCAGTGGCAGGACATGAACTACGGTAGCCGTCATTCGCATTCCTACATGGAATCGTTGCCGGACTTCGTCAAGCTGGCCGAGGCCTATGGCCATGTCGGCATGCGCATCACTGATCTCAAGGATCTAAAACCGATGATGGAGGAGGCTTTTGCGATGAAAGATCGCCTGGTGTTCCTCGATATTCAGGTTGATACCAGTGAGCACGTCTATCCGATGCAGATCAAAGACGGTGCAATGCGCGATATGTGGCTGAGTAAGACGGAGCGTACCTAATCATGCGACACATTATTTCCCTGCTGCTGGAAAACGAGCCCGGCGCATTGTCCCGCGTGGTTGGTCTGTTCTCGCAACGCAACTACAACATCGAAAGCCTGACTGTGGCACCGACCGAAGACCCGACCCTGTCGCGTCTGACGTTGACCACTGTGGGTCATGATGAAGTCATCGAGCAGATCACCAAAAACCTCAACAAGCTGGTTGAGGTGGTCAAGCTGGTCGACTTGTCGGAAAGCGCTCACGTTGAGCGCGAGCTGATGTTGGTCAAGGTCAAGGCGACTGGAGCTCAACGTGCTGAAGTCAAGCGTACCACCGACATCTTCCGTGGGCAGATTGTCGATGTGACCAGCAGCGTGTACACCATTCAGCTGGCTGGTACGAGCGACAAGCTGGACAGCTTTATCCAGGCCATCGGCACTGCGTCGATTCTGGAAACCGTGCGCAGTGGCGTTACCGGCATTGCCCGTGGCGACAAGGTGCTGAGCATCTGATTGCGTTGTACTGATAAAACGAAAAGCCCTCAGAGAGAGATTCCTGAGGGTTTTTTGCGTTTCTGGGAGGCGACTCGCTGTCAGAATTTAGCGTTGGCGATTCCAGAATGCGTTGATCAGCGGATCTTTAAGGCGTTTCTCCAACGCGAACAGGCCAATATCGTAGGCGGTTAGCGCTGGCTGAGTGTCGTAGATGCGGATACGTGCGGTCAGCGGGCTGTTGTCGAGTACGATTTGCGGAACCACACCAATGCCAAAGCCCAGGCTGACCATGCTGACGATGGCTTCATTGCCGCTCACCTGGGCGTAAATGCGCGGTTTGATGTTGTGGTTTTTTAACCATCGATCGGTGCGGGTCCTGGCAAGGCCTTCTTCTGAGAGAATCATCGGTACGTCTTTCCAGGTGTCCGTGCCGGGGCGCTTCAGTTGCTCCTCGGTTAACAGCTGGGGTGACAGTGGGCCGATAAAGCACAGTGCGGAGCGAGCAATGGATTGAAACGCGACGCCAGCAGGCAAACTGTCAGGACGGGCGCCGATGGCAAGGTCTTCCAGTCCTTCTTGCACGCGCTCTACGGCTTTGGCCGGGTCGCCGGTGTGCAGCTTCATTTCAATGCGTGGGTAGTCCTGGCGAAAGCTGCTCAAGATGTCATAGAGGAAGCTGTAGCTAGCGGTTACCGAGCAATACAGGGAGAGCTCGCCGTGCAGGATCAACTGGTCCTGCTTAAAGGTCTGACGGATGGCCTGCCAGCCATTCATAACCTCGCTCGCATACTCGCGGAACTGTTGTCCCTCGCGGGTCAGGCGCACTGAACGGTTGTCTCGCAGAAACAGTGGCGCGCCCAGTTCGTCCTCGAGTTGCTTGATGCTGCGGCTGAGTGCGGAAGGGCTGACGTGTTGCTCGCGGCTGGTTTTGCCGAAGTGCAGGTTGTCGGCCAGGGAGAGAAAGAGTCTGAGTGCGTGACTATCCATGATCGTTTCAAATCTCGGCATGTTGTGTTGCAAATATATCATTTTACGCAATGGGGCGGATCACTTAAGGTGTCTTCGTCGCGGTGCATGCACCCCATCCCTTTTCGATTAAAAGAGCCAAGAACATGAAAGTTTATTACGACAAAGATTGTGACCTCTCGATCATCCAGGGTAAGAAAGTTGCCATCATTGGTTACGGTTCCCAGGGCCACGCTCAAGCATGCAACCTGAAAGATTCCGGCGTTGATGTAACTGTTGGCCTGCGCAAAGGCTCCGCCACTGTTGCCAAGGCTGAAGCCCACGGCCTGAAAGTGACTGACGTTGCTTCCGCCGTTGCTGCTGCCGACCTGGTCATGATCCTGACCCCGGACGAGTTCCAGTCTTCCCTGTACAAAAACGAAATCGAGCCGAACATCAAGAAGGGCGCTACCTTGGCCTTCTCCCACGGTTTCGCGATTCACTACAACCAGGTTGTGCCGCGTGCTGACCTCGACGTGATCATGATCGCGCCGAAGGCTCCGGGCCACACCGTACGTTCCGAGTTCGTCAAGGGCGGCGGTATCCCTGACCTGATCGCTATCTATCAGGACGCTTCCGGCAACGCCAAGAACGTTGCTCTGTCCTACGCCGCTGGCGTGGGTGGCGGTCGCACCGGCATCATCGAAACCACTTTCAAAGACGAAACCGAAACCGACCTGTTCGGCGAGCAGGCCGTTCTGTGTGGCGGTACCGTTGAGCTGGTTAAAGCCGGATTTGAAACTCTGGTTGAAGCGGGCTACGCGCCAGAAATGGCTTACTTCGAGTGCCTGCACGAACTGAAGCTGATCGTTGACCTCATGTACGAAGGCGGTATCGCCAACATGAACTACTCGATCTCCAACAACGCCGAGTACGGCGAGTACGTGACCGGTCCGGAAGTGATCAACGCCGAGTCCCGTCAGGCCATGCGCAATGCTCTGAAGCGCATCCAGGACGGCGAATACGCCAAGATGTTCATCAGTGAGGGCGCAACCGGCTACCCTTCGATGACTGCCAAGCGTCGTAACAACGCTGCTCACGGTATCGAAATCATCGGTGAGCAACTGCGCTCCATGATGCCGTGGATCGGTGCCAACAAGATCGTCGACAAAGCCAAGAACTAAGGTTTTATGACGTAAGAAAAGACGCGGCCAAGGCCGCGTTTTTTCATGGTGCGGCAAGGCTTCTGGTATAAAGCCTGAGTGTTGCATGGGTGCTGGCGTGAACCCTGATCGTCAGTGTCTGTCGAAATTCTCCAAATCCGTTGCAAGGTGTTGTTCATGAATGAACGTCCAGATGAGCCGCAGTCTCCCGTCGACGCCGAAAGTTTGCTGCCAATCGATGAGCATATAGAGGAGGGGCATGACGCCGAAGGGCGCAAGGTCCGTCATCGCGGTATTTATCTGCTGCCCAACCTGTTTACCACGGCCAACCTGTTTGCCGGGTTCTACGCCATCATCAATGCCATGAACGGCAACTTTTATGTGGCTGCGGCTGCGGTGTTTGTTGCCATGGTGCTGGATGGTCTGGATGGTCGTGTCGCACGATTGACCAATACCCAGAGTGCTTTCGGCGCCGAGTATGACTCGCTGTCCGATATGGTCGCCTTTGGTGTGGCGCCTGCCTTGCTCGCGTTTGAGTGGGCGCTCGGCAGCATGGGTAAGGTCGGCTGGATGGTTGCCTTCATCTATGTAGCTGGGGCGGCGCTGCGTTTGGCGCGCTTCAATACGCAGATCGGTAGCGTCGACAAGCGCTACTTTATCGGTCTGGCCAGCCCGGCTGCTGCGGGTGTGGTGGCGGGCACGGTATGGGCCTTCAGTGATTTCGGTATCAAGGGCTCGAATATGGCCTTTGTGGTTGCAATCCTAGTGGCTGCTGCCGGCATGCTGATGGTCAGCAATATCAAGTACAACAGCTTCAAGGATCTCGACCTGAAAGGGCGTGTGCCTTTTGTGGCAATCCTGGCGGTGGTGTTGGTGTTTGCTGTGGTGTTCAGTGATCCGCCGCGGATTTTGCTGATCATCTTCCTGGCTTACGCGGCCTCGGGGCCTATTCAGTACTTGCTGCGCCTACGTCGCGGCAATAGCGCGTAGTTACAGCGCAGTGGTTCCGGCAAAGCCGTTGAAGCGTCAGCTTCAACGGCTTTGTCGTTTCTGAGGGCGGCGCGGGTGGTGGGTGGTCGTGGCTGTTGAATTTGCGGCTTTTGAAACAAAAGCATAACAATCGATTGACCTTGGTTATTTTGTCC
Organism: Pseudomonas sp. SG20056; assembly: GCF_031764535.1. NCBI lineage: Bacteria > Pseudomonadati > Pseudomonadota > Gammaproteobacteria > Pseudomonadales > Pseudomonadaceae > Pseudomonas > Pseudomonas sp. SG20056. The sequence continues at coordinate 1,142,260 of NZ_CP134499.1, forward strand.
CTATAATGCGCAGCTCTTCAGGCGTAAGCAGCTCCTTAAACTTCTTATAAAACAAGAAGTTATATTTAAAATAGGGGTTGCAAAGCAGCGAAAGCTGCGTAGAATGCGCCACCTCTTCAGGTGGTGATATTTGAGTCTGAAGAGGTTCGGTCAGGTAGATCGAAAGCGGTAAAAGAGGCAGTTGACAGTGGTTTGAAACGCTGTAGAATTCGCCTCCCGCTGACGAGAAGCTAGATGTTGATCGGAGGCGCAAGTGGTTGAGATTGAAAAGAAATTTTCAAAATCACTTGACGGAAGGTGAGGCTGCTGTAGAATGCGCGCCTCGGTTGAGGCGAAAGGCTTAACCACCCGCTCTTTAACAACTGAATCAAGCAATTCGTGTGGGTGCTTGTGAGGTAAGACTGCTAGTCGCAAGATTATCAGCGTCACAAGTAACACTCGTTAATTTGAGAGTTTTTTGTCGATTGCTGAGCTAAGTTTAGGGTTTTTTCAAAACCCAAGCAGTATTGAACTGAAGAGTTTGATCATGGCTCAGATTGAACGCTGGCGGCAGGCCTAACACATGCAAGTCGAGCGGTAGAGAGAAGCTTGCTTCTCTTGAGAGCGGCGGACGGGTGAGTAATGCCTAGGAATCTGCCTAGTGGTGGGGGATAACGTTCGGAAACGGACGCTAATACCGCATACGTCCTACGGGAGAAAGCGGGGGACCTTCGGGCCTCGCGCCATTAGATGAGCCTAGGTCGGATTAGCTAGTTGGTGAGGTAATGGCTCACCAAGGCGACGATCCGTAACTGGTCTGAGAGGATGATCAGTCACACTGGAACTGAGACACGGTCCAGACTCCTACGGGAGGCAGCAGTGGGGAATATTGGACAATGGGCGAAAGCCTGATCCAGCCATGCCGCGTGTGTGAAGAAGGTCTTCGGATTGTAAAGCACTTTAAGTTGGGAGGAAGGGTAGTAACTTAATACGTTGCTGCTTTGACGTTACCGACAGAATAAGCACCGGCTAACTTCGTGCCAGCAGCCGCGGTAATACGAAGGGTGCAAGCGTTAATCGGAATTACTGGGCGTAAAGCGCGCGTAGGTGGTTCAGTAAGTTGGAAGTGAAATCCCCGGGCTCAACCTGGGAACTGCTTTCAAAACTGCTGAGCTAGAGTACGGTAGAGGGTGGTGGAATTTCCTGTGTAGCGGTGAAATGCGTAGATATAGGAAGGAACACCAGTGGCGAAGGCGACCACCTGGACTGATACTGACACTGAGGTGCGAAAGCGTGGGGAGCAAACAGGATTAGATACCCTGGTAGTCCACGCCGTAAACGATGTCAACTAGCCGTTGGGAGTCTTGAGCTCTTAGTGGCGCAGCTAACGCATTAAGTTGACCGCCTGGGGAGTACGGCCGCAAGGTTAAAACTCAAATGAATTGACGGGGGCCCGCACAAGCGGTGGAGCATGTGGTTTAATTCGAAGCAACGCGAAGAACCTTACCTGGCCTTGACATGCTGAGAACTTTCTAGAGATAGATTGGTGCCTTCGGGAACTCAGACACAGGTGCTGCATGGCTGTCGTCAGCTCGTGTCGTGAGATGTTGGGTTAAGTCCCGTAACGAGCGCAACCCTTGTCCTTAGTTACCAGCACGTTATGGTGGGAACTCTAAGGAGACTGCCGGTGACAAACCGGAGGAAGGTGGGGATGACGTCAAGTCATCATGGCCCTTACGGCCAGGGCTACACACGTGCTACAATGGTCGGTACAAAGGGTTGCCAAGCCGCGAGGTGGAGCTAATCCCATAAAACCGATCGTAGTCCGGATCGCAGTCTGCAACTCGACTGCGTGAAGTCGGAATCGCTAGTAATCGTGAATCAGAATGTCACGGTGAATACGTTCCCGGGCCTTGTACACACCGCCCGTCACACCATGGGAGTGGGTTGCACCAGAAGTAGCTAGTCTAACCGCAAGGGGGACGGTTACCACGGTGTGATTCATGACTGGGGTGAAGTCGTAACAAGGTAGCCGTAGGGGAACCTGCGGCTGGATCACCTCCTTAATCGAAGACTTCAGCTTCTTCATAAGTTCCCACACGAATTGCTTGATTCATTGAGAAAGACGATTGGGTCTGTAGCTCAGTTGGTTAGAGCGCACCCCTGATAAGGGTGAGGTCGGCAGTTCGAATCTGCCCAGACCCACCAATTGTTGTGGGGTTTGGCCTTGTAAGAATATGGGGCCATAGCTCAGCTGGGAGAGCGCCTGCCTTGCACGCAGGAGGTCAGCGGTTCGATCCCGCTTGGCTCCACCATATACAGCCTCGTTGAGAGTTCAGAAATGAGCGTTCCTGCTAAAGCAGATGAATGTTGATTTCTGGTCTTTGACCAGTAAGAAAATCGTTCTTTAAAAATTTGGGTATGTGATAGAAGTGACTGATTGATTACTTTCACTGGTAATTAATTTGGTCAAGGTAAAATTTGTAGTTCTCAATTGCAAATTTTCGGCGAATGTCGTCTTCACGTTAGAGACAATAACCAGATTGCTTGGGGTTATATGGTCAAGTGAAGAAGCGCATACGGTGGATGCCTTGGCAGTCAGAGGCGATGAAAGACGTTGTAGCCTGCGATAAGCTCCGGGGAGTCGGCAAACAGACTTTGATCCGGAGATCTCTGAATGGGGGAACCCAGCCAGCATAAGCTGGTTATTACACACTGAATACATAGGTGTGTAAGGCGAACCAGGGGAACTGAAACATCTAAGTACCCTGAGGAATAGAAATCAACCGAGATTCCCTTAGTAGTGGCGAGCGAACGGGGACTAGCCCTTAAGTTGATTTGAGAATAGTGGAAGGCTCTGGAAAGTGCCGCCGTAGTGGGTGATAGCCCCGTACACGAAATTCTCTTATCAATGAAATCGAGTAGGACGGAGCACGAGAAACTTTGTCTGAATATGGGGGGACCATCCTCCAAGGCTAAATACTACTGACTGACCGATAGTGAACTAGTACCGTGAGGGAAAGGCGAAAAGAACCCCGGAGAGGGGAGTGAAATAGATCCTGAAACCGTATGCGTACAAGCAGTGGGAGCCCACTTTGTTGGGTGACTGCGTACCTTTTGTATAATGGGTCAGCGACTTATATTCAGTGGCGAGCTTAACCGAATAGGGGAGGCGTAGCGAAAGCGAGTCTTAATAGGGCGTTTAGTCGCTGGGTATAGACCCGAAACCGGGCGATCTATCCATGGGCAGGTTGAAGGTTGGGTAACACTAACTGGAGGACCGAACCGACTACCGTTGAAAAGTTAGCGGATGACCTGTGGATCGGAGTGAAAGGCTAATCAAGCTCGGAGATAGCTGGTTCTCCTCGAAAGCTATTTAGGTAGCGCCTCGTGTATCACTGCTGGGGGTAGAGCACTGTTTCGGCTAGGGGGTCATCCCGACTTACCAAACCGATGCAAACTCCGAATACCAGCAAGTGTCAGCACGGGAGACACACGGCGGGTGCTAACGTCCGTCGTGAAAAGGGAAACAACCCAGACCGTCAGCTAAGGTCCCAAAGTTATGGTTAAGTGGGAAACGATGTGGGAAGGCTTAGACAGCTAGGAGGTTGGCTTAGAAGCAGCCACCCTTTAAAGAAAGCGTAATAGCTCACTAGTCGAGTCGGCCTGCGCGGAAGATGTAACGGGGCTCAAACCATACACCGAAGCTACGGGTTCAACGTAAGTTGAGCGGTAGAGGAGCGTTCTGTAAGCCTGTGAAGGTGAGTTGAGAAGCTTGCTGGAGGTATCAGAAGTGCGAATGCTGACATGAGTAACGACAATGGGAGTGAAAAACTCCCACGCCGAAAGACCAAGGTTTCCTGCGCAACGTTAATCGACGCAGGGTGAGTCGGCCCCTAAGGCGAGGCAGAAATGCGTAGTCGATGGGAAACGGGTTAATATTCCCGTACTTCTAATTACTGCGATGGAGGGACGGAGAAGGCTAGGCCAGCACGGCGTTGGTTGTCCGTGTTTAAGGTTGTAGGCTGAATGCTTAGGTAAATCCGGGCGTTCAAGGCCGAGAACTGATGACGAGTTATCTTTTAGATGACGAAGTGGTTGATGCCATGCTTCCAGGAAAAGCTTCTAAGCTTCAGGTAATTAGGAACCGTACCCCAAACCGACACAGGTGGTTAGGTAGAGAATACCAAGGCGCTTGAGAGAACTCGGGTGAAGGAACTAGGCAAAATGGCACCGTAACTTCGGGAGAAGGTGCGCCGGTGAGGGTGAAGTATTTACTGCGTAAGCCCATGCCGGTCGAAGATACCAGGCCGCTGCGACTGTTTATTAAAAACACAGCACTCTGCAAACACGAAAGTGGACGTATAGGGTGTGACGCCTGCCCGGTGCCGGAAGGTTAATTGATGGGGTTAGCTAACGCGAAGCTCTTGATCGAAGCCCCGGTAAACGGCGGCCGTAACTATAACGGTCCTAAGGTAGCGAAATTCCTTGTCGGGTAAGTTCCGACCTGCACGAATGGCGTAACGATGGCGGCGCTGTCTCCACCCGAGACTCAGTGAAATTGAAATCGCTGTGAAGATGCAGTGTATCCGCGGCTAGACGGAAAGACCCCGTGAACCTTTACTATAGCTTTGCACTGGACTTTGAGTTTACTTGTGTAGGATAGGTGGGAGGCTTTGAAGCGTGGACGCCAGTTCGCGTGGAGCCATCCTTGAAATACCACCCTGGTAACCTTGAGGTTCTAACTCTGGTCCGTTATCCGGATCGAGGACAGTGTATGGTGGGTAGTTTGACTGGGGCGGTCTCCTCCTAAAGAGTAACGGAGGAGTACGAAGGTGCGCTCAGACCGGTCGGAAATCGGTCGTAGAGTATAAAGGCAAAAGCGCGCTTGACTGCGAGACAGACACGTCGAGCAGGTACGAAAGTAGGTCTTAGTGATCCGGTGGTTCTGTATGGAAGGGCCATCGCTCAACGGATAAAAGGTACTCCGGGGATAACAGGCTGATACCGCCCAAGAGTTCATATCGACGGCGGTGTTTGGCACCTCGATGTCGGCTCATCACATCCTGGGGCTGAAGCCGGTCCCAAGGGTATGGCTGTTCGCCATTTAAAGTGGTACGCGAGCTGGGTTTAGAACGTCGTGAGACAGTTCGGTCCCTATCTGCCGTGGACGTTTGAGATTTGAGAGGGGCTGCTCCTAGTACGAGAGGACCGGAGTGGACGAACCTCTGGTGTTCCGGTTGTCACGCCAGTGGCATTGCCGGGTAGCTATGTTCGGAAAAGATAACCGCTGAAAGCATCTAAGCGGGAAACTTGCCTCGAGATGAGATCTCACTGGAACCTTGAGTTCCCTAAAGGGCCGTCGAAGACTACGACGTTGATAGGTTGGGTGTGTAAGCGCTGTGAGGCGTTGAGCTAACCAATACTAATTGCCCGTGAGGCTTGACCATATAACACCCAAACAATTTGATGTTTGTGTGTCTCTATGAAGACTGCAACAGCCGAAAATTTGCACAACTACAAAACACATCACATACCCAATTCGAGGTAGCGAGCCGCGAAAGCAGCGCGACATCTCAGCTGAATCGCTTGACGACCATAGAGCATTGGAACCACCTGATCCCATCCCGAACTCAGAAGTGAAACGATGCATCGCCGATGGTAGTGTGGGGTTTCCCCATGTGAGAGTAGGTCATCGTCAAGCACCTATACCAAAACCCCCGATCGTGAAAACGATCGGGGGTTTTACTATTAGTACAAGCATGAAGTTTTGAGTGATCAAGGCCAGTGCTGAAAAGATGTAATGCAAGTGGTTGAGTAGAAAGAACTTTTTCTGAAAGGAACTTCGAAAAATAGCTTGACGGAAGATGAGGCTGCTGTAGAATGCGCGCCTCGGTTGAGACGAAAGACTTAACCACCCGCTCTTTAACAACTGAATCAAGCAATTCGTGTGGGTGCTTGTGAGGTAAGACTGCTAGTCGCAAGATTATCAGCATCACAAGTAACACTCGTTAATTTGAGAGTTTTTTGTCGATTGCTGAGCTAAGTTTAGGGTTTTTTCAAAACCCAAGCAGTATTGAACTGAAGAGTTTGATCATGGCTCAGATTGAACGCTGGCGGCAGGCCTAACACATGCAAGTCGAGCGGTAGAGAGAAGCTTGCTTCTCTTGAGAGCGGCGGACGGGTGAGTAATGCCTAGGAATCTGCCTAGTGGTGGGGGATAACGTTCGGAAACGGACGCTAATACCGCATACGTCCTACGGGAGAAAGCGGGGGACCTTCGGGCCTCGCGCCATTAGATGAGCCTAGGTCGGATTAGCTAGTTGGTGAGGTAATGGCTCACCAAGGCGACGATCCGTAACTGGTCTGAGAGGATGATCAGTCACACTGGAACTGAGACACGGTCCAGACTCCTACGGGAGGCAGCAGTGGGGAATATTGGACAATGGGCGAAAGCCTGATCCAGCCATGCCGCGTGTGTGAAGAAGGTCTTCGGATTGTAAAGCACTTTAAGTTGGGAGGAAGGGTAGTAACTTAATACGTTGCTGCTTTGACGTTACCGACAGAATAAGCACCGGCTAACTTCGTGCCAGCAGCCGCGGTAATACGAAGGGTGCAAGCGTTAATCGGAATTACTGGGCGTAAAGCGCGCGTAGGTGGTTCAGTAAGTTGGAAGTGAAATCCCCGGGCTCAACCTGGGAACTGCTTTCAAAACTGCTGAGCTAGAGTACGGTAGAGGGTGGTGGAATTTCCTGTGTAGCGGTGAAATGCGTAGATATAGGAAGGAACACCAGTGGCGAAGGCGACCACCTGGACTGATACTGACACTGAGGTGCGAAAGCGTGGGGAGCAAACAGGATTAGATACCCTGGTAGTCCACGCCGTAAACGATGTCAACTAGCCGTTGGGAGTCTTGAACTCTTAGTGGCGCAGCTAACGCATTAAGTTGACCGCCTGGGGAGTACGGCCGCAAGGTTAAAACTCAAATGAATTGACGGGGGCCCGCACAAGCGGTGGAGCATGTGGTTTAATTCGAAGCAACGCGAAGAACCTTACCTGGCCTTGACATGCTGAGAACTTTCTAGAGATAGATTGGTGCCTTCGGGAACTCAGACACAGGTGCTGCATGGCTGTCGTCAGCTCGTGTCGTGAGATGTTGGGTTAAGTCCCGTAACGAGCGCAACCCTTGTCCTTAGTTACCAGCACGTTATGGTGGGAACTCTAAGGAGACTGCCGGTGACAAACCGGAGGAAGGTGGGGATGACGTCAAGTCATCATGGCCCTTACGGCCAGGGCTACACACGTGCTACAATGGTCGGTACAAAGGGTTGCCAAGCCGCGAGGTGGAGCTAATCCCATAAAACCGATCGTAGTCCGGATCGCAGTCTGCAACTCGACTGCGTGAAGTCGGAATCGCTAGTAATCGTGAATCAGAATGTCACGGTGAATACGTTCCCGGGCCTTGTACACACCGCCCGTCACACCATGGGAGTGGGTTGCACCAGAAGTAGCTAGTCTAACCGCAAGGGGGACGGTTACCACGGTGTGATTCATGACTGGGGTGAAGTCGTAACAAGGTAGCCGTAGGGGAACCTGCGGCTGGATCACCTCCTTAATCGAAGACTTCAGCTTCTTCATAAGTTCCCACACGAATTGCTTGATTCATTGAGAAAGACGATTGGGTCTGTAGCTCAGTTGGTTAGAGCGCACCCCTGATAAGGGTGAGGTCGGCAGTTCGAATCTGCCCAGACCCACCAATTGTTGTGGGGTTTGGCCTTGTAAGAATATGGGGCCATAGCTCAGCTGGGAGAGCGCCTGCCTTGCACGCAGGAGGTCAGCGGTTCGATCCCGCTTGGCTCCACCATATACAGCCTCGTTGAGAGTTCAGAAATGAGCGTTCCTGCTAAAGCAGATGAATGTTGATTTCTGGTCTTTGACCAGTAAGAAAATCGTTCTTTAAAAATTTGGGTATGTGATAGAAGTGACTGATTGATTACTTTCACTGGTAATTAATTTGGTCAAGGTAAAATTTGTAGTTCTCAATTGCAAATTTTCGGCGAATGTCGTCTTCACGTTAGAGACAATAACCAGATTGCTTGGGGTTATATGGTCAAGTGAAGAAGCGCATACGGTGGATGCCTTGGCAGTCAGAGGCGATGAAAGACGTTGTAGCCTGCGATAAGCTCCGGGGAGTCGGCAAACAGACTTTGATCCGGAGATCTCTGAATGGGGGAACCCAGCCAGCATAAGCTGGTTATTACACACTGAATACATAGGTGTGTAAGGCGAACCAGGGGAACTGAAACATCTAAGTACCCTGAGGAATAGAAATCAACCGAGATTCCCTTAGTAGTGGCGAGCGAACGGGGACTAGCCCTTAAGTTGATTTGAGAATAGTGGAAGGCTCTGGAAAGTGCCGCCGTAGTGGGTGATAGCCCCGTACACGAAATTCTCTTATCAATGAAATCGAGTAGGACGGAGCACGAGAAACTTTGTCTGAATATGGGGGGACCATCCTCCAAGGCTAAATACTACTGACTGACCGATAGTGAACTAGTACCGTGAGGGAAAGGCGAAAAGAACCCCGGAGAGGGGAGTGAAATAGATCCTGAAACCGTATGCGTACAAGCAGTGGGAGCCCACTTTGTTGGGTGACTGCGTACCTTTTGTATAATGGGTCAGCGACTTATATTCAGTGGCGAGCTTAACCGAATAGGGGAGGCGTAGCGAAAGCGAGTCTTAATAGGGCGTTTAGTCGCTGGGTATAGACCCGAAACCGGGCGATCTATCCATGGGCAGGTTGAAGGTTGGGTAACACTAACTGGAGGACCGAACCGACTACCGTTGAAAAGTTAGCGGATGACCTGTGGATCGGAGTGAAAGGCTAATCAAGCTCGGAGATAGCTGGTTCTCCTCGAAAGCTATTTAGGTAGCGCCTCGTGTATCACTGCTGGGGGTAGAGCACTGTTTCGGCTAGGGGGTCATCCCGACTTACCAAACCGATGCAAACTCCGAATACCAGCAAGTGTCAGCACGGGAGACACACGGCGGGTGCTAACGTCCGTCGTGAAAAGGGAAACAACCCAGACCGTCAGCTAAGGTCCCAAAGTTATGGTTAAGTGGGAAACGATGTGGGAAGGCTTAGACAGCTAGGAGGTTGGCTTAGAAGCAGCCACCCTTTAAAGAAAGCGTAATAGCTCACTAGTCGAGTCGGCCTGCGCGGAAGATGTAACGGGGCTCAAACCATACACCGAAGCTACGGGTTCAACGTAAGTTGAGCGGTAGAGGAGCGTTCTGTAAGCCTGTGAAGGTGAGTTGAGAAGCTTGCTGGAGGTATCAGAAGTGCGAATGCTGACATGAGTAACGACAATGGGAGTGAAAAACTCCCACGCCGAAAGACCAAGGTTTCCTGCGCAACGTTAATCGACGCAGGGTGAGTCGGCCCCTAAGGCGAGGCAGAAATGCGTAGTCGATGGGAAACGGGTTAATATTCCCGTACTTCTAATTACTGCGATGGAGGGACGGAGAAGGCTAGGCCAGCACGGCGTTGGTTGTCCGTGTTTAAGGTTGTAGGCTGAATGCTTAGGTAAATCCGGGCGTTCAAGGCCGAGAACTGATGACGAGTTATCTTTTAGATGACGAAGTGGTTGATGCCATGCTTCCAGGAAAAGCTTCTAAGCTTCAGGTAATTAGGAACCGTACCCCAAACCGACACAGGTGGTTAGGTAGAGAATACCAAGGCGCTTGAGAGAACTCGGGTGAAGGAACTAGGCAAAATGGCACCGTAACTTCGGGAGAAGGTGCGCCGGTGAGGGTGAAGTATTTACTGCGTAAGCCCATGCCGGTCGAAGATACCAGGCCGCTGCGACTGTTTATTAAAAACACAGCACTCTGCAAACACGAAAGTGGACGTATAGGGTGTGACGCCTGCCCGGTGCCGGAAGGTTAATTGATGGGGTTAGCTAACGCGAAGCTCTTGATCGAAGCCCCGGTAAACGGCGGCCGTAACTATAACGGTCCTAAGGTAGCGAAATTCCTTGTCGGGTAAGTTCCGACCTGCACGAATGGCGTAACGATGGCGGCGCTGTCTCCACCCGAGACTCAGTGAAATTGAAATCGCTGTGAAGATGCAGTGTATCCGCGGCTAGACGGAAAGACCCCGTGAACCTTTACTATAGCTTTGCACTGGACTTTGAGTTTACTTGTGTAGGATAGGTGGGAGGCTTTGAAGCGTGGACGCCAGTTCGCGTGGAGCCATCCTTGAAATACCACCCTGGTAACCTTGAGGTTCTAACTCTGGTCCGTTATCCGGATCGAGGACAGTGTATGGTGGGTAGTTTGACTGGGGCGGTCTCCTCCTAAAGAGTAACGGAGGAGTACGAAGGTGCGCTCAGACCGGTCGGAAATCGGTCGTAGAGTATAAAGGCAAAAGCGCGCTTGACTGCGAGACAGACACGTCGAGCAGGTACGAAAGTAGGTCTTAGTGATCCGGTGGTTCTGTATGGAAGGGCCATCGCTCAACGGATAAAAGGTACTCCGGGGATAACAGGCTGATACCGCCCAAGAGTTCATATCGACGGCGGTGTTTGGCACCTCGATGTCGGCTCATCACATCCTGGGGCTGAAGCCGGTCCCAAGGGTATGGCTGTTCGCCATTTAAAGTGGTACGCGAGCTGGGTTTAGAACGTCGTGAGACAGTTCGGTCCCTATCTGCCGTGGACGTTTGAGATTTGAGAGGGGCTGCTCCTAGTACGAGAGGACCGGAGTGGACGAACCTCTGGTGTTCCGGTTGTCACGCCAGTGGCATTGCCGGGTAGCTATGTTCGGAAAAGATAACCGCTGAAAGCATCTAAGCGGGAAACTTGCCTCGAGATGAGATCTCACTGGAACCTTGAGTTCCCTAAAGGGCCGTCGAAGACTACGACGTTGATAGGTTGGGTGTGTAAGCGCTGTGAGGCGTTGAGCTAACCAATACTAATTGCCCGTGAGGCTTGACCATATAACACCCAAACAATTTGATGTTTGTGTGTCTCTATGAAGACTGCAACAGCCGAAAATTTGCACAACTACAAAACACATCACATACCCAATTCGAGGTAGCGAGCCGCGAAAGCAGCGCGACATCTCAGCTGAATCGCTTGACGACCATAGAGCATTGGAACCACCTGATCCCATCCCGAACTCAGAAGTGAAACGATGCATCGCCGATGGTAGTGTGGGGTTTCCCCATGTGAGAGTAGGTCATCGTCAAGCACCTATACCAAAACCCCCGATCAGGTAACTGATCGGGGGTTTTATTTTGCGCCGCGAAAACAAGTCAGGCGCAGGTGCGCCTTTGATAGGCAACTAAACAGCGCGTGGTTATGATGCCTAAGCGTACTTTTATCAGGGTTCTTCTATGGCCGGACCGGCACGTTCTGAACCACTTTCCGAACTTGAGCTTAAGCAGCTGATTGCCTGTCATGAGTGCGATCTGTTGCTGCGTAAGCCTGAAGCTGCTGCAGGTGAGCGGGTCGAATGCCCACGCTGTGGTTATGAGTTGTACACCCATCGTGCACAGGTCGTGCGCCGCAGTATGGCGTTGGTGATTGCGGCTTTGTTGTTGTATATCCCCGCCAATTTTCTGCCGATCATGCAGCTCAACCTGCTCGGGCAGGCGACTGAGGATACCGTCTGGACGGGCGTACTCGGCCTGTATAACAGCGGCATGCAGAGCGTGGCCGTGGTTGTGTTTCTCTGCAGCATGGCGGTGCCACTGCTCAAGCTGTTGTGCCAGTTTGCCGTGTTGCTGACCATCCGACTGGATATCGGTCGTAGTTATGGCCTACTGCTTTATCGCATTTATCACCATATGCGCGAGTGGGGCATGCTTGAGGTCTACCTGATGGGCATCCTGGTCGCGATTGTGAAGCTGGTCGATCTGGCCGAGTTGAGCATTGGTCTGGGGCTGCTGTGTTTTGTCGCGCTGTTATTGGTTCAGGTCTGGCTGGAGGTGACGATGTCGCCCCATCAGATCTGGGAAGCTTTGTCGGGGGAGGATGCGCATGCGGGCGATTGATGCTGGGTTGTTGATTTGCCATGAATGTCATCAACTCAATCCACAGCAGCCGGGCAGCGACAAGCAATTCTGCGCGCGCTGCGGCGGACACTTGCATGCGCGTCGTCCCAACAGTCTGGTGCGTACCTGGGCGTTATTGCTCACGGCGGCGGTGCTGTATATCCCGGCCAACCTGTTGCCGATCATGACGGTTAACTCGCTTGGCAAGGGGCAGTCCGACACCATCATGTCGGGGGTTATCGAATTGGTGAACTACGGCATGCTGCCGATTGCCGCGGTGGTGTTTATCGCCAGCATTGTGGTGCCGACCTTCAAATTGGTCGGTATTGCTCTACTGCTGTACTCAGTACAGCGACATCAGCCGATGTCAGCGCGTCAGCGCGTGTTGATGTACCGCTTTATTGAATGGATCGGGCGCTGGTCGATGCTGGATATTTTCGTCATCGCGATATTGGTGGCGGTAGTCAACTTCGGCAGTTTGGCGAGTATCGTTCCCGGCTATGGCGCTACCGCGTTTGCCAGTGTGGTGGTGTTGACCATGCTGGCCGCTTTAACCTTTGACCCCCGCTTGATTTGGGATAACACGGACTCGGACGACCACCATGAATGATTTGCCGTTGGCTAAAGCGCGCCCAGCTTCAAATTGGTCGGCTATTTGGGTATTGCCACTGATAGCACTGTTGATCGGTGGCTGGCTGGGTTGGCGTGCCTACAACGAAGCCGGTATCGAGATCCAGGTGATGTTTGCCAGCGGTGATGGCATTCAGCCGGGTAAGACTGAGGTCATCTTCAAGGGCATGCCGATCGGTAAGGTCAGAGCCCTGGAGCTGGATGACAGCGGCGAGCGGCGCGGTGTGCGCGCCACCCTGGAGATGGACAAGCGAGTTGAGCAGCACCTTCGTACTAATACGCGCTTCTGGCTGGTCAAACCGAGCGTTTCGCTGGCCGGTATCACGGGGCTGGAAACCCTGGTGTCGGGTAATTACATCACCGCCAGCCCAGGTGATGGCGAGCCTACACGTAAATTCACCGCGCTGACCGAGCCGCCGCCTTTGGCCGATACCGAGCCTGGTTTGCACCTGACTCTTAAGGCCGAACGACTTGGCTCGCTCAACCGCGACAGCCCGGTGTTTTACAAGCAAATCCAAGTGGGCCGGGTGAAGAGTTATGCCCTGCTTGAAGATCAAAATCTGATCGAAGTTAAGGTATTCATCGAACCGCAGTTTGCCTCTCTGGTGCGTAAACACACGCGTTTCTGGAATGCCAGCGGCGTCTCTATCGATGCCGGTTTATCTGGAGTGAAAGTACGCACCGAGTCTTTGGCGAGCATTGTCGCGGGCGGGATTGCCTTCGCTACGCCCGAGCACCGCAAAGATAGCCCGCCGACAGACCCGAGCCTGCCGTTTCGTCTGTATGAAGACTTCGACAGCGCCCAGGCGGGTATCCGCGTGTCGCTCAAGCTGCATGAGTTCGATGGGCTGGAGCCGGGCCGTACGCCGGTTATGTACAAGGGCATCCAGGTCGGCCATATGAAGACCTTCAAGGTTGATCAGGATCTCAGTGGTGCGCAGGTGGAGTTGATGCTCGACCCACGCACCGAAGACTACCTGGTTGAAGGGACCGATTTCTGGGTGGTCAAACCATCGATTTCCCTGGCTGGGATAACCGGGCTTGAAGCGCTGGTCAAGGGCAACTACATCGCCATCCGGCCGGGTGACGCCGGCAATCCACCGCTGCGTGATTTTGTCGCTAGAGCCAAAGCTCCGCCGCTCGATCTGTCAGCGCCGGGTTTGCATCTGGTGTTGTTCAGCGACACACGCGGTTCTCTGGAGGTCGGTAGCCCGATCTTGTTCAAGCAGGTCAAGGTCGGCACGGTGCAGAGTGTTCAGCTGTCGCGTGATGACAAGCAAGTGGCCTTCGGCGTGCACATCGAGCCTGAGCATGCGCATCTGGTGAACAGCAGCACGCGCTTCTGGAATGCCAGCGGCATTACGCTGAAGGGTGGACTGTCCGGCGTTGAGGTCAAGAGCGAATCACTGCAGACCTTGTTGGCAGGTGGCATTGCCTTTGAAACACCGAATCTTAATGCGCCCAAAGGCAATAAACGGGTCGAACGCTTCAGCCTGCACAGCAGCCAGGAAGTGGCGCTGCAGAAAGGCGTTGAGCTGACTATTCGCGTACCCAGTGGCGACGGTCTCAGCCCCGGTACGGCGATTCGCTACAAGGGCCTGGACGTTGGCAAAGTTGAACGCATTGAGCTCACCGATGATCTGCAGGCGGTGATTCTGTATGCGCGGATCACCCAGGCGACTCAGCAGATCGCTCGGGTCGGTACGCAGTTCTGGGTGGTCAAACCCGAGGTCAGCCTGACCCGCGCTGCCAATCTGGAAACGCTGGTCACCGGCCAGTATCTGGAAGTGCAGCCCTCGAATCAGAAGGGCGCTGCACAGGTTAACTTTACGGCTGCCGCAGCACCGCCTAAAGCCAGCGCCCGTGAGCAAGGTCTGCGTTTGGTGTTGAGTGCGGCGCGGCGTGGTTCGATCAAACCGGGTGTGGTGGTCAGTTACCGCGAAGTGCCGGTGGGCAAGGTCACCGACTTTGAACTGGGGCCGACCTCGGATCGCGTGCTGATCCACATCCTGATCGAGCCGCGTTATGCGCCCTTGGTGCGTACCGGCAGTCGTTTCTGGAATGCCAGCGGGATTGGCGTGGATGCTGGGCTGTTCAGTGGCGTGAAGGTGCGAACCGAGTCGCTGGAGGCTTTGCTGGAAGGTGGTATTGCCTTTGCCTCCCCGGATAATCCGCAAATGGGCGGCCCGGCGCAAGTTGGGCAGACCTTTGCCCTGCACGATGAGGTCAAGGAAGAATGGTTGCGCTGGGCGCCGAAGATCGCGCTGGAGAAGTAACCGACAAGGGCCGCAATTGCGGCCCTTGTGCTTTATGGCGGGTGAGCCAGCGTTAGGCTGGCTCGGTTGCTGCGGTTGTGGTTTCTGCCTTGCTCTTGGCGCTGTCGCGGCGCTGGATATATTTCCAATCCGCTTCATCGATATAGATGCCATTCGGCCCGCTGCCGCCTTCCAGGTCGATCGCGACATGGGCCGAAACCTGCGGTTTCACCGAGGCGAGAATCGGCACAAAGCCCAACTGCAGGCTGGTTTCGATCAGCGCCTGCTGGTTCTTCTCGTCGATATCCGCCGCCTCGTCCAGGTAGTAAGGCAGCCGCACCTTGCCGGCCTGGTCGCGGTCCATCAGGTGCAGCAACAGGTACATGTTGGTCAGCGCCTTGATGGTCATGGTGGTGCCGTTGGAGGCCGCGCCATCGATGTCGGTGTGGATCACCGGCTGGCCATGCAACTTGGTGATCTCGAAGGCCAGTTCAAACAGGTCCTTCAAGCCCAGCTGGTTATGGTTGGCGGCGACCAGACGTGCCAGGTATTCCTTGGCCTCCTCGTTCTTGCTGTCCTGTTCGCTGCTCTGTTGCAGGTCGAACACCGAGAGGGTTTCGCCTTCTTCGTACTGGCCGGCGCTGTGGATGATCTGGTCGATATGCTTGAGCGCGTCCTTGTTCGGTGCGAGAACGATGCGGAAGCTTTCCAGGTTGGACACCTGACGCTTGTTGATCTCGCGGTTGAACAACGCCAGCTGGTGTTCCAGGTTGTCATAGTCGCTACGGATATTGCGCAGGGTACGGGCGATGTCAGTGACCGCCGCGCGGCGCGCCTTGGCCAGGGTGATGGCTTCGTCCTGGCGGTGCGCATAGGCGTTGACCAGCAGGTGCAGGCGACGCTCGACATCATCTTCGCTGTCGAACTTGGCCACACCTTTCAGGCGCACCTGGGCATATAGCGCCTCGATCTGTCCGTCGATGCGTTGCAGGCCCTGCCAGGCGTCCTGGTAGTCGTTGAGCAGCGGCAGCAGGTTGTCCAGGCTGTCATCCACCGGGTCGGTAAACGGCGTGCCGAACGGCAGGTTAGCCGGCAGCAGCTGGCGACGGCGCAGGGCGTCTTCCAGGGTGCGTTCCTTGGCTTCCAGATCGGCGAGCTGACGGCCGACCAATTGCAGCTTGGCGGAGAGCTGCTGCACGCGCTCGGTAAAGGCATCGGCGGCGCGTTTGAGTTCATCCTGGGCGGCTTCCAGCTGGGCCAGCTGCTCCAGTTTGCCGGCTTCCTCAACGGAGAGCGTCTGGCTCTTGCGAAAATCTTCCAGGGCTTTCTGCGCATCCAGTACGGCCTGGTAGAACTGCTCAGCCTGGGCCTTGCTCGCAGCGCGGTCAGCGGCCACAGCCTGCTGGGTTTTCAGCTGTTTGTATTCGCGGTCCAGGCGGTCCTTCTGGTCGCGCAAGGCGGCGCGGTCGGCCAGGGCCTGCAGAGCCGGCGGCTCGATATGGCTGAGGTCGATACTCAGGCCGGGCACTTCGAAGTGCTCACCTTTGAAGCGGTCGAGAATGCTTTCCAGGGATTTGACCCAGGCATCGCCGTCGGCCACCTGAATGCCTTTCTCACCCAGCGGCAGGCTGAACAGTTGGCCATTGAACAGGCGCATCAAGCGGTCGACGTCTTGCTGGCTGAACTCCTCGCGCAAGCGCGAGTAGCTGTTGTTGTCGGCGTGTTCGAGTTGCTGCTTCACCGACTTCAGGCGTTTTTCCAGATCGCGCAGGCGCTCGTCGAGATCCTCGGCGGAGAACTGCCGCGACTGCGCCAGGGCGCCGGCCAGTTCGTCGTGAGCATCCTTGGCGGCCAGCAGCTGCTCTTCCAGCACCTTGGCGTCATTGACCAGGGCGAAGCGGTTTTTCAGCACCGATAGCTCGCCGAGCCAGCGCTGGATTTCGCTGATCTCGCGCTCCATGCGCATCAGTTCCTGGGTGCCGTCACGTTGTTCCTGTTGCAAGCCGTCCTGCTCGCCACGGTAATGTTCGGCCTGGATTACCAGTTCCTCGCGGCGTGCGCCGGCATAGTCCTGCCAGGTGCCGAGCAGCGAGTCGAGCAGCGGCGACAGGCGATGCAACTTGCCGCGCAGCAGTTCGCGCTGGGCCACACCGGCTGCCAGGGCTTCGATCAAGGGGCCGGCGGTAACCAGCGCCTGATAGTCCTGCTCCATGCGTCGCACATCGCGGAAGGCTTCTTCGGTGGCGGCGATATAGTCGACGCTGCCTGAGCGCAGGCTGTGCTCGAAGGCGTCGAGGAACAGTTGCTTGAGTTTGGCGGCGGTGATTTCGCGCATATGCAGCAGGTTGATAAACAGCGCGCGGAAGGTTTTCAGGCTCTGTTCGCTGGTGGAGCGCAGTGGGATCAGGGTCAGATCCAGCGGAATTGAGGTATGCCCGCCGACCAGCAGGCGGCGCAGCTCTTCCGGCTTCAGCTCGTAGGCCTTAATGCCTTCGCGCTCCAGATTATTGAACAGCTCGCGTTGACGCAGGCAGGTGCCGTTTTTCTGGTAATGCTCCAGGTCCAGGGTGCCCTGGTAGGCGAAGAACTGATGGCCGAAACCGCCGCCCGGACCGCGCCCGGCCACGCCGATAACATGGGGGCCGTGGGGCAGGGCGACTTCGACGAGGATATAGCTGGTGTCGCTGGCGAAGTAGAACTTGCGCGATTGCTCCAGGCTGTACTTGCCGAAGCTCATGTCCGACATGCGCGCCAGAATCGGGAACTGCAGGGCGTTGATCGAGGCGGATTTACCCAGGTTGTTGGCGCCGTAGACCGACAGCGGGTTTTCCAGCGGGAACAGGCCGAGGCTGTAGCCGGCGGTATTCAGTAAGGCGAAGCGTCGAATGCCGTAGCGTTCCTGGCTCATGCGTCCATCTCCTGTGCGTCACGTTCTTCGGCCATGGCGCGGGCCAGTGCGTCTTCTTCGGATTCCTCGGTCGGCTCTTCGGTGAGGCTGATGATCTCGTCTTCGGTCTCATCGTCCAGCAGCACCGGCGTCGGCAGCGGCAGGCTGCTGTGCAGCGTGGCGGCCAGGTCGCGGTCCTGTTGCACCGAGAGACACACATCGAGGAAGCGGTGCATCGGCGCGAGGAAGCGGTAGATGCCGTTGTCTTCGCTGGCAAAACCCAGTTGGGTCAGGCGGCGCATGACTTTTTCTTCCAACTCTTCCTGGGTGGTGACTTCGGCCTGGAGGAGCAGGTCGCGATACTTTTCCAGTAGGGCGGGCAGCTCGTCACGGCCAAGGCTGCCGCCGTCGAGTACGGCCAGCGGGTCACGGCCCTGATCGGCCAGGTGCTCGACCAGAATAAAGGTGAACAGCGCCAGGCGCTGAGCGGTCTTGTTGACCTGAGCACCCATCTGTTCGGGCACGAAATAATAGAAGCCGCGGCTGTCGCAGGTCAGCTCATAGCCCAGGGCCTTGAACAGGCCGCGGTACTGGTCCTGTTGGCCGGCCAGCTGGGTGTAAAGCTCCGGGTTGCTGCGGCTGATGTGGTAGCCCTTGAACAGCTCGCGGAAGATCGGGGCGAGCTGGGTCAGTTCTTTCAGATCGATATTCATACGGTGGTCCCGGCCGGCTTGATCAGGGCAAAGGAGCTCAGGCTGACCTGATGCTCGCGGGTGAGGTAGTCGCGGCGCTCCAGGCGCTCGCGCTGGAAACGGCCATCGCGGGACAGGCGCGAGAACCAGTAGAGCAATTCGTCGGTGGCGCCTTCGGGTTCCTGCTCCAGCAGCCAGACCATCAGATCCGGCAGCGGCAGAGCCTGTTCGCAGCGCTCGATCATCTCCCGCGCCGTGCGCGGCGCGCGGGGGGCTTCGCCTTTACGGCTGCCATGGGCCTTGGGGAACTGCGCCGGCTTCGGCTCGAACCGGGCCAGGGCGTAAACATAGGCCTCGACCTGCGACGCGGTGCCGAGAAAGGTGCTTTGTGGGCGACTGAACAGCGGCAAGGAGGCCTGCGGCACGGCGTCCAAGCCCTTCTTGCGAATGGCCGCCAGGGCCAGGGCCGCGCCACGGGTCACGGCGTTATGCCGGCGCGCTTCCTCGCGCAGCGGCAACAGCAGCTCGCGAGCACGGCGCAGGGTCAGTTGGGCGGTGGTCTGCATTTCCAGAATGCGTGCGTGGGTGCGCAGCAGCAGGTCGTCATCCACCAATTGGCCGAGGCGCTGCTGTTCGCCAAGCAGGCGCAGCAGCACATGTTCGACGCGGTAGACGCCTTGCTCGAAGGCGCCGTCGGCGGCGACCAGCTGGATCATCGGTTCAACGTATTCGTCCCAGGTGGCCAGCACTTCGGCGTAGCGCTGACGCAGCGGAATCTGCCGGTCGCTGGTCTTGGCCCGATCGGCCACGGCGACCAGGGCCTGTTCGTCGTTGGCCAGCTTCTTCAATACATCGCGCACGCGCATATCGAGCAAACGCAGCTGACGCGCTAGGTCGGCGGCGTCGCGCACCTCGAAGGCGTCCTTGATATAGCCTGCCAGGCGCTCCAGATGGCGCAAATAGGCTTCGATTTCCAGGCACAGGCCCAGGCGGTGTTCACGGCGCAGGTAGGCGAGGAAGTCGTGAATCTGTGCGTTCAGCTCGAAACGATTGGGGCTCTTGGCCACCGGCACCATGATATCCAGGCGAATCCACTGGTCGAGCAGGGCGGTGACATCGGTTGGCGTGCCTTCGGGCAACTGTGCGGCGAGCTGATTGCGCAGCTCCACCAGGCTCAGGGTGCCGGCATCGAAGCGCTCGCACAGCGGCTCCAGCAACGTCCAGTGTTCGGCAAGGGCGCGCAGTACGCGCTTGGGATCAATCATCGGGCTCCGCTCCGCGGGCTTTTCGCAAAAAACGCCGATTGTACTGCAAGCCGTGGCCAAGGCTTGAGTGTCAGTCATCGTCTGTTCCGCGTTGCCTGCGTGCGTGTAACCCTGGTTGTGGTGATGGGTAACAGCGTGATGGCGCTCTGCTGTGGGGTAGGGGCGGATTCTCGGGGATTTCTCGACTATGGGTCGGCACGTTTAGCCGGCCGACTTTTTATAGTGCTAATCAAGGCGTGGAGTCCGCAGGGCTCTGCCATTCAAATAAGAACGACAGGGAATCAGCTATGCGTCCGACCCTTGGTTTTGCCAAAACTGCGCTCGCCTTGATCTGTGCTGGATTAATCAGCAGCACTGCCTACGCCAGAATGGTCGAGCTGGAGGACAGCGAGCTGTCGGAAGTGACCGGTCAGGCCTTTATCAACCTGACGACGGATAGCAACGCCGGGATCAACTACACCCGGGTCAATTTCGGCATGAATGTCGATACCCAGCTGAATATGAAGAAGTTGCAGCTGGGGCAGTACAACGATTCGGTGACCCGTCCTGGCGAGGCATTGGGCACCTCTGACCTGCTGATCAATAACTTTGCATTGGGTACGGTCAATGCCGATGACACCATCAACCCGTTCAAGATCGCCAATCCATTTCTGGAACTGGCCTATTCGGGCAACAAAGTGGTGGGGGTGCGTATTGGTTTCGGTGAAGCCAAAGGCATTCTGTCCGGGGATATTCAGAGCTTGACGGGCAATATCCCCGTTCATATCAAAGGTACTGCTGATGCGGTTTATGACAGTGCTAATGCCGGCCAGAAGTTGGCACTTTTTTTGGGTGGAATATATGAGACAAGCATACTAGAGGCTGATGCTCAGTTAGTGGCATCCAACGGGACTGCAGACCCCATTCGTGCCGGTCTGGCTGGGATCAAGAATGGCGACGGCCTGAACTGTACTAGCGGTTGTTTGCCGGGTATTTCCGACGCAGCCCTGGCCATCCTCAAGTCAAATGGCTGTGCTTTGCTAGGTATCCAGACCTGTTTCTCGCT
Source organism: Pseudomonas sp. SG20056 (assembly GCF_031764535.1). Lineage (NCBI taxonomy): Bacteria > Pseudomonadati > Pseudomonadota > Gammaproteobacteria > Pseudomonadales > Pseudomonadaceae > Pseudomonas > Pseudomonas sp. SG20056. The sequence goes on from NZ_CP134499.1 coordinate 1,163,071, forward strand.
ATCGCAATTCCAGTCACTCCCTGTTGGCAATATGGCGGTCAATGACTCGGCTTCTACTGCTGCGATTGAAGGCGCCGCCAAAGGGTTCTTTATTTCCATGCAAACCCAGGACGTGGCCTGGCGTGACATGGATAGCAATGCGCTGATCAATACCTTGAAAGGGGCCTTTATGAACCTGCCCAAGTACCGTGATGCCAACGGCAATATGGTGGCCCCGATCAATATCGATTTTGAGCAGGCGTTCAATGGTATTCCCCGGCAGGACACCTGCCTGGGCACAGCCACTGCGGGGTGCTGATCATGCGCGCGCTGACTGCTGTTGTTTCGTTGATGCTGCTGACTGGTGTGGCTCAGGCTGAGTTGCAAGCCATGGATGACCAGGAACTCTCGGCTGTTCAGGGCGCCGGATTTGGCTTCGTGCTGGATGGTGTATTACTGGATGCCTCCGGTGCGGTGATCACCATCAATGACATCAACAATGCCTCCGGGCAGAACGTGCCGATTTCGGTGAAGGAGTTCTACCTGGGGGCGACCGGCAGTAATAAAGGTGCAAACCTGAATCCGGTAAATATTGGTCGTTTGGATCATCCTTTCGAGATTACTTTGGCCAAAGGGGAAACCCTGCGCACCCTGCGTGATGATGGGCAATGGGTGCAGACCACGCCGAGCAATATCAGTGTGCTGGAGTTCAAGTTCCCCGAGCGTTTGACCGGTGCTGGCGGTCAGGCCTGTATCAGCGGCTATGCCGCTGCCGGAAGTAACTGCTCCAGCCGTGCTTCTGAGCGAGTTGATCTGGGGATTCGCTTCGACTTCCAGGTCGCTGCCGGGCGTACTGACATCATCAATCTTGATTTCAGCGAACTGGTTATGGACGGCAGCTACCTGCGGCTATGGGGTGATGATTCGCGCGGTCAGTTAGTCGGTGAAGCGCGGGTGAATCTGTTCGCCAAGAGCCTGCAACTGATGTCCTGCGCTGCCGGTACAACCAATTGCACCACCGCCCAGGAGCAGACTGCGCGCACCCTGACGCTGAGCAATGCCTACGCCAATATTTCGCTGGGGTACGGCAAGAGCCAGCCGTTGCTGTTTGATGTCAGCAGTAACGGTCAATTTGTGCTGGAGCTGCCCAATCCGGTGACCCGTGCCGCCAACGGCAGCGCGCGTCCGGTAGCCGAGCGTAATGCGATTGCCAGTGACTTCTATGCCAACGCCCCACGCACCAATATCGTGATCGACAACCTCAAAGCCGGCACAGGCAGCTTTTCTACCGGTGGCTACAACTTTGGCTACAACGCCATCCAGGGGCTCAGCATCAACTACCTGAAGGTGACCAGCCGTGACCTCTAAAGTCTGGTTAGCCATCAGCGCGCTGCTCGCCATGCCGGCCTTGGCCGAAATGCAGGCGTTGGATGATGACACCCTGAGCCGCATGAATGGCCAGGGTGGGGTGTACCTGTCCGGTGAGTTCAGTATCAACAAGGATGGCGGCGTGCTGTGGAGCAAGCCGGTCAGCAACAACCCCAGCACCTGGACAGCCAGCCAGCGTAGCTGCGCCAATGCGGGCGCTACGACGCCGGAAAACTGTGGCATGCGTGTGGCGATCCGCTCCGAGGCGGAAGGCGGCTGGTATGTGCTGGATAACCTCAAGGGCGTGTTCAGCTTTGAGGGCCTGACTCTGCGTACGCGCACCATCAACAGCGGTTTCAATGGTGACGGTGCTGCGTTCAATCAGGATGTGCTGGAGTTCGGCTTGCCCAACGAGGTGAAGTTCAAGGACGGCAGTTTTGCCTTTGGTGTAGCCAATCAGGGCGGCTGGCAGAACAAGTCCCTGAGCGTGGCCAATGGCGGGAATCCGTCCTACCAGCAGACCAATATCTTCTCGGCGAAGATCGACGGCACCATCCGTATGCAGGGCAACGTGCTGATCTTTCCGCAGAATTGAGGAGCAGGGCCATGCACCGTTATTCGCTGTTGTTGCTCGCACTTCTGAGTCCACTGACACAGGCCATGCAGGCACTGGATGATCAGGCGCTGTCATCCGTCAGCGGGCGTGACGGCATCAGCCTGCAAACCACAGGCGCTGGCTGGTCGGCGGGCAGTATTGATTACAAACAGGATGGTCAGACCCTCAGCCTCAATGGTGTCAGTGGCACGCCGCAAACGGCGGGTAGCAGCTCGACCACCACGCTGGATGTCGTGGGTAATCAGCTGCAGGTGCAGCATAGCGGCAGTGCTCAGGTGCTCAGCATCGATAACATTGAGCTGGCCGGCAGCAGCAAAAGCTTTGGTGCTTTTCGCGCGTTTTTCACCCTGGGGGCCAGCCTCAAATTGAGTGGCGGCGGGGCCAGTGGCGTTAGCGGTTTCAGCGTGGATGACAGCCAGCTGTCGTTGAGCGCGGCGACCTTTTATTACCGCGACAATGGCTTTGACCTGATCGTCAAAGGCCTGTCGTTCGATACTTACCTGAACAACGCCTACCTGGACATCGTCAGCGGCGGCAGCGGCCAGGAGATCAAGCTGGACCTAGGCACCTCGCGCTTTGTCGGCTCGATCGCCGGCATTGGCTTGGATCTGGCCCATGGCGACCCCACTGTCGGTGTGGCGGTGACGCCGGGTACTCCCGATCTGCGTGACGTGGATGCACAACGCAGCTTCGGCAAGCTGGATATGGACCTGCGCCTGGGTGGCAGTATCAGCATTGCTGGCGGTGGGGCCAGCGGCGAGGGGCTGCGGATCAAGCCGAATATCACCATCGCCAACAGCCTGTTCCAGTATCAGGACGAAGGTGTGCTGCGTGCCGAGAATTTTGCCGGCAGCTTGATCAGTAACTCTGGTTTAACCCTGGATCTGGAGCAGGACGGCGCTGGCAGCTACGCGAAAATCGCCTTTCAGGACCTCAAGTTCAACGCCACCCTCGGTGGTCTGATCATGGGCAACCCGAGCAATCAGAAACTCGGCGGCCTGGCGGTGGATCTGAATTTTCTCGATCAGGGTGCGCGGCAGAACTGGTTGAAACTGCGCCCGGGCGGCGACCCCAACTCCGGGCAGAAAGGCATCAGCGCCGACCTCAGCTGGAATATGGTCAACAGCTCGCTGGCACTCACCGATAACGGCAACACCATGTGGTTCAGCGGCCTGCGTACCCACGGTACCGGTCAGTTTACCTTTGATCTGACCAAGAGCTGCGCCGCCGGTGTGAGCGCGAGCTGCTATGCCGGCACCAACAGCGATATAAACAGCGGCGGCTACAACGGTCATTTCGATGGCATGCGCCTGGGTTTCAAGAATGTGGTCGGCAGCTACAGCTTCGATGGTCTGCGGGTGGGGACGGCTGATGCGCCGCTACAGGGCGGAACCGAGTTGCTGGTGCTGATGGAAATTTTCCCGGCCTACGATTTCACCCTCAATGGTCAGGTCACTCTGCGCGCGGGTGGTGCTGTGGGTGATGGGCTGCGCTACAACGCCGACTTCTATATCACCGAGGCGAATGCGGCGATTACCGTGGATGAAAACGGTCGTGGCCTATGGCTCTCAGGCAGCAGCTATGACATGCATTACCGCGAAGGCTCGCTGGACATCAGCACTAACGGCGTGGAACTGCGTAAAGGCACGTACTGGTCCAAGCTGGATGTGAACGACGTGCGCTGGGGCGACCGGCAAACCGGCAGCAGCATTGGCCGTCTGGTGCTTAAGCGCTATGAGCAAGGTTCGACTCTGGCCATCAATTCGGGTGGTGCTGGTGCGTTGTGCGTTGGCGGTAGCGGTGGCACGTCAGCGGCATGTGTGGCCAGCGGCGGGCGCTGGGAGGACCGGGGCGACGAAGGCATCTCGGTCAAGCTGAAGAATGTGTTCGTTCGTGATGGCTCCGGTAACCCGGCCAATAGCGTGTCGAATAACGAGAAGCGCAATCAGATCATCATTGAAACCGGACGAGTCAACGGGGCCAACGGCACTGGCAGCCAACTGGTGGTGGACAACTTCCATACCTCCGACGGCAACCCAACGAATCCTAACGCCAACGACTACGGCTTCAACGTAGACCTCAACCTGGACGTGGCACCGACCAAGGTGTGTAGCAAGTCAGCTTCCGGTTGTACGCCGGTCAGCCCTGACCCGCTCGGCTTTGCGGTCAATGGTCGGGTGCACTTCAAGGAAGTGAACATTGACCGGATTCAGAACGTCCATCCCACTGGCGGTGCCGTGACTTCAATGTATGGGGTCAAGCTGCAGAACGCCGATATTCGTGCCAACCTGACGGCCACGCCGATCAATTGATCGGCATAACCCCGGCTCGTTAACGCTGGGACGCGTCATGCCCCTGTCATCCTGATTGGTCATCCTGCGGCGCGTGGGTTGTTTCACGTTGGCCGCTCAGTCGTTGCCGATGGTCACTGAATCGACGAAATATCCCCGCTGCTCTTTCGGTATGTGCCGGTTGTCGGCACAATTCGCCTCCACTTTTCGGGGAGGGGTCAGCTTTGCTGATTGCCTGCCGGCCGACTTTGCATAGCATTCGGGGCACAGACACGCAGATGATCAAGACGCCGTACTACCTCATCGACAAGCAAAAGCTCTTGGGTAACCTGGAGAAAATTGCCTACGTACGCGAGCACTCCGGGGCCAAGGCGCTGCTGGCGCTCAAATGCTTCGCCACCTGGTCGGTGTTCGACCTGATGCAGCAATACATGGACGGCACGACCTCATCGTCCCTCTATGAGCTGAAGCTCGGTCGGCAGAAGTTCGCCGGCGAAACCCACGCCTACAGCGTGGCCTGGGCGGATGACGAGATCGAAGAAATGGTCGCCAACTGCGACAAGATCATCTTCAACTCCATCGGCCAGCTCGAGCGCTTTGCCTCGCAGACCGAAGGCACCATTCGCGGCCTGCGGGTCAATCCCCAGGTGAGCAGCTCCGACTACCTGCTGGCCGACCCGGCGCGCCCGTTCAGCCGCCTGGGCGAGTGGGATCCGGAAAAGATCGCCGCGGTGATGGATAAGATCAGCGGCTTTATGTTCCACAACAACTGCGAGAACGGCAGCTTCGAGCTGTTCGACCAGATGCTGAGCACCATCGAAGAGCGCTTCGGTCATCTGCTGGAGCAGGTGGAGTGGGTCAGCCTCGGCGGAGGCATTCACTTCACCGGTGAGGGCTATCCGCTGGATAAGTTCTGCGCGCGGCTGAAGGCCTTCTCCGAGCGTTTCGGCGTGCAGGTGTATCTGGAGCCCGGCGAAGCGGCCATCACCCTGAGTTCCTCTTTGGAAGTCACGGTGCTCGACACCCTGTACAACGGCAAGCACCTGGCCGTGGTCGACAGCTCGATCGAAGCACACATGCTCGACCTGCTGATCTACCGCCTCAACGCCAAGATGGAACCCTGCAGCGGTGAATACACCTACATGGTGTGCGGCAAGTCCTGCCTGGCCGGTGACATCTTTGGTGAATATCAGTTCGACAAACCGCTGGCCATCGGCGATCGCCTGTCGTTTATCGACGCCGCCGGTTACACCATGGTCAAGAAGAACTGGTTCAACGGCCTGAAAATGCCGTCCATCGCGGTCAAGCAACTCGACGGCAGCGTCGAAGTGGTGCGCGAATTTGGCTTTGACGATTACCTGTCGAGCCTGAGCTGATCCGTAGGGTGGATGGTGCTTTTCTCATCCACCCGCGTGATGACTGAAGGGGGGGCGAGTCAAGCGCCGTCCACCCTATCTGTTTTAAACCCGCAACACCTGTCTCTTAAACGCAGTACCCAGGAGGTGAAACAATTGAAGAAGAACGTTCTGATCATTGGTGCAGGAGGTGTCGCCAAGGTGGTGGCCCACAAGTGCGCGCAGCACAACGACGAATTGGGTCGCATTGCTATCGCGTCGCGCAACATCTCCAAATGCCAGGCCATCATCGACAGCGTTAACGCCAAGGGCAGTTTGAAACAGCCGGCCGAGATCAAGGCCTTTGCCCTCAATGCGCTGGATATTGAAGCAACCAAAGCACTGATCCGCGAAACCGAATCGCAGATCGTCATCAATGTGGGTTCGGCCTTCCTCAATATGTCGGTGCTGCGCGCCTGCATCGAGACCGGCGCCGCCTACCTTGACACCGCCATCCACGAAGAACCGGGCAAGATTTGCGAAACGCCGCCTTGGTACGGTAACTACGAGTGGAAGCACCTGGCCGAATGCCAGGAAAAAGGCGTGACTGCCATCCTCGGCGTCGGTTTCGACCCGGGCGTGGTCAATGCCTACGCTGCACTGGCGCAGCAACAGTACTTCGACAGCATCGAGTCGATCGACATCCTCGACGTCAACGCCGGTTCCCACGGCAAGTACTTCGCCACCAATTTCGATCCGGAAATCAATTTCCGTGAATTCACCGGCCAAGTCTGGAGCTGGCAGAACAGCCAGTGGACCAGCAACACAATGTTTGAAGTCAAACGCACCGACGACCTGCCGGTAGTCGGCGAACAGAATTTGTACCTGACCGGGCATGACGAAGTGCATTCCCTATCCAAACACCTGAACGTGCCCAACGTGCGTTTCTGGATGAGCTTCGGTGAGCACTACATCAATGTGTTTACCGTGCTGAAAAACCTCGGCCTGCTCTCCGAACAACCGGTAAAAACCGCCGAAGGCCTTGAAGTTGTGCCGCTGAAAGTGGTCAAGGCCGTTCTGCCCGATCCGTCCTCGCTGGCGCCGGGCTACAGCGGCAAGACCTGCATTGGTGACTTGGTCAAAGGCACCAAAGACGGCAAGCCGGCTGAGCTGTTTATCTACAACGTCGCCGACCACAAGGACGCCTATGTCGAGACCGACAGCCAGGGCATTTCCTACACTGCGGGCGTACCGCCGGTCGCGGCAGCGCTGCTGGTGGCGCGTGGCGATTGGGATGTGGCGCGCATGGCCAACGTTGAAGAGCTGCCGGCCGAACCGTTCCTCAAGCTGCTCGATGTCATGGGTCTGCCGACTCGCATCAAAGATCAGCACGGTGATCGTCCGTGGGATCAGGCGCTTTGATCGGTCTTATCTAGCGGTGCTCTAGCTCGCTCAATCCGCCTAACGCCCGCCATTTTGGTGGGCGTTTTGCTATCTGGAGTTCGATTCGCGAGCAATGGTGGATGTAAACAGCGACATCCACCCTACGTGCCGGTTTATGCGATCAACCTGTGTGAGAGGCTGGGCGGCATCCCGTTTTAGCCGCGACGTGGCATCCATGCGCGCCGCGCTTCCCGCCCGTGGCATTTCACGCGACAATCAGCCCTTATCGACACGCGCCCCAACGTCGGGTGCGTGCTACGGCGACTCCGTGAGGACACCAGCATGAGCAGCAACGATCGCGTCATTATTTTCGATACCACCCTGCGTGACGGCGAGCAGAGCCCCGGCGCGTCGATGACCGGTGAAGAAAAGCTGCGCATCGCCAAGGCCCTTGAGCGTCTGCGGGTTGATGTGATCGAAGCCGGCTTTGCCATCGCCAGCCCGGGCGACTTTGCGGCGGTCAAGGCGATTGCCGACAGCATCAAGGACAGCACCGTGTGCAGCCTGTCGCGGGCTCTGGATGCGGACATCGACCGCGCCGCCGAAGCACTCAAGGGTGCCAACAGCGGGCGTATCCACACTTTTATCGCCACCAGCCCGATTCATATGCAACACAAACTGCGCATGCAGCCGGATCAGGTCGTCGAGCAGGCCGTGCATGCGATCAAACGCGCGCGCAACCTGTGCAGCGACGTGGAGTTCTCCTGCGAGGACGCCGGTCGGTCCGAACTCGATTTCCTCTGCCGCATTATTGAAGCGGCCATCGATGCCGGTGCGCGCACCATCAATATTCCCGATACGGTTGGCTATGCCATTCCGCATCAGTACGCCGAGACCATCCGCCAGCTGCTCAACCGTGTGCCCAACGCCGATAAAGCGGTGTTCTCCGTGCATTGCCACAATGACCTAGGCTTGGCCGTGGCCAACTCACTAGCGGCTGTGGTGGCGGGTGCCCGTCAGGTTGAGTGCACCATCAACGGCCTTGGTGAGCGCGCCGGTAATGCCGCGCTGGAAGAGATCGTTATGGCGATCAAGACCCGTGAAGACTTGCTCGGCGTGCACACGCGTATCGATACTCCGCACATCCTCAGCACTTCGCGCATGGTCTCGGGCATCACCGGTTTTCCAGTGCAGCCGAACAAGGCCATTGTCGGCGCCAATGCCTTTGCCCACGAGTCCGGTATTCACCAGGACGGCGTACTCAAGCACCGCGAAACCTACGAAATCATGTCTGCCCAGTCAGTGGGCTGGCACACCAACAAGCTGTCGCTGGGCAAGTTGTCCGGGCGCAACGCCTTCCGTTCGCGTCTGGACGAGCTGGGGATCGTGCTGGCAGGCGAGGCTGAGTTGAACGCTGCGTTCGCCCGTTTCAAAGACTTGGCCGACAAGAAGCAGGAAATCTTTGATGAAGACCTGCAAGCCCTGGTGTCCGACACCCTGGCCGAAGAAGCACCGGAGCACTTCAAGCTGATCACCCTGGAGGTGGCGAGCAAAACCGGCGAAGTGCCGCAGGCGCAAGTGGTGGTGAGCGTTGCGGGGGCCGAGCACGGTGGTAATGCCCTGGGGTCCGGTCCGGTGGACGCAACCTTCCGGGCCATCGAGGCGATTGCCAGTTCCGAGGCCACTTTGCAGCTGTATTCGGTCAACGCCATCACCCAGGGCACCGACTCGCAGGGTGAAGTGACTGTGCGGCTGGAAAAGGGCGGGCGCATCGTCAACGGCAACGGCGCGGACACCGACATTCTGGTGGCCTCGGCCAAGGCCTATATCAATGCGCTGAACCTGATGCAGGCCGGGCAGAAAGCGCACCCACAGGCGGCTGACGTTTGATTGCAGAACTGCGCCGCCGTGCCTACCTGAGCGCCATGCAGGTGGCCAACTGGCTGCCGCGTGTGGAGTTACCGTTTGCCGCGCCTTCGCGCCCGGAACTGCTGCAACCGCTGGTTGAGGTCGAGCCTGAGCAGGAGGTAGCCGCTGCCGTGCCACAGGCGGTGGCTGAAGCTGCGCCGGCCTATGAGCCGCCGCGTACCGAAACCGCCGTTTTCGCGTCAGTTACCCGCCCCAAGATCGAAGTACCGCGTCCGGCGCCTCAGGGGCGCATGGCCAAGGTGGAGCCGGCTACAGTCGACGCAGAAACGCAGGTCACGTCCCAGCCAACGCCCGTCGCACCACCCCGTTTTGCCCTGCAATTGCTGCGTGCTGGCGCCTGTGCAGTACTGGTCGAATTGCCCACCGGTGAGCCACTGCAAGGGCGCGATCCGGCGTATCTGCTGCTCAAGGATCTGCTGCGTGCCGCCGGCCTGCCGGACAGTCCGCAGCTGATTGGCGAGCCGGTGCGCTGGCCGCTGCTGGTGCGCGGGCAGATCGACCAGGGGCCGCAAGCGGCGCTGGAATATGTGCAGAGTTTTGTCGGCGCGCGGCTGGAAGAGCAGGAGCCGTGCAGCTGCCTATGGCTGGTGGGGCTGCCGGCGATTCGTTTTGCCGGGGAAGCCACTGCCGACGCCTACAACCGCGAGCTGCAAGTAGAGGGCCCGGGCGCTGCCTGGGCGCTGCCGGGCCTGGAACTGCTGATGGATGAGCCAGAACGCAAGCGTGAGCTGTGGCAAGCCATGCGCCGCGTGCGTCAGCGCTGGTTGGCTGCCAATTGAAGACTTCTTTCCCGGCCGCTTGGCTGGGTTTCTACCGTTTGCCGAGTCAACCTGAATGAGTGATGCAATCAGCTTCCGCCCGATGACGGCGGCGGATATCGATGCGGTGCTGAAAATCGAATATGCCGCCTTCAGCCACCCTTGGACGCGCGGCATCTTTACCGACAGCCTGACCGCTTACAACTGCTGGGTGATGTTTGAAGGCCAGCAGCAGGTCGGCCACGGCGTGATCCAGATCATCATGGATGAGGCACACTTGCTCAATATCACCGTCAAGGCGGAAAGCCAGGGGCGTGGTCTGGGTTTAAAACTGCTCGAACACCTGATGCAGGAGGCCCAGAAGCAGGGTGCCAATGACTGTTTTCTGGAGGTGCGCGCGAGTAATCAGGTGGCTTACCGCCTCTATGAGCGCTACGGCTTTAACGAGGTTGGCCGGCGTCGCGATTACTACCCAGCCGTCGGTGGCCGTGAGGATGCCTTGGTGATGGTCTGCCCGCTGTTTGACTAGATCCCTTTTCGGCCATGCGCTGACACGATTGGCTACCGCCAGCGGCTCTATTCGCCGCTGACCTGGCGCTGGGCTTGTCGCATACTCCCGGCAGCCGCGTTTATCGCCCATTGCCCTAAGGATCTGTCATGCGCCTGTCTGCTTCGTTGCTTGCAGTGTTCTGCTTATTCGCCACCGCTCAGGCCACCAGTGCCGAGCGCAGTTTTACCATCCTGCACACCAACGACTGGCAATCACGCCTGCTCGGCTTCGGCCCGAACAACGAATACTCCCCAGCGACCACCGGCGATGACGATACCGTCGGCGGCGTTGCGCGCCTGGCCACCTTGCTGGATCAGCGCCGCGCTGCTGCTGGCGAGCAACCGGTGCTGCTGCTCGATGGCGGCGACTTCAGCATGGGCACGCTGTTTCACACCGTGACCCGCGAAACCGGTGGCGAGCTGCGCCTGATGACCGAGCTGGGCTATGACGCGGCGACCCTGGGCAATCACGAATTCGATTTTCGTCCTGCCGGGTTGGCCGCGATGATCAGCTCGGCGCACAAGATCAAGGGCGATGCGCTGATGCCGCTGCTGTCGAGTAACCTCGGCTTTGACCCCGCGCGCAAGGAAGACGACAGCTTGCAGGTTCATTACGAGGCCGGGCGCATTGCGCCTTACAAGCTGATCGACAAGGGCGGCATTCGTTTTGGCTTGTTCGGCCTGCTCGGTAACAACGCCGTGGCAGTCAGCCCGATGATCAAACCGGCGGTGTTTGCCGATCCGGTCGCGACTGCCCAAGCCATGGTCGCCAAGCTGCGCGAGGAGGGTGCCGAGGTGGTGATTCTGCTTTCGCACATGGGTGTGGTGCAGCAGGAAGACGGCAGCTGGCGCGGTGAAGAGGTCGAACTGGTCGAACAGGTGCCGGGCATCGACATCGTCGTTGGCGGTCACTCGCACACGGCTCTGGCGCAGCCTGTGCTGGTCAATGGGCGCACGCCTGTGATGCAGGCCGGCTCCGAGATTCAGCACCTGGGTGAATTGCGTATGCGTTTGCCGGCGGATGGCAAACCGCAGGTGGTCGATTACCAGCTGCACCCGATCAATGACCAGATTGCCGGCAGCGCTGCGGTGACTGCCAAGGTTGAGGACTTCAAGCAGGTGGTCAGCGCGCAGATGCTCGCGCCCAAGGGGTACACCTTCGACCAGCCGCTGGCGAAGGTCGATAAAACCCTGACCCGCGCCCATGACGATCCGATTCTCGGCAATCTGGTCACCGACGCGCTGCGCCATGCGACGGGCAGCGATGTGTCATTCACCGGCAATGGCACCATTCGCGACAACCTGATCATGGGCCGGTATGGCGTGCAGGCGGTGTCTGATCTGTTCCGCATCGCTCCGCTGGGCGTTGGTGAGCTGGATGATGCGCCGGGTTATCCGCTGATCAAGGTGTATGTCAGCGGGCAGGAGCTGAAGAACCTGCTCGAAGTACTGCTGCTGGCCTATCAGGTGCGCGAAAGCAAAAGCTATTACCCGCGTGTGTCCGGCCTGCGCTTCAGCTACAACCCCTGGCGCGTGCCGTTTGACCGGGTCAGCCGGATTGAACTGGGCGACCCGATCAAGGGTTACACGCCGCTGGACCTGGCCGATCAGCGTCTCTACAGCATCGGTGCCACCAGCTATGTCGGCAGTTTCACCTGGCTGGTCAGCGACCTGACCAAGGGTCTGCTCAGCGTGCAGCCAAAGGATGCCGAGGGGCGGCCACTGGCGGCGATCAAGGATGCAATCATTGATGCTGATCCGCAGCAGCCCGGCGTGCAGGAATACAAAGAGTGGCAGGGGCTGCTTGACCATATTCGCAGCATGCCGGATCTGGATGGCGATGGCCTGGCTGATATCCCGACCCAGGGCGCGGCCGCCGAGCAACGCATGCTGCGTGTGCCCAGTCTGCAGCCAGCCGAGCTGTACCATTATGCCGGGCCCCTGCAATGGGGCGTGAGCCTGGTGCTGTTGGCGGGTGTGTTGCTGATTGTCTGGTTGTTGCGTCGCCGTCGCGCCTGATCAAGTCCGCTGCCGTCTGTTTGCTGTGACGGCGGCTAACCCGTGCTTGTCAAAAGCCGGTGGCGCTCCTATGGTGCGCATCGACGAATCCGGGAGTGACGCATGAGCGATTTACAGCACCTCTTCGACAACAACGCGCGTTGGGCCGAAGCGATCAAGGAAGAAGATCCCGAGTTCTTCGCCAAGCTGGCTCAGCAGCAGGTGCCCGAATACCTGTGGATCGGCTGCTCCGATGCGCGGGTGCCGGCTAACGAGATCGTCGGCCTGCTGCCGGGCGATCTGTTCGTGCATCGCAACGTCGCCAACGTGGTGCTGCACACCGACCTCAACTGCCTCTCGGTGATCCAGTACGCGGTCGATGTGCTCAAGGTCAAACATATCCTGGTTACCGGGCACTACGGTTGTGGCGGCGTACGCGCATCGATGCAGGACACCCAGTTCGGCCTGATCGACGGTTGGCTGCGCAGCATTCGCGACCTCTACTACGAGCACCGCGAACACCTGGCGCAGTTGCCCAGCGAAGAAGAGCAGGTCGATCGCCTCTGTGAGCTCAACGTGATCCAGCAGGTGGCCAACGTCAGCCATACCACCATCGTGCAGAACGCCTGGCATCGTGGGCAGCCGCTGGCGGTGCATGGCTGCATCTACGGCATCAAGGACGGCCGCTGGAAGAACCTCAACGTCACTGTCAGCGGCATGGAACAGCTGCCGCCGCAATACCGCCTGCGCCCGCTCGGTCAGCGCTGAGGTATGTCGTCTTCCGTGCGTCTCGCGCTGGCCGGCCTGCTGCTGGCGACGCTGTGTTGGTCCGGCAATGCCCTGGTGGCGCGAGCATTTGCCGGGGAGATTCCACCGTTTGCCTTGTCATTCTGGCGCTGGAGCCTGGCGCTGGTGCTGCTGTTGCCCTTCGTGGCCAAGCCGCTGTGGCAACACCGCGCGGCACTGCGTGCGGCCAGCTGGCGCTTGCTGGTGCTCGCCGGTGTCGGTATCGCCGGGTACAACAGCCTGCTGTATGCCGCTGCGCAAACCACCGCTGCGATCAATATCACCCTGGTCAACACCTGTCTGCCACTGATGACCTTTATCGGCGCGGGCCTGCTGCTTGGCGAGTGGCCGCATCGGCGCGCGTGGTGGGGTATGGCTGTGGCCGCAGGCGGGTTGCTGGTGCTGATCAGCAAAGGCAGCTGGGCCAGCCTCAGTGGCCTTGCCTTCAATAAAGGCGATCTGATTATGCTGCTGGCGGTGGCTGACTGGGCGCTCTATTCATTGCTGCTGCGGCGTTGGGCCAGCTACCTGCTGCCGATCCCACCGCTGGCCCTGCTTGGCGTACTGATGCTGCTGGGCGTGCCGCTGATTCTGCCGTTCTATCTCTACGAGCTGGCACAGGGCGCACACTTCAGCGTGACACCACACAACCTGGCTGCCATTGGCTACACCGCCATCTTCGCCTCACTACTTGCTTACCTCGCCTGGAACCACGCTATCCGCATTCTCGGTGCGGCCAAGGCCGCACTCTCCAACTACTTGATGCCAGTGTTTACTGCACTACTGGGCTGGCTGCTGCTAGGGGAGGGGCTGCAAACCTACCACTGGGCCGGTGCTGCGTTGATATTCGCTGGTCTGTTGCTGGGCACACAGGTGCTCGCAAAAAATCGCTGAGTGATCACGTAGAGGTTCTCAGGCAAGCAAATGCGCGCGTTTGCTAGAACTGTGGTGGCTGCGAGGCAAAGACAGACACTGGACGTTTTAATTGTCGGGATGCCCGAGCACCAAGATACGAGCCGCTAGACGTACGTCGCTTCTACGCAAGATGAATATCAGCAAGGGCGGGGGAGAGTAGTTGGAATGTAGTCTGCCCGGAAAACAAAAAAGGGCTTACCTTTCGGTAAACCCTTGTTTTGTTTGGTGGCTACGCAGGGACTTGAACCCCGGACCCCAGCATTATGAAATTTCGGCACTACATGCCGTCAACGCTGGACACCAGTAACTACGGGCTTTCCAGCTATGTTATCACTCCGTTCGATGTGGCTGCTATGGCTTGCAGACTCCTTTCGGGACACTTCACATTGTTGCGTGTTGCGCAACATGCTAGGCTCTGGCGATGATCAAATCTTTCCAGCACAAAGGGCTTCGTAAGCTCTTCGAAACGGGTAGCACGGCTGGTGTGCAGGCTGCTCATGCTAAGCGTTTGAGGTTGCAGCTTGCTGCTTTGGATACAGCCCTGTCTGTCGATGATATGGATATCCCAGGCTTCCGTCTGCATCCGCTCAAGGGTGAGCAGCGAGGGCGCTGGTCGATCATGGTGAACGGCAACTGGCGGCTGACGTTCGAATTTCGCGACGGAAACGCTTACGTCCTGGACTATGAGGATTACCACTAATGAATATGCATAACCCCCCACACCCTGGTGAGTTCATCAACGATATCTATCTGGAGCCTAACGGCATCAGCGGCCGCGAACTGGCGGTAAATCTCGGTGTAGCACCATCTACCCTGAGCCGTGTTCTGAAAGGTACTAGCCGGGTAACGCCAGAAATGGCCCTGCGCCTGTCGGTAGCTCTTGGTCGTTCGCCTGAAAGTTGGCTGGCTATGCAGGATGCTTACGATCTATGGAATGCCCGCCAGCATGTTGACCTGCAACATGTTGGCAAGCTGGCTTTTGCCTGAGTTAGTCTGAGTTGGGGCTCCAGCCTTAAATAAATCTGTCCCCACTTTTCTAGGTTATTGTTTCGTGGTCGTAATATAAATTATTTCAGGGGTTTTTGTGAGTAGTTCAAATACAGTTGCCATTGTAACCGTTATTGTTTCAGCTTTGAGTACAGGCTACGCTGCTTATGTAACAAACCAAACAGCTCGAGAGTCTGAAAGGGTTAAGCAAGAATATATGGTTGAACTAGAGAAGCTGAGAAGTTCTCAGCAAGAAGCTAGCGAAATCAGAAGATATAAAATGAAATTGCGTGATAAATATTGCTCAGAGGCAAGTGCAATATTTAAAGAGCTCACTGGTGCGATAGTGAAATCTCGAAGTGTTATACCGTCTGTAGAGAAGGGTGAAGCGCTGAAATTGGAAGCTTTATTATCGATGCAAGCGCTGGCATATTTAGATAAAGATATTCAAGATGCTCATTCTAGAAAGTATGATAACGCTGGGGGAGGTGGTATGGTAACTGTTTCAGCTTTGGCTATGCAGGTAAGTGATTGCTCAGGTGTAAGTATAGGAAAGTAATTTTGCGCTATGTTTTATTTTAAGTTTTCAAGGGGCTATGAAAATTTTAAGTAAGTATCTCGATCCGGACAGAACAGGATTTTCTAAAGACCCGTTTGGATATAGTGCCTTGGCTCGCCATAAATGGGGTGTTGCGAGCTCTCTGGCCGGGTTTCCCGTCGATATATCGAAGCCTGCTACAAGTGATGAGCTCAAGAACCCCGTTCTATGGATGTCACAAGCGCATGCGCTTACCCAAGCTGCCATTGCTGTAATTAAAGCGGATCAAAAATTCGAGTTGATGCCGCCGAATATACGAGGTGTATGTGATAGCCAATACTGCGCTGTTGGATTAATGCTTGTTGGCTACAGCTTAGAAATATGCCTTAAATCCATGATAATTGCTAAGCATGGCGTAGACGGGTATACAAAGCTAGAAAAGAAAACAAGACACCATCGGTTGCACGAATTGGCAAGTTTTATTCCAGACCTTAGTGATAAGGAGTTAGCCATATTAAAAGGGCTAACACATTTTGTGTATTGGGCTGGTCGATATCCTGACCCTGGGTCTGGCAGAGAAGATGATGCAGAGGAAATTTTTGATATTTCAGAAAGAAATGAAATATCAGCTCATGATTTATTCAAGCTTTCAGCAAGGGTAATGGGTTACGCGCAAGAGGTAATTGCAAGGCTTTAGGCGACACCTTCTCAGCATTTTAAGCTTCTGGTTCAGTCCTATTTCCACTCATCTGGGCTTCGCTAGTAATAAAGCTCCCCATTTCAGCGACCCCAACAGAGCGCGGGATATCAGGGACATTTTGTGCGCTGCCCAATGCCGCTAGGGAGTCGATCATCAGTTGACTTGCTTTTTCATTCGCCGCATCTATTACTAATTTTGCCTGCGCTTCAGAGTTCGGGATCGGTTGTCCGTTGCTGTCGATCAGCCCGTCTGCTGCTGGAAGTGGTCGCATGTGCGCCATCGCAGCAAAAGCCTCTGACATTGCTAGCAGAGTTCTTTGGTGTTCAGGCATGCGGGGGTCGCCAGAGAAGATAATCTCATCCCTGTTTATGCGGAGTTGGGTTTGAGTTGCATCAGCCAAGTCAGAATTTCTGTGTGAAATTAAAAAACCGACCGAGGAAATTAGGGCAAATATTGCTGCGACCGAGTAGGGCCCTGCTGCTCCAGGCTTTTCATACCACTGAAATATAATTCCAGCAAAGGCTGCAGCCGCTGATATCAGGATTGTTGTGACTACAAAAATCTGGCTTCTTCTTGGCAGGAAGCTGAATTTTGCTGTTAAAGCCGCTTTGGCATTGAGATTAGGCGCCAATTGTAATCGTCCCATCCGGGTGCTTTTTAGCAGCAAAATCCGGGTAATGATCCCGTATATACTCATTTCGGTTATTAAAGAGCTGGATAAGCCTTATCGAATTTCCCATGTAGTAAATTGTACAGTCTTCCGATATATGGCACTTGTCCAGGGTAAAAGTTGGCGTGTAAACAAATAGCCTGCAACTATCGAAACGGCAGGAATTAAATCTCCACCCGTCAAGGGTAATGTCTTTATTCTTAAACCAAGAGCCTTCAACAAGAGACTGAGCTGGCGGCGGTGGTGGTATTAGTCCACCTGCTATACCGCCACTATAGTCGCTAAGGCCTCCTAATATTGTGCTTCTTGGAGGTGGGGGGATGGCTGTGGGTTTTGACATTACTTATTCTTCCCGTTGAATTAATCAACCTGCTTTAATCTGGCGAACCATCGCCGGGCCACTTTCGCTGTTTATCTGCTGCCCGCTTTGAGTTCTTCCAAGTTTACGTCTGCTTCGGCGTAGGCCGGGCTGATCTGGCCTTTGCTTGGGTCGACCTCTCCCTTCCAAATCCACAGCTCGTATTCAGGAAATGCGTCAAGCAGCGCATCCATGTCCTCGATACGCACCTTCACCTTCAAATTGTGGGCGACGGTACCCCAGCGGCGCCGCTCGAGGCCTGTCTTCTTGGAAACCACTGCAGGGCTTAGATATTTCACTAAAGCCCTAATTCGCTCTTCTCTCATTCCGAAAGGTTCTAATAAGTAAAAGGCAAACAGTTTGTCTGCCAAATATGTTGTCTGTATAGTCGTCCCGACAGACAACATATTTGTCTGCTGAAACCCCCTTTAACCACAGTTTATGAGCATTTCAGAGGCAGGGATAGGCGATGACCACACAGCATGTAAACGAACCACCTTTCGATGTGAGCTTTGATCTGGATGGCAAGCGAGTGATCTACCTCGACTGTCGCAACGCCCTCATGTGTAGCAAAGAGGTGTACGCGGCAATGTTGGGTGTCAGCGTCGATACCGTTATTTCTTGGATGCAGAGCTTCACGATCCCCAGCGTGAAAATGGGCCGCCCGCGTGTGGTCAACCTGGCTCAGATTCGCACCGATCTGGCCAAAGGCAAAACCATTTTCTCCCAGGGGGATTACGCCCATGGATAAGCCAGACCACGCGCCGCACCCGAAAGCGGATGGCAATGGTGGGGCGTTGGGTGCTGGCATTGATGATCTTTGCAGCGTACGCACCTTTGCCGAGATGAGCGGCATATCAGTCGAAGAGGCAGTCGACTGGGTGGATAGCGGCACCATCCCTAGCATGCGGCTAGCCGACTTCCGCATGGTCAACCTCGCCCGCCTGCGTGCGGACCTGCTCAAGGGCAAAACCGAGTTCAAAGCGGGGGACTACAGCCATGCCTAGCCAGCGTGTTGCCCTGGATGCAGCCACCGCCACGGCCTACCTGGGCCAAGCTGTGCTGATGGAGTTGCACATGGATGAAGGCGAGCCACCTTACTGGTGCTGCATGCACATCCTGGGTGTTGTGCTTCCTAAAGACGGCGTGTGGGATTACCCCTATTTCATGGTGATGAGCCTATCGGGCGATAGCCGCACCCCGTCTGAAGTGCCTTTTTCAGACATCCTCACTATTGGGGTAATACGGCACCGCGACCGGCATGGTTCCGGCAACGTACTGGGCCGTATTCCCCACCCTACACAGGCTGGGTCAAGGGCCGCGCTCCCGGCTCGTCGGAACAGCTCCACCGTTCCGTCGAACGGAAGCACGGGCGCAGCGCACCCTTGACGCGGTATGCCTATGAACAGCCTATCAACGGGAGCATGGGGTAGCTTCTCCGCCCCATGCTTCCGAGCCCTCGGCGGCAAGAGCGGGATGACAAGGGCAGCGCCCTTGGTGTGCTTCGCCCAGCCCGCACCGCTGCATTTTGCTGACTGCATGCACATGCTTTTTCTGGTGTTGCTCAGCGCCTTCCTGTGGTTTGCCAATTTACCGCCCGATGGCCGCCTGCAACTGTTCCCCATCACCCTGGAACAAGCCTGCCAAGAGCAACCGCCTGACCAAGTAATAGATCCCATAAACCTGATTGAAAAAGAGCTGTGCGCCACGGCTGTCGTTCGTTCGCACGCCGAGGCACGAGGCGCGCGAACGCGCGACAGCGGTGAGGCGCGTACTCGCGAGCGCGGGAGTGGCTCGGTTCAGAACGACGGCGCGAGCGAGGCTCGCGCCGGTGCGCTGACGTCCCTGTAACACGTCATATAACTAACTATTGAAACAGTGGTAACCAGTCAATAAAGGGGTATCGAATGTCAGTTAAAGATCTAATCCGAGTCGATAGACACACCGGTCTTGAGTCAGACAAAGGCCTGCTCTTTCTCGACATAGGTCAGACGGGTTTCGCCGACCTGTCAGGCGTTCGCCTGCTGCGCTGTGGCGTCGATACCGTGCGCCAGTTGTACAAGGGGCTGGTACGCCCAGAAGTCATGGCGCTGTTTGAGGTGCCGGGCGTCATGGTCGATTTTGCGGGCCAGCGTTGGCACTCGGGCCGGGTAGGGCGTGACTCCGGCTACCAGTACAAGCTGCAGAACGCAGACCTGGGCATCATCCTGTTGGTGAAGAACTTCAACGCCAAGCTGGACTGCATCGGCCCGCATCTGAAAATCGAAGTGTCACCGCACACCATCGACAGCCTGTCGCCTGAGCGTCTGCAGGCTCGGTTAGATTTCTATGCTGCCCAGGTGCTGACCCACTTGGAAATCAACCAGTGTGCCGTCCACCTTGCATTAGACCTGCAGGGCTGGACGCCTCCCGCCGATCTGGTGGCCCGCATGCACTGCAAGGCCCGGACGCACCGTGATATTTCCGGCATCAGTGAAATCAGCTGGGCGACCAAATCCAGCACCTACGGCCGCGGTGAAACGTCCATGTTTGGCTCTGCCGGTGGCGTGCAACTGTGTATCTACAACAAAACCGAGCAGGCCAAGGCCACCGACAAGCTCGACTACTGGGAAAGCGTTTGGCGTCGTCGTGACAGCTTCGATTCTGCTGATCCGGAGAACTACGACCCTGAGCAACCAGTATGGCGTGTAGAGCTGCGTTATCACCACTCCATCATCCAGCAGTTCGCTAGCGGCTCCCTGGATGTGAAAACCGGTGAAGTCATCGACACCCGTTCGTTTGCAGCCTTTGCCGGGCATCTGGACGGGCTGTGGCGCTATGGCCTGCGTCAATTCAAGTTGCTTGCTCGCCCTGGTTACTACGCGCCTATCTGGACGCTGATTCGCGATGATGTGCGCGTTGATCTGCCGGTTGATTCCCTGCTCGATGACACGGAATACAAACGCTACTACAAGACGTCGCGGGGCTTCTCCGGCAAGAACGTGGAACTCTTCCTGGGAAACTTCGTAAGCCTGCTGGCACGGGAGCGAGTGGGCGCAAAAAAGGCTTTCTGCACCCTAAAACAATGGGACTGTTGGCCCGTTATACGGGATCACTACGCGGCAAAGGAGGTAAGTGAGTACGGCATTTACCAGCACATCAAAAACCTGCTTGAGGAGCGGAGTGTGCGATGGGGTAGGGCCGTATGATCACCAAGGGCGAAAACGGCTGGGACGTCGATTTCTGGCTGGATCGTTCTGCCGGCATCCGTAAGCGCAAGAAGGCATTTCGCACCAAGTCCGAGGCCGAACGCTGGGTGATCGACCTCAAGCGCCAATACTCGTCTCGCGGACGTGATCCAGGCGAGCGCTTATCCGATCTGGTTAACGTGTGGCATGAGCTGCACGGCTGCACCCTGAAAGACAAATACCGGCTGCCGCGCACCCTGGCTGTGGTTGAGCTGCTGGGCAACCCGATAGCCTCAAGCTTCACTGCCCTGGATTTCAGCCGCTTTCGTATGGAGCGCTTGAAGACCTGTACGGCCTCGACGGTCAACCATGAGCATCGCTACATCAAATCCGTGTTCAATGAGCTGATCCGCCTAGGCGTCTGGAATGAGGCCAACCCCGTGGCCAACCTGCGGCAATTGAAAGTGGATGAGGTAGAGCTGACGTTCTTGAGCCTGGACGATTGCCGGCTCGTCCTCGATGAATGCGCGGCATCCAACAACAGCCATACGCTGCCTGTCGCCAAGCTGTGCCTTGCAACGGGTGCTCGATGGGATGAAGCCGAAAGCATCACGCGCGCGGAAGTCGCAAACTGTCTAGTCAGGTTTGCCAGGACGAAAAACGGCAAGGGTCGATCAGTGCCAATACCGTCTGATCTGCAAGCGCTGATATTGGAGCGGGGTTATCCAGGGGGAGGGCGGTTGTTCAGTTCGTGCCGGTCGGCCTTCCGTAAAGCCTATGAGCGAACGGGGCTACATACACCCGGCCAGCTAACCCACATCCTGCGACACACCTTTGCCAGCCACTACATGATGCAGGGCGGGAACATCCTGGCGTTACAGAAAATCCTTGGCCATGGCGATATCAAGATGACGATGCGTTATTCGCATCTGGCCCCTGATCACTTCGCCACGGCGCTGACCTTTTCGCCGTTGGCTTTGCTGACTGGCAATCAGAACTCGGCCTGATGCATTTTCAATAGGCAACAAAAAACCCGCCGAAGCGGGTTTCTTCAAGACCATTCTGACATCCTGTCAGAAGCCTCCTAGGCCATGGCCGATCATCCTTGATCCTGAGCGCGTCCTGCGCTTCAGTTGATGTGTGTAGATTAGATTCGGGGAGCAAGTGGTAACAGAGGCGATTGCAGTCAGCGCGTGTAAGCCTTTCGCTATAGGTAGTCTATTAGCGACGTTTGTTGGCTTAGTGCGTGGCGATAGTCGTGAGACAAGAAAGGGACACTTGTGGGACACCCCAAAAACAAAAAAGGGCTTACCTTTCGGTAAACCCTTGTTTTGTTTGGTGGCTACGCAGGGACTTGAACCCCGGACCCCAGCATTATGAATGCTATGCTCTAACCAGCTGAGCTACGTAGCCGAGTGGCGCGCATTATTCGCGTCTTGGGGTTGGGTGTCAACCCTGTTCTGCGAAAATTTCTGCGCGCGATCAATCGCTTACACGTTAAAGCGGAAATGCATGACGTCGCCGTCTTTCACGATGTAGTCCTTGCCTTCCAAGCGCCATTTTCCGGCTTCTTTGGTGCCAGCTTCGCCTTTGTATTGGATGAAGTCGTTGTAGGCGATTACTTCGGCGCGGATAAAGCCTTTTTCGAAGTCGGTGTGGATCACGCCAGCAGCCTGCGGAGCGGTGGCGCCGACACGGACGGTCCAGGCGCGGACTTCTTCGACGCCTGCGGTGAAGTAGGTCTGCAGGTTGAGCAGTTCGTAGCCCGCGCGGATTACTCGGTTCAGGCCGGGTTCTTCGAGGCCCAGGGCTTCGAGGAACATGTCTTTTTCTTCGCCATCATCCAGCTCGGCGATTTCTGCTTCGATCTTGTTGCATACCGGCACCACGGGAGCGCCTTCGGCATCGGCAATGGCCTGGACGATGTCGAGCAGTGGGTTGTTCTCGAAGCCGTCTTCAGCGACGTTGGCGATGTACATCACCGGCTTGCTGGTGAGCAGGTGGAAGCCACGTACCAGTTGCTTCTCGTCGTCACCCAGGGTCTTCATCAGGGTGCGCGCTGGCTTACCTTCGCTGAAGTGGGGGATGAGCTTTTCCAGCAGGGCTTTCTGTGCCACAGCTTCTTTGTCGCCGCCCTTGGCATTGCGAGTGGTCTTCTGCAGTTGCTTTTCGCAGCTGTCGAGATCGGCGAAGATCAGTTCGAGGTCGATGATTTCGATATCGCGCTTGGGGTCGACGCTGTTAGCAACGTGAATCACGTTATCGTCCTGGAAGCAGCGCACCACGTGGGCGATGGCGTCGGTCTCACGGATGTTGGCGAGGAACTTGTTGCCCAGGCCTTCACCCTTTGATGCTCCTTCTACCAGGCCGGCGATATCGACGAATTCCATGGTGGTGGGCAGTATGCGCTTGGGGTTGACGATGGCTGCCAGCTCCGCGAGGCGTGGGTCAGGCATCGGCACGATGCCGCTGTTAGGCTCGATGGTGCAGAACGGAAAGTTCTCGGCCGCAATACCGGATTTGGTGAGGGCGTTAAACAGGGTGGACTTGCCGACGTTGGGCAGGCCGACGATGCCGCAGTTGAATCCCATGGTGTTGTCCCTCGCGCGAATGGCGGTAAAGAGTTAGGAGGTGGCTTTCTGGCTGTGCAGCTTGTGCATGGCTTTGCTCCAGTCGCCCGCGAGTATTTCCGGCAGGGTGTCCAGGGCAAAGTCGATGCTGGTGTCCAGCAGTTCCTGTTCGCTGCGTGGTGCGCGGCCGAGGACGAAGTTGGAAACCATGCTGCTGTGCCCGGGATGGCCGATGCCAAGCCGCAGGCGGTAAAAATTATTCTGATTACCGAGCTGGGCGATGATGTCGCGCAGCCCGTTATGTCCGCCGTGCCCGCCACCCAGTTTGAGTTTGGCGACGCCGGGGGGCATGTCGAGTTCGTCGTGCGCCACCAGAATGGCTTCCGGCGGGATGCGGAAGAAATTCGCCAATGCCGCTACGGCCTGGCCGCTGCGATTCATAAAGGTGGTGGGGATCAGCAGGCGAACATCGCGGCCCTGATGGCTGAATTTGCCAACCAGGCCAAAATACTTTTTGTCGAGGCTCAGGTTGATGCGCTGGCTGTCAGCCAGGCGCTCAACGAAAAGGGCTCCAGCATTATGCCGAGTCTGGTCGTATTCAGGGCCGGGGTTACCCAGGCCAACGATCAGTTGTACGGCAGTCATGTCAGGAGCCCTTTTGTGGAAATAGCTCGGCAGAATCGCATACCGAGCTGGTTTCCGACACTGCGAGGATTACTCGGCAGCGCCTTCGTCTTTAGCAACGCGGGAGGCGTGGATGTTAGCCACTGCCAGGTCGTTACCGTGAGCCAGTGCAACCAGCTCAACGCCTTTCGGCAGTTTCAGGTCGGCCAGGTGAACGATCTGACCCACTTCAACGGCAGCCATGTCGACTTCGATGAATTCCGGCAGGTCTTTCGGCAGGCAGGAAACTTCTACTTCCGACAGCACGTGAGACACTTCGCCGCCTTGCTGCTTAACGCCAACTGAAGTTTCTTGGTTGATGAAGTGCAGGGGAACGATAGCGGTCAGTTTCTGGCCAGCGACTACGCGAACGAAGTCAGCGTGCAGCACGTAGCCTTTGGCTGGATGGCGCTGCAGGGCTTTGATGATCACGCTTTCGTTGCTGCCGGCTACGTTCAGGCTCAGCACGTGGCTGTAGGCTGCTTCGTTTTCCAGCAGTTTGGCCAGTTCTTTGGCCAGCAGGCTGATCGATTGTGGAGCTTTTTCGCCACCGTAAATTACGGCAGGAACCATGGCAACGTTACGACGCAGGCGGCGGCTCGCACCTTTCCCCAGGTCGGAACGCACTTCGGCATTCAGGGCAAATTCAGTCATTTCACTTCTCCAAAATAACCAAACCGTCCCTTACGCTTGCGACCAGCGACGGGACGGTTGGTTGAAAAGCCTTGCCGTCAGGGCAGGGCGTTTGCGCTCAGGGCGTATACCGAATTAACGGAACATCGCGCTGATCGATTCTTCATTGCTGATGCGGCGGACCGCCTCAGCGACTACCGGGGCAATGTCCAGTTGGCGAATACGCGAACAGGATTGCGCAGCGGCGGACAGCGGGATGGTGTTGGTCACCACCAGCTCGTCAAGTACGGATTTTTCAATGTTTTCGATTGCACGGCCAGACAGTACAGCGTGTGTGGCGTAAGCGAAGACTTTCGATGCGCCGTGTTCTTTCAGCGCTTTGGCGGCGTGGCACAGGGTGCCAGCGGTATCCACCATGTCGTCGACCAGGATGCAGGTACGGCCTTCAACATCACCGATGATGTGCATCACTTCGGAATGGTTGGCTTTCTCGCGGCGCTTGTCGATGATCGCCAGGTCAACACCCAGGGACTTGGCCACAGCGCGTGCACGCACTACGCCGCCGATGTCTGGGGAGACAATCATCAGGTTTTCAAAACGCTGGTCTTCGATGTCGTCCACCAGTACTGGGGAGCCGTAGATGTTATCTACCGGAATATCGAAGAAACCCTGGATCTGATCCGCGTGCAGGTCGACGGTCAAAACCCGGTCGATGCCTACAACGGTGAGCATGTCAGCCACAACTTTGGCACTGATTGCCACGCGGGCGGAGCGCGGACGGCGATCCTGGCGGGCATAGCCGAAGTAGGGGATAACTGCAGTAATTCGGGTCGCTGATGAGCGGCGGAAGGCGTCAGCCATCACTACCAGTTCCATCAGGTTATCGTTGGTTGGCGCGCACGTCGGTTGAATCAGGAAGACGTCTTTGCCGCGGACGTTTTCATTGATTTCAATCATGATCTCGCCGTCGGAAAACTTACCGACAGAAGCATCACCGAGGGGAATGTGCAGCTGACGTACGATACGTCGCGCCAGATCGGGGTTAGCGTTCCCCGTAAAAACCATCATCTTGGACACGCGCAGTACCTGCCGGCTGGGGGTTACCTGGATGAGTACAGAAATGGCAGGGGCGGCTGGATTCGAACCAACGCATGCCAGGATCAAAACCTGGTGCCTTACCGCTTGGCGACGCCCCTGTATCCTGTGTAACCGAATGCTTTGAGTTGTGTATCCGCTCCAGGGCGGAAATGGCAGGGGCGGCTGGATTCGAACCAACGCATGCCAGGATCAAAACCTGGTGCCTTACCGCTTGGCGACGCCCCTATTACCGTACAACTCTGTGCTCTTAACTACTAAGAGCGAACATTCACTTCCTGACCAATGTTTCGAGCTTGCGGTGCAACATCGAAATGTTACGGCCTTGGGCAATAAAACTTGGCAAAGTGGCTGGAAGTTGGCGGGCGACTTTATCAGCATCGTCCTGGTTTGGGAAGCTCCCAAACACACAAGCTCCAGTGCCGGTTAATCTGGTTTGAACAAATTTGTTCAACAAGATCAAAGCGTTACGAACTTCTGGATAACGCTTCGTGACTACCGGCTGGCAGTCGTTACGACCACCCCCCTCAAGAAGGCTGCGAACTTTAATGGGCGGCGTATCCCGTGTCAACTCGGGGTCGGAGAAAATTTCCGCTGTGCTGACAAGTACTTGCGGAATCGCGACAAGAAACCAGGGTTCGCTCAGGGTAACCGGTTGCAGCTTTTCGCCCACGCCTTCGGCAAAGGCCGCGCGGCCGCGTACGAATACCGGTACGTCTGCTCCGAGGTTCAGGCCCAGTGTGGCCAGTTGATCTTCGCTGCAACCCAGCTGCCACAGATGGTTGAGGCCGAGCAGGGTGGTGGCGGCATCCGAGCTCCCGCCGCCGATGCCGCCGCCCATGGGCAGGCGCTTGTCCAGCCAGATATCAGCGCCCTGCGCGCAGTTTGCGTGCTGTTGCAGTAGGCGCGCGGCACGCACGATCAGATTGCTGTCGTGGGGTACGCCGTCGATGGGCGTATGCAGGTGAATTTCGCCATCGGTGCGCAGGGCAAAGCCCAACTCGTCACCAAAGTCGAGAAACTGAAACAGGGTTTGCAGTTCGTGATAGCCGTCGGCGCGGCGGCCGAGGATATGCAGCATCAGGTTGAGCTTGGCCGGTGCCGGCAGAATCAGTTCGGCAGCGGCGGGTATTACCGGGGCGCTCATTGACCGAGCTGGCGCGGTTGCCAGTCCTTGATCACCAGGGTGACTTGCAGATCAAAGCCGCTGAGCTTGATGCGCTCCGGCAGCCAGAAGCCATTCTGTTCTGCATAGCTCAGGTACTCGACGTGCCAGCCGTCCTGGCTCAGTTGCGCCAGGTGGCTGTGGCTGTCGAGATTCAGGCGGCTTTTGCTGTCGGGTGAGGGTAGGCCGCGAATCCACCAGAGCAGGTGCGAAACCGGCAGGTTCAGTCCCAGTTGATCTTGCAGCAGCTGTTCCGGCGACTCGGCCTGGTAGCGGCCCTGATTGGCGACCTCCAGCTGGATTGCACCAGGGCGGCCGGTCAGGCGAGCGGCGCCGCGACCCAGTGGGCCGGACAGGCGGATGTCGTAGTAATCCTGGCGTTGCAGCCAGAAAAGGGTGCCACTGCCGGAGTCTTGCGGCGCGCGGATACCGACTTTGCCGTTGATCTGCCAGGCGTCCAGGCTGCTGATCTGCTGCTTGTGGGCTTGCCAGCTTTGCGCGTCGCCCTGGCCTTCGAGGGCTTCGCGGGAGGTCAAGCCGGCGCAGCCTGCCAATAATGTGATCAGGCTGAAAACTATCAGGTAGCGCGCAAGCATCAGAGTGTCTCTGCTCCGGTCAGGCGCAGCAGGGTGCTGCGCAGGATTGTGCTGTCGGGTTGCTGTTTCAGGGCTTCACGCCAGAGTTTGCGCGCTTCTTTCTGTTTGCCTTGTGCCCACAGCACTTCACCTAAGTGGGCGGCGACTTCGTGGTCGGGAAATGCCTGCAACGCTTGGCGCAGTAAGCGCTCAGCCTCATCTAGGTTGCCCAGGCGGTAATTTACCCAGCCGAGGCTGTCGAGAATCGCCGGGTCTTCCGGGTTGAGCTGGTGCGCTTGCTCGATCAGCTGTTTGGCTTCGGCGTAGCGCGTGGTGCGGTCGGCCAGGGTGTAGCCCAGGGCGTTTAGGGCCATGGCATTGTCTGGTTCGCGCTCGAGAATAAAGCGCAGGTCACTTTCCAGTAGAGCTAGATCATCGCGTTTTTCCGCCAGCATGGCGCGGGTGTAGAGCAGGTTGAGGTCTTCCGGAAACTGTTCCAGGGCTTGCTGGATCAGCTGCCAGGCGCGTTCGGTGTCCTGCTGCTTGGACCAGGCTTCTGCCTCGATCAGGTACAGCTGAATAGCGTAGTCGGGTTGGCTCTCGCGGGCCTGGCGCAGGCGCTCGGAGGCTTCATCGGCGCGTTGTGCCTTGAACAGCAGGTCGCTCTGGCGGGCCTGGGCGGGCAGGTAGTCATTGCCGGGGCCAACCAAGGCGTATTCGATCAGTGCGCTGGGGATATCATCCAGTTCTTCGTAGGCGCGGGCCAGGTTGTAGTGCGCCGCTTCGCTGTGGCTGCCGCGCTCGACCAGCTCTTCCAGGTAGACAATCGCTTCCTTCCAGGCTTTGGCTTCCAGGCAGACAAGCGCCAGGGAGAAGCGCAGGTCGTCGTCAT
Source organism: Pseudomonas sp. SG20056 (assembly GCF_031764535.1). Taxonomy (NCBI): domain Bacteria; kingdom Pseudomonadati; phylum Pseudomonadota; class Gammaproteobacteria; order Pseudomonadales; family Pseudomonadaceae; genus Pseudomonas; species Pseudomonas sp. SG20056. The sequence continues at coordinate 1,190,990 of NZ_CP134499.1, forward strand.
TGGGGTGTTGTTGCAGCAGTGAGGCAAACTCGCCCTTGGCTTCATCCAAACGATCTTCGGCCACCAGCAGGCGTGCATAGGTCAGGCGCAGGCGCTTGTCGTCCGGGTGCTGCTCTATACCTTTTTCCAGCAGTGGCAGGGCGTCGTCGTTACGCTCAAGGCTTTGCAGCAGGCGTGCATGCAGCAGGATTGAGGCGATGGGGCGATCTTTGCTGGGTTGTTGCTCCAGCAGCTCCAGAGCTTCTTGCGGTTGGCCATCCTGCTGCAGCAACAGGGCCTTGCCAAATTGCAGCTGGCTGTTTTCCGGGTATTTCGCCTGCAGGCGGTTGAAGCTTTGCAGTAGGCCAGCACGCGTGTCCGGGTCGGTTTCAGCAGCGGATAGGGCGAGGAAGTCGAAATGCGTATCGCCCTGACGCTGCAGCACCTGCTCCATAAAGGTCATGGATTCGTCGTAACGACCGGCGCGCGCCAGTTGTACAGCAGCGGCGCGTTGCGCATCGATATTCTCGGGCGCGGTCTTGGCCCACAGCAGGCTGGTTTCCAGCGCAGGCTGCTCGGCCCCCAGGTACTCGGCTATACGAAAACCGCGCTCGGCGACGCCTGCATCCTGGGTGGCATTAGCCTGTTCTACATAGTTTTCCAGGGCAATGTCGAAGCGGTTACGTTGCCCCGCCAGTTCCGCGATCAGCAGCGACAGCAGGGTTTCCTGGCTGAAGTTGCGGTAAACCTGTGGCTGGGTTTTTGCGGCGACAACAGCGGGGTCTTCCACCGGCGGCGTGCCATCCGGGGCAGAGGGGGCAAAAGTCTGGCAACCGCTTAAAAAGGCAGCGGCAGTCAGCAACGCGAAGGATCTATTCATAGGAAGAGTATGTGGCCAACCTGCGGTTTGGGCATCATGACACAAGCGCTGGGGCAAGCCCATGGGCTGCAATGATGCGGATTAATAGATAAACCTGGCTATTGGGACAATAGGCCGCAGTGGTTGTTCTCGCTTTGCCGAAGTAGGACAATTGTCGGCTTCCACTCCCTGTCAGCGACGTGCATGGCCTTTATTGCCCTCGGTATCAACCACAAGACCGCCTCGGTGGACGTCCGCGAACGCGTGGCTTTCACTCCCGAGCAGTTGGTTGAGGCATTGCAGCAGCTCTGCCAGCGTACCAGCAGTCGGGAGGCGGCGATTCTTTCGACCTGCAATCGCAGTGAGCTGTACCTCGAGCAGGACGAGTCGAGCGCTGACGAAGTGCTGGCCTGGTTGGCCAACTACCATCGCTTGAGCCTCGAAGAGCTGCGCGCCTGCGCCTATATCCATGCCGATGACGAAGCCGTGCGCCATATGATGCGCGTGGCCTCGGGGCTGGACTCCATGGTGCTGGGCGAGCCGCAGATCCTCGGTCAGATGAAGTCGGCGTTTGCCGTGGCCCGCGAGGCCGGCACCCTCGGCCCGCTGCTCGGGCGCTTGTTTCAGGCCACTTTTAGCACCGCAAAGACCGTACGCACCGATACCGCGATTGGCGAAAACCCGGTATCCGTGGCCTTCGCTGCCGTCAGCCTGGCCAAGCAGATTTTCGCCGATCTGCACCGCAGCCAGGCACTGCTGATCGGCGCCGGCGAGACCATCAGCCTGGTGGCTCGCCATCTGCACGATCAGGGCATCAAGCGCATCGTCGTCGCCAATCGCACCCTGGAACGCGCCAGCAGCCTGGCCGAACAATTTGGCGCACATGCCGTGCTGCTTTCGGAAATCCCTGATGAGCTGGTCAACAGCGATATCGTGATCAGTTCCACTGCCAGCCAGCTGCCGATTCTCGGCAAGGGCGCGGTCGAGCGGGCGCTGAAGCAGCGCAAGCACAAGCCGATTTTTATGGTCGACATCGCCGTACCGCGCGATATCGAGCCGGAAGTCGGCGAATTGGACGACGTTTACCTCTACACCGTCGATGACCTGCATGAGGTGATCGCGGAGAACCTCAAGAGCCGCCAGGGCGCGGCCCAGGCCGCCGAAGAACTGGTCAGCGTGGGCGCCCGCGACTTTATGCAGCGCCTGCGCGAACTGGCCGCGGTGGATGTACTCAAGGCCTACCGCCAGCAGGCTGAGCGCTTGCGTGACGAGGAGCTGAACAAGGCCCTGCGCCTGCTCAATAACGGCAGCTCGGCCGAGGATGTACTGGCGTTGCTGGCTCGCGGTCTGACTAACAAGTTGCTGCATGCGCCCAGCGTGCAGCTGAAAAAATTCTCAGCCGATGGCCGCGTCGATGCGCTGGGCGTGGCTCAAGAACTGTTTGCCCTCGACGAGGGCGCGCCGCCTGCTTCTACCCATAGCAGCTCGGCCACTCAATAAAGGTCTGCAATGAAAGCGTCACTGATCAATAAACTCGACCTGTTGCAGGATCGTTTCGAAGAGCTGACCGCGCTGCTCGGCGATGCTGAAGTGATCAGTAATCAGCCGCAGTTTCGTGCCTACTCCAAGGAGTACGCCGAGCTTGAGCCGGTGTACCAGGCGTTCAGTGCATTCCGCAAAGTGCAGGCCGACCTTGAAGGCGCCCAGGCGCTGCTCAAGGACAGCGACCCGGACATGCGCGAAATGGCCGAGGAAGAAGTCGCCGAAGCCAAGGAGCAGCTGATCGGGCTGGAGGCCACGCTGCAGCGCATGCTGCTGCCAAAGGACCCCAACGACGGCCGTAACGTGTTCCTCGAAGTACGCGCTGGCACCGGTGGCGACGAGGCGGCGATCTTCTCCGGTGACCTGTTCCGCATGTACTCGCGTTATGCCGAGAAGCAGGGCTGGCGGGTGGAAGTTCTGTCGGCTAGCGAAGGCGAGCATGGCGGCTATAAAGAAGTGATTGCCCGGGTCGAGGGCGACAACGTCTACGGCAAGCTCAAGTTCGAGTCGGGTGCGCACCGCGTGCAGCGCGTGCCGGAAACCGAATCCCAGGGCCGCATCCACACCTCGGCCTGTACGGTTGCGGTGTTGCCCGAGCCGGATGAGCAGATGGCCATCGACATCAACCCGGCCGATCTGCGCGTGGACACCTACCGCAGCTCCGGCGCCGGTGGTCAGCACGTCAACACCACCGACTCGGCGATCCGCATCACCCACATTCCCACCGGCACCGTGGTGGAATGTCAGGAAGAGCGCTCGCAGCACAAGAACCGCGCCAAGGCCATGGCCTGGCTGGCGGCCAAGTTGAAGGATCAACAGGAAGCCGCTGCGCACAAGGAAATTTCCGACTCGCGCAAACTGCTGGTGGGCTCCGGTGACCGCTCCGAGCGCATCCGCACCTATAACTTTCCGCAAGGGCGAGTCACCGATCACCGTATCAACCTGACCCTGTATTCGCTCAACGAAGTGATTGCCGGTGGCGTGGAAGCGATTATTGAGCCACTGCTGGTGGAATATCAGGCCGATCAGCTGGCCGCGTTGGGCGATTGATGCGGGTTTGAGCATGTCCCGGAGTGCATCCGGGCTACGGAAATAAAGCCCATGGTCACTATCGAATCCCTACTTAGCCACACCGAACTGCCCGACTCGCCTACACCGCGCTTGGATGCCGAGTTATTGCTCGCCCATGCCCTGGGCAAGTCGCGCAGTTACCTGCACACCTGGCCGGAACGCGAACTTGAGGCTGAGCAGCTTGAGCGTTATCAGGCCGCAATCGTTCGGCGTCAGGCCGGCGAGCCGGTGGCCTATATCCTCGGCCAGCAGGGCTTCTGGAGCCTGGAGCTGGAAGTTGCCTCGCATACGCTGATCCCACGGCCGGATACCGAACTGCTGGTGGAAACCGTTCTCGCGCTGCTACCTGCCACGCCTGCTGCGCTGCTTGATCTCGGCACCGGCACAGGGGCGATTGCCCTGGCCTTGGCCAGCGAGCGCCCGGCCTGGCGAATAACCGGTGTGGACCGTGTGCCGGAGGCGGTGGCCCTGGCCGAGCGCAATGGCGCGCGGCTTAAACTGGCCAATGCCAGCTTTGTTGAAAGTCACTGGTTTAGTGCCCTGGCCGGGCAGCGCTATCAGCTGATCGTCAGCAATCCGCCCTATATCGCCACCGCTGATCGGCATCTGACCGAAGGCGATGTGCGCTTCGAGCCAAGCAGCGCCCTGGTGGCCGGCGCGGACGGGCTGGACGATATTCGCCTGATCATCCAGCAGGCACCGGACTATCTTCAAGCAGGCGGCTGGCTGCTGCTGGAACATGGCTTTGACCAGGCTGCAGCAGTGCGCGAGCTGCTTAGCGCGCGTGGCTTTAGTGCGGTGGAAAGCCGGCGTGACCTCGGCGGCCATGAGCGCATCAGTCTGGGACGCTTCGATAATGAGTGACGCCATGAGCCCGCAAGACATGCTGAATGACGAGGAGCTGCTGCGCTACAGCCGGCAGATCCTCTTGCAACAGATCGATATCGCCGGCCAGCTGCGCCTGAAACACAGCCGAGCGCTGATTATCGGCCTTGGCGGCCTGGGCTCGCCGGTGGCGCTGTACCTGGCCGCCGCCGGGGTCGGTGAGTTGCATCTGGCGGACTTCGATACGGTTGATCTGACCAACCTGCAACGGCAGATCGCCCACGACACCGCCAGCATTGGCCTGAGCAAGGTCGACTCGGCGAGCAAGCGCCTGCTGGCGATCAACCCGCAGTTGCGCCTGCAAACTCATTGCCAGGGGCTGGACAGCGACTCCCTTGCCGCCGCGGTGGCGGCAGTGGATCTGGTGCTGGATTGTTCGGACAACTTCAGCACCCGCGAAGCGGTCAACGCCGCGTGCGTAGCGGCCAAGGTGCCGCTGGTCAGTGGTGCGGCGATCCGCCTGGAGGGCCAACTCTCGGTGTTCGATCCACGGCGCGATGACAGCCCTTGCTACCACTGCATCTACGGCCACGGCAGCGAGGCAGAGTTGACCTGCAGCGAAGCCGGGGTGGTCGGCCCGCTGGTCGGTTTGGTCGGCAGCCTGCAGGCGCTGGAAGCCTTGAAGCTGCTGGCGCAATTTGGCGAACCCCTGGTCGGCCGCTTGCTGTTGATCGATGCGCTGGGCAGCCGTTTTCGCGAGCTGCGGGTCAAGCGTGACCCAGGCTGCAGCGTGTGTGGAGTGACCAGCGGTGAGTAACGCGCCGATTGGTGTGTTCGACTCCGGCGTCGGCGGCTTGTCGGTGCTGGGCGAAATTCGCGCGCTGCTACCGAATGAGTCACTGCTGTATGTCGCCGACAGCGGCCATGTGCCCTACGGCGAAAAGAGCCCGGAATTTATCCGCGAACGCTGCCGGGTGCTGGCCGAATTTCTGCTGGCCCAGGGCGCCAAGGCGCTGGTGCTGGCCTGCAACACCGCCACGGTGGCAGGTGTTGCCGAGTTGCGTGAGTTGTATCCACAGCTGCCCTTGGTGGGTATGGAACCAGCGGTCAAGCCTGCGGCGGCCGCGACGCAATCCGGCGTGGTGGGCGTGCTGGCCACCACCGGCACGCTGAAAAGCGCCAAGTTCGCCGCCTTGCTCGACCGTTTTGCCAGCGATGTACGGGTGATTACTCAGCCGTGTCCGGGGCTGGTCGAGCGGATTGAAGCCGGTGAGTTGGATAGCCAGGCTACCCGCGAGTTGCTGCAGGGCTTTGTCGCGCCGCTATTGGCTGAAGGCTGCGATACGCTGATTCTCGGCTGCACCCATTACCCCTTTATCAAACCGCTGCTGCGCAGCCTGGTTCCGGATTCGATCAGCCTGATCGACACGGGCGCGGCGGTGGCGCGGCAAGTCCAGCGCCTGCTAACCAGCCATGATCTGCTCGCCAGTGGCACGGCGCAGCCTGCGCAGTTCTGGTCGAGCGGTGATCCCGCAGCCATGCAGCGGGTGTTGCCGTTGTTGTGGGGCGCGGAGGCGCTGGTCAGCGCTGTTTAGCCGTAAGTCGGCTTTCTCTGCAGCTAAAGATTTCTATACTCTCAAGCAGTGTCAGCAAGCTTCTACTTGGGTGGATAAGGATTATTACCATGAGAAAAGTCGTGACATTGGCTGTGTTGGCAGCCTTGGCTTGGGGGCACGTCAGTGCAGTGCAGGCGATGGATCTAAGCGTGGCGGTTGGCCAAACCGGCGACTCGACCATGACCTACCGCCTGGGCACCCAGTTCGATTTCAACCAGAGCTGGTTTGCCAGTGATGTCGGTCGCCTCACCGGTTATTGGGATGCGGCCTACACCTATTGGGACGGTGACGAAGCCTCCAGCAACCACAGCCTTTCGCTCAGCCCGGTGTTCGTCTATGAGTTTGCCGGCGAGCGCTTCAAGCCCTATATCGAAGCCGGGATTGGTATTGCGGCATTCAGCAGCACCGAGCTGGAAGACAATGACCTGGGCTCGTCTTTCCAGTTTGAAGACCGCATCGGTTTTGGCCTGCGCTTCTCCGGGCAGGAAGTCGGCGTGCGGGCGTTGCACTATTCCAACGCTGGCTTGAAGCAGCCGAATGATGGGGTCGAGAGTTACAGCCTGCATTACCGTCTGAGTTTCTAGCGGGTTATTGGTTAAAAAGCCGGATTGCGATCCGGCTTTTTTATGGCCGTCGCTGGGCGACGTCAGAGATTGTTCCTGATGAGTTTTTATCTCGGCAATAAGCCGCGCACTCAGCGGTAGATGCTGCTCATGCTTTTGCGCTCGTCCAGGCATTCGGGGGAGGCGGTTTCGAATTCGCGGCAGATCAGTGGGCGCACTTCGTAGATGGTGCAGCGCATGCTGTCGCGGTCCAGCGCGGCGCACCAGCCGTCGTCCAGGCGCAGCATGACTTCGCCACCCCAGTCATCGGTGTCGATATAGCGCGGCGGCACGCCGGTGTCGGTGATTAGCATGACTTCCAGCTGACAGCAGCAGGCTGCGCAGTTGCTACAGCTGACAGCCTGCTCGTCGGCGAGTTGGGTATGGGGGATGTTCTGACTCATGCCGCGCAGTGTACGTCATCGGTGTTATTGCGGCGTCTGCTGCCGACGTAGGGTGGCTGGCGCTTTATCCATCCAGCCGAGCCTTTCTACTAAGTCGACTGGCGTGCGCGCAGGCTCTGTTCGTATTGGCTGCGGTAGAGTTTGGCGAAGCCATGTAGCACGGGCATCACCGCGGCCCAGATGGCGCCGATCAGCAGCAGGCTTTGCCAGGTGCCGTAGGGCAGGCCGACGCCAGCAATCTGCGCGCCGCCGTAATAGGACAGTGGTGCGCCAATGGCGCCGAGCAGGCTGCCGCGCCACCAGGGTTGCGCGGTCCAGGCCAGGCAATGATTGAGCGTGGTGGCCATCAGCAGCCACAAGCTGGCCAGCCACAGCGGGATCAGCGTGCGCGGCTCGCCGAAGTCGAATACGCCGAGGTTGAGTAGAAAGCTGTCCAGCGCGCTGCCGGCGAGAAACACCGTGATCAGCAGCTTACCTTCCGCCGCCCAGCTGCTGGTCCACAGCAGATGCACCGCCAGTACCGCTGCGACAATCAGCAGCCACAGGCTGTCGCCGCCGAAGACGCAGGCGAACCAGCCGAGCTGAAATAGCAGGGTGTTGACGATCAATTTAGGCATTTAGATTTCCCAGTAGCGGAGCAGGACGAGCGGCCGGCTTCGCCAGCAGCAATTGCGCGGTGCCGATGGTGCGCTCGATAAAGCCGCCCTCGCAATAGCACAGGTAGAACTCCCACAGGCGGAAGAAGTAATCGTCGTAGCCTTGCTGCTCCAGCTTGTGCCGCGCGTGGCGCAGGTTGTCGTGCCAGATGCGCAGGGTGCGGGCGTAGTGCAGGCCGAAGTCTTCCATGTGGTGCAGGTTCATATCGGTCTTGGCGCTGATGATTTCCAGCATCTTGTTCACCGATGGCAGTGCGCCGCCGGGGAAGATGTAGCGCTGGATAAAGTCCACGGCGTTTTTCGCCTGCTCGTAGCGCTGGTCACGGATGGTGATGGCTTGCAGCAGCATCAGGCCGTCGGGCTTGAGCAGGTTGGCGCATTGCTGGAAGTAGGTGGGCAGGAAACGATGACCCACTGCCTCGATCATTTCGATCGACACCAGCTTGTCGTACTGGCCGGCCAGGTCGCGGTAGTCTTCCAACAGCAGGGTGATTTGCCCTTGCAGGCCTTGCTCCTGAATGCGTCGTTCGGTGTAGGCGAACTGCTCGCGCGACAGGGTAGTGGTGGTGACCTTGCAGCCGTAGTGGGTGGCGGCGTAAATCGCCATGCTGCCCCAGCCGGTACCGATCTCCAGCAGGTGGTCGCTGGGCTTGAGGGCAAGCTTCTGGCAGATGCGTTCGAGCTTGTTCAGCTGCGCCTGTTCCAGGCTGTCATCGGCACTGCGGAACATCGCCGCCGAGTACATCATGGTCGGGTCGAGGAACTGCTCGAACAGCTCGTTGCCCAGGTCATAGTGGGCAGAGATGTTCTTGCGCGAGCCTTTGCGGGTGTTGCGGTTGAGCCAGTGCAGGCCCTGAATCAGCGGACGGCCCAGCTGGGCCAGGCCGCTTTCCATGGCGTCGAGCACGTCGAGGTTGCTGACGAACACGCGAATCACCGCCGTCAGGTCCGGGGTGGTCCAGTAACCGTGGATATAGGCTTCGCCCGAGCCGATTGAGCCGTTGCCGGCTACCAGCCCCCAGACGGCGCCATCCTGCACCCGGATCTCGGCGCTGAGGCTGGAGTGGGCATCGCCGAACTCCATGCGTTCGTCACCTTCAATGATCACCAGTTGGCCGTGGCGCAGCTGTTTCAGCTGGCGCAGTACTGCACGGCGCAGCAGGCTGGCACCAATGCCGCTGCCGGCACGCACCACATGTTTGGCGGAGGTCAGGCTAGAGCTTTTCATGGAGGGCGTCCTTTGATGCGGGGCGGGCGACGCGGAAATCACCTTCAGCGGCCCGATGGGTGAACAGGGGAATACGTTTGAGCAGCAGACGCAGGGCTTGCCAGTAAATGGCGGCCACGGTCTTGCCGGTCATCCAGGGAAATTGCAGCAAATAGCGATGCAGGCTGGCGCGGTTGAGCGCGGTGCGTTGCAGGCTGAGGCTGGCGTCGAAGAGTTTGTCCTCGCCCTGCCAGTCGGCCATGTGAATACCCAAGCGCTCGCCGGCCGGGCTGAAACTCATGCGGTATTCCAGCTCGCGCGGCAGAAAGGGTGAGACGTGAAAGGCTTTGGCCACCGCGACGTGCAGGTGGCCCTCGCCCTCGGCGGGTAATACGTAGTGATAGCGTTCACGCCAGGGCGTATTGCTCACCTCGCAGAGAATCGCCGCCAGACGGCCATCGGCTTCATGGCAGTAAAAGAAGCTCGCCGGGTTGAAACTCAGCCCCCAGCTGCGCGGCTGGGTCAGCAGGCAGATGCGGCCCAGTGGCGTGCGCCCCAGCGCTTCCGTCACACGCTGGCGTACGGCATCGATCAGGCTGATGCCGGCACCGGTGAATTGCGGCAGGTAATCGGTTTCACGAAAGGCAAAAGGCGCAAAGCGGCCACGCCCGGCCAGGGGCGATAGCGCGAGCACGGCGTCCTGCTCGCTCAGGTCGAGGTAGAGCAGGCCCATGCGATAGCGGAAGTTGTGCAGGCGCGGGGCAAAACGCCGGTGCTGCACCCAGCCGCTGTAGAGGGCGCTGTTCAGTGCCGTTGGGCTGTTCACTACAGCGCCTCACCGAATTCACGGGCCACGCGCAGCGCGCTGACCACGCCATCTTCATGGAAGCCATTGGCCCAGTAGGCGCCGCAGAAGTAGCTGTGGTTGGCCCCCAGCAATTCTTCCCAGCGCGCCTGCGCAGCCATGCCGGCCAGGCTGTATTGCGGGTGGGCATAGGTGTAGCGCGCCAGGATCTTGCTTGGGTCGATGGCGGCGGTCTGGTTCAGGCTGACGCAGAAAGTCGTATCGCTCTGGATGCCCTGCAGGATATTCATGTCATAGGTGACGGCTGCCGGCTGATCCACCGGGCCGCCGAGACGATAGTTCCAGCTGGCCCAGGCCAGTGGCCGTTTTGGCAGCAGGCGGGTGTCGGTGTGCAGCACCACATCGTTATCGGCATAGGGCAGCGCGCCGAGGATGGCCTGTTCGGTTGAGGTCGGCGCGGCCAGCAACGCCAGGGCCTGGTCGCTGTGGCAGGCGAACACCACCTTGTCGAAGCGCTCGCTACCGGCCGCGCTGTGCAGGGTCACACCGTCGCCATCGCGTTCAACCCGGGTCACGGCACAGTTCAGGCGGATGTGTTGCTTGAACGATTCAGTCAACGGCGCCACATAGCTGCTGGAGCCGCCTTCGATCACGCACCACTGCGGACGATCACTGACTGACAGCAGGCCGTGGTTCTTGAAGAAGCGCACAAAGAACTGCAGCGGGAAGCCGAGCATGTCATTCAGTGACATCGACCAGATCGCCGCGCCCATGGGCACGATGTAATGCTGGATAAAGCGCTCGCTGTAACCATTGGCCTTGAGGTAATCGCCCAGGGTCATGTCGGCGTCGATGCGCTGGTTGTTGAGGTCCTGCAGGGCCTCGCGGTTGAAACGCAGAATGTCGCGCACCATGCCGATGAATTTCGGCGATACCAGGTTGCGGCGCTGGGCAAACAGGGTGTTGAGGTTATGCCCGTTGTATTCCACGCCGCTTAGCGGATCGCTGACCGAGAAGCTCATCTGGGTGTCCTTGAAGCCCACCCCCAGCTGGCTGAGCAGGCGGATAAAGTTCGGGTAGGTCCAGTCGTTGAACACGATAAAGCCTGTGTCCACGGCATACCGCTGCCCCTTCACCTCAACATCAACGGTGTGGGTGTGACCGCCGATCCAGTCGCTGGCCTCAAACACCGTGATGTCGTGACGGCGGTTGAGCAGGTAAGCGCTGGTGAGGCCGGCAATGCCGCTGCCGATAATGGCAATTTTCATGGGCTGTCCTTAGGTCTTGGCTTCGGTGCGGGCCATGCGGGCGCCGAGGGCAACCTGCAGGCCTTTGGGCAGGCGCCCGAGTAGTTTGAGAATGGCAATAAATGCGCCAGGGAAGGCGATTTCAAAGGGCTGCTGATCAAGACGCTGAGCGATGTAGGCGGCGGCTTTTTCCACCGACCAGCGCATGGGCATGGGGAAGTCGTTTTTCTGCGTCAGTGGGGTGTCGACAAAGCCGGGGCTGACCAGGGTGACGGCAATGTTTTCCGCGTGCAGGTCGATGCGCAGGGCTTCCAGCAGGTAGCGCATGGCAGCCTTGGAGGCGCCGTAGGCTTCGGCGCGCGGCAGCGGCATAAAGGTTACCGAGCTGCCGACGCCGACCAGATGCGGGCGATTGCCCTGGCGCAGCAGGGGCAGCGCGGCTTCGATGCAGTAGCTGGCCGAGAGCAGATTGGCGCGCATCACCCGCTCGACCATCGCCGCCTCGAAGCTGCGTACTTCAACGTATTCGCAGGTGCCGGCATTGAGGATGGCGCAGTCCAGCGCGCCCCAGACCTGGGCAATGTGCTCGCCGATGCTGCGCACTTGCGCGGCATCACTGAGGTCGCCAGCCACCACTAGCACTTGCTGTGGGTAGCGTTTGGCCAACGCTTGTAACGGCTCAAGGCTGCGGGCGCTGAGGGCCAGGCGATGGCCTTGTTCGAGCAGTTGTTCGGCCAGGGCCGCGCCGATGCCACTGCTGGCGCCGGTGAGCCAGATGCGCCGTGCGTTCGCGTTCATGCCAACCTCCGTTTCAGCCAGCGAATTGCCGAGCCAAGTAAGGGCAGGTGCTCGTAGAGCAGGCTGCCGGCGTCGAAATAGTCACGGTGACGATAGACCTTGTTGTGCCACAACAGGTGCGAGCAGCCTTCCACGCGGATCAGTTGCCCGCCTGCCAGGCGTGGGTGACGGTAGCTCATGGTCCAGCGCAGGTAGCCTTCGCCATCACGCACCTGGTCAAAGCCGTAGAAGTCAAAGCGCAGTTCGCTGATGTTGGCGTACATTTCGCCGAAATAGCGCTGCATATTGGCCAGGCCACGCACTTCGTGCAGCGGGTCGCAGAACAACGCATCGTCGCTGTACAGCTGGCCCAGGCGGTCGAGGTTGTCCTTGTTCAGCCCGGCAAAATCCTGGGCGAACTGGCGCAGAAAGTCGCTCACAGCACCTCCTCGCCGGCAAAGTGCGGCAGGCTCTTGAATGCGGCGAGGGCGCGTGTGCGGCTTTTGCTCAGGTCGACAATCGGCGAGGGGTAGTCGGCGATGCCGAACAGGCCGCCCATGGCCGCCGGGTTATGAATATTGGTCTTGTTCAGGCCGACCAGCTCGGGCAGCCATTGGCGGATAAAGCGCCCGTCCGGGTCGAACTTCTGTGACTGGCTAAGCGGGTTGAAGATGCGGAAATACGGCGCCGAATCGGTGCCGGTCGACGAACTCCACTGCCAGCCGCCGTTGTTCGCTGCCAGATCGCCATCGATCAGGTGACGCATAAAGAAGCGCTCGCCTTCGCGCCAGTCGATCAGCAGGTTTTTGGTCAGAAACATCGCCACGATCATGCGCAGGCGATTGTGCATCCAACCGGTGGCCAGCAGTTGGCGCATCGCTGCATCGACAATCGGGAAACCGGTACGGCCTTGTTGCCAGGCTTTCAGCTCCAGCGGTGCATCACGCCAGGCCACGGCCTCGGTTTCTGGGCGGAAGGCGCGGTGCATCGACACGCGCGGGTAGCCCACCAGGATGTGCTTGTAGAACTCGCGCCAGAGCAGCTCGTTGATCCAGGTGACCACGCCGATATTGCCACTGTCGAACTCACCTTGGTTGACCGCCAGTGCCGCGTGCAGGCATTGGCGTGGCGAGATCACCCCGGCGGCCAGGTAGGCGGACAACTGGCTGGTGCCGGGCTGTGCGGGAAAATCCCGGGCGCTCTGGTAGAAGTCGATCTGCTGCGCGGCAAAATCATCCAAACGCCGCGCCGCCTCAGCTTCACCGGCTGGCCACAGTTCACGCAGTTCGACAGCGGGCAGGGCGAAGCCTGCAACTTGTTCAGGAATGGCATCGCCTTGGATCGCCAGCGGCGCCTGTGCCTTGGGTGTGGCTATGAGTGCCGGCAGGGCGCTGTGCAAGCGTTGGTAGCAGACCTTGCGGAACTGGCTGTAGACCTGAAAGTAACCGCCGGATTTGGTCAGCACGCTGCCGGGCTTGAAGAACAGCTGATCCAAGTGACTGTGAAAATTCACTCCTAGACCATCAAGGGTTTGCGCCACGGCCTGGTCGCGGCGGCTTTCATGCACGCCGTATTCTTCATTGACCTGCACGCTACTGATCTGCAGCTGCTGGCACAGTTCACCAATCACCTGCGGCGCGGCGCTCCAGTGATCGGCTTCCCGTACCAGCAGCGGCACATTGAGTTTGCTCAGCTCTGTGGCCAGTTCTTTGAGGTTGCGCAGCCAGAAGTCGACCTTGCTCGGCGCGTCATCGTGGGCCAACCACTGGCCGGGACTGAGCAGGTACAGCGCCACGGTCGGGCCGCTGCGCATGGCGGCTGCCAGGGCGCTGTTGTCCTGTACGCGCAGGTCGGTACGAAACCACATCAGTTGCAGCATGGTATTTCCCATCAGCTGTGCAGCAGGTTGAGGTCGGTAAGGTTATGCAGCGCGGCCAATGGATCGGCGGCCAGGCTCAGTTCAGCGTTCTGTGCGGTGATGTCGACTAATTCTTCGGCGTGAATCTGCACCACTTGCCCGACCAGCAGGCAGGGACAGTCATAGCCACCGAGCAGGCGCTGCAGGTGTGTACTGTTCAGCGCCTGACTGGAATACAGCAGCACCGCACGCGGTTGAATGTGCTCAACCGCCAGGGCGAGTTCTGTGGGTGGCAGTGGCCAGTCGAAGACTTCCACCGGGCAGCCGGCGCTGCTCGCCAGCCAGGCGGTCAGCCACAGGCCGGGGGCCATCGGCAGGTCGGAGACGTTGATCAGCAGCAGCGACGGACCGTTGTATTGGCGATTGTTGTGGTAAAGCCGCGCACCGAGTTTGCTGCGCAGCCAAGAGAAGAAGAACACCCGCTCTGCCTGTGCGCCGAACTGGTTACGCCAACGCAGTTCCAATTCCTCAAGCAACGGCAGGAGCAGTTGCTGGCACAGGGTATGTGGCGGATAGAGCGCTAGTTCGCTGTTGAAGCAGTCATCCAGGCGCCGCTCATTGAGGTTGCAGATGGCCTCCTGCAGTTGCTGGCGCCGGGCTTCCCATTGCGAGCTGGCTTCGGCAAAAGCCGGCTGGTTAGAGCGCAGCAGCCCCTTGACCTGACTGACCGACACACCGCGATTGAGCCAGGTGAGAATCGCCTGGATGCGCGCGACGTGTTCATTGGAGTACAAGCGATGGCCCTTGGGTGTGCGGTGCGGCACGATCAAGCCATAGCGCCGTTCCCAGGCGCGCAGGGTGACGGCGTTGACCCCAGTGATGCGTGCCACGTCGCGGATCGGCATAAAGCCCTGGGCGATCGCCGCTTGGTAATCGTCGGCCGCCCCTACGCTGATCGGCTCCAGGTTCATAGGGCGTTACGCAGGCTGAGGTTTTCCGGGTGCGGCTGCAGATAGACCTGCTGCGCAATGTAGGTGTCCGGGTGGCGGCGGAAGTGATGTTTGAGCAGGGTCATGGGCACCACCAGCGGCACCACGCCATGGCGGTACTGGCCGATCAGTTGCTGCATTTCCTGTTTCTCTTCGCTGCTCAGCGATTGCTTGAGGTAGCCGCTGAGGTGCTGCAGCACGTTGCTGTGGGTGCGGCGGGTGGCGCAGCTTTTCAGCGCACTCATCAGCTCGCTGAAATAGCGCGGCGCCAGTTCGTTGATGTCGTGCTGACCGAGGTTGCCGAGCATGCGCCCGAGCAGCTTGTACTGCATGGGGTTGGTGGCCATCAGCAGGTATTTGTAGCGCGAGTGGAAGTCGATCAGGCTTTTGCGCGTCAGGCCATCACGCAGCAGCTGTTGCCACTGCGAATAGGCGAATACGCGGGTGATAAAATTTTCGCGCAGGATTGGGTCATTCAGGCGGCCATCTTCTTCCACCGGCAGGTTGGGATGGCGGGCGCAGAAGGCCTCAGCAAAGATGCCGCGCCCCGGCTCACTGGGGCGGCCGTTGTCCTGGTAGACCTTGACCCGGTGCAGGCCGCAGGACGGCGACTGCTGCATAAAGATGTAGCCGCAGATATCGGTCAGCTCAGCAGCCATGTGCTCGCCGTACTCGGCCAGCGGTGCGGTGACGTCCACGCTACGGTTGACCGTGCCGACGGCGCGTGGCGCTTGCGGATCGCCAACTAGGCGGATTGGTTCACGTGGCGTGCCCATACCAATCGCGACTTCCGGGCATACCGGAGCGAAGTCGAAATACTCGCTAAGAATGCGGCTGCACAGGCGCGATTCCTTGTGTCCGCCGTTGTAGCGAACCTCATTGCCCAGCAGGCAGGCACTGATACCCAGTTTGGGCTTACCGGCGGCGTTTTCGGGTGGGCTCATGGGCAACCTCTGATGTACGACTTGTACATATCCTGGTGGATGTACAACTTGAGTTCATCATAGGTTTGTAATTGTACAAGTCAATATTTTTGTACAACTACTGTATGGTTTTGTGTGTGGGCCTGTTACGTCCAGCCCATGCGCCAGTGCTCAGCATCTTCCAGTACACGCCAGTCCAGGCGTTGGCAACGCTGATTGAGCACGGCCTGCAGTTCGATCTGCAGCACCGTGCCGTCTTCGTCGCAGAACAGTTCGGTAACGAGAAAATGCTTTTCACGATTCTGCGGCTGCACTGCTGTCCATTTCGATAGCAGCAGCTTGCGCGGATTAAGTCGATGCTTGCCTAGGGTTTTGCGAACCTGATCCGTCATTGCAAATGCTCAAGCAGACGGCGCGCTGCTTCCTGGCCGCTGAGCCAGGCGCCTTCGACACGACCGGACAGGCACCAGTCGCCGCAGGCATAGATGCCCAGGTCGGCATCGGCCAACACACCCCATTGGTGCGCGCTGGCGGGGCGGGCGTAAAGCCAGCGGTGCGCCAGGCTGAAAGCCGGGGCCGGCACAGCGCAGCCGATCAGTTCGGCGAAGGCACCTAGAAGGTGTTCGATCACCGCTTCCTTGGGCATATCCAAGTGCTGTTTGGTCCACTGGCTGCTGGCGTGCAGCACCCAGGTGTCGAGCAGGGTGTCGCGGCCGGGTTTGCTGCGATTACGTGCCAGCCAGTCGAGCGGACTGTCCTGTACAAAACAGCCTTCCACGCGGGTTTCCAGCGGGCTGTTGAAGGCCAGGGCGACGGCCCAGGTCGGGTCCATGGCCACGCTTGCTGCCGCGCCGGCCAGCTTGGGGGCGCTGGAGAGCAGTGCTGTGGCTTGCGGCGCCGGGGTTGCGACGATCACATGGCTGAACGGGCCGTGGCTGTTGCCTTCGGCATCCTGCAGGTGCCAGTGCTGCTCGCCGCGAAACACTTCGGTAATGCGGCAAGAAAAGGCCACCGGTAATGCGCCGAGCATGGCGCGAGTGATCGCACTCATGCGCGGGCTGCCGACCCAGCGCACTTGCTCATCCGGCGAGGCGCTGAGCTGGCCGTTACTGAAGTTGTAGAGGCTGGGGGTCCATTCGGCGACCCAGCCACGCGCTTGCCACTGCTGCACCACCTCGACAAAGCGGCGGTCGCGGGCGGTGAAGTACTGCGCGCCCAAGTCCAGTGCGCCGGCATCGCTACGCTTACTGGCCATACGGCCACCGCTGCCGCGGCTCTTGTCGAACAGTTGTAAGGGGTGCCCGGCGGCATGCAGCGCCTGCGCGGCAGACAGCCCGGCGATGCCGGTGCCGATGATGGCGATGGGGTGAAGAGCAGTCATGGTCTACCTCGTGTTTTCAAGCGTTAGGCTACGCTTTAGACAAAAGCTATACAATATCGTTTTTGTGTATAAGCTATGCCGGAGTCGATCCTGCCTTTCTATAGTTAAGACAACCTGCAGCCGGATTGAAGCCACAAACAGGCATAAATCAGTCGACGGTCGTGAATTATGCAAAGGCCATGCGAGGGCAAGCGAATGCACATTCTTCTGACGGGCGGAACCGGCTTGATCGGTCGGGCGTTGTGTCGGCACTGGCTGCAGCAAGGCCATCAGCTGACGGTGTGGAGTCGCCGCCCCGAACAGGTAGGCGCCCTATGCGGGGCCGCAGTGCGTGGTATTGGCCAGCTTGATGAACTGGGTGAAGAAGCGCTGGATGCTGTGGTCAATCTGGCCGGAGCGCCGATTGCCGACCGCCCCTGGACGCGCAAGCGTAAGGCGTTGCTGTGGGTCAGCCGGATTGGTCTGACCGAGCAATTGCTGGCCTGGCTGGAGAGCCGTGCGCACAAGCCGCAGGTGTTGTTGTCCGGTTCGGCAGTGGGCTGGTATGGCGACGGTGGCGAGCGCGAGTTGCATGAAGATTCGCCGCCGGTGAGTGAGGATTTCGCCGCGCAGTTGTGTGGCGCCTGGGAAGAAACTGCCCTGCGCGCCGAAGAGCTGGGCATTCGTGTGGTGCTGCTGCGCACCGGGCTGGTGCTGGCAAGTGACGGCGGGTTGCTCAAACGTCTGTTGCTGCCGTTCAAACTCGGCTTGGGCGGCCCGCTGGGCAATGGTAGGCAGTGGATGCCGTGGATTCATCTGGCCGATCAAATCGCCCTGATTGATTTTCTCCTGCAGCAGGACTCCGCGCGCGGTCCTTATAATGCCTGCGCGCCGACGCCTGAGCGTAACCGCGCCTTCAGTCAGGCCCTGGGCCGTGAACTGCATCGTCCGGCCTTTATGCCGGCCCCGGCGTTTGCCCTGCGCGTGCTGCTGGGGGAGCTGTCGGTGCTGCTGCTCGGTGGCCAGCGCGCGATGCCAACGCGCTTGCAGGAGGTGGGTTTCAGTTTTCGTTTTACTCATTTGGATGTGGCCCTGGCAGATTTGCTCGGCCACCACTGACTAGGACTTTGCATGACCGATCACGCCTTGCTGTTGGTAAACCTGGGCTCGCCGGCCTCCACTGACGTGGCCGATGTGCGCCGTTACCTCAATCAGTTCCTGATGGATCCCTACGTCATCGACTTGCCCTGGCCGCTGCGGCGTCTGCTGGTTTCGCTGATTCTGATCAAGCGCCCGGCGGCCTCGGCGCATGCCTATGCCTCGATCTGGTGGGATGAAGGCTCGCCGCTGGTGGTGCTGAGTAAGCGTCTGCATCAGGCGATGAAGGCGTCCTGGACCCATGGCCCGGTGGAACTGGCGATGCGCTATGGCGAGCCGTCGCTGCAAACCGTGCTGACCCGCCTGGCCGAGCAGGGCATCAAGAAGGTCACCCTGGCGCCGCTGTACCCGCAGTTTGCCGACAGCACCACCACCACGGCGATCGAAGAAGCCAGGCGCGTGGTGCGTGAGCAGCAGCTGCCGATCCGCTTTTCCATCCTGCCGCCGTTCTACGATCAGCCGGAATACCTGGATGCCTTGGTCGACAGCGCCAAGCCTTATCTTGAGCAGGAGTTTGACCATCTGCTGCTGAGTTTCCACGGCCTGCCGGAGCGGCACCTGCACAAGCTCGACCCCAGTGGTCATTGCCTGAAAGGCGCGGATTGCTGCCGTAGCGCCTCGCCAGAGGTGCTCGCCAGCTGTTACCGCGCCCAGTGCCTGCGCAGCGCCGAGCTGTTCGCCCAGCGCATGGGACTCAAGCCCGAGCAGTGGTCGGTGTCGTTCCAGTCGCGTCTGGGCCGGGCCAAGTGGATCGAGCCCTATACCGAAGCGCGTCTCGACGAGCTGGCCAAACAGGGCGTGAAGAAGTTGCTGGTGATGTGCCCGGCCTTTGTCGCCGACTGCATCGAAACCCTGGAGGAGATCGGCGACCGTGGCCGCGAGCAGTTTGTCGAAGCCGGCGGCGAGAGCCTGCAGCTGGTGCCGTGTCTGAATGATCATCCCAGCTGGGTGGCGGCGCTAAAGACCCTCAGCGAGCGTGCTCCGCTGATGCTGTAAGCGAATACGGCGCGGCTGTCATTCGCTCGAAGGGATGCAGCGCATTCGCCGCACTGATAACACCTCCGGGCGATACTCATCGCCCTGTATATCGGCCTAAGCTGGCAGCTCTTTCAACCGTCGTGCACCGCACCAACGGTGCCGAGGAGACTGCCAGTGCCCAACAACAATAACGGCTATCCCTCTTCCACCCGCGCCTGGGTGACTGTCGCCATCCTGATGGTGGCGTATGTGCTGTCGTTTATCGATCGGCAGATTCTCAACCTGTTGGTTGGCCCGATCCGCCGCGACCTGATGATCAGCGACACGCAGATGAGCCTGCTGATGGGTTTGTCCTTTGCGCTGTTCTACACCGTCTGTGGGATTCCTTTGGGCCGTTTGGCCGACACCAAGAGTCGTCGTGGGCTGATCGCTATCGGCGTGCTGTTCTGGAGTGCGGCCACTGCCGCCTGCGGCATGGCCAAGCTGTATTGGCAGTTCCTGATCTGCCGCATCGGCGTCGGTGTCGGTGAGGCGGCGCTGTCGCCTGCGGCCTACTCGCTGATTGCCGACAGCTTTCCGCCCGAGCGCCGTGCTACCGCGATCAGCGTGTATTCCATGGGGGTTTACCTCGGCTCCGGACTGGCCTTTCTGCTCGGCGGCCTGGTGATTCAGTTTGCCTCGGCGCAGGGCGATGTGGTGCTGCCGGTATTCGGTGAAGTACGCCCGTGGCAGCTGATCTTTTTGATTCTCGGTGCGGCCGGGGTGTTGTTCACCCTGCTGATGCTGGCAGTCAAGGAGCCTGCACGGCGTGGCGTGGGTGCGGGTGTTGCGGTGCCGCTGGCGGATGTCGGTCGCTATATCCGATCCAATCGGCGTACGGTGCTATGCCATAACTTCGGCTTTGCCGGCCTGGCGTTTGCCGGTTACGGCAGCGCGGCCTGGGTACCGACATTCTTTATTCGCACCTATGGCTGGGACGCCGGTCAGGTCGGCATCGTCTATGGCAGCATCGTGGCGGTGTTCGGTTGCCTGGGTATCGTCTTCGGGGGGCGCCTGGCAGACTGGATGGCCAAGCGCGGCAGCAGCGATGCCAATATGCGTGTTGGTCTGTATGCGGCGTTGGGGGCAGTGCCCTGCGTCCTATCCTTCCCGCTGATGGACAGCGCGTTGTGGGCTGCGGTGCTGATGGCGCCAACGGTGTTCTTCCTGAGTATGCCGTTTGGTGTGGCGCCGGCGGCCATCCAGGAAATCATGCCCAACTCGATGCGTGGCCAGGCCTCGGCAATCTACCTGTTTGTCATCACCTTGATCGGCCTGGGCATCGGCCCGACGGCGGTGGCCTTGGTGACCGACTATGTGTTTGCCGATGACAACGCGCTGCGTTATTCGCTGCTGATTGTTACCGCGCTGGCGGTATTCAGCTCCATCGTGCTGTTGAGCATGGGGCTCAAACCCTATCGCGAGAGTGTGGTGCGGCTGCAGGGATGGTCGGCCAACCCGGCTTAAATCTTGTCAGCTGGCATAAAAAAGCCCCACAGATGCGGGGCTTTTTATTGGGCGCGGTTTACAGGTCCGGCTCTTCCAGCACGGTTTTACTGCGCCAGCCTTGGCCGCCGGGCAGTACCAGGTTGAGTACCAGGGCGCAGATGGCGCACAGGGAAATGCCGGAGAGGGCAAAGTCTGTGTTGCCAATCACCATGCCGCCGATGCCGAACACCAGGGTCACCGACACGATGATCAGGTTGCGCGCTTCGGACAGGTCGACCTGATGGCGGATCAGGGTATTCAGGCCCACCACCGCGATGGAGCCGAACAGCAGGCAGAGAATGCCGCCCATCACCGGTACCGGAATGCTTTGCAACGCGGTGCCGAATTTGCCGACAAAGGCCAGGGCAATGGCGAAGCAGGCTGCCCAGGTCATGATCTTCGGGTTGTAGTTCTTGGTCAGCATCACCGCGCCGGTCACTTCCGCATAGGTGGTATTCGGTGGGCCGCCGAACAGGCCAGCGGCCGAGGTGGCCAGGCCGTCGCCGAGCAGGGTGCGGTGCAGGCCGGGCTTCTTGATAAAGTTCTTGCCGGTCACGCTGCCGATCGCCACTACGCCGCCGATATGCTCGATGGCCGGTGCCAAGGCCACCGGAACGATGTACAAGATCGCGCCCCAGTGCAGCTCAGGCGTCACGAATGCCGGAATCGCCAGCCAGGGTGCGGCCGCGATATTGCTGGTGTCGATCACCCCGCAGAACGCCGCGACGATGCAGCCGACGATGATCCCCGCGAGGATCGGCACCAGGCGCAGCAGGCCACGGCCCATAGCCGCGACCAGTACGGTGGTGATCAACGCCGACATGGAAATCAGCATGGCGGTTTCATACGGAACCAGCTGCGCGCTGCCATCACCGGCCTTGCCCATGGCCATGTTCACCGCTACTGGCGACAGGGCCAGGCCGATGGAAATGATCACCGGCGCGATGACTACCGGCGGCAACAGACGGTCGATAAAGCCCGCGCCCTTAACCCGTACCACGGCGCTGAGCAGGATATACACCAGGCCCGATGCGACGATGCCGCCGAGCACGGCCGGCAGGCCGAACTCGCCTTTGGCGGCGAGAATCGGGGCGATAAAGGCAAAGCTCGAGGCCAGAAAAACCGGCACTTGGCGCCCGGTCACCAGTTGGAACAGCAGGGTGCCGATACCCGCAGTGAATAGCGCTACGTTGGGGTCCATACCTGTGATCAACGGCATCAGCACCAGGGCGCCAAAAGCCACAAACAGCATCTGCGCGCCGGAAATGCCCTGGCGCCAGAGTGGATCGTTGTATTCGTCCTGCATGCTTACGCGTCCTTCTGTTTGGTGCCGAAGATCTTGTCGCCGGCATCACCGAGGCCGGGAATGATGTAGCCGTGCTCGTTCAAACGCTGATCGATGGACGCGGTGTAAATGGTCACGTCAGGATGCGCATCGTTGACCACCTTGATGCCCTCTGGTGCAGCCACCAGGACCATGGCGCGGATTTCCTTGCAGCCGGCTTTTTTCAGCAGGTCGATGGTAGCGACCATCGAGCCGCCGGTGGCGAGCATCGGGTCGATGATCATGGCCAGGCGCTCGTCGATTTCCGAGGCGAGTTTTTCCAGGTAGGTGTGCGCTTGCAGGGTTTCCTCGTTGCGCGCCACGCCCACGGCGCTGACCTTGGCACCTGGAATTAGGCTAAGCACGCCTTCGAGCATGCCGATGCCGGCGCGCAGAATCGGCACCACAGTGATTTTTTTGCCGGAGATTTTTTCAACCTGCACGGTGCCGCACCAGCCCTCGATCTCGTAGTTTTCCAGGGGCAGATCCTTGGTCGCTTCATAGGTCAGCAGCGCACCGACTTCCTGAGCCAGCTCCCGAAAATTCTTCGTGCTGATATCGGCGCGGCGCATCAGGCCGAGTTTGTGACGGATCAGCGGGTGGCGGATCTCGAGGATGGGCATGGCGGGGTCTCCGGCAGGACGGGTAAAAAACTGGCCTAGATTAAAGCATTGGCTATGCCAAGTGCTGAGCCAAGATGGCCTAATGTCGCTAAATAGCGCCTAACGTGTCGTGGCTTGCGGGTAATTGCCGCAGTTGGTCTGCCGGGGCTTGCTCTGCATGACGCAGATGCGTACCTTTGCCGGCTTTTATTTTGACGCATCGATCAACTTTCTGGTTCGGGCGTCCCGCTCCCAAGAGGAAACAGCATGTCCGTCGATCTCGCGCATATCCGCCAAGTCATGGCCGAAGCCGATTGCCTGCACAGCAATGCCGAGGTTGAGGTGGCCATCGACACTATGGCAGCCGCCATTAACAGCGATATGGCCGACAGCAACCCCGTGGTGTTCTGCGTGATGAACGGTGGGCTGATCTTTTCCGGCAAGCTGCTGCCCAAGCTCAACTTCCCGCTGGAGTTGTCCTACCTGCACGCCACCCGCTACCGCAATGAAACCAGCGGTGGCGAGCTGTTCTGGAAGGCCAAGCCGGAAATCTCCTTTATCGACCGCGACGTGCTTATCATCGACGACATCCTCGATGAAGGGCACACCCTCGGTGCAATCATCGACTTCTGCCGTCACGCCGGCGCCAAGAACGTGCGCATCGCCGTGCTGGTAGATAAAACCCACGACCGCAAAGCACGCCCGGACCTCAAAGCCGATTACGTCGGCATGTCCTGCGTTGATCGCTATGTGTTTGGCTATGGCATGGACTACAAAGGCTACTGGCGCAATGCGCCGGGTATCTACGCAGTTAAAGGGTTGTAAAACGTATGACTGGGCCGCGCTTTCTTGATCAGACCCTGTTCGGTGCACTGGCCGAGCAAGCGGCGGCCAGCCCACGGCAACGCCAGCACCATAACTTCCACCAGATGGAGGAGCCTTGTCATCGCATGGCTGTCGGACTGCAGCCGGACACCTATATCCCGCCGCACCGTCATCTCTCGGCGGATAAAGCCGAAGCGCTGCTGGTACTCAAAGGCCGCCTGGGCCTGCTGATTTTCAATGACGCCGGTGAAGTGCTGGATAAGCGCGTACTGCAGGCCGCTGGTGAGTGTGTCGGCGTTGATCTGCCGCCTGGTGTATTTCACGCTCTGGTGGTGCTGGAAGCCGACAGCATTCTGTTTGAATGCAAAGCCGGGCCCTACAAACCTGTGGGGGAAGGCGAACAAGCCAGTTGGGCGCCGCGTGAGGGTGAGCCTGGTGTTGCCGAGTACCAGGCCTGGATGCGCGCACAATTCACTTAGTTCGTTTATTCCCCATCGTTCTTGGGCGCTAGCCAGCGCAACGCTTTCTCTTTGGCTTGGGCCAGATCGCGTACATACGCCAGCTCACCCTCGACGCGCACGATGCCGGCACGGCGTAATTGCAGGCGCACCTGGGGCGTGGGCCCGCTGAGCACCAGGGCGACCTGCTGCTCGCGGTAGTCGCGCAGCACGTTGTCCAGCGCGGCAATCGCGGTCATATCTAGCAGCGGTACGGCGCTGATATCGACGATCACCACCTTCACCCCTGGGGTAAAGCGCCTGAGTACGCTCAGGGCTTTTTCTGCAGCACCGAAGAACAGCGGCCCGCGAATGGCGTAGGCCAGCACGTGTTCGGGCAGGTCATTAAGCGCCTGGTGAAAGTGCTTGGGCAGTGGCGCAGTGTCGGTCAGGTCGCTCATGCGCTTGATAAACAGCCCGGCTGCCAGCAGCAAGCCAACGCCTACCGCCAGCACCATATCGAACAGCACGGTGAGGATCAGGCAGGTCAGCAGCACCAGCACATCGCTGCGCGGGGCGATGCGCAGGGTGTGGCGCACATGCCGAGGCTCGCTCATGTTCCATGCCACCACCAGCAGCAAAGCCGCCAGCGCGGCCATCGGCAGGTAGCTGAACAAGGGCGCAAGAAACAGGATGGCGATCAGCACCACCGCCGCGTGGGTAATCGCCGCCAGTGGCGAGTAGGCCCCCGCACGCACGTTGGCGGCGCTGCGGGCAATCGCCGCGGTGGCGGTGATGCCGCCAAAGAAGGGCGCGACCAGATTGCCGATGCCCTGGCCAATCAGTTCGCCATTGGGGTCGTGTTTGCTGCCGGTCATGCCATCGGCGACCACCGCGCAGAGCAGCGATTCGATGGCCCCGAGCATGGCAATGGCAAACGCCGGGGCGAGTAGTTGGCGCAGCAGCTCGAAACTCACCACCAGCGGCTTACCATCGGCACCGGGCAGCTGCCAGGGCCAAACCAGGCTTGGCAGAAACGGCGGAATACCCGGGTGCTCAACCCCATTCAGGCTGTAGCTGAAGCGCTCACCCAGAGTGGCCACCGGAATCTGCAGGCTTTCCAGTAGCAGTCCGAGCAGCGCGCCGATGGTCAATGCGACCAGATGACCGGGTATTTTCGGCACCCAGCGCGGCCAGATCAGTAGAGTCGCCAGGCATACCAACGCCACCAGGCTGTCGCCCAGTTTCAGGCTGGGCAGGGCGTGCAGCAGGCCGTTGAGCTGGTCCAGATAGTGATTTGGCTGGCTAATTAGTTGCAGGCCAAGCAAATCCTTGATTTGCAAGGTGGCGATGACGATGCCGATACCGGCGGTAAAGCCCAGGGTGACCGGGTAGGGGATAAATTCGATCAAGCGGCCGGCGCGCATCAGGCCGAGCGCAATCAGAATCAGCCCGGCCAGCAGGGTGCACAGCAGCAGGCCGCCGAGGCCGAATTGCTGGGTGACCGGTAACAGAATCACCACAAAGGCGGCGGTCGGCCCGGAGACGTTAAAGCGCGAGCCGCCAAACAAGGCGATCAACGTACCGGCGACCAGCACCGTATACAGGCCGTGCTGCGGCGCCACGCCGACGGCAATCGCCAGGGCCATGGCCAGCGGAATGGCGATGATTCCCACCGTTAACCCGGCGCTTAGATCGCTGCGCAGGTTTTTCCAACCGTAGCCAGCGCGCAGGGTCTGGCGCCAGGCGGAGAACAGCGGCGGTAAGGGCAGCGACATAATGACTCCCAACTCGGTAGGCGCAGTATAGGGTTTGAGTACGGTGGGCTGTGTTGACCTAAGTCGGCTGTGCGCCAGCCTCCTCGCGTGTTACACGGTACGGTTGCCGCGCATCCGTTGAGCCCTTGCCCACCCCGGAGTTACACTGCCGCCCCCGTGTGGCCTGGTTAGCTGGAGTGAGTGATGCGTAAAGACAAGAAACAGGTGATTGGCGAAGAGATTGGTGACGAGCCGATCAAGCTGTTCCTCAGTGTGGAACCGGCCGATGCCACGCCGCCGTCGCTGCACAAGCTGGTCAAGGCCTACCGCGGCCTGCGTATCGATGACTTCGAGCGCTTTGTCGGCTTCTTCGTTGCTGCCGGCTACGACCTGAACGCCAAGGATGCCCAGGGCAATGACTTTATCGCGCTGATCCAGGATCAACGCTTTGCCGAGCCTTACATCGACGTGATCAAGGCCGCGCGCGGCTGACATCGAGTCAGCGCGCACAACGCTGACCAAGGCTCACGCCTGCCCACAAAGCCGCGACCTGTTCGCGGCTTTGTCGTTTCTAAAACCCGCTGTGCTTCTTGCTGATAATCACGCAAATCAATAGTGCTGGGCGGGGCGAGACGACCGGTCATATTCTTGCCGGCATGAACTCCAGCATTCGACTCGACAAGCGTGACCTGATCCTCGCCAGGGGCGCCGAGGTGATGACCCGTCGCGGTTATCACGGTGCCGGTGTGCAGGAAATCGTCCAGGCCGCGGGGGTGCCGAAAGGCTCCTTCTATCACTACTTCGCCAGCAAGGAAGACTTCGCCCTGCAGGCCTTGCAGCAGGTCTATCAACCACGCCTGGCGCGTTATGCCGAAGCCTTGAGCAATCCGGCGCTCAGCCCGCGTGAGCGCATCCTCGGTTATTACGCTGAGCTGGTGGAGCACTTCGCTCGCCAGGAGCGTCTGGAATACCACTGCTTTATTGGCAGCCTGAGCTTCGAGATGGCCGAGCTGTCGCCGACGCTGGGCGCCCAGGTTGATGCGATTCTGCAAACATCAGCGGACATTTTGCAGGCCTGCCTGGAACAGGCGCAGGCGGCGGGTGAACTGCCGGCCGATGAAGATTGCCGCAACCTGGCGAGCTTTATCGCCAACGCCTGGCAAGGCGCGCTGACCCGGCTCAAGGTGGCGAACAACACTCGCGCCCTGACTGACTTTATCCACCGTCTGCAGCTGCTGTTGCAGGCCTGATCCCAAGCTCCCTTTAACCAGTTGCGGCGCTCTGGCCGCCCCGAGGAATGATGATGACCGATCCCGTTAAAGCGCTGTTCCAACCCTTTACCCTGGGCAACCTGGAGCTGCCGACCCGTGTGGTCATGGCGCCGATGACCCGTTCCTTCTCCCCAGGTGGCGTGCCCAACAGCAAGGTTATCGAGTATTACCGCCGCCGCGCCGCTGCCGGTGTTGGCCTGATCGTCACCGAAGGCACCACCGTTGGCCACAAGGCCGCCAACGGTTATCCGAATGTGCCGCGTTTTTATGGTGAAGACGCCCTGGCTGGCTGGAAGAAAGTGGTCGAAGCGGTACACGCCGAAGGCGGCAAGATCGTTCCGCAGCTCTGGCACGTGGGCAATGTGCGCAAGTTGGGCACCGAGCCGGACGCCAGCGTCCCAGGCTACGGCCCGAGCGAGAAGATTAAAGAAGGCAACGTGGTTGTGCACGGCATGACCCAGGACGACATCAAGGAAGTGATCGCCGCCTTCGCCCAAGCCGCCAAGGATGCTAAAGCCATTGGCATGGACGGCGTGGAAATCCATGGTGCCCACGGCTATCTGGTTGATCAGTTCTTCTGGGCCGGCAGCAACCAGCGCACTGACGAATACGGCGGTGACCTGGCGCAGCGCTCGCGCTTTGCCATTGAGCTGATCCAGGCTGTACGCGCCGCAGTCGGCCCGGAATTCCCGATCATCTTCCGCTTCTCGCAGTGGAAGCAGCAGGACTACACCGCACGCCTGGTGCAAACCCCGGAAGAGCTTGGGGCGTTCCTCAAGCCGCTGAGCGATGCTGGCGTGGACATCTTCCACTGCTCGACGCGCCGCTTCTGGGAGCCGGAGTTCGACGGTTCTGAGCTGAACCTGGCGGGCTGGACGCGCAAGCTCACCGGCAAACCAACCATCACCGTTGGCAGCGTCGGCCTGGATGGCGAGTTCCTCCAGTTTATGGTCAACACCGACAAAGTGGCCCAGCCGGCCAGCCTGGAAAACCTGCTGGAGCGCCTGAACAAGCAGGAGTTCGACCTGGTTGCCGTAGGCCGCGCGCTGTTGGTTGACCCGGATTGGGCGGTAAAAGTACGCGATGGCCGCGAGCAGGACATTCTGCCGTTTAGCCGTGATGCCCTGACCAGCCTGGTCTAAGAACCTATCTCGAATCTGCTGCGCGTCGGCGATACGGCGTTAAAAACAGGCTCGCTCTAGCTCGCGAGATCCGAAACAGGTTCTAAATACCCGTTTTATCGTGTGCGCCGCAAAACGGCGCAACACTCCTCAAGCCCCGGCACATCGGGGCTTTTTTTCGTCTTTTAAATGAGCAGCCTGTAGGAGCGGGCCATGCCTGCGAAGCCCTTATCGCGGCCATGGGCCGCTCCTACAAAAGCTTGCTGCACGACGGTCACAGGCAAGCTGCGCCTCGTTGGCTAGTATTGCCAGTGCCCCGTCCTCAGGTGTCGACCATGAAGCGTGCCGTACAGATCGCCGTATCCGTTGTGTTGCTGATACTTATCAGTCTGGCCGCTGCGGTCGCCTGGAATTGGGCGCCGGATCGCCCCGTGGCGGACCTCAAGCCGCGCTGGGCTTTGCCGCCGTCGCAGTTTGTGGCCATCGACGGCATGTTGGTGCACCTGCGCGACCAGGGCCCACGGGATGATCCCACGCCGATTGTGATGCTGCACGGCACCTCGGCCAGCCTGCATACCTGGGAAGGCTGGGTGGCGGCGCTGCAGGACAAGCGTCGGGTGATCAGCCTCGATCTACCAGGCTTCGGCCTGACCGGGCCATTCCCCGGTGGTGATTACCGCATGGCCCACTACAGCGCCTTCCTCGGTCATGTGCTGGATCAGTTGCAGGTGCCGCGCGCAGTGCTGGCGGGCAACAGTTTTGGCGGACAGCTGGCCTGGCAGTTTGCCCTGGATCAGCCGCAGCGCGTCGAGCGGCTGGTGTTGGTGGATGCCGCCGGTTACCCGCGCAACGCCACCTCCATGCCCATCGGTTTTCGTCTGGCGCAGATTCCTGCACTGGCGCCGTTGATGGCTAACCTGCTGCCGCGCTCAATGATTGAGGCAAGCATCCGCAACGTCTATGGCGACCCGGATAAGGTCAACGATGAACTGATCGACCGCTACTACGAACTGACCCTGCGCGCCGGCAATCGCGAAGCCTTGCGTCAGCGGTTTATCCAGGCCGAAGCGGGGCAGAGTTACACCCGTATCGCCGAACTCAAGGTGCCGACGCTGATTATCTGGGGTGGCCGTGATGAGTTGATTCCGCCGGTCAATGCCGAACGCTTCAAGCGCGACATCAAGGGCAGCCGTCTGGTGCTGTTCGACGACCTGGGTCATGTGCCCCAAGAAGAGGACCCCGCGCGCACCGTGGCGGTGCTGATGGGCTTTCTAGAGGGCTAGCCGGGGGTTAGGGCGGCTTTTTGCTGCGCACTAAGCTGCTGATATTTCGAGAGAGATTGCTTGCATAAAAGAGCTGGCGTGCTTTGTGCTAACGCTGTCAGCGCTGGTTGGCTTTGCGCCATCTTGGTCTAGGCTCTCGGAATAACAATTATTCGGCAGGTGCAGTATGCCCAAGGCCATCAGGCTGTTTGTGCACGCAGTGGAGGCGCTCAACCGCGTTGTCGGGCGCTTCGCCATGTACCTGATCTTCGCCATTCTCGGCGTGCTGCTCTATTCCTCCATCAGCAAGACTTTCTTTATGCCGGCCGCCTGGACGCTGGAATCGGCGCAGTTTCTGATGGTCGCTTACTTCCTGCTTGGCGGCGCCTATTCCATGCAGCTCGATGCCCATGTGCGCATGGACCTGTTCTACAGCCGCTGGTCGCCACGGGCCCGCGCGGTCATCGATGCAATCACCATCGGCTTTCTGATTTTCTACCTGGTGTTCCTGCTCTACGGCGGTATTTCCTCGACCCAGTACGCCCTTGAGTACAACGAAACCAGCTACTCGGCCTGGTCGCCGAAAATGGCGCCGATCAAGATCATCATGTGCATCGGTATCGCCCTGATGCTGCTGCAGGCCATCGCCACCCTGTTCAAGGACATCGCCGCTGCGCGGGGGGAACCGCTGTAATGGATTACGAGCTGATAGCCCTGCTGATGTTCTCCTCGATGATGTTGCTGCTGCTTACCGGCAAACGGGTATTTGGCGCGATTGGTTTTGTCGCAGTGGCGGCGGCCCTGCTGTTGTGGGGCGATGGCGGTTCGGAAATGGCCTTCAGCGCGGCCATGAAGCTGATGAAGTGGTACCCACTGCTAACCCTGCCGTTGTTCGTATTTATGGGTTACATGCTCTCCGAATCGGGGCTGGCCGAAGACCTCTACAAGATGTTCCACGTCTGGATGGGCCCGCTCAATGGCGGCCTGGCCATCGGCACCATTGGCCTAATGGTGGCGATCTCGGCGATGAATGGCCTGAGCGTGGCGGGCATGGCCATCGGCGCCAGTATCGCGCTGCCGGAGCTGCTACGCCGCGGCTACGACAAGATCATGGTCACCGGGGTGATTCAGGCCGGCAGTTCCCTCGGTATTCTGATTCCGCCCAGTGTGGTGCTGGTGCTGTACGGCATGATCGCCCGCCAGCCGGTTGGCCAGTTGTGGCTGGCTGGGGTGTTTCCCGGCTTGCTGATGGCGGGGCTGTTTATCCTCTATATCGCCATTCGCTGTCGCCTGCAGCCCGAGCTGGGGCCAGCGTTGTCCGAAGAGGAGCGCGGACAGATCAGCCGGCGCGAGAAGCTCTTGCTGCTCAAGGCCGGCATTGCGCCGCTGTTTATCTTCTTCTGCATGACCGGTTTGTTTCTCATGGGCATCACCAGCCTGGTGGAAAGCTCGGCGGTGGGCGCCGCAGCAGCCACCCTGATGGCGTTGGTCAAGGGGCGTTTGACCCGCAGCGTGATGGAAGAAACCCTGCGCAAGACTCTCGGCATCAGCTGCATGTTTATGTGGATCATCCTCGCCGCCCTGTGCTTCGGCGCGGTATTCGACGGCCTAGGCGCGGTCAAGGCGATTGAGGCGTTCTTCCTCGACAGCCTCGGGCTAGGGCCCTGGCAGGTGCTGATCCTGATGCAGCTGTCGTTCATCATCATGGGCATGTTCCTCGATGACACCGCCATGCTGGTGATCGTCGCCCCCCTCTATATTCCGCTGGTCGGCGCCCTGGGCTTCGACCTGGTCTGGTATGGCGTGCTCTACACCATCACCTGCCAGATCGCCTATATGACTCCGCCCTTTGGCTACAACCTGTTTCTGATGCGCGCCATGGCTCCGCCGGAAGTCTCGCTGCGTGACATCTATGTATCCGTTACCCCATTCGTGCTGATCATGGTGCTGGCGCTGGTGCTGGTCATGGTCTTCCCGCAGATCGCCCTGTGGCTGCCGCAGTGGCATTACGGTGGGTGAGCACATGAATTTCAGCTGTAGGCCAGCGCAGTCGTACCGATAAAGCCAGTGAGGATTGCTGCGGCGCAGCGCCGCTTATGCCGTACGCAATCCTCAAGGGCTTTTGAGCAATCAGGTGCAGGTTGCCCCTCTGAAAACCCTGCCAGTGCCCCGTGGGCCAGGCAGTGCGGTTGTATGCCATCTGAATCGACAAGCCTGGAGATAACAGCATGAGTACGAGACGCAGTTTTCTGAAAACCGCCGCGGTGGCCACCGGGGCAGCAGGGGCAACGGCATTGGGTTCGGCGCATATCTACGCCGCCGAGCCGAAGAAAATCGTTTGGCGCCTGCAGACCTATGCCGGCGCCGCCTTGGGCGAGCATGTGATCAAACCGTCCATCGATGCCTTCAATAAGGCTGCCAATGGCGAGATGGAAATCCAGCTGTATTACGCCGACCAACTGGTGCCCACCGGCGAGCTGTTCCGCGCCATGCAGAAGGGCACCATCGATGCCGTGCAGAGCGATGACGACTCCATCGCCGCGCCCGTGGATATTTCGGTGTTTGGCGGCTACTTCCCCTTTGCCACCCGTTACAGCCTGGACATTCCGGTGCTGTTCAACCAGTACGGGCTCAATGAAATCTGGGCCGAGGCCTATGGCGAAGTCAAAGGCGTAACCTGGCTCGGCGCCGGCGCCTGGGACCCTTGCCACTTCGCCACGGTCGAGCCGATCACCAAGCTTGAGCACCTCAAGGGCAAGCGCATTTTCACCTTTCCCACTGCCGGTAAATTCCTCACCCGCTTTGGCGTGATTCCGGTGACCCTGCCCTGGGAGGATGTCGAAGTGGCGATCCAGACTGGCGAGCTGGACGGTATCGCCTGGTCCGGCATCACCGAGGACTACACCGTCGGCTGGGCCAACGTGACCAAGTACTTCCTCACCAACAACATTTCCGGCGCCTGGTGCGGCTCCTACTTCGCCAACTCGGACAAATGGGCCGAAGTGCCGGAGCATCTGAAAACCCTGTTCAAGCTGTGCATGGACAGCTCCAACTACTATCGCCAGCACTGGTACTGGGGCGGGGAGGCGCAACTGCGGGTCGAAGGCGGCAAACTGCAACTGACCTCGATTCCGGCCGAGGAATGGGCCACTGTTGAGGCCGAAGCTTTGGTGTTCTGGGATGAAATCGCCAAAACCAGTCCACGTTGCGCGCGGGTGGTGGAGATCTTCAAGAAGTACAACGCCCTGATGGCCAAGGCCGGTGCGCCCTATCGCGGCTAACTGCCTGGGTTCGCGACACCTCACGCCCGTATTGCAAAATGCGGGCGTATTTTTTGCTCGGCTGGCTGGCGGCTCAGTCAGTGCGCGTAGCGATTGCGCAAGGCCTGGAAGCGACCATCCTGCTGCACGTGCAGCAAGGCAGCGCGCCAGCGCGCGATGTCCTGCTCCGGCATGCTGCGTGAGAGGGCGATAAAGCCTTCATCGCGGCCCAGTTGCACGGCGCTCGGGCGTACCCTGTCAGCCGCGACGCCAGCCTCGTGCAGCCTGTGCGCCAGCCCGGAGTCGGCCGAGGCAACCAGCGCAACCCGGCCGGCAGCGAGCATGCCGAAGCAGGTGCTGTAGGCGTTGTTGCGTTTTAGCTGGGTGAACGCCATGGCCGTCAGGCGTTCGTCATGGGAGCTGCCGTTGAGCACGCACACCGACAGGTTCTTGGCATCCTCCAGGCTGTGGATACCGGTGGGCCGTTGGCTGTTCTCGTAGAGCCAGTCGGTCTCTTCCCAGATGGGCCCGACCCAGTGCGCCAGCGGCAGGCGCTCCGGCGTTTTGCCAAGGTTGAAGAGCACCACATCGTCACGCTGTTGCAGTTGCGCCAGACCGCGCGCCAAGGGCACTTCCTGGATTGCCAGCGGCTCGGCCATATCGGCCAGCAGCTCGCGCACCAGCTCTAGAAAGAACGCCCGCTTGCCGGCATGTTCGCGGCCGCGTAACTGGCCGTCGATCAGCACGGCCTGGCTATCCAGGCTGTGGGTGTAGATCAGCCAGTCACGCGCCAGGCAGGTTGTAGGCGCAAGCCAGGTAGCCAGGGTTAGGGCCAGGGCGGCGGCAACTGCTGCGCGACGCCGAGTCTGGCCGGGCGCTGGCAGGGGGCGGGGCATCGGGTTCAAGCAGTCTCCGGTATGGCATCTGGCGGCTACGTTGCACATGCGGCCAGGTCTAAGGCGGGCGGTGGTCTGTGCTTTTACAGCAGAGCAGTGTCTGCCGTCACCTGTGCTGCAACGCTTGCCGGTTGTTTTGCCTAATTGCCCAGCCAACTTGGCAAACCTGTACCACACTGATTGAGCTTTTTGCCGGGTGTTCTAACAGGCGTTGGGTAGTCGTCAGGGCGCGTTGTGTGGTGGTTGTGGGGATGCGCTTGAGACGCTGTTGTTGCCTGCAGGACTGACACCGGATGTCGGCCATAACAACAATAGACAGGTGTATTTATGCTCAATCCGCGAGACGTGAAGACCGTTCAGGATGCCAAGCGCATTGTCGAAGAGCGCGGCCTTAGCCATATCAAGGTCGGGGTGTTCGATAACGATGGCGTGATGCGCGGCAAATACCTCAGCCGCAGCAAGTTCTTCTCTGCCCTCGACAGCGGCTTTGCCTTCTGCGATGTGGTGCTCGGCTGGGACGTGAAGGACCAGCTCTATGACAACGCTCAATACACCGGCTGGCACACCGGCTACCCGGATGCGCCAGTGCGGGTGCTGCCGCATACCTGCCGTGAATTACCCTTCGAGAACGGCATGCTGCTGTTTATCTGTGAGTTTGCCGAGGCAGCGGAAAAGGTTTGCCCTCGCGGCACCCTGCGGCGGGTGATTGAGCGCTGCAAAGCCATGGGGTTCGATGCCTTTGCTGCGCTGGAATATGAGTTCTTCATGTTCGATGAAACCCCGGAGTCGGCCCGCGAGAAGGGTTTTCGTAATCTCAAACCCTTTACCCCGGACTGGTTTGGCTACTCGATGATCCGCAACTCGGTGCACGCTGAGCTGTACCACGAGATTCTGGAAATGGCCGAACGCATGGACTTCCCCATCGAAGGCCTGCACACCGAAACCGGCCCAGGCGTGCTGGAGGCGGCGATTGCCTATGACCGCGCGGAAGCTGCCGCCGACAAGGGCGCGCTGTTCAAAACCTTTATGAAGGTGCTGGCCCAGCGCAACGGACTGATGGCCACCTTTATGGCCAAGTGGTCGGGCAAATATCCGGGGCAGAGCGGGCATATCCATGTGTCGTTGCGTGATCTGGCCAGCGGCAAGTCGGCGTTCTATGACCCGAGCCAGGCGCACAATATGAGCAAAATTCAGCGCCACTTCCTTGCCGGCCAGCAGCGCCTGATGCCGGAGTTCCTCTGCATGGTGGCGCCAACGCTGAACAGCTACCGCCGGCTGATTCCCGGCTTCTGGGCGCCCACCGATGCCACCTGGGGTGTGGAGAACCGCACCGCTGCGCTGCGCGTCATTCCAGGCAGCGACAAATCCCAACGTCAGGAATATCGCCTGGGCGCGGCCGACGGCAATCCGTTTCTGGCCCTGTCGGTGGCGCTTGGCTCCGGTCTGTATGGCGTGATGCAGCAGTGGGAGCCGACCGAGCCGGTGGTGGGTAATGCCTACGCGATGAAGCACCCCGAGGAGCTGGCCCTGCCGCGCACCCTGTGGGATGCCGCGCAACGGTTGAAGGCCTCGACGGCGGCACGGGAGCTGTTTGGCGATGAGTTTGTCGAGCATTTCGCCGCCAGCCGTGAGTGGGAAGAGCGCGAATACCGCCGGCATGTCAGCGACTGGGAACTGGATCGCTACTTCGAAATTATCTAGCGCGCGGCCCCGGCTGATTGGGCTTATGGAGTCTTTTCAATGAGCAAACTGCAATGCATTTCCCCCATCGACGGCTCGGTGTATGTCGAGCGCCATCTGGCCTCCAACCCTGAAATTCAGGCGGCTCTGGCCAAGGCCGAGTTGGCGCAGCAGGCCTGGAAAACCACCCCGCTGGCTGAACGTATCGCCATCGGCCGTAAGGCGATTGCTGTGTTCGCCGCCAAGGAAACCCAGCTGGCTGAAGAGCTGTGCTGGATGATGGGCCGGCCGATCCGCTATGCCGCAGGCGAAGTGCGCGGTTTTGTCGAGCGTGCCAGCTATATGGCGGATATTGCCGAGAGCGCCCTGGCGGATATCCAGGTGCCGGATAAGCCCGGTTTTATCCGTTTTATCCGCCGTGAACCGCTGGGTGTGGCGCTGGTGATCGCACCCTGGAACTATCCCTACCTGACGGCGGTAAACGCGGTGATGCCGGCGCTGCTGGCCGGCAATGCGGTGCTGCTCAAGCATTCGGCGCAAACCCCGCTGTGCGCCGAGCGCATGGTCGAGGCCTTTAGCGAAGCTGGCTTGCCGGACGGAGTATTCCAGTACCTGCACTTGAGCCACGGCGAAACCGAGGCGCTGATCCAGGCGCCAACTATTGCCCATGTGGCCTTCACCGGTTCGGTACCCGGCGGCACCATGGTCGAGCGGGTGGCGGTGGGGCGC
This sequence comes from Pseudomonas sp. SG20056, assembly GCF_031764535.1. Lineage (NCBI taxonomy): Bacteria > Pseudomonadati > Pseudomonadota > Gammaproteobacteria > Pseudomonadales > Pseudomonadaceae > Pseudomonas > Pseudomonas sp. SG20056. Next base: position 1,226,537 of record NZ_CP134499.1, read on the forward strand.
TTTCTCAGCATCGGCCTGGAGCTGGGCGGCAAGGATCCGGCCTATGTGCGCGCCGACGCTGACCTGGCCCATGCGGTGGAAACCACGATTGATGGGGCGTTCTTCAACTCCGGGCAATCCTGCTGCGGCATCGAGCGCATCTATGTGCACGAATCGCTGTATGACGCCTTCGTCGAGCAGGCGGTGGCGCTGGTCAAGCAGTACAAGCTCGGCCGCTCCGATGACCCGGGCACCACGTTAGGCCCACTGGTGCGTGCCGAAGCGGCGGATTTCGTGCGGGGGCAGATTCACGATGCCATCGAGCAGGGCGCTACCGCGCACTTAGTGCCAGCCGACTTTGCCATGGACCATCCCGGTTCGCAGTACCTGGCGCCGCAGGTGCTGACCAACGTGCATCACGGCATGCGGGTGATGACCGAAGAATCCTTCGGTCCGGTGGTGGGCATCCAGAAGGTCAAGGATGACGAAGAAGCCCTGGCGCTGATGAACGACAGCGAGTTTGGCCTGACGGCCGCGATCTTCAGCCGTGACGTGGATGCCGCCATGGCCCTGGCCGAACGGGTGGAGGCGGGCACGGTGTTTCTCAATCGCTGTGATTACCTCGACCCGGCACTGGCCTGGACCGGGGTGAAGAACTCCGGGCGCGGCTGCACGCTGTCCAGCGTCGGCTTCGAGCATGTTACCCGGCCGAAATCCTTCCATTTCAAGACCCAGCTGTGAGGCGCGCCATGGACCTGAATCACTACCGCATGAACTGGAATTACCCGACCTCGGTGCGCGTCGGCGTGGGCCGCATCAGCGAGCTGGCGGCGGCCTGCCGACAACTGGGCATGAGCGCACCGCTGCTGGTCACCGACCCTGGCCTTGCCGCACTGCCGATGATCGACCGTGCGCTGCTGCACTGTCGCGATGATGGCCTCAAGGCCGGGTTGTTCCATGGCATCAAGGGCAACCCCACCGGGCAGAACGTGATGGACGGGGTGGCCGCATTCAAGGCCGGCAAGCATGACGGGGTGATCGCCTTTGGCGGCGGCTCGGCGCTGGATGCCGGCAAGGCCATCGCCCTGATGGTCGGCCAGGAGCGGCCGTTGTGGGATTTCGAAGACATCGGCGACAACTGCAACCGCGTCAATGTTGCCGGCATGGCCCCGGTGGTGGCGGTGCCGACTACTGCCGGTACAGGCTCGGAAGTCGGCCGCGCCTCGGTGATCACCGATGATGCTGCGCATATCAAACGCATCATCTTCCACGCGCGCATGCTGCCGGCGCTGGTGATTCTCGACCCGGAACTGACCCTCGGCCTGCCAGCCAAGATCACTGCCGCCACTGGTATGGATGCGCTGTCACACAATCTGGAGGCCTTCTGCTCACCGCTGTTCCACCCCATGGCCGAGGGCATCGCCCTGGAAGGCATGCGCCTGGTGCAGGAGTATCTGCCGCGCGCAGTGGCGCAGGGCAGTGATGTGGAAGCGCGTTTGCAGATGCTGGTGGCGTCGAGCATGGGCGCGACCGCTTTCCAGCGCGGCCTGGGCGCCATGCACGCTTTGGCCCATCCGCTCGGCGCGCTGTACGACGTCCACCACGGCCTGCTCAATGCGGTGCTGATGCCCTATGTACTGGTGGCTAACCGAGAGCGCATCGAACCGCAGATGGAGAAAATGGCGCGCTACCTGAACCTGGCCAAGCCCGGTTTTACGGACGTACTTGAGTGGGTGATGGCGCTGCGTGAGCAGGTCGGCATCCCGCATAGCCTGGGCGAGATCGGCATTGATGATGCGCGCATCGAGCAGGTTGGGCAGATGGCCGAGGTCGATCCTTCTGCGGGCACCAACCCGATTGCCTTTACCGCTGCGCAATACAGTCAGTTGTTTGAGAAAGCCCTGCGCGGCACCCTCTAATCTCTAGCTTTACCAGCGCTGCTCGCGTGGGCGAGCAGCGCTGTAGCGAACAGATACATGACCCGCCGGTTCTTCGCTTGCGCTGCCTGCGCGTGACTCCTTATATTCCCCCGGCATTTAAGCGCGCCCGGCTTGCGCCTGCCCGGCTGCAAGCAGGGCCTGTTACCGCAATGGTGAGAGGCCATGATCGAAATAAAAAACCTAACCAAGCGTTTTGCGCAGCACACGGCTGTTGACGACCTGTCCTTCAGTGTTAAGCCCGGTGAAGTACTGGGCTTTCTCGGCCCTAACGGTGCCGGCAAATCCACCACCATGAAGATGCTCACCGGCTTTCTCGCGCCGACCTCAGGCAGTGCCAGCATCCTCGGTTTCGATATCCAGAAAGACACCCTCAAGGCCCAGCGGCAGATCGGTTATCTGCCCGAAGGCGCGCCGTGCTACGGCGATATGACGGTGCGCAGCTTCCTCGAATTTATCGCCGAGGTGCGAGGTTTCAAGGGTGCCGAGAAACGTGAGCGGGTTGCCAAAGCAGTCGCTCAGGTCGAGTTGGACGCCGTGCTGGAACAGTCGATCGAAACCCTCTCGAAAGGCTTCAAGCGCCGCGTCGGTCTGGCCCAGGCGATTCTGCATGACCCCAAGGTGCTGATCCTCGATGAGCCCACCGATGGCCTCGACCCGAATCAGAAGCATCAGGTACGCAAGCTTATCCAGAGCCTGGCACACGACAAGATCGTGATCATCTCCACCCATATCCTTGAGGAAGTCTCCGCTGTGTGCACCCGCGCGGTGGTGATCGCCCACGGCAAGCTGCTGGCCGATGGCACACCGCTGGAGCTGGAAAGCCGCTCGCGCTATCACCAGGCCGTTACCCTGGTGGCTGCCGAGCCGCTGGACCAGGCCGCACTGGCTGCGCTGCCGGGCGTGGCCGGGGTGGAAGAAAATGCCCTGGAGCACAGCCTGAGTATCCTGGCCAAACCGGGTGAAGTGATCTTCCCGCAGGTCAATGCGCTGATCGCCGAGCGCGGTTGGCAGGTCAAGGAATTGAATGTCGAACGCGGGCGGCTGGACGAAGTGTTCCGCAGCCTGACCCGTGGGGAGGTGGTATGAGTCAGCTGTCGGTGGTCTTCAAACGCGAGCTGGCGAGCTACTTCGCCACGCCGCTGGCCTATGTATTTATCCTGATCTTCCTGGTGTTGTCCGGGGTTTTCACCTTCTACCTCGGTGGTTTCTTCGAGAGCGGCCAGGCCAACCTCGCGCCGTTCTTCAACTTCCACCCCTGGCTGTACCTGTTTCTGGTGCCGGCGATTGCCATGCGCCTGTGGGCCGAAGAGCGCAAGAGCGGCACCATCGAGCTGCTGATGACCCTGCCGATCACCCGTTTCGATGCGGTTACCGGCAAGTTCCTCGCCGCCTGGGCCTTTGCCGGTCTGGCGCTGCTGCTGACCTTCCCGATGGTGATCACCGTCAATTACCTCGGTGAGCCGGATAACGGCGCGATCATCACCGGTTACATCGGCAGCTGGCTGCTGGCCGGCGCCTACCTGGCGATTGGTTCGTGCATGTCGGCACTGGCGAAGAACCAGGTGATCGCCTTTATCCTGGCCGTCAGCGTGTGCTTTCTGTTTATCGTCAGTGGCTTCCCCATGGTGCTCGACGGTTTCAGTGGCTGGGCGCCGCAATGGCTGGTGGATGCCGTGGCTTCGCTGAGCTTCCTGACCCGATTCGATGCGATCAGCAAGGGCGTGATCGACCTGCGCGACCTGCTGTATTTCCTCACCCTGATTGCCGCCTGGTTGGCAGCGACGGCGGTGGTAATCGACCTGAAGAAAGCTGACTGAGGCCGCCCATGAAAAAGCTGATGGTTTCCAGCGCCGGGCTTGCACTCATTGCCCTGGCGTTTCTCGCCTTCAACCTGTTCTCCAGCGTCAGCCTTAGCGGCGTGCGTCTGGATCTGACCGAGCAGAAGCTCTACACCCTTTCCAGCGGCACCGAGCAGATTCTTGCCGAGTTGGACGAGCCGGTGGAGCTGAACTTCTTCTACTCCGACACCGCCACCAAGGACCTGCCCGCGCTGCGTACTTACTCCAAGCGCGTTGAGGAAATGCTCAAGGCCTACCAGCGTGAGGCGGATGGCAAACTCAAGCTGACGATCATCGACCCCGCACCGTTCTCCGAGGACGAAGACAAAGCCGCCGAGTTCGGCCTGCAAGGCATTCCGCTGCAGCAGGGCGGCGACTCGATCTACTTCGGCCTGGCCGGCAAAAATGCCGAAGGCCAGACCCAGGTGATCCCGTTCTTCGCCCTGGATCAGGAAGAGTTCCTCGAATACGAACTCAGCCGTCTGGTGCAAAGCCTGGCCAAACCCGAGCGGCCGGTGGTCGGCGTGCTGTCTGGCTTGCAGGTCAACGGCGGTTTCGACATGGCCGCACGCCAGCCGACACCGGCCTGGATGCTGATCGAAGAAATCCGTCAGCTGTTCCAGATCGAAAGCCTCAAGCGCGATGTCGACCTGATCCCGGAAAAGGTTTCGGTGCTGCTGCTGATTCATCCCAAGCAGCTGCCCGAGCAGACCCTGTATGCGATTGACCAGTTCGTCCTGCGTGGCGGCAAGTTGCTGACCTTCGTCGACCCGTTCAGCGAGGCCGATACCCAGGCTGAAATGCCTGGCGAGATGGTTATCGACAAAGCCTCCGACCTGCCCGCGCTGTTCAAGGCCTGGGGCCTGCGCATGGTGCCGGATCAGGTGCTGGGCGACGGCTCCTACGCCATGTCGGTGAGCATGGGTCAGGGCCAGCGCCCTGTGCGTCACGCCGCCTGGCTGAGCCTGCCGAAAAACGCCCTGGACAAGGACGACATCAGCACCGCCTCGCTGGAAACCATCACGGTGGCCACCGCCGGCATGCTGGAGCCGCTGAACGGTGCAAAAACCCAGTTCATCCCGCTGATTCGCAGCTCGCAGTACGCCATGCCGTTTGATGTCAAACGCTTCGGCATGCTGGCCAATCCGGAAGAGCTGATCCGCGAACTCAAGCCCACCGGCGAGCGTTACACCCTGGCCGCGCGTATCAGCGGCCCGGCGCAAACGGCTTTCCCGGAAGGGATCGAAGGGCAGAAGGATGGCCTCAAGCAGGCCGACAACATCAACGTGATCGTTGTTGCCGACACTGACATGCTCACCGACCGCATGTGGGTGCAGGTGCAGGACTTCTTCGGCCAGCGCATCCCGCAGCCGTGGGCGGATAACGCCGGTTTCGCGATCAACGCCCTGGACAACCTGGCTGGCTCCGAAGCGCTGATCAGCGTGCGCTCGCGCGGTCGCTTTACCCGGCCGTTCGAGGTGGTGGACGCGATTCAGCGTGAGGCTGAGGTCAAGTTCCGCGAGAAGGAACAGGCCCTGCAAACGCAACTGGCTGATACCGAGCAGAAGCTCGCCGCCCTGCAGCAGAGCGAGGACCCCAGCAAAGCCCTGGAGCTGACCCCGGAACAGCAGGCCGCTGTGCAGCAGTTTGTGCAGCAGAAGCTGGCGATCCGCAAGGAGCTGCGCGACGTGCGTTACCAGCTGAATGCCGATATCGAGGCCCTGGGCAGCACGCTCAAGTTCCTCAATATCGCCCTGGTGCCGCTGCTGCTGACCCTCGGCGTGCTGGCGCTGTGGTTGTGGCGTCGGCGCCGTCACGGCTGATCCCGCCTGTACCTGCAAAGGGCCGCTTGACGCGGCCCTTTGTGTTTCTGTCCTGTCGGTCAGATAATGCGTGCGCGCCAATGCGCCAAGCGGATCGCCGTGACCGATCTAAGCAGTCCTGTTAACTCAGTCTTGAGGATTAATTAGATGCCTACCCTCCTGGTCAAAATATTCGAAGGCCGCAGTGATGAGATCAAACGCGAGTACGCCAAGGCCCTGACCGACGCGTCGACCAAAGTGCTCGGCTGCGATGCCAGCGCAGTGGATGTGATCTTCGAGGACGTGAAAAAAGGTGACTGGGCCACCGGTGGCGTGATGTGGTCTGAGCGCGACTAGCCGGCCATCACCTCGGCCCGTGGTGATGGGTTACGCCGCTGCGCGGCTAACCCATCCTAGGTCGATTGTTCTGCTCCGCGAATATCGCTGTATAGCTTGTCCTGTATGGCCTGCAGCCTTTCTGCAAAAAGTGCTTTTCAGTCATAAACGCTGTTTTATACTCGGCCTTCGGTGATGGCCGGGTATTCGCCTGCAGGCCGCGCCACACAATAAAAACTGCACGCTGGAGATACAGGTAATGGCTGAGCGCGAGACAGGCACCGTCAAGTGGTTCAATGATTCCAAGGGTTATGGCTTTATTCAGCGCGAGAGCGGCGCGGACGTGTTCGTGCATTTCCGGGCGATCCGTGGCGAAGGCCATCGCACCCTGCTCGAAGGGCAGAAGGTCGAGTTTGCCGTGACCCAGGGGCAGAAGGGCTTGCAGGCTGACGACGTGTCCGCCGTTTAAGCCCACTGCCTCAGTAGAAAAGCCCATCGCCGATGGGCTTTTTGCTTTCTGCCCTTCGGTCGTTTTCCCCCAGGCAAAAATGCGACAATCGCCGCCTTCCTGCTCTTCCCCTTGACCCCATCCCGCGATTACCCGATGACCGCCGCCATGCCCGCCGTTGACCAACTGCTGAAAAACCTCGACCAGACCCTGCTGGGCGACCGTCATCGCCTGCGCCGCCAGTTGCATGAGCTGCGCAAGCAGACGCCGGTGGACGAAGCCAAGCTGGCCCAGTGGTTGCAGCGTTTCGAGGCATCCCGGGCCAAGGTTGAGGCGCGCAGGCGTAGCGTGCCGACCATGCGTTACGACGATGCGCTGCCGATTGCCGCCAAACGCGACGAGATCAAGGCCGCCATCAGCCAGCACCAGGTGGTGGTAATCGCCGGCGAAACCGGTTCGGGCAAGACCACTCAGCTGCCGAAGATCTGCCTGGAACTGGGCCGTGGTGTGCACGGGCTGATCGGCCACACCCAACCGCGCCGCTTGGCCGCGCGCAGCGTGGCCACCCGAGTAGCGGAAGAAATTGGCACGCCGCTGGGCGAGCTGGTCGGCTATCAGGTGCGTTTCGAGGACCAGAGCAACGAGCGCAGCCTGATCAAGCTGATGACCGACGGCATCCTGCTGGCCGAAACCCAGCACGACCGTTACCTGGAAAAGTACGACACCATCATCGTCGACGAAGCCCACGAACGCAGCCTGAACATCGACTTTCTGCTGGGCTTTCTGAAAACCCTGCTGGTGCGACGCCCTGACCTGAAGCTGATCATCACCTCGGCGACCATCGACCTGCAGCGCTTCTCTGAGCATTTTGGCGGCGCGCCGATTGTCGAGGTGTCCGGGCGTACCTTCCCGGTGGAGACCTGGTATCGGCCGCTGGCCGCCGAGCAGGACGAAGACGGCAACCGCGTCGAAGAAGACCTGTCGGTCGATCAGGCGATTCTCGCTGCCCTGGATGAAATCAGCGCGTTCGAGAAAGCCGAAGGCAAGCGCCCTGGCGACATTCTGGTGTTCCTGCCCGGTGAGCGCGAGATTCGCGACGCCGCCGAGGTGCTGCGCAAGGCCAACCTGCGCCTGACCGAAGTGCTGCCGCTGTATGCGCGGCTGACCCCGGCCGAGCAGCAGAAGATTTTTGCACCCATGGGCGCGCGCAAAATAGTGCTCGCCACCAACGTCGCGGAAACCTCGCTGACTGTGCCGGGCATCCGTTATGTGATCGACAGCGGTACGGCGCGCATCAGCCGCTACAGCTACCGCGCCAAAGTGCAGCGTTTGCCGATTGAGGCCATCAGCCAGGCCAGCGCCAACCAGCGTAAGGGCCGCTGCGGGCGGGTCGAGCCAGGCATCTGCATCCGCCTGTACAGCGAGGAAGACTTCAACGGCCGCCCGGCCTTTACCGACCCGGAAATCCTGCGTACCAACCTGGCAGCGGTGATTCTGCAGATGCTCCATCTGCGCCTCGGTGAGATCGACGCCTTCCCGTTTATTGAGCCGCCGGATGGCAAAGCCATCAGCGACGGCTTTAACCTGCTGCAAGAGCTTTCGGCGGTTAACCGCGAGGCTCAGCTGACGCCGCTGGGCCGTCAGTTGGCGCGCCTGCCGGTGGATCCACGCCTGGGCCGGATGGTGCTCGAAGGGGCCAAGCAGGGCAGCCTGGACGAAATCCTGATTATCGCCAGCGCCTTGTCGGTGCAGGATGTGCGCGAGCGACCGTCCGACCGCCAGCAGGCTGCTGACCAGGCCCATGCGCAGTGGAAGGATGTGGATTCCGACTTCGCCGCGCTGATCAACCTGTGGCGCGGCTTTGAAGAACAGCGCCAGGCGTTGGGTTCCAGCGCATTGCGCAGCTGGTGCCGGAAGAACTTCCTCAACTATCTAAGGTTGCGCGAGTGGCGCGACGCGCATCGCCAGTTGGTGCTGATTACCCGTGATTTGCAGCTCGGCAAACCGGCGAGTGATGCCGGTAAAAACGCACCGCGTGCTAACGAGCAGACGCCGGCTACTCAGGATCGCCGCAATGCCGCACTACAGCTCTCCGCTGTGCAGAAAGAAAAGGAGCTGGCCGAAAAAGACCAAGCCGCCCAGCGCGCCAAAGGCTACGCCGCCGTGCACAAGGCGATTCTCGCTGGGCTGCTTAGCCAGATCGGCCAGAAGACCGAAGACGGCGACTACCTCGGCGCCCGTCAACGGCGCTTCTGGGTGCATCCGTCCTCGGTTATAGGGCGCAAGAAACCGGTTTGGCTGATGACTGCTGAACTGGTGGAAACCACCAAGCTGTTTGCGCGCATGGTGGCCAAGATCGAACCGGACTGGATCGAACCGCTGGCCAGCCACCTGATCAAGAAAAACCACCTGGAACCGCACTGGGAGAAGAAACGCGGTCAGGTGGTGGCCTATGAACAGATCAGCCTGTACGGCCTGATCGTGGTCGGCCGCCGCGCGGTGCATTTCGGCCCGGTTGATCCCGTGGCCTCGCGCGAGTTGTTTATCCGCGAGGGCCTGGTGGGTGGCGAGATCAACTCGCGCGCCAAGTGCCTGACGGCCAACCGCCAGTTGCTGGAAAAGCTCGACGAGCTGGAAGCCAAGGCCCGCCGTCGTGACATCCTCGCCGACGAGGAAACCCTGTTCGCCTACTACGAGGCGCGCCTGCCGGCGACTATCTACCAGAGCGCTACCTTCGACAGCTGGTACAAGACGGAAAGCGCGAAGAATCCGCAGCTGTTGCTGATGCGCGAAGAAGATGTGCTCGCCCGCTCGGCCTCCGAAGTCACTGCCGCCCAGTACCCGGACACCCTGCGCCTGGGCGAACTGACCCTGCCGCTGTCGTATCACTTTGAGCCCAACCACCCGCGCGACGGCGTCACCCTGCGCGTGCCGGCGCCGCTGTTGCCGCAACTGCCGCCCGAGCGCCTGGAATGGTTGGTGCCGGGGCTGCTGGAAGCCAAGTGCATGGCCCTGGTACGCGGCCTGCCCAAGGCGCTGCGCAAGAACTTTGTGCCGGTACCGGATTTTGTTGGCGCTGCCCTGGGCAAGATCAGCTTTGCCGACGGCAGCCTGCCCGAGGCCCTGGGTCGCGAGCTGACGCGCATGACCGGCACGCGGGTCAGCGACGAGGCGTGGGCCGAGTCCGCCGCACAGCTTGAAGGCCATTTGCGCATGAATATCGAAGTGGTCGACAACCAGGGCAAGCCCCTCGGTGAAGGTCGCGACCTGGCCGAGCTGACCGCGCGTTTCAGCGAGGCCACTCAAGCCGGGTTGGCCCTGCCGAAAACCGCCAAGAGCCAGCAGCCGGTGGAGGCCAAGGCCTTTAGTGAAGTGGCGGCGAAGACCCAGCAACAGGTCGCTGGCCTGTCCATGACTGTTTACCCGGCGCTGGTGGAAGAAGCGGGTGTGGTCAAGGAAGGGCGCTTCCCGACCCTGGCCGAAGCCGAGTTTCAGCATCGCCGTGCCTTGCAGCGCTTGCTGTTGCAGCAACTGAGCGAGCAGGCGAAGTTTCTGCGCGGCAAGTTGCCAGGGCTGACCGAGCTGGCGCTGCTGTACCGCGACATGGGCCGAGTCGATGCGCTGGTTGAAGATATTCTGCTGGCCAGCCTCGACAGTTGCATCCTCGAAGGCAGCGAGCCGCTACCGCGCGACGGTGCCGGTCTGGCGGCCCTGGCCGAGCGCAAGCGCGGCGACTGGACCAGTCATGCCGAACGCCTGGCCAAGCTGACCCTGGAGATTCTCAAACTCTGGCACGGCCTGCAGAAGCGCTTCAAAGGCAAAATCGACCTGGCCCAGGCCATGGCGCTTAACGACATCAAGCTGCAGCTAAGCAACCTGGTCTATCCCGGTTTTGTCCGTGAAACCCCGGCGCAGTGGCTCAAGGAAATCCCCAGATATTTGAAGGCCATCGAGCAACGCCTGGACAAGATCGCCGGCCAGGTGCAGCGCGACCGCGTGTGGAGCGGCGAGCTGGCGGGTTACTGGGAGCAATACCAGGCGCGCCTGGGCAAACACAGTCAGGAAGGCAAACGCGACCCACAGCTTGTGCTGTACCGCTGGCTGCTGGAGGAATACCGCGTGTCGCTGTTTGCCCAGCAACTGGGCACCAAACTGCCGGTCTCCGACAAGCGCCTGAGCAAACAGTGGAGTAGCGTCGAGGCCTAAGCGAGTTGCGCCCTATTGGCGGCTCGCCGGCTTACTTGATCACGGGGTGGTACTGCTAGACTCAGCGGACATCCCATCGAGCCCGCGTGAGTGATGATCTTGATTGCAGTCGATATCCGCCGCTCGCCCTTACTGCCTCTCCGCTTATCGCTTGTTCTGTTGCTGCTGGCCTGTTGGTCGGGGCTGGCGGCAGCTGCCTGTGAGAAAACCCTGCGCTGGGACGATGACCCGCCGTTCAGCATGCAGACGGCGGATGGCGCGGTGGTGGGCATCGACGTTGAAATCAACCGTGCGGCGCTGGCGCGTTTGGGCTGCCAGATCAAACTGCGCAAACTGCCCTGGGCGCGGGCGCTCAAGGAGCTGGAGATGGGCCGCCTGGATATTTTGCCTGGCGCCTTCCGCCGGCCAGAGCGCGAGGTCTATGCGCATTTTTCCGGCCCGGTGCTGCCACCCTCGCGCAATATTCTGTTTATGCATGCCCCAGCACTGCAGCGCTGGCCCATCACCCAGCTGCTGGAGTTGCAGCACAGTGAATTTCGTCTGGGCGCACAGATCAACGTGGCCTATGGCGCAGACTACGAACAACTGATGGGTGACCCTGCTTTTGCCGCGCGGGTGGTGCAGGTGGCCAATCGCAACAACCTCTGGCGCATGGTCGGCAAGGGCCGTATCGATGGGGTGATTGCCAACGAAAACACCGGCGTCTACGAAATCCAGCAGCTGGGCCTCAGCGAGCGGATCAAGCCCACGGCCGTAGTGGTGTCCAGTGACGCTGCAGAGATTGCTTTCAGCAAGCGCTCAATCGCGCCTGATTTTGCCCAGGCCTATGCCGATGCGCTGCGTGAGCTGGTGGAGGATGGCCGTTATGCGCGGATTGTGCAGCGCTATATAAAACCCTAAGCGCTGTGCTTCCCCTGTGGATACGAGCCATAGCCGTGATGCTGCATGCGTCAGTCACACCCTGATTGAATGTTTATCTCGCTTGACATCAGGTTTCCCTGGAAACAAACTCTTGTCAGTTTGTTTCCAGAGAAACCAATATGAAGAAGTCGCCCCCACTGACTGTCAGCCCGCTGGATGCCCACCTTGGCTTCTGGCTGCGTTTTGTTTCCAACCAGGTCTCTGCTCGCTTTGAGAAGCAGCTAGAGCAGCACGACATCACCCTGTCCGAATGGGTTGCCCTGCGCACCTTGTATGAGCGTGCGCACACCACCCATGCCGAGTTGATTACTGCTCTGGGCATGACCAAAGGGGCCGCCTCCAAGGTTGTCACCAAGCTGCAGGGTAAAGGCCTGGCCGAACGCCCGCTGGCCGAAGACCGCGCCAGGGAGCAGCGCCTGTTGCTGACCGTCGCCGGCAATAGCCTGGTGCCCAAACTGGCGGCGTTGGCGGATGAGAATGACCAGCTGTTCTTTGGTCACCTGAGCGACGCTCAGCGTGCAGAGATGATGTCCCTGATGCAGGACATTGTGTTGCGCCAGAACCTCACACAAGTCCCGATCAACTAGCCATTAGCCTGCTGGAGCCGTCATGAATCACTCGATTGAATCCATTATCCAGATCACCTTCAACCGTTCGAACGAGGGCAGTATCCATTTTGGTCAGGTTGTGGAGGCCTTGCTCGGCGCCGGCGTGGAGTCTTACTGGGTGGATTACCGCGCCTGCCGCACCACCTACTACCTGCCCAATGGGCAAACCTACAGCCTGGATATGGCTGCACCGCAGGCGGGGATTGCCCGGGTGTTTTCCGCCCCGGATATCCAGGCCGCGATCCGCGCAGCGCAGCAGGGCGAACTGCTCTACCCGGAGTTCAAGCGCCGTTCGCAAACCGCTGGTTGCATCGGCTATATGGTCTGGTTGCAGGGCCGCCATGTGAGCTACTACGGCCGCAACGGCGAGGCGCATATCGAGCGCTTTCCGGACTGAGTGCATGACCAGCCCCGACCTTTATCTGGCTGCCATCGAGCAGGCACTGCGGCCGCTGGCCAATGCCGCCAGCGCGGTGAAGATGCGCGCCTACCTGCTGGATCAGTTCGCCTTTCTCGGCTTGCCTGCGCCTGTGCGCAGAGCGGCCGTCAAACGGCTGGGCAAGCTGCGTTGGGATTGCAGCGCCGAGGTGCTGGCCGCTGCACAGCTGTTGTGGTGCCAGCCAGAGCGTGAGTACCGCTACACCGCGATTGACCTGCTCAGGCAGCAGCGCCGGCTTTTGCGCAGCGCAGATTTACCGGCGATTCGTCAGCTTCTGCAGCGTGATGCCTGGTGGGAAACCGTCGATGGGCTCAGTGCGGTTATCGGCGCGATTGTCCGCGCGGAGCGGGCAACAACAGAGGCCGCGCAGGCAACGATGGACCAGTGGATTGCTGACGCCGACCTGTGGGTTCGTCGTGCCGCCATGCTCCATCAACTCGGCTGGCGACTGGATACCGACGCCGAGCGCCTGTTTACCTATGCGCAACACCTGGCCGGCGAGAAGAATGTGTTTATCCGCAAAGCGATCGGCTGGGCGTTACGCGACTACGCCCGCTGGAGTCCGCAGGCAGTGAGTCGCTTTCTACGGGACAACGCTGAGCAATTCTCCGCGCTGACGTTGCGTGAGGCGCAGAAGCACCTTGGCGCCAGTCAATAATCGCGCCCATCAGAAAAACGGGATTACCGCTGGGTAATCCCGTTGTTGTTGCCTGAAGCAACGCGCCAGGCTGGGTTGCTCGGCGTGCTGCCAGGCGTTACGCCACCACCGGGATCAGCGGGTCGGCTGCGGCCAGGGCAACTGCCCGGTCCGCTGCCGGTGGGTAGATCCACTGGGTGTTGATCTGGGTTTTCAGCGCCTTGCCTTCCTGGCCGGTCAGCAGCACCTTGCGCTCCCAGCCTTCGGTAAACACCGCGCCCCAGGCACCCAGATCCAGGCAGGTAACGTACTTGTGCTGGCTGTAGGCAATCGGCGCGACACCGAGCAGATCGGCGGCGGCGTTGTTGCCGGCCGAGCGGCCCAGGGCAATGGCGTGCTGGCAGGTCATCAGGGCGTGGTTGCCATGGTCATCCACGGCGGCATAGGCGGTGTCGCCGGTGGCGTAGATGGCATCCTGGCCGAGCACCTTGAGGTTGCGGTCCACGTGTAGGCGGCCATGTGCGTCGCGTTCGCCGTTGATCTGCTGGGTCAGTGGTGAGGCTTTCACGCCCACGGCAAAGATCACCGTACTGGCGGCAATGCGTTCGCCATTACCCAGTTGTACGCCGTGCTCATCGACTTTGGATACCGGGCTGCCGAGCCGCCAGGTGACGCCCAGGCTGTCGCTGGCTTCGGCGACGATCCCGGCAATTGCCTCGCCCATGGCCGCGCCAACCTGCTTGGCCATATCCACCACGATCACGCGGATGTCGGTCTGCTCACCGAGGATGGCGCGCAGGCGTGCCGGCATTTCGGTGGCGGTTTCGATACCGGTAAAGCCGCCGCCGACTACCACCACGGTGTTGCGTGCTGCGCTCTCTGGCTGCTGCGCCAGGCTTTGCAGGTGGGCTTCGAGTTTCTGCGCCGACTCCAGGCTGTCGACATCGAAGGTAAAGCGTTCGATACCTTCCAGCGGCGGGCGTGCCACCTGGCTGCCGGACGCGAGGATCAGGCGGTCATAGTTCAGTGCAGCCTCGGCACCCGACGCGTCGCGGTAGCTGACGCGCTTGCTCGCGGCATCAATCTGCGTGGCACTGCCCTGGACGAAGCGCACACCCACGGCCTCGAACAGCGGGCCGAGCGGGGCGACGGTGCTAGCCAGGTCGGGTTCATAAAAACGTGGACGCACGCGCAGTTCCGCCTGGGGCGCAAGCAGGGTGACATCGATGTCCAGGCGCTGCTGTTGATCAAGCAGGCGCACGGCGCTGAGTGCACTCCACATGCCGGCAAAGCCGGCACCGATGATCAGGATTTGCTGTTTCATATTGGTAGGTTCCCGTAGTGAAGAGAAAGGCTGTTGGCTGACGACGGGAGTGATTCTGCCTCTAGCTTGGATCAGGGTATTGATCCATTCTTGCCTGAATTCATTGGTCCACTTTGGAGCGGCCATGCCCGCCGAAAAATCGCCCCCGCAGGTGGTCTTCCTGCCATTGGGCACGCCCGAACCGGGCGTCAGCCTGCAGCGCTGGTTGTATGAGGCGCTGCGCGGCGCCATTCTCGGCGGCCGCCTGCCGGCGGGCAGCAAGCTGCCCAGCACGCGCGCGCTGGCCGAGCACTACAAGCTGGCGCGGGGCACCGCCCAGGCGGCCTATCAGCAGTTATTGTCCGAGGGCTATCTGGAGGCGCAGACCGGCAGCGGCACGCGGGTTTGCCAGGTGCTGCCGGACGCCACGCTGAACGCCGGCTACGTGCGGCGCAAGGTCGTGGCCACGCAAGAGGCGCCGCGCACGCCGCCAGCCACGCCGTGGGTCGAACGCCTTGAAGCGATCACCCCAATATTTGCGCGGCGCTCGGTGACGCCGGGGTTGCGGCCGTTCTTCCCGCATCGGGGCGATGTTCAGGCGTTCCCCGTCGACCTGTGGCGCAAGCTGCATATCCAGCAGTTGCGCGCCTCGCGGCTGTCCATCCTGCTCGATTCGGACCCCGGCGGCTTGCCGGCGCTGCGTGAAGCCATCGCCGGCTACCTGGCCATCGCCCGTGGTGTGCAGGTGCCGGCCGAACGCATCCTGGTGCTCAACAGCGTGCAGCAGGGGCTCGACCTGTGCCTGCGCCTGTTGGCACCGGGCAACTCCAAGGTATGGATGGAAGACCCCGGCTACCCCGGCGCACGTCAGCTGATCGATGTATCGGGCGTGCAGCGCGTGGATGTGCCGGTCGACGCCTTCGGCATGCAAGTGGAGGAGGGCGTGCGTCTGGCCGCCGATGCCCGGCTGGCTTATGTCACGCCGTCACGGCAGGCGCCGCTGGGCAGTGAGTTGTCCCCAGCGCGGCGCCTGGCCCTGTTGCAGTGGGCGGCGCAGCACGGCAGCTACATCTTCGAGGACGACTACGACAGCGAATACCGCTTTATCGCCAAACCGATTCCCGCGCTGCGCTCGATGCCGGCGGCAGAGCAGTCGGTGATCCTCGCTGGCACCTTCAGCAAGCTGCTGTTTCCCTCCATCCGTCTGGCCTACCTGGTGTTGCCGGCGCACCTGCTGGAGAGTTTCACCCGCGCCGCCGCGCTGATGTCCCGCCACGCCAACAGCCTGTCGCAAGCGGTACTGGCCGACTTTATCCATGAAGGGCATTTCGACCGCCATGTACGGCGCATGCGCAAAATCTACGCCGCACGCGCCGAGGCCTTCGCCGAGTCGGCGCAGCGGCATTGGCAGGGGTTGATTGATGTGCCGGAGATTCGTGCCGGGCTGGATATCACCTGCAACCTGCAGCTGGACAACGAGTCGGCTGCCTTCGCCCGCCTGCAGGCCGCCGGCATCGACACCCTGCCGCTGGCGCGCTACTGCGTACAGCCCCGCGAACCGGGGCTGGTGCTGGGTTTTGCGCCCTACGATGAGCGCGCGATTGAGGATGCCGCCAAGGCGGTTGCTGTGGCCTTGACGCAATAGCGCCGCGCGACTCTAACGCATACCTGGGTTAGGCGGGGCGCCTGGTTGGCGGCGAGCCAACGCGGCCGTTGGCGATAGGCCGAGGTCAGGGGTGCTTAGACAAATACCTGCCGAGCCATCCCGCGCGGGATGCGGTTTCTACCCGGCAGTTGCTCCAGGCGTTGCTGCCATTCGGCGCGAGGTTTCAGGGTGGCGGTTGGCTTTACCAGCTCAGCCGCTGCGGCAGCGGCCTTTGCCGCTTTTGCGGCGGCTCTAAGCTCAGCAAGACTTGGGGTTTTACGGACAGGCTCAGCAGTGCCTTTTTCAACGCTGCGCAGGCACAGCTTGCATGAAACCTGAGTGACATCCTGGGTGCTGCTCAGGTTCGAGCCGGTGCGTCCACATGCGACATTTTCCGCGGACGCGGTGTAGTGAATAGCCAACGTGTTGTCTCCTGCATTTTTGGGGCGCGGGATTCTACACGGTTCGGTTCGCACGCCAACTGCTTATTGCGGGGGCGAGGCGGAGCAGGGGGACGAGGGCCGCATAGTGGTGCCATGTCGAAGCCTCTGCAATTGTGAGTGTTGAATGGGTGGACTTATATATCTATTTGTAATTTTTTGACGAGACTAAGATGCTCCAATCAGAAATGTCCCGTGCGCAAACTGCCCTAAAAATCGACATCCCGAGACGGGGTGTGATTTTTAGGGCGCGAGGCTTTAGTCTTGATGTATCGAAGCTTAGCAGCATGCTTATTTTTATAGAGGAATGATGGCTTGCGATCCTGCATTTTTATTTATGTTTGTTATTGTTGAATCGCACTTTCTATAGTCCGTGTGAAATGCTGTAGTCTTTCCCCAAGATTTTCTTTGTTGTTGCTGATAAGTTGTAGTGCTGACTTTGATATAAACTTTCTTGTTTCTTCCGGTAGATCATGCCTGTTGAATAGTAGTTGCATTAGTTTGAAGAAGGTTGCTTTTTTGGAGAAGCTTCCTTTGTTTTGAATTAGTCGTTTGATGTGGGTTCTAAGATCTCCATGCTCAATGTCAATGAGCAGGTAAGTTAGAAGTGATGCTTTTATTTCGTCATTCGTGCGGTCAAGTGTTTTATTTATAATGTTATGGAGTCTTGGCTTTCTGCTTGAAAGTGAATCGCTCATTAGTTGTTGTACGTGATTCGGGATGACTCCTTTTACAATCGACAAAAAAGTTCTAAAGTGTAGGATGAACTCTTCCTTTTCTTCTCTTGTTACGCCGCTGGCAAAAAATTCCTCTTCTATTTTAGGGAGGATTAAAGGGATGATTAAGTCCTCGTCCAGTCGTGACAATATAGACTTTGTTAGTAGTATGTAACAGGTTGTTATGTCGTCGAAGAATCCAAGAGTTTCTTCTGGATTCATCGTAAGTTCGGTGCTTCTAAATACTCTGGAGTAAAGTGAAAGGTTCTCTTTGAGTACGTTTGTTATATCTTTTCCGGAGTTCTGAGATTTTTTTGGTTGAGATGAGTTGTTGTTTGATTCTAATGGGCTAATCTCGTCCATTAATTCGTCGTTTTTAGATTTGTCTGATTTTATTTCATGGATTTTTTCTTCGAATTCTTCAGATGTAGATGCGATATCTAGAAAGGAAATGTTGTTAATTTCGTTTAGGTCGAGGTTGTATATGTCAATTCGGTGCTCAGAGATTATTGTCTCGTGCGCTACCGATAGTGCTTCATGGGTTTTTTTCTTTATAAATTCTAGAACTTCTGTTGTAGAAGGGTTCTTGGATGCGTAGTACTCGACTACCTTGTCGAGTTTGAGGTAATTTTCGTTGCTCAGTATGTATGACTTAAATTCATCTGAGTGTGACATGTAATAAGAGGCGGCGAAGTCAAAAAAACATACTTGTGAGAATTGGTAAGTGTTTCCGGTTTTAATAAGTATGCCGCTGGATGTTAATGGTTCAATATAAAATTCTACTTGGTAAGTGAATAAGGTTTTTTCATTAAATTCTAGCGCTATTTTTAGTAGTGAATTTGCTTCGAGTGCGTCAGTGTTTTTTATGATCATTTCTTGGCTTGTATATCCAAGAAAGTGCAGCAGTTCTTTGTATTGTGGTTGTTGTGGCGATGCTTGGATGAAATGCTTTCGCAATAATATCTCAATAAAGTTTTCTATTACGTCTGATTCGTTGATTATTCCTTTCAGTTCTCTTTTGTTTTCATAAATTGCTAAGAGCATTGAGTAAATGAAGTGATTGTGCGGGAGTTGTGAGTTTTTTGCGACACGCATCACGTCGCTATATATTTTGTCCTCGGTGTCAAATGCGATTGATGGGGCCCATTTTGAAACTATCTCTCGTATATTGTTTCGCTTAAGCCCCCCTATTGAAGCTGCGCCTATCGATATTTCTTTTATTTCTGCAAAAGAATTTATTGCTTCAATTTCATTTGCGGATGAAATGCTTATCAGATATCGGCAGCTGGGGTTGTCTTCAATGAATTCCAGTATCGCTTTCTGATTGTTTATATTTGAATCGCAGAAGTTGTCTATGAATATTGATGCATGGCCGTCCAACACACTCTGCTTTATCTTTTTTTCGAAAGATGTGGAAAGGTCTTGGTCTATGTATTCCTGAATTAAAGATTGAATTATCTTGTTCTTTGAGGAGAGGTCACGAGATTTTGCATCTAGGTGAAAGCAGATTTCACAAAAGTCACGCTTAGATTGTTTTTCAAGTTTTTTAGTGTAAATGTATTGGAGTGTAAATGATTTCCCCTGCTTACTTCCTCCGCAAATAATCGCTACGCCTTGAAAGTTTTTAAGTTGTTCAATGTTTTTAATGTGGGATATTTCGGGGAAAAGTTTTAGGCATTCAGGTTGTCCGAAATTTGGTTGGACAAAAAGCTCCCTAACAGATTTTTGTTTTTGTTCATTTATGCCGGTGTTTATTAAAATTTCTTTGTCTGCTTTCTCGAGTATTTTTGCCGATAATAGAGCGAATTTTTCAGAGTCGAAAGTTATATTCCCATCAATGGAGAAGTCGAATTCTCCATGCTTCCCTCTATCGATCCATGGGCCAAAGTTCTTCGAGTCTGATGAGTATTTCCTATATGTTGCTTTTCCATATTTTATATTGTTCTTGTTGTGAAGTTGTATTATGGAATAGCCTGTATTTTTTTCCTGTGTATCAAGTGTGCCCGCCTGTAATCTTAGAGTGATATCTTCTGAGAATTTAGTCTCAATGCTTTGGTCGAAGTGATGCATGTGGCCAAATAATAAGGCATCTATTTTTTTCTCGATCAGAGCGGAAACTGGATTTGCATCCTCTAAGTTTATCCAGTCGAGCGGGTGATGAACTAATAAAATTCTTTGGGCTTGTGTGGGTGTGCTTTTTATTGCTTCCTTCAGCTGCGACTCCGTAATGTATAAATTCTCTTTGTCGTCATCGTCTTGCGCTAACCAGGCTGAGCTTAATGAAAGTATATAAAGATTGTCGCCTGCTTTGTATGTCGAATATAGTGGGGTGCTTGATATGATGTTTTTCTTGTCTTTGTCGATAAATTTTTTGTAATTGTTAAATGATTGAATTCTGTTCCAGTTTTCCGCTCCTTTAATTATGTCTGTGGCGAGTTTGTTTTTTTCTTCTATGCTAGAGGTTTCTCTATACTTTCTTTCGAATCTCGATATTAAATTTCTGTCTGAGTCGTGATTTCCTGGGCAGATGTATAAATCTTTCTTGTCAATATTAAAAGATTCTAGTAAGGGTCTTATAAAGTATTCGTCGAGTTTACTATATTCGTCCTCTTTTCCGCTAAAAACTAAGTCTCCAGTAAAGATTATTGAGTCGACTGATTTTCCTGTTTCGGCTAATACGGATTTAGCATCGTTCCCGATTTGTAATGCCATCTCTTTACATTTTTCATAATTTAGTCCGTGTTTTATGTTCGTCGAGAGGTGTAGGTCCGATATGTGAAGTATTATTTCCATAGTACACCTTGCTGTATGTTCGTGGTTTTTATCGGTGGGGTGTTTGATTTTTATCTTGATCGTCTACATATAGAAACCATTATTTAATAATTTTTCTGATATTTTCTACTGTAGGTTAAAGTTCCGATTGATTCATGGCCTTGCAGAAAAGCCGTGCTGGCCATTTGATTTCACATCCCCCGACCTTATCCAATGTGGGTGCCGTCGCGCAAGTCATAGCTTTGCAGTTAAAAAGGACTGAACATGCAGCAAATTGTTATACGTGATCGGCTGATAGTGCTGATTTCAACTACGTGAGGCTGCGGGGTATCCGAGGGCCTAGATGCTTTGGATCGGTCGAATGGGACACAACTGGTAGGGGCTTAATTCACCTCAATGATCAGAAATCAACCGTATCTTGCAGAGTAATGTAGCTGACACGCTATTACGTGGTGCTGTCATAACTGGGCAGGTGCAAGATTCCGCACCCTACGATGAGCGGATCATCAAGAACGCGGCTATGGAAAGAAGACGGTTTTATTTTCGACTCTCTAAATCGGTCCAAAACTGCCCGCTACATAGGTTTGCGCCCGATACACCACGAACGCCAATCCCCGGGCTATCCACATCGCTTGTCACCGCGATTTGCCATGCACGGCGTGGCTCGACAGAATCGCGCCCCGATTCGGCTTAATGGCCGGACGTCGAGGCTGAGAAGGGGCTGGAGTTGAACGAGCAGATATTGTCTATGCGCCTGGAGCGTGTGGCGGCGCATGTGCCGGCAGGGGCGCGGTTGGCTGATATTGGCTCGGACCACGCCTATCTGCCGGTGGCGTTGATGCGCCGTGGGGCCATCGAGGCTGCAGTGGCGGGGGAAGTGGCGTTGACGCCGTTCCACGCGGCTGAACGCAGCGTGCGTGAAAGCGAGCTGAGCCAACGTATCAGCGTGCGTCTGGCCGATGGTTTGGCGGCGATTGAGGCGAGCGACGCAATCACGGCAATCAGTATCTGCGGGATGGGCGGCGAGCGGATTCGCGACATCCTCGACAGCGGCAAGGCGCGCCTGAGTGGCCAGGAGCGTTTGATCCTGCAGCCCAACGGCGGTGAGCAGCCGCTGCGCCAATGGCTGATGGACAATGGCTACCGCATCCTTTGCGAGGAGGTGCTGCGGGAGAATCGCTTTGCCTACGAAATTATCGTTGCCGAACGTTCTGGCCCGGTGAGCTACAGCGCCGAGGAGCTGTACTTTGGCCCGCTGCAGATGCAGACGCGCAGCCCGGCGTTCCTGGCCAAGTGGCAACGCATGCTGCGTCTAAAGCAGCAGACCCTGGCCGACTTCGCTCAGGCGCGGCAGGCGGTGCCGGAAGAGAAGGTGCAGAAAATCGCCCAGCAGACGCAGTGGATTACTGAGCTGCTGGCGTAAGTCGGGCTCCGGCGATCAGCATGCAGTGCTAGGCGGTTGGCACGGTTCCGCCATCAATTACAAACTCGCTCCCCGTGATGGATGCCGCGCGAGGCGATGCCAGGAAGGCAATCAGGTCAGCAACCTCTGACGGCTTGGCAGGGCGGCCGAGTGGAATACCACCGAGTGCATCCATGATGATGCGTTTCCCTCCCTCGTAATCGGTACCGGCTTCCTGCGCCAGCCGCTCGGCCAAGGCCACCGAGGCTTCGGTCTCGATCCAGCCAGGCGACACCCGCACCACACGCACGCCTTGTGGCGAGACTTCTTTCGACAGGCTTTTGCTGTAGGTCGACAGCGCCGCCTTGGCCGCTGCGTAAGCCGTAGTGGCTTCGGGCAAGGGCAGGCGGTTCTGAATCGAGGTCACATGGATGATCACGCCGCTCTGGCGCTGCAGCATCGCCGGGAGCAGGGCGCGATCCAGGCGCACGGCTGGTAGCAGGTTCAGGTCGAGTTCGCGTTGCCACTGCGCGTCGTCCAATACCGCAAAGCCGCCGCTGGGGGCCGATGAGCCACCTAGGACGTGGACGATGATGTCCACATCCCCTAGCCGTTGCTGGGCTGCGGCTACCAGTGTTGCGCAGCCTTCCGGGGTCGCGAGGTCGGCCTGCACGAACAGTTCAGCCGGCAGATCGCTGGTTGCCTGTCGAGCCGAGGTCAGCACCTTGGCGCCCTCGGCAAGGAACAGCTCGACGACCGCGCGGCCGACGCCTTTGGTCCCGCCGGTGATCAGTACTCGCTTACCGCTCAGATCGAGGTTCATGGCGCGATCTCCAGCGAGCGAATCTGGCCGTCCTGCAGCAGGAACAGATGATTCAGCTGCAGCGGGCTGCCGGGGAAGTTACCGACCAGCCGCGCCGTGACGCTTAGCGAATCGTCATTCTGCGTCGCCGTCAGCGGCTCGACGCTGTAGGTGAAGGCCTGGCGGGCCTGCTGTTGCCAGGCTGCGATGGCGGCAATGCCCTGGTGCGTGCGATTTTCGTCGGTCACGCTGGCGTCTGTGTAGAAGCAGGCAGCAAGGCGCGAGATGTCGCCGCCATTGCTGACAGCAAAGTAGGTCTGTACGGCGTCAGGCAGTTGCAGGTTCATGGCCTGATCTCCTCTCACAGTGGGTTGGGGTTTACGACTGTGATCTTGCCGCTCGTTTGATAGTTTGCTCAACTGGGACAGAAGTTAACGACCTATCCCGAATATCAGGACAGTTACATGGCAGATTCGCGCCTTGGTCTCAATGAGCTTGAAGCTGTACTGGCCGTGGCGCGCCGTGCGTCGTTTCGACAGGCAGCCATCGATCTGGATGTTTCGACCACGGCATTGAGCAACACCATTGCCAAGCTGGAGGCGAGCCTCGAAACGCGGCTGTTCAATCGCACCACCCGCAGCGTGTCGCTGACCGAGGCGGGGGCGATGTACCTGGAGCAAGTCGGCCCGGCTCTGCAGGAAGTGCGTGCGGCGCTCGAAGCGGTGCGCTCGCACAGTGCCGGGCCATCGGGTGTGTTGCGCATCAATGCGTTTGCCAGTGCTGCCCGCGCCGCGTTGCTGCCGCTGGTGTTGGCGTTTCTGCAGCGTTACCCGAAGGTGCATATCGACCTGGTGACCGAAGGCCGCCTGGTGGATATCGTCGCGGACGGTTTCGATCTCGGCGTGCGTTCTGCGAATCTTGTGCCCAGCGATATGATCGTGATTCCGCTCGGCCAGCCGCAGCGTTATGCCGTAGTCGGCTCGCCCGCCTACTTCGCCCAGTACGGTCGGCCGCGTAGCCCGGCGGACTTGCTCACGCATCAGTGCATGCGCATCCGTCTGCCGAATGGGGCGATCTACCCCTGGCATTTTGAACGGGCGGGCGAAGTAACCCGGCTTGATGTGACAGGCCAACTCACCCTGGACGAGCCGAGTGTTGCCAAGGCGGTGGTGCAGGAGGGCGTGGGTCTGGGCTTTTTTATGCAGCAGGACGTGCAGGCTGAACTCGACGCCGGACAGTTCGAGCGGGTGCTGGAAGAGTGGACGCCGCCCCGTGACAACCTGTGCCTGTACTACCCGAACCGGCGCAACCCCTCCGCCGCGCTCAAGGCCTTCACCGCCCTGGCACGCGGTAATCTGCCGAGCAAAGACCAGCTGGGTTAATGCACCGACTGTCCACAAGCGCCTGCTATCAGGCGATCAAGCCCAGGGTCAGCCCCTTCAAGGTGGCGGCCGCGCGGGTGGAGCAACCTAGTTTGCGGAAGATGCTTTCCATGTGGGTGCGCACGGTGCTCGGGCTGATCTCCAGCCGCCGCGCCACTTCCTTGTTGCTGGCGCCACGGCTGATTTCCAGCAGAATGGAACACTCGCGGGGGGTGAGCAGCGCGTTCTTTGGCTGCGGCAAGCGGCGTTCGCCGCGTGCGGCAGCGATCACCGCTGCGCAGATGTCAGCGTCGAACAAGCCACGGCTGGCGTCCTGTTTGAGCAGCCGCGCCGCCTCTGCTTCGCTATGGGCGGGCCGCCAAGGCCTGGCGCTCCTTAACGCCACCCAGGCGACTGCGCTGGCGAGTAGACGATACGCGGCGCACTGGGCATCGGCCGACGCACCGCGAAAGTAGCCGCTGCCGTCGAGTCGTTCGTAGGCATGGGCGGCAATCTCGCCAGGTACCGCCAGCTCAGTGATTTGTCGTGATGCCTTATGCGTCCAGTAGGGGACGAGGTGAATACGTTCTGTGGCGCCGTAGGGTAGCGGCCCGGCAGTGTTCCACAGCTGATTGGAGACGGCTGCCCGCCCCAGTCCATGGATCAGCGCGGCTTTGCCAATCTCCGTCTGGTCGGGCTCTGGTAGCCCCCACAAGCGTGCGGCCTCAACGGCAATCAGCGCCACCTGCCGGGAGTAACCTGCCAGCCAGGGCAACTTCAGATCGATCACGTCACCCACCAGCGTCAGTGACACGAGGCGTTCGAGCCGGGTGTCGTCCTGCGCCTCGGCAGGTGTTTCCAGTTCCACTAACCATGCCTTGGCATTGCGCACCAGCAGCGTGGCGAGGGCGGCGGGGTAGCGGCGGTCGGATTGTTCGCTGATCCAACTCAGCGCCGCATCCAGGCCATGGGCGCGGCTGAGGATGTCCAGGTCGCCGGCCAGCACCACCTGGTAGGCCACGTCCGGGATGTGCTCGTGGCTCACGCCGAAAGGGCGGCCGGTTCCGTCATAGGTTTCAAATATCCGGCACAAGCCGGCTTCGACCGCTGCGCCGAGTTCGAGGGTTTTCGCGATCTGGCCAGACACCTCGCAATGCACCACGGCGAGCGGTGCGGCTTGATGCACGGCGTTCATCTGTTCGGCGCCCAGGGTCTGGTCGAGCATCGCGCGGCGGCCATCGACATCATTGCCCAGCAAATGGGCGAAGCCATCGGCGTTGGCGGTGCAGCCGGACCAGCGCAGCAAGGCGACCTGCTGCGCCGTCATCAGGTGCTCGCCGTCTCCGTGCATGGCGCGCGCCAGCATCTGCGCCAGGCGGGCAACACGTTGGGAGTGGCCAAGGGGCTGGCCCATGCTGAGGTCGCCGGCCTGGGAGATAGCCCCCAGCGCGCCGCTCAATGAGATGTCGAATTGCAACGCGCTATCCATGAAGAAAAGCCCCAGGGTCGGATAAATGACCGATACCCGCTAAGCAGACCCGTCAGCAGAATTTGAACTCCCAACACAGGAGTTCAGCCCATGAAAACATTCAAGTCGCAACTCGTCACCGCCGCCTTCGCCCTGACCAGCACCCTTATGGTAAGTGTCAGCCAGGCTGCCGAGGCAACGCCTTCGGTGGTCATCGTACACGGCGCCTTCGCCGACGGCTCGGACTGGGCCAAGGTAGTGCCGTATCTGCAGGCTGAAGGGGTGGCCGTGACGGTGGTGCAAAACCCACTGACCTCGCTGGCCGACGACGTTGCTGCCACCCAGCGCGTGCTGAACAACCAGCCAGGCAACGTGGTGCTGGTCGGCCACTCCTGGGGCGGTACGGTGATCAGTGAAGCCGGCGCCCATGAGAAAGTCAGCGCCCTGGTGTACGTTGCGGCCTTCGCCCCCGATGCCGGGCAGATCAGTGGTGAACAGGGCAAGGGCGCGCCTACGCCGCCTGGCATCAGCCAGATCAAGGCGGACAGCAACGGCTTCCTCTACCTGACGCCAGAAGGCATGGCCAAGGACTTCGCCCAGGATCTGCCGGCGGCACAGACCGCGGTGATGAGCGCAACGCAAGGCCCGATCAAGGCATCGGCCTTCGATGATCGCACCACGGTCGCTGCCTGGAAGACCAAGCCGTCCTGGTACCTGCTCGCCTCTGAGGACCGCATGATTCACCCCGACGTTCAGCGCTCCAGTGCCAAGCGTATCGGCGCCACCCTGACCGAACTGGGCACCAGCCATGTGCCGCAGCAGTCACAGCCTGGCGAAGTGGCCAAGGTGATTCTCGAAGCGGTGCGCAGTGTCGATGCGCAGTGAGCGGGAGTGCAGTTTCATGCTCATGGCCTATGACCTGAAAAATTAAGGGCTTAACCTCTCCCGAATGTGCTCGCAGCCACTGCAAGGATTTTCAGCAGTAGGCTGCGCGCAAACACTACGCTAGGGTCTGTTAGGCCATTCTTTTAGGTCAGTCTCGACGTTGGGCGGTGAGTGTGGACAGGTTTCAGGAGATGAAGGTACTGCTGGCCGTTGCGGAAGCAGAGAGCTTTGCCGGCGGTGCCAGACTGGTGGGGATGTCACCACCCAGCGTGACCCGGGTGATTGCCGGTTTGGAGAAGCGCTTGGGCACGCTGTTGCTGGCGCGCAGCACGCGAAGCCTGCGCCTGACCGAAGCGGGGCGGCGTTATGTGGAGGACTGCAAGCGTATCCTGCTGGAGCTGGAGGAGGCCGAAGAGTTGGCCACTGGCAGCAGCATTCGTGCACGGGGCAACCTGACCGTGACGGCTCCGGTGATGTTCGGTGAGCTGTACCTGATTCCGCTGATTACCGAGTACCTGTCGGCGCATCCACAGGTGACGATCAATGCGCTGCTGGTGGATCGTCTGGTGAATATGGTGGAGGAGGGCGTGGACGTCGCCATCCGCATCGGCCAGTTACCGGAAACTGGCTTGCAGGCCATCAAGGTTGGTCATATTCGCCCAGTCATCTGCGCTGCACCGGCTTTTCTCGAACGCTTTGGCCGGCCACAAGAACCCAAGGAGGTCATGGCTGCGCCCATCGTGATGTCCTCGGCCAGCAGCCTGCTCACCGACTGGCAGTTCAACCTGGGCACCAGCGCTCTTACCCTGCATCCCAAACCGCGCCTGTTGGTGAGTTCCAACCAGGCGGCGATCAATGCTGCACGGCTGGGTTGGGGCCTGACGCGGGTGTTGTCGTATCAGGTGGCCGAGCTGGTCGCCAAGGGTGAGCTGGAGATCATTCTGGAGTCCTTTGAGGCTTCGGCACTGCCAGTGCATGTGCTCTATCAAGGCGGCGGCCGAGTACCCGCCAAGGTGCGCACCTTTGTCGATTTCTGTGCCAGCCGCTTTCTACAAGACCCAGCGCTGCAAAGGGGCGAAGGTGCTTAAGCCATGAGCCGCTATCGGCAGATGCAGGTATTCGCCGCCGTGGTGCAAGCCGGCAGCCTGGCCGCGGCCGCGCGCCAGCTTGAGCAGTCGCCTGCGACCATCATGCGCAGCATCGCCGCCCTGGAAGCACGGCTGAACAACAGGCTGTTGCTACGCGGGCCGCGCGGCGTCGAGCTAAGCCCCGCGGGCGAGCAGTTTGCCGTCAGCTGTCGGCAGATTCTCGAACACACCGCCGTTGCCGAGCGCTCTGCCGCTGGCATGCATGCGTGCCCCGCTGGTCGGTTGAGTCTGTCGTTACCGCTGCTGATGGATCAGCAGGTACTGATGCCAATCGCCCTCGATTATCTGACGGCGTTCCCTGAGGTGCAGTTGGTCACTCAGGCCCGCGAAGGCGTGCCCAAACTGCTTGAGGAGAACATTGATGTTGCCCTGGTGGTGGGCCATCTGCCTAACTCGTCCGGGTTTGCCATGCCGGTGGGCAGGGTGCGGCCGATTGTTTGCGGTTCTCCCGCCTACCTGGCCAAGTGGGGGCGCCCGCAAACGCCCGAGGACCTCAAAGCGCATCGCACGGTACTGACCACCGCCAGCGGCCAGCAAAGCGAATGGCGTTTTTATGGCGAGCGCTCCATACGCTTGGTGAAACCCTTGCCGGTACTGACGTGCACCACTCAACGCGCCGCCATCCATGCCGCGACGCTGGGGCTGGGGCTGATTCGCTGCATGAGCTACGAAGCGCACCATGAATTGCAGAGCGGGTTGCTTGAGCCGGTATTGAACGACTTTGCCAGCCAGGCCTTGCCCGCCCAGTTGATCTACCGCGACGGCCGCCGGGCCGAGGCGCGTGTGCGCACCTTTATCGACTTCGCCACGCCAAGGCTACGGGCTCATCCGGCATTTCTAGACTGACAGGGCGCTGAGAACATGCCTGTGTGCGGTTGCATTCTTTTATAAAACGAAATTATGCATTGCTCTGCATGGTGATTCTGCTTAGCTGCGAGCAGGCGCAGCATAAACCTACCAGCGCAAAAGTCGACAACCCGGTTTGACGTCGCTGACTACCCTAACCCCATACGGAGCCGCACCATGTCTCAGCCAGCCATCAAACTCTATCGTCACCCACTGTCCGGCCACGCCCATCGCGTTGAACTGCTGCTCTCTCTGTTAAAGCTGCCCACCGAATTGGTATTTGTTGACCTGGCCAATGGGGCACACAAGAAGCCTGAATTCCTCGCCATCAATGCCTTCGGCCAAGTACCGGTGATCGATGACAACGGCACCGTTCTCAGCGACTCCAACGCCATTCTGGTTTATCTGGCGAAGACCTATGGCAAGGGTGCCTGGCTGCCTGAAGAGCCCCTCGCGGCGGCGCGTATTCAGCGCTGGCTGTCGGTGGCAGCGGGCCAGTTGGCTTACGGCCCTGCATCAGCTCGGCTGATCACCGTGTTCGGTGCGCCTTTGAATGCCGAGGATGTGATCGCCCGTTCCCATGCCCTGCTCAAGGTGATGGACAGCGAGCTGGCCAACAGCCCGTTCCTGGCTGGCGCAACCGCCAGCATCGCCGATGTCGCCAACTACACCTATATCGCCCATGCCCCGGAAGGCAATGTCTCGCTACAGGCCTATCCGAATGTGCGGGCCTGGCTGGAACGGGTCGAAGCACTGCCAGGTTTTGTGCCGATGCAGCGCACTGCCGCAGGTCTACAAGCCGCCTGAGTCGACGCAGGCTGCCGGGTCTCCCGGCAGCCGTCTTGAGGAGCGCATTGCATGGATCATCTGCCCAAACACCGCCGCTCGCCCTGGCATGCCGGGGAAAAAACGCTTCAGGACATCTACAGCGTCGCCGAACGCATGGAAGTGATTGGGCAGAAGGTCATTCGCGATTACATGCCCGACCAGCACCGCGAGTTCTACCAGCAACTGCCGTTTATGGTTGTCGGTGCAGTCGATGCACAACAACGGCCCTGGGCGACCCTGCTGGAGGGGCCGGAAGGCTTCGTCACCTCGCCCGATCCGCAGCAGTTGCTACTGGCCGTTCAACCTGACGAGCAGGACCCAGCCGCTGCCGGCTTGCAACCCGGCCACGCCATTGGCCTGCTGGGCATCGAGCTGCATACGCGCCGGCGCAATCGCATCAATGGGGTGATCCAGCAGGTTTCTGCTGATGGTCTTGCCGTTGCGGTCGAACACTCCTACGGCAATTGCCCCAAGTACATCCAGGCACGCTCTTATACCCACTCATCGGAGCCGTTGCAGCAGCGGGCTGAGCGCGAGAACTTCACCGAACTGAATGACCGCGCCACCGCGATGATCCGTGCGGCGGACACCTTTTTTATCGCCAGCTACTTCGACCATGACGCGCACAATCGCTCTGTGGACGTCTCGCACCGTGGTGGCCGTGCCGGCTTTGTCAAAGTCGAAGGCAACCGGCTGACGATTCCCGATTATGCCGGCAACCTGTTCTTCAACACCTTGGGCAACCTGCAGGCCAATCCGGTTGCGGGGCTGTTGTTTGTCGATTTCGCCACGGGCGACATCCTGCAACTCACCGGCCGCACCGAGCTGATCCTCGACAGCCCGATGATCCACGCCTTCGAAAGTGCCGAGCGCTTGTGGACCTTCGAGGTTGAGCAGGCTGTGCTGCGCCCGGCGGCAACCTCCTTGCGCTGGACCTTTCACGACTACGCACCGACCAGCCTGGCCACCGGAAACTGGGCGGATGCCGACGCGAAGCTGCGCCAGAGTGAGCAACGCCGGCAGTGGCAACAGTGGCGCGTGACCCAGGTGCAGCAGGAAAGTCAGGACATTCGCTCGTTTTATATTCAGCCGCTGGATGGCACGGCGGTGGCGTTTACTCCGGGCCAGCACATGCCGGTGCGTCTGCACATTCCAGGTGTTGAGCTGCCACTGGTCCGCACGTACAGCGTTTCCAGCGCGCCGTCTGACGGGCAGGTGCGCATCAGCGTCAAAGCCCAGGGACCGGCTTCGCACCACCTGCACAGCCAGGTGCAGGTGGACGATGTGCTGGAAGTTCGCTCGCCCATGGGCAGCTTTACCCTGATCGAAGAAACCGAGCGCCCGGTGGTGTTGATCGCTGCCGGGGTGGGCATTACGCCCTTGCTCTCGATGTTCCGCGAGCTGGCCGCGCAAAATCATCAGCGGCAACGCCATGTGCATTTGTTCCAAAGCGCCCGAACCCTGGCGGACCTGTCATTCCAGGCCGAACTCAAGGCGCTGCAACAGCGCGATAGCGAGCACCTGCATATCCATCGTGCACTCAGTAGCCCAGGCACCGAGGCGGTTGTGGGGCGTGATTTTGAAATCACCGGTCGCCTCGACTTTTCCCAGGTAAAGGCACGGCTGCCGCTGGATGATTACGACTTTTACCTGTGCGGCCCCGGCGGCTTTTTGCAGGCCATGTACGACGGGCTGCGGGCGCTGAACATCCCGGATGAGCGCATCCATGCCGAGGCATTCGGCCCTTCGACGCTGCAACGTTTAACGGTTGAACAGTCTGCTGCGCCGATTCAGTTACCCGCCGCCAGCGCCCCAGTACCGGTCTACTTCGCGTCCTCGGCGAAGGAGGCGCGCTGGACGCCGGGCAGTGGCAGCTTGCTGGAGCTGGCCGAGAGCCGTGGTCTGAGCCCCGACTTCAGCTGCCGGGGTGGTTCGTGCGGCACCTGCAAAACGCGTCTGGTCAGCGGCCACGTGCATTACCCCAACCCACCGGCGCAACTGCCAGAGGGCGACAGCGTGTTGATCTGCTGCGCCGTACCGGCGGAACTGGACGGTGCTATCCAACCCCTGGTGCTTGATCTCTAGTGAGGTGCTGCGACATGAACCGCGAAACAGTGAACCGTTACGACGCGCCTGACGCATCGGGTGAAACGCCAGGGCACTGGGAGGTGAGTTATTTACTGCCGCAGTTGCTGCCTGGTTCTGAGTACTCGGGCCACGACGTAAATGCGGCGCTGATGGGGGTGTTGAAGCGGCTATTTGCCGCCTTACGGACACCACGTGTAGCGCCGCCCGTCATTCCATCCCTCACCACGTGCAGGAGCCAGCGCCATGTCTACCGCTGAAATTCGTCAACCGGTTCCGCCCTTTACCCGGGAGTCCGCCATCTTAAAAGTCCGTCTTGCCGAAGATGGCTGGAACAGCCGCGATGCGGCCAAAGTGGCCATGGCTTATAGCCTGGACACCCAATGGCGCAACCGCGCCGAATTCGTCACCAGCCGTGCCGAGGCGCAGGCGTTTTTAGAACGTAAGTGGCGCAAGGAGCTGGAGTACCGCTTGATCAAGGAGCTGTGGGCGTTTACCGATAACCGCATCGCCGTGCGCTATGCCTACGAATGGCACGACGACTCGGGCAACTGGTTTCGCTCCTACGGCAACGAGAACTGGGAGTTCACCGAAAACGGTCTGATGGCGCATCGCTTTGCCTGCATCAACGACCTGCCCATTGAAGAGTCCGAACGCAAATTCCGCTGGCCATTGGGGCGGCGCCCTGATGACCATCCGGGGCTTTCGCAATTGGGGCTATAAGTCCAACCGACTCAGAAGGGCTGAGCGCTGCATGGACGGGGCCGTCATCGAGTACCTACCTGAATAGCCGTCGCAACGTGGTGCCCTTTGCAGATACTGGTGAACATCCGTTTGCTCACCAGCGCGTGTTCCTGCGCTTGCTGGTTTTCCAGCAGAGGCGCCCACAGGCGCCTTGCTTGGTTTAGAAGTCCTGTACGGTTGGGCGCAGCACGATTTCGTTGATGTCGACATCGGCAGGCTGCTCGATGGCGAAGGCGATAGCGCGTGCCACTGAGTCGGCGGGAATGGCCTGCTGGTAGAAGTCGACCACGAAATCGCGGCTGGCCTGGTGGGAACTGCCGAACTTGAGTTCAGAGTCGACGGCGCCCGGCTCGATGGTGGTGGTCCGAATACGACCACCCACTTCATGGCGCAGCCCCTCGGAAATGGCGCGGACCGCAAACTTGGTACCGCTGTAGACCGTACCACCCGGGCTGAATACCTTCAGGCCCGCGACCGAGGCGATATTGATGAAATGCCCGCTGTTCTGCTGCTGGAACACTGGCAGTGCGGCTGCTACCCCGTACAGCAAGCCTTTGATATTGATGTCAATCATGCGGTCCCACTCGTCCACCCGCCCTTCGCTCAGCGGGGCGATGGCCATCAGACCTGCGTTGTTGACCAGCACGTCGAGGCGGCCGAAGGTGTCTATTGCGCCCTGGATCAGTGCCTTGACGTCATCCTGGGAGGTGACATCGGTCTGGTAGGCCACCGCTTGGCCACCAGCGGCTACCAGCTCTGCAACCAGCGCATCCAGTTTCTCCTTGCGGCGTGCCGCCAGGACTACACGCGCCCCTTTTTCTGCCAGATGGCGGGCCGTGGCCTCGCCCAAACCGCTGCTGGCGCCAGTGATGATGACTACTTTTCCGGAAATATTGTTGCTCATGCTCTGAACCTCATCGTGACAGGTTGAACGACGCCGGGAGATGTCCCTGGCTTGCGAGCACAGTAGAGCCACTGCAAATCTCAATAAATGGAAATGTTTGGATTAAGCTATTCCTTATTTTGGAATAAAGGCGGGTAACACATGCTCAATCGCATGGAGATGGTCAGGATCTTCTGCGCCGCTGCCGAGTCCGGCAGCTTCCGTGCAGCCGCAAGCCGCCTGGGTATTTCACCGCAGAGCGTGACGCGCGCCGTTCAGGCGCTGGAAGCCGAGCTGGGTGAGCCGCTCTTCCACCGCAATACCCGTCAGGTGCATATCACCGCCTTTGGCCAAGGCTATGCACAGGAAGCCCGTTCGGCCCTTGAGCACTTCGATGCACTCTTTCGCTCGCATCGCAGTGAACCTGAGCTTTCAGGCCGTATCGGGATTACCGCGCCGCAAACTATTGGCCGACACTACCTGGTTCCGTTTCTGCAGCCGCTGATGGCGGCTCATCCACACTTGCAGTTCCACTTGCGCCTGGAAGACCAGATGACGGACTCGGTGGAGGCGCAGATCGACATCGGCATTCGGGTCGGCTTGATACGCGACCGTCGTTACGTTGCGAAGGCACTGGCACCCGTACCCATGCATGTGGTTGCCAGCCCGGAGCTGGTCGAGCGGATTGGCTCACCGCGCTCGATTCAGGCGCTTGACGCCTGCCCACTGTCCGCGTTGATCGACCAGCGCAATGGCAGGCCCTGGCCTTGGCTGTTCGCCGATGGCCAAAGTTTCACTCCCCGGCAACCCGTGTTGATTTGCGACGATGCTGATACCGAGCTGGAGGCGATTGTGTCCGGCACCTGTTTTGGTCAGATTCCCGCCTACCTTGCCAACCCATTAATCCGCAGCGGCAAGCTCATAACCGTGTTGGATGAGCTTGCTCCACCGCCCTGGGACCTGTTCATTTATCGCCCGCAACAGGGCCCAGTTTCACGCCGAGTACGCCTGGTGTTCGATCACTTGACTGAGGCATTTCGCGACCCCCAACGTTTTCCTAGCGGCTGAGTTACCGCCGGGGTTGGGCTGCACATGCCTATCTTCGGCTGTGTGAATAATTCTGCACGTTGTACCAGCCGACCACTGTAGAGGGGCACGCCGGCGTATTCCCCTCAAAGCCGCTCATGTGAGCGGCTTTGTTGTCTGCGGCGTTAACCGCGCGACAGTGGCGGCGTGCGTGGCGGCACCAGACGTTTCGAACCGGTGGATTCGAACGCGGTGGCAAAGCGCAGCAGGGCCGAGTCGTCATAGGCGCGGCCGGCGAAGGTCAGGCCGGCTGGCATGCCGATATCGGCCATCACGCCCATTGGTACGGTGACGGTGGGCACGCCCAGGTGACGGATGGCCAGGTTGCCGTTGGCCACCCACACACCGTTGCTCCAGGCGATATCCGCAGACGCTGGATTGACGTCGGCATCCGCCGGGCCGACATCGGCGACGGTGGGGAACAGCACGGCGTCGAGGCCGAGGTTGTCCATCCAGTCTTCCAGGTCGAGCTTGCGGGTGTGCTCCAGGCCGCGCAGGCCGTCGGGCAGTGTTTCGATCTGGTCCCAGGTCTTCAGGCCGCGCTTGGCCATGTTGACGTATTCGTCCATGCCAGCGGCCAGGTCGCCTTCGCGGTTGGGCAGGGTGCCGGGGTCGTGGGGGAATATCTGCGGGCCGTCGACATCTGCCAGGCGATTGAGCTTTGGGTCTCCGTTGGCGCGCAGGAAGTCGTCAAAGGCCCAGCCGCTCAGTTCCCACAGTTCGTCATGCAGAAACTCCGGGGTGACGATGCCGCGGTTGTACGCGGTCGGTGCGCCGGGGCGGTCGCCTTCGCAGTTGGACACCAGCGGGAAGTCCACTTCGATGACTTCGGCGCCGGCGGCTTCCAGTGCCTTGCGTGCCTGCTCCCAGAGCGCAATGACTGACGGCCGAGTGTGGATGCGCTGGCCAGTCGGGCCGCCAATGCCTGGGTTTTCGCTGGTGCCGGCGGCGTCATCCTTGTTGATAAACATACGTGGCACGCCAAAGCGTTTGCCAGCCAGGGCATCGGCTTTGGCGGCCAGGTCGGCATAGGCGGCTGGACGTACCTCGGAGGCTTTCGGGATCGACACCCAAGGCTGCAGGCGCCACAGGTCGCCACGGTTGTCCGGGTCATCGGCGACCACGATATCGAGTATTTCCAGCAAGTCGGCCATGGTTCGCGCATAAGGCACCACCACGTCCATGGTCGGCGTCAGCGGCCAGTTGCCGCGTACCGATATCACTCCGCGTGATGGCGTGTAGGCGCACAGGCCATTGTTCGAGGCTGGGCCGCGACCGCTCGACCAGGTCTCTTCGGCCAGACCAAAAGCGGCAAAACTGGCGGCAGTGGCGGTGCCGGCACCGTTGGATGAGCCGGAAGCGAAGGGCGCGGTGAGGTAATCGGCGTTGTACGGGCTTTCCGCCCGGCCATAGACGCCGCGTTGCATACCTCCGTTGGCCATGGGCGGCATATTGGTTTTACCCAGGCAGATGGCCCCGGCGGCGCGCAAACGCTCGACGGTAAAGGCATCGCGATAGGCGACTAGGTCCTTGAAGGCTGGGCTGCCGGAGGCGGCGGTCAGGCCCTTGACCAGGTAGCTGTCTTTGGCCGTGTAGGGAATACCATCGAGTGGGCCAAGCGTTGCACCACGGGCGCGGCGCTCATCGGATGCCTGGGCTTCCTTGAGCGCATCGGGATTGCGCACGACGACTGCGTTAAGTTGGGTCGGGGTGCCGGCAGCATCGTAGGCGTCGATGCGGGCGAGGTAGGCCTGCACCAGTTCGACCGCCGTGGTCTGGCCGGCTTTGAGCGCGGTGCGCAGTGAAGCAATGGAAAGCTCGGTTACCTCGATCATGCTGTCACCGCTGGCTGTTGAAGAAAGTTGTTCATATCAGTTCTCGTGGCGCTGTTGTGTACGCGTTGAACAGGTTGCTGGCGTCTATTTTAGCCGCGTGCTGGCGTGGCCAGGCCCTTGATGACTGCCGGGCGAGCGACAAAGGCTTGCAGCACCCGCTGCACATTAGTGAAGCGCTCGAATTCCACCAGCTCGCCGGCCTCGTAGAAACCCACCAGGTTGCGCACCCAGGGGAACACGGCGATATCGGCGATGCTGTAGTCCTCGCCCATGATCCAGCTACGGCCTTGCAGGCGTTGTTCAAGTACGCCGAGCAGGCGCTGGGATTCGGCGACGTAACGGTCGCGTGGGCGTTTGTCCGGGTAGTCCTTGCCAGCGAATTTATGAAAGAAGCCCAACTGGCCGAACATCGGGCCGATGCCGCCCATCTGCCACATCAGCCACTGCAGGGTTTCGTAGCGCGTGGCGGGGTCCTGTGCCAAGAGCTGGCCGGTTTTCTCTGCCAGGTAGATCAGGATCGCCCCAGACTCGAACAGCGCCAACGGTTTGCCGCCTGGGCCGTTGGGGTCGAGGATCGCCGGGATCTTGTTGTTGGGATTGAGCGAGAGGAATTCTTCACTGAGCTGATCGTTAGTGTCGAAGCTGACCAGGTGGGGCTCATAGGCCAGGCCGATCTCTTCCAGCATGATCGAGGCCTTGACGCCGTTGGGCGTGGGCAGCGAATACAGCTGCAGGCGCTCTGGGTGCTGGGCGGACCATTTTTGCGTAATGGGGTAGGCGGAAAGGTCTGACATGGGCGCTCCGGATTAAGGTGGCGAAAGGCTCAGGATAACGGTGATTGGCCATTTGGTCAGGTTGCAGATTTTTCCCCGCGTGCAGAAATCGGTATGGTTGGGGCCATCTCAACCCCAGCACACTGGAGAACCCCGATGAGCCTGCACGGCGAATACGACAACCAGAATATCTTTGCCCAGATCATCCGCGGCGAAGCCCCTTGCTACAAGCTCTACGAGGATGAGGATGTACTGGCCTTCCTCGATGTGTTTCCGCAGTCCTTCGGCCATACCCTGGTGATCCCCAAGCGCTCTGCGGCGCGCAATATTCTGGAAATCGACAGCGACAGCCTGAGCAAGGTGATGGCCGTGGTGCAGAAGCTTACGGGTGTGATCGTCGACGAGCTGGAGCCTGCCGGGGTGCAAGTGGCGCAGTTCAATGGCGCGCCAGCCGGGCAGACGGTGTTTCATATTCATATGCATATTGTGCCGCGCTATGCCGGCGAGACGCTCAGCGTGCATGCCGGCGGCAAGGCGACTCCGGAAGAGCTGGCGGCGCTGCAGGCGCGTCTGCTCAAACGCATCGCCGGTTGATAAAAGCCTGGTTGCGGCGGCGCAAAAGTCTGTACTTGAGGCCGGCCGCGCCAGGGGCAATACTCAAGCCGTTTTGGCTGTTCCCCTTTGCTGTTTTCTGCGCCCATGGAGGGCTCCCATGCGATTGATTTGTGCCGTTTTACCGCTGCTGCTGTTGGCCGGCTGTTCGTCCTGGAAGCCCGCGCCAGAGGATGTCAAACCTGTGCCGGCGGACCGTTTGCTGGGCTATCAGGTGCCGCTGGGGCAGGGCGGACAGTTGCAGGTCAATCGCGACTTCGGCGGCATGGGCGGCGGCTGCTATGTGGCGGTACTGGTTGACCGTAAGGTGGCTGCACGCATTGGTGTGGGTGAGCAGGTGCGTTTTCAGGTGCCGGTCGGCACACGGGTGCTGAGCATTGGTATCGACGAGATGGACGACACCCTGTGCGGCATGGGCCGCCTGCGTCGTGAACTGGCCGTGAAAGTTGAGCCGGGCTCGCAGCAGAACTTCCGCATCGTCAGCGATAACCGCAAAGGTTTCGACATCCTGCCAGTTACTCAGTAACCCTCAGTTAGCCGGTGCCCTTTCAGGCGCCGGCTACTTCTGCCGTCTGCATCGGCCCGCGCATCGCCCGGATAACCTTCTTTTCTGATGTGCGCTGGCGCTCAGACTGGCGGCAATCTGCTACTGCGTATGGCTGTGCGGGCAAGCAGCAAGGGTAGAATCCGCTCGGTTAATTAACGGAGACGGGTCGTGAAGGGATTGCCGATTGCCATTGTCGGGGCCGGTACGGCGGGGTTGGCCACGGCGCTGTTCCTCGTTCGTCAGGGTTTCAGCGTACGCCTGCTGGAGCGAGTGCCGCAGCTGCAGCCGGTGGGTGCTGGGGTGTTGTTGCAACCTTCGGGGCTGGCGGTGCTGCAGCAGTTGGGCCTATTTGCCGAGTGCAGCGGCCTGGGTGCTCCTGTCAGTCGCTTGTACGGCACCTCGGCCAATGGCCGGGTGATTCTCGATACCCGTTACGCGCATTGGCAGCCCGGCAGTTTCGGCATGGGCATTCACCGCAGCGTATTGCTCACGGCCTTGCTCAACGCAGCGCGGCACGCCGGTGTGCCGGTTGAAACCGGCGTGTATATAAGCCGTTTCAGTCAGCATGGCAGTCATGTGCAGCTGTATCGCCAGGACGAACAGGGCGTCGAGCAGCCATTCGGCGAGTTCGCCGCGTTGGTGCTGGCTGATGGCGTGCGCTCGGCCCTGCGCGGGCAGATGCAGGTCAAGCAGTGGTTGCAGCCTTACCCTTGGGGCGCGTTGTGGAGCATTGTGCCGACCCCGGCTTTGTCGCCAAACGCACCGGATACCACGGACCTGCGCCAGTGGTACCGCGACTGCGCGCAGATGTTCGGCATCATGCCCACTGGGCGTACTCACCTTAACCGCGAGCAAGCGCTGAGCAGTTTGTTCTGGAGCCTGCCGGTGGCGCAGTTTGACGCCTGGCGTGACGCCGGCTTGGCTGCCTGGAAAGCCCAGGTGCTGCAACTGGCGGGCAGCGCTGCCGAACCCTTTGTTGAACTGATCGAACGTCCCGAGCAACTCAGCCAGGCGGTGTATGCCGATGTGCGCATGCAGCAGTGGCACGACGGCCGGGTGATCGCCATCGGCGACTGCGCACACGCCATGAGCCCACAACTGGGCCAGGGCGCGAATATGGCACTGGTGGATGCGGCTGCCTTGTCCGCCGCTGTCACCACACAACGCACCCCAAACGACTGCGACTGGTCAGCGGTATTCGCCGCCTATGCCAGCAGCCGGCGTGATCACCTGCGTTATTACCGCCAAGCCAGCCGCCTGCTCACGCCACTGTTCCAATCTCACAGCCGCAGCCTGGCCTGGCTGCGTGACAGCGTATTGTTGCTGGCTCGGCACAATCCATTTGGCCGTGCGCATGCGGTCAGTACCCTGGTGGGTGGGCGCAGTGGTTGGTTACTGAAGGGTGCCGAACGGCCGTTGCAGGTCTGGAATGGCCAACCTGAGGCGCGGGTTTTAGATGAACGTGCGACCCCCGTAAATACTGCCCAGCTGTCGGTGACCTGAGCCCTATGTGACCGGCCGCGAGTGCTGCACGCTTTGTTAATCTGCTCATCTATTTCAATTTGTAGCGAGGGATCGCCGTGTCGTTCCGTGTTGTGCTGAGTGGCCGGGCCTTGCCTGGGTATACGTCTGAGCAGATTGCTCAGCATTTACAGACGCAGCTGAAGTTCTCTGAGGCCCAGGTGAAGGCCTTGCTGCCGCCGGCACGGCGTGTGGTCAAAAGTGGTTTGGATCGGCCCAGTGCCGAGCGCTGGTGCACTCGGTTACAACAGGCAGGTCTGGCCGTCTCGGTCGAGGAGGTTGCCGCGCCTGCGGCGGTCGACCCTCTGACGGTTCTACAGGAATTAGCCCAGAAGGGGCTTAAGCGTGCCCGGCCCAGCCCGACGTATGCCTTGCAGCTGTTTCTGGTCACGCTCTGCTGCCTCTTGGTGCCGACGCTTTATGCGGGGTTGGTGATTGGACTGGGTGCTGGGCTTGCCTGGTACTTGCTGCATATCCACGAATACCTCGGCGGTTTGCGTAATATCTGGTTGCTGCTTTGCATCTATGGCGTGCCCGCAATCAGCGGCGGCATTCTGCTGCTGTTTATGGCGCGGCCATTCTTTCTACCCAGCCAGCGTGGTGATGAACCGCTGGAGCTGGACCTGGCCTGCGAACCGCGTTTGCAGCTGGTAATCAACCAGTTGTGTCAGGCGATTGGCCTGCGCCCACCGGTGGCGGTCCAGCTGTCCAATGACGTGAATGCCAGCGTGCATTTCGAGAATGGCTGGAGTGGATTCTTCTCTGGCCGCAAGGTGCTGACCATCGGCATGCCACTGGTTGCCGGGATGAGCGTGCAGCAGTTTGTCGGCTTACTGGGGCACGAGTTTGGCCACTTTGCTCAGCGGCTGGGCATGCGCTGTAACTTCCTGATCAACTCGGTTAATGCCTGGCTGGAAGTGCGCAGTAATAGTCGCGACCCTTGGGATGATCGCCTGCAGGAATGGCTGGAGAACGATCCCTGGTGGATTCTGCAGCTTGCCATCTGGGTGGCGCAGCAGGGAATCGAGCTGTCGCGGCTGCTGATGCGTGGCTGTTTCTGGCTGAGCTTTCGCCTGTCCCGTTCGCTGTCGCGGCAGATGGAGTTCGACGCCGACCGTTACGAGAGTTTGCTGGCCGGGAGTGCGGCGTTTCGTGGCAGTGCCTTGCAGTTGCGCGCGCTGTCCTGGGCCTGGCGTGAAGTGGATCAGCAGAATGCCCGTACCTGGCGCGAGCGTCGCCTGCTGCGCGATATGCCGCACGCCACTGCCGAGAAGACCTCCAGCCTGAGCCAGGCCACTCGGCAGCAGATGGAGCGGAGCCTCGAAGAGGGCAGTACCCGCTATTGGCATACTCACCCTGCCGATCTGGCGCGTATCCAGCACAGTGAAGCCCTGCAGGCGCCCGGCTACTTGCATGACGCCCGCCCGGCAGCCGTTCTGTTCGAGCACTTCGCCGAGCATTGTCAGCGTGTCACCGAGGCTTACTACGCGGAGCTGGGCCTGGACTATGACGAGCAGCAGTTACAGGACAGCCAGCAGATCTTCCAGATCAGCGCCCAGCGTGAAGAGGCGCTTGATCAGCTCTGGGAGTGGACAGGCCGGCAATGGCGCAATCTGCCCTGGCTGGCGCTGCATCAGCCGGTGCAGGCGGCGCATGCCGCGCTGGGCTGGCAGGCGGTGATTGACGAGTTGCGGCGCCTGTCTCCGGAAATTACTCAGGCCTGGACTCAGGCTGAAGCGCAGGAAGACCAGCGTGTGGCGCTGGCCTGGTGTGGCGAGTTGCAGCGCAATGGGGTGACCGCACGACTCAGTGACAGCGAGGCGTTTGATCCGGCTAAGCACTTGCCGTTGTATCGGCAGATCGATGAGGGCAAGACCCCGGCGCAGCTGCAGTTGCTCCTGGCTGCTTCGTTATACCGGCGTCGCCTGGAGCTGAGCCTGGCGAATGCAACCACGGCGCTGCGTGAAACAGCGCGTCTGGCGCTGCATTTGAGCAAGCTGTATGTCGACTATGCGCGCCTGCTGGAGGCCCGCGAACTGGCCGAACGCTTTCTGGATTGGCATCAGCAGACTCCCGACAGCCTGACTGAGCGCTTGAGCCAGGATGCCTTGTCGCGCTATCAAGATTTGGCCCTGCGCTTGCTCAAAGCGGCGGATCAAACGCCCCAGACCCTGCTTGATGGCAGCACGCTGGGCGGTTATCTGCGTCTGCGCTGCCCACGGCTAAATGCCCAGGCCGGCGAGCCGGTCGAGTTCCTGCGCAATAGCGCGACGCTGATCGACAGCCTGGCCTATGTGCATCGCCGGGCCATGGCTGAGCTGGCCAGCTATGCCTTGCAGCGTGAGCGCGAGCAGGGACTGCGCGGCATCCGGCTGGTGCTCAAGGTTGGCGATCCAGGCTGAGCGAGCGGTGCTTGATAACAACTGCATTCGCTCCTGTGCGCGTTGTGCGCTGTAGTTGGGTTGTTATCTGCAAGGTTTGAAGGCTGTAAGTGACGCACTTGCTCGTGCGTCACTTACAGCGGCTGCTCAGGTTTTGCGCTTAGGCAGCGCTATCGAGCGTTTTTAGCTGCTGCAACTGGCGCCGCAGCATCCAGATCACCACCAGGCTCAGGCAGACGTTGGACAGCGGCAGGGCCAGCCATACGCCGTTGAGGCCCAGCAGAAGTGGCATCAGCGCGAGGAAGGGCAGCTGGATCAGCATATTGCCCACCGTCACCAACGTGGCGTAGCGGGCCTGGCCCATGGCCTGGAAGAAGCTCGCCGCGAGGATGATAAAACCATCAAGGAACATGGCGAACAGATGCAGGCGCAGGCCCAACACGCTGGCATCCAGCAGGGCTTGGTCGCTGCCGCTGAAAATTCCGGCAAACAGCCTTGGCAGGAGCAACAGCGCTGCAGTCATCAGCACGCCGCTGCCCACTGCCGTGAGCAGACCCAGGCGCAGTACGCGGCGGACCTTGTCCGGCTCGCGGGCACCGTAGAAGTAACTGACCAGGGGCTGCATACCGCCGCACACGCCTTCGGCAAACATGTAGTAGAAGGCCATCAGGTAGCCGGCGATGGCGTAGGCGGCAACCTGCAAGGGGCTGCCGTAGTGCATAAACAGCAGGTTGTGCAGCACCACCACCAGGCTCATGTAGAGGTACATCAACATGCTGGAGAAACCGGTGGTGAGGGTGTCCAGGCTTTTGCGCAGGTTGAAGGTGCAGGCGGTCAGGGGCATCTGCAGCGGGTTGTGCCGGCTGCAGATAAAACCCAGGCAGATCAGCACTGACAGGCTTTCGCCGATCACAGTGGCCAAGGCGGCACCGTGCAGACCCCACTGCAGTTCGATGATGAACAGGTAGTCCAGTGCCACGTTGGCGAGCGCGCCCACCAGCATGGCCAGGGTCGCCAGGCGCGGTGCGCCGAGGTTGCGAACCAGCAGGGGCAGGGCGATGGAGCCGAATACCAAAGGCGTGACCCAGCCGAGCACTAGCAGGTAGTCATTGCCCAGTTGTGCCAGATCGTTCTCGGCGCCTTGCATGGCCATAAACGCCGGGCCATTCAGCACCACCAGCACGCCTGTGGGGATGCCCAAGAGAACCAGCAGCCAGAGTGCCTGAGCCAGGTAGCTGCGTGCTTGCGGCCACTGCGCGGCGCCCTGGGCCAGGGAGCATTGAGCGCCGCCGCCCATGCCGATCATCATGCCGATGGCCAGCATCACTCCGGACAGCGGCCAGGCCATGTTGATCGCCGACAACCCGGTGGCGCCCATGGCGTGGCCAATAAAGATGCCGTCCACGACCATGTACAGTCCGCTGATCATCAAGGCGGCGATGGCCGGGATGCTGTAGCGCCAGAAGGTGCGGGTGATGCTTTGACTGTTGTTCATAGGGGGGCACGGGTAAACGGTTGCGCGGCTGGGTCAGCCGATTTCGAGGGTCTGGCAGGCTTTGGCGAGTAACTGGCTCAGCTGCTGCATCTCTTCAGTGCTGAGGTTTTGTTCAAGGCTGGCGGCGGTTTGCACGTAGACATCGCGCTCTTCCTGTTCCAGCGCATTGGATTTGGCCGTGGCCATCAGGCGCATGGCGCGGCCGTCTTCACTACAGGGCAGGCGCTGCAGGTATCCGCGTGCCTCCAGCTTGCTGGCCATGGCACTGGCACTGGCCTTGCTGACGTTCATCCGTTCGGCCAGTTCGGTCAGGCGCAGGCCGTTTTCGGCGGACATCAGGGCATACAGGTAGTCCAGCTCGCTGTTGCTCAGCTCCATGCTGCCGCTGTGCTGGGCGTACCGCCGCCAGTGGTGCCACATGTGCCATTGCAGGCGTTTAAGGCTGTCGGTGATCGGCATGCTTGCTCTCCGTTATATTTCGTTAGGCTAACTAACTATTAGGGGCGCGGCAAGCTCGGGGCCGATCGGTGGTCGCGTATATGGGCTTGAGGTCAGCGGTATCGAGCCAGCAACTCGTCGAATTCGCCAGCCTGTTTCATCTGCACCATGGCGCGCAGCAGGGCCATGGTCGGGACATCCGGGGCATCGCGGACGATGCAGGCGATGGGGTCGGTAGCCACTTCGCTCAGGTGGTGCAGTCTTTCCCCGGGCGCTTGGTGGCGGTTGAACCAGTGCAGCGAGAGTTCGTTGCTGATGGCGTAGCGGTAGCGCCGGGCACTGAGTTTGAGCAGCACCTGGTCTTGGGTGCGGGCGTCTTCACGCTGGATCTGGCCGCTGGCGAACAGCGGCTCCAGGCGTGGATAGGTGAAGCCGAGGACGGTGCCCAGGCGCTCATTGAGTAGTTGCTCGGGCTCCAGTTTCTCGGGCGTAACGCCTGCCAGCACATCACGCTGGGTCATAAAGGGCAGGCTCCAGATATAGCGATAGTGGCCACTGTTGACCCAGTTCGGGCTGACGTAGCAACGCATATCAATTTCTCCGTTTTCCAGCGCCTGCTGTACGCGCATACGCGGCATCACCACCATCTCGGCTTTGCGGCCAACCTTGGCGGCCAGACGCTGATGCAAGTCGACCAGAATGCCTTCCACTGCCTTGCCGTCTTTGATACGCACCATGGGCATGGCCCAGCTGTCGTTGATCGAGAAGCGCAGCGCCCGCTCGGCGGCCAATGATGCGCCGCTCAGGGTGAGCAACAGCAGGGCAGTTAACAGCTTGGACACCAAGGCAGGTCCTTTGCGCTGTAGGCGCTTCAGCGGGTCATCGGCAGGGCTGCGCCCATCAATGCAAACAGCCCGCCGCAGCAGCGATTGAAGCCTTTGCCACTGCGTTGCAGCCAGGGCCGCACGCGATGGGCCATTCGCGCCAGCAGGTATTCAACACTGCCTTCAACCACGGCAAAGGTCAGCGCCATGATGGCGAACTGCAGTAAGAGGTCACCGCGTGGGTCGAGAAACTGCGGCAGAAAGGCGCCGAAAAACAGAATCACCTTGGGGTTGGACAATGCCGATAGCAGGCCCTGGCGAAACAGCTTGAAGCCGCTGCTCTCGGCTGCTTTTTCGGCCATCGCGAGGTGCAGTGGCGGCGCGCGCCAGAGCTGAATGCCGAGCCAAATCAGGTAGGCGCCGCCGAGCCATTTGAGGATGGTGAGGGCCTGTGCCGAGGCTTGCAGCAGGGTGCCGATACCGAGCATCGACAAGGCCATCAGCAGGGTAAATCCCAGCACGCCGCCGCTGACGGTAAACAGGGTTTTGCGGTGGCCATACAAGGCGCCATGGCTGAGCGCGAGCAGGCCATTGGGGCCTGGAGTCAGCGACAGGCCAAACACTGCCGTAAGAAAGATCAGCCAGGTATGCAGGGCCATAAGACAGGTATCCAGAAACGCAAGAGTGCAGGGCCTGTGCGGCCCTGCGAACCTCTGTTTTTTCATGCTGTGCCCGGATAGTCAAGCCGGCTTAAGTCGCACGGTCGCATTCATCGGCTTGAGCGGCGCACGGGGATCAGCGATTGGCCTCCTTGAAGTTATCGTCAGATGGCTCCTTGGTATAGGCACCCTGATCGTGGACCAGTTTCTTGCTGCCATTCATCAAGGTGCT
Source organism: Pseudomonas sp. SG20056 (assembly GCF_031764535.1). Taxonomy (NCBI): domain Bacteria; kingdom Pseudomonadati; phylum Pseudomonadota; class Gammaproteobacteria; order Pseudomonadales; family Pseudomonadaceae; genus Pseudomonas; species Pseudomonas sp. SG20056. Next base: position 1,271,422 of record NZ_CP134499.1, read on the forward strand.
GATGCGGCTGTCGCTGGTTTTCGCCGAAGCGGCCTGGCTGCTGGTGCCGCTGATCAGCGGTGGGTTGCTGCTGAACGACCACAGGTAGTGCCATACGGCGGCATTGTGTTTCTCGGTCAGTTGCGTGGCGTTGAAGTACCAGGGCTTGAGCTCGCTGAAGGCGGTCATGTTCATCAGCCCCGTATTGCTATCGCCGATAAAACCGGTGCTGCTGGCCCCGGAGGTGCGGTAGGTCTCGAAGATCACGCCCTTGGTTTTCAGCGCGTTGACATAGGTACGGCAGACTTCGCCGACCCACTTGTTGCCCAGGTAGTTTTTCGCGTTGTTGGAGTAGAAGGGGTCGAGCAGGGCGACGCGCTTGGGCAGCAGTTTGCTATTAACGGTTCCGGCGCTGACCGCATCGCTGATCTTCTTGGTCAGGACGATGGCCATTTGGTTGCCCAGCGAATGCCCGGCAATGCGGATGTTGCTGCCGCTGTAGCCGGCCAGGTTGGCTTTGTAACTGTTGAACAGCAGATCGCTGGCCGATTGGCTGGGGCCGCTGGCGTAAACCCCGCTGCTGTTGCGCCAGCGCATGGCGCGCGGGCCGCTGGCGGTCCAGATCTTGGCCTCGGCATCCTTCACTTCACCTTCATCGGCGAACTGGTTCCAGTACAGCACGCCGACGTTGTAACCGGCTGCCAGCCAGGCGTGGGCGAGGTCCAGATCGGGGCCGCCGGCATCCTTACGGTTGAAGGTTTCGCGGTTCTTCTTTTGCGTTGAGCCGTTCTGCCAGCCATGGATATAGATCAGCGTCGGCTTGCTGGCCACGTAATAGGCATTGCTCTGACCGGGCACGGCCTTCTGCCAGCTGTCGCCGTAACCGAACCAGTACAGGCCGTGGTCGAGATTCTGGAAGGTGCTGTCGGGGAATACACCCACGGCAGCCTGGCTCAAGGGGGCAAAACTCAGCACCAGCAATAGCAGCAGCTTGCGCATGACGGAAACCTTTCTTGTTATTAGGGAAGGGCGAGCATATAGATTGTCCGACAATCAGCTATCACCCGGACGGGTGAGGTCATCCAGGCGCCATTGCGCGGGCGCTTGCGCGATGTGTCTTGCGCCACGTTGTGAGCATCTTTGCCTCAGTAGCCGACAGCTTGTTGCAGTTGTCCTGACGTGCTGAGCGGACGAAGCACCTCTGGCTGTGGCAAACTCCGTGGCTCGTAACAGGACGTTTCATGGATCGAGTTTGCTGAGCCTGTCAGCCGTTTTTTGCCCATGGCCTAGCCTGCCCTGGGCGTATTGCATAATTGGCCGCTGCCTGCGGCGAAGAACAAGAGGAATGACTGTGCATAACGTCGTGATCAGTGGTACCGGCCTCTATACCCCGGCAAACAGTATTTCCAACGATGAGTTGGTCGAGTCGTTCAACGCCTTCGTCCAGCAATTCAATGCCGACAACGCCGCGGCCATCGCCAGTGGTGAAGTCGAAGCGCTGAGCGAGTCGAGCAGTGGCTTCATCGAAAAAGCCTCGGGTATCAAGAGCCGCTTTGTCATGGACAAGGCCGGTATCCTCGATCCCAAGCGCATGGCGCCGCGCCTACCGGAGCGCAGCAATGAAGACTGGGGCATCCTCTGCGAAATGGCCGTAGGCGCCGCCAAAGACGCCATGGCCCGCGCCGGCAAGACTGCCGCCGATATCGACGGGGTGATCGTGGCCTGCTCCAACCTGCAACGCGCCTACCCGGCGGTGGCGATTGAAGTGCAGGCCGCACTGGGCATCCAGGGTTTCGGTTATGACATGAACGTGGCCTGTTCCTCCGCCACCTTCGGCATCCAGGCTGCTGCCAATAGCGTGCAGCTGGGCCAGGCCCGCGCGATTCTGATGGTCAACCCGGAAATCTGCACCGGCCACCTGAACTTCCGTGACCGCGACAGCCACTTTATCTTCGGTGACGCCGCCACGGCGGTCATCATCGAGCGCGCCGACCAAGCCACCTCGAACTACCAGTTCGATATCGTCGGCACCAAGCTGATCACCCAGTTCAGCAACAACATCCGCAACAACTTCGGCTTCCTCAACCGCTGTGCGGAAGAGGGCGTCGGCGCCCGTGACAAGCTGTTCGTTCAGGAAGGGCGCAAGGTGTTCAAGGATGTCTGCCCGATGGTTGCCGAGCTGATTGCCGCGCACCTGGCCGAGAACAAGCTGAACGTCGGCGATGTGAAGCGCTTCTGGCTGCACCAGGCCAACCTCAACATGAACCTGCTGATCGCACGCAAGCTGCTGGGTCGTGATGCCGAGCCAGGCGAAGCACCGGTGATTCTCGACACCTACGCCAACACCAGCTCGGCCGGTTCGGTAATCGCCCTGCACAAATACCAGGAAGACCTGCCGAGCGGCGCCCTCGGTGTGCTCAGCTCGTTCGGCGCAGGTTATTCGATTGGTAGCGTGATCCTGCGTAAGCATTGATGGATTACCCGGCTGATCAGGCGCTGCTCACGCGTCTGCGTGCAGGCGAGCAGAAGGCCTACCGCGAGCTGGTTGCCACCTATCAGGGGGCAATGCGCGCGGTGGCCTTTGCCATTGTCGGCAGCCGTAATGCCGATGAAGTGGTGCAGGACGCCTGGCTGGCCGTGGTGCGCAGCCTCGATGGCTTTCAGGAGCGCTCCAGCCTGAAGACCTGGCTGCTGACTATCACCGCCAACACCGCGAAAACCCGTCTCAAGGGCAATCGCCGTGAAGTGCTGCTCGACGACATTCCCTCGCCCCACGGCAGCATTGGTGATGAGCGATTCAGCTCGGATGGCCATTGGCTGCTGGCGCCGCATGCCTGGCATCACGACTCCCCGGAAGCCCTGCTGACCGAGGACGAATTACGCGAATGCCTGGAGAAAACCCTGGCCAGCCTGTCCGAGTTGCAGGGCAGCGTGCTGCACCTGCGTGAGCGTGAAGGGTTGGAGTTGGAAGAAATCTGTAATCTTTTGCAGGTCTCGCTCTCCAATGTGCGGGTGCTGCTGCACCGCGCGCGTCTCAAGGTATTCGCCACCCTGGAGCATTTTGAGGAGACTGGCCAATGTTGAGTTGTAAGGAGTTGGTGGCCCACTCCAGTGAGTTTATTGATGGCCAGTTGGGCCTGGGTAAACGCATGTCCGTGCGCTTGCACCTGGCGATGTGTCAGCACTGCCGGCGGTTTATCAAACAGATGCGTCTGAGTCAGGCAGTACTGCGCCAACTGCCGCCCGGGCAGAGCGCCGAGCTGGACGCTTTGGCGGCCAAGCTGGCGGAGTTGCGTCGCAACCATTCCTGATCGCCAGGCCGTTGGCCTGGCTAACTTCTCGTTTACTCGGCGTCTTGCGCGGCTTTAAGTGCTTCATAGGCCGGCGCGGCGTAGATGCCGACTTCCACTGCCAGCTCCATCACCCGCGCCAAGTCCGTGCTGTACACCAGTACGGCTTGCAGCTCGTCATCCAGCGGCTCGCTGAAATCCAGCAACACATAACCCTTGGTTTCCGGGCTGAGGCTGGCGAGTTGCACCTGAATGCGATTCAGCGCTTTCAGCGGCTCGACCTTGGCCAGTTGCTTGGCTTTGAGCACAAAGCTCACCTCTGGTCCGAACGATTCGGTGATCTGCTGGAACAGCGCGTCATAGCTGTCGGCCTGGAACAGCACAGTCTCCGGAAGGCTGCCGACCACCACCCATTCACCCAGCGGAATGGGAAAGCTGTCGTCGAAATTGATGTCCGGGTTGGCGGCGAGAAACGCCTGCGGATCGGCGTAGGCCTGTGCGGCCTCATCGGCGATGCGCGTGACTTCTTCCGGCAGCATGCAGCCCGAGCTTATTTTGCTGATCAGTTCTTCAAGCTGGGCTTTCATTGGGTTCATCCTGCGGCAGAAAAGAGGCCGGCAAGGATAGCCGCAAATGGCTGCAGAAGCTGCATATCGGCCTATTTCTGGCCTGCACGAAGGACAGCGTACCGCTGCTTGCAGCGGCTCAGCATAGGGGCTGTCTGTGCGCTACCGTACAGATATAAAAACAGATTGGATTATGCTGCTGTGTGCAGTTAAGGCTCTGTAGCGAGCGCATATCAATCGCCAACAGGCCTTAGAAGACCGGAGACAGTGATGTCCGCAGCCCCCAACCCGCAGCAAAACCACCTGCTTGCCGCCTTACCTAACGAAGTGCTGGAGCGTCTGTTGCCGCACCTTGAGTTGGTGGATATGCCGCTGGGCATGGTGCTCTACGAATCAGGCGATACCCTGCGCCATGTGTACTTTCCCACCGATTCGATTGTGTCCCTGCTGTATGTGATGGAAAGCGGCGCGTCGGCGGAAATTTCCGTGGTGGGTAATGACGGGGTGATTGGTGTGGCGCTGTTTATGGGCGGTGAAAGCACCACCAGTCGCGCCCTTGTACAAAGTGCTGGCAGCGCTTATCGGGTGCTCGGCAAACGCTTCAAGGAAGAGTTCAACCGGCATGGCGACATGCTGCAGCTGATGCTGCGCTACAGCCAGGCGCTGATTACCCAGATGGCGCAGACGGCGGTGTGCAACCGTCATCACTCGATTGATCAGCAGCTGTGCCGCTGGCTGTTGTTGTCGCTTGATCGGTTGAGGGACAACAAGCTGGCCATGACCCAGGAACTGATCGCCAATATGCTCGGCGTGCGCCGCGAGGGCGTCACCGAGGCCGCCGGCAAACTGCATCGCCAAGGCGTAATTGATTACAGCCGCGGGCTGATCACCGTGCTCGATCGCGCCAAGCTGGAAAGCCTGAGCTGTGAGTGTTACGCCGTGGTCAAGCGTGAAACCGACCGCCTACTGCCTTAAAACCAGCGCATCCAAAGCCCCAATCTCTTACGCGCGCGGTTAGCCATTTAATGGCTTGGCTTGAGTGCCGCAGCGCACAGAGCTTTGCCAAATGCTCAGGCAGACTGCAGCGGCGATAGCGTCAAGCACCGTTGTCGTGCCATTTTTTGGCAAGCGTCGTGCTCGGGACAAGTGAATGTCTGTTAAAGCACCGCTGCAAATCCTCAGCCTTCTGATCGAAGGGCTGCCCAGCAAACAACGCAAACAACTGCTAAATGGCTGCGAACCTGTGGACCTGGTTTTCGGCAACGTGTTGCATGAAGCCAACCAGCCGATTCGCCATGTGTATTTTCCGCTGAGTGGCTTTGTCTCGCTGGTGACCACCCTCGATGGGCATCAGCCGCTGGAGATGGGCCTGATCGGCAATGAAGGCATGCTGGGCGCAACCCTTGCCCTGGGCATTGGCCAGGCGCCCATGCGCGCGGTGGTGCAGGGTTCGGGCAGTGCCTTGCGTATCAGCAGTCAGTTATTCAAGCAGGAGCTGTTGAGTAGCCCGGCGCTGCTACGTGCGCTCAAGCGCTACCTGTATGTGGTGATGACGCAGCTGTCGCAGAGCGCAGCCTGTACGCATTTCCATGAAATCGAGCCACGCCTGGCGCGTTGGCTGCTGATGACCCACGACCGTGCGCATGCCGATCATTTTCACCTGACCCATGAGTACCTTGCTGACATGCTCGGCGTGCGCCGCAGTGGTGTATCGATTGCCGCCGCAGCCATGCAGGCACGCGGATTGATCAGCTATAGCCGCGGTGAGATTCATATCCTTGACCGCGCCGGGTTGGAGCTGGCCGCCTGCGAGTGTTATGCCGCGCTGCAGGCCGACTACCGCGCGCAGTTTTAACCCAGGGTGCCCGTTGTCTGGTAAAGCGTATTGATCGGCGAGCTGATGCCGCTGCGCAGCAGATTGGCAAACTGATCCGCGCTGACCGGGTGGCTGAACAGAAAGCCCTGGCCTTCGCTGCAGTGATGGCTGCGCAGAAACTCCAGCTGCGCGGTTTCTTCGATCCCTTCGGCGATTACTCGCTGTTTCAGGCTGTTGCCCATGGCGATCACGGCGCTGACGATAATGCCGTTGCTGTTGTGGATGTCCTGCACAAAGGAACGATCAATTTTCAGCACATCGATGGGGAATTGGTTGAGGTAGCTGAGGCTGGAGTAACCGGTGCCGAAATCGTCCACCGCCAGTTGTACGCCGAGGGTCTTCAGCTGCTGCAGGATCGTGGCGCTGGCCTGGGCGTCGCGCATCAGCACGCTTTCGGTGATCTCCAGCTGCAGGTTGTTGGGCTTAAGGCCGGTGACCCTCAGGGCGCTTTCCACGCTGTCGACAAAGTCCTTGCGGCGAAACTCCAGGGCCGAGATGTTCACCGCCACCGAATCCAGGGCATAGCCGCAGTTCTCCCAGCGTTTGGCCTGGGCGCAGGCTTGCAGCAGCACCCAGCGGCCCAGTGGCACGATCAACCCGCAGGCTTCGGCCACCGGAATAAACCGCGCCGGCAGAATCATGCCCCATGCCGGGTGCTGCCAGCGGATCAGCGCTTCGGCGCTGGTGATTCTGCCGCTGTGCAGGTCGATCTTCGGCTGGTAGTGAAGGATAAATTCGCTGTTTTCCATGGCCGTGCGCAGGTGCGCTTCGATCAACTGGCGTTCAACTGCGTGAACATTCATCTCCTGGCGGAAAAACTGGTAGTTGTTACGGCCTTCTTCCTTGGCCAGGTACATCGCTGTGTCGGCATTCTTGATCAGGCCTTCGGCATCCGTGGCATCGTTGGGGTACGTGCTGATGCCGATGCTGGAGGTAATGTGCAGTTGCTGCTGGCCAATGGTGTGGCTCATGGCCAGGACACTGAGGATTTTTTCGGCGGTGCGCGCGGCATCGTCGGCCGAGTGGCTTTCGCTCAGCAGCACCACAAACTCATCACCGCCCAAACGGCTGACCGTGTCAGAGCTGCGCACGCAGTCGCTCAAGCGCAGCGCTACCGCTTGCAGCAGCTGGTCGCCGACGCCGTGGCCAAGCGAATCATTGATGTGCTTGAAGTTATCCAGGTCGAGAAACAGCACCGCCAGATGGCTGCTGCGGCGCTCGGCCAGAGCGATCGCCTGGTTGATGCGGTCATTGAGCAAGGCGCGGTTGGGCAGGTTGGGCAGGTTGGTCAGGGCGTCATGCTGCGCCAGATGGGCCATCTTTTCGGTCATGGCGTGGGCGGCGGTCATGTCATGGAAGACCATTACCGCACCCTTGAGGCGCCCGGCCGAATCATGGATCGGCGCGGCGGAATCTTCGATGGCGGACTCGCTGCCATCGCGGCGGATCAGTATCGTGCCTGCCGCCAGCAGTTTGCTCTCATCGTGCTGCAGCACCTTGACGATGGGGTTGGCCACCGCCTCGCGGCTTTTATCGTTGACCAGGTGCATCACGCTGTCGATCGGTAGGCCATGGGCTTCGTCGAGTTGCCAGCCAGTCATATGTTCGGCGGCGCTGTTGAGGTAGTCGACGTTGCCCTGCAGGTCGGTACTGATTACCGCATCACTGATCGAGTTGAGGGTCAGTGATGCGCGGGCTTTTTCGATGAACAACGCCTCTTCCACCGCCTTGCGCTGGATGATATTGCGCAGCGATTGCGGCACCAGGTAACTGTTGAAGTGGCCCTTGGACAGGCAACCCTGGGCACCACGCTGAATGGCGTCCCAGGTTTGCTGGTCATCCTCCAGGGTGCTCAGCGTGAGGATCGGAATGCTGGAGGCGAGGACGAACAGCTGATCGAAGGTGGCCAAACCCTGGCTGTCCGGCAGATCGAGATCAACCATGATCGCGTCGATGGGCTCTTTGCGATGGCTTTCCAGGCGCTGCAGGGCCTGCGCCAGGCTGGTCACCCACTCAATCAGGAACGGGCCGTCCTGGGCTCTATCCAGAACATCTTCCAAGGTCGCGGCGTCGTCGGTATTGCCGGTAATGATCAGAACGCGATTAGCCATGATGCCTATTCCTCCGTGAACAACATTACGCGGTGCGGGTGAGGCGCCTGCGTTGCCGATATGGCGTTAAGCATCGTGGGAGGTGCTGTGTGGTTGCGCGCTCAGAAGCGCAGCCGTGGCGGTGGCGGCTGGTCGTACTGCGGCGCGTTTACCGGCAGGCTGATCCAGCGGTCGTATAGACGCGCCTTGCTGCTGTTGAGTTCAGTATTCTCTGGTTCCGGTTGCAGCCTGGCGTTGTGCAGGTTGTAGCGCTGCGCCGGTTCTGTGGTTGTCACGTGCTGTGGCGCGCGGCCGAACACTTCTGGCGCAAAGAGCTCGGCAGAGGCGTTGCCAGCCAGCAAGGCTGGCAGGATCAGGGCGATGCTGCCGGCTATCGCGTGGATGTATCCGAGCCTGTGCATGTCATCTCTCCCCGTTTATGGACGTGTCCACGTGCCTTCTCCAACGCACAACGTCCGGCCGCGAGCTGACCCGCGCTAACGTCGACAACTGCAATAGGTTTACTGCCCGTTAAGTGAGCTTTCGCTCAGGATGCGCGGCATGGCCAATCAGCGGGCCAAGCCGTTCGGGTGTGGGGCGGGTTGGCGCTGGGTTGGTCTGTCCATGGTCACCTCTGAGCAAGTCCCATGCGGGCGCAAATACGGGGGCTGAGTATTAGATACGCTGCTTGCAGAGGGCTTGTCAGTGCGCTATCGCACCTAGCGCGCTTCGATATAAAGCCTCTCGGGATTACCCGGTTGGGCTGCTAGACTGGCGCACTTTTCACCGTCCGATCATTTTTGGAGCCTGTTGTGAGCCCGCGTATTCACCCTTTGGCCGGTCAGCCGGCACCTGCGTCCCTGTTGACTGATATCACTGCGCTGCTGGCGGCCTATTACGATCTGCAGCCGGACCTGAGCGTGGCCAGCCAGCGCGTGGCATTCGGCACCTCCGGGCATCGCGGCAGCTCCCTGGCTTACAGCTTCAACCAGGCCCATGTGCTGGCGATCAGCCAAGCGATCTGTGATTACCGGGTGGCCCAGGGCATTAGCGGCCCGTTGTTTATCGGCGCCGACACCCATGCGCTGTCACAACCGGCGCTGGACAGCGCGATTGAAGTGCTGGCAGCCAATGGCGTGCAGACCATGATCTCTGCCGGCGGTGAGTTCACCCCGACGCCGGCAATCAGCCAGGCCATCCTGGTACACAACCAGGGTCGCAGTGCTGGCCTGGCCGATGGCATCGTCATCACCCCCTCGCACAACCCGCCGGACAGCGGCGGTTTCAAGTACAACCCCACCAACGGCGGCCCGGCTGACAGCGATATCACCACCTGGGTGCAGAACCGCGCCAATGCGTTGCTTGAAGGCGGCCTGCGTGAGGTCAAGCGCATGCCCTTGGCGCAGGCGCGACAGGCGGCCAATGTGCAGGAATACGATTACCTCGCCAGCTATGTGAATGACCTGGGCAACGTCATCGACTTCGCCCCGATCCGCGCGGCGGGCCTGCGCCTGGGTGTCGACCCGTTGGGTGGCGCCGGCGTGCATTACTGGGGCCGCATCGCCGAGCAGTACGGCCTCAATTTGGACGTGGTGAGCGAGATCATCGATCCGCAGTTCGCCTTTATGAGCCTGGACTGGGACGGGCAGATCCGCATGGATCCGTCCTCCAGCCATGCCATGCAGCGTCTGATCGGCCTGAAGAACGGCTACGACATCGCCTTTGCTTGCGACACCGACTACGACCGCCACGGCATCGTTGCGCCGAGCGTCGGCCTGTTGCCGGCCAACCACTTCCTCAGTGTGGCCATCGATTACCTGTTCCAGCA